>NZ_JBEPTH010000004.1:0-609444 GCF_040549385.1 Bradyrhizobium sp. LB11.1 | reverse complement strand
CCCTCAAGCGCGGTTTCCTCCCTTGGAGGCTTTCGGACGCCGGCCCCGTGCGCGCGGCCCCACCGTCATGGGGCCGGCATCCGAAACCCTTCACAAAAACGGAAGTGCAGGTAATGAAGTGCAGGTAATATAGATAGCGCGTCGCACAATATGCCAGAGATTCTTGCGCCTTTGGGGATAGTTCTGCCGAACTTGCATAGAACAAGATGAGAGCAGCTGACAGACTGCAGGTTTCGGCCAAAACGCTGGAGGCTCTTGTGATAGCGAAAAGTAAGGCGAAGTTCGTCACCATACTACTGACTGGCGGTTTGCTCACTTGGGCAGTTGGCCCGGCTGCTGCGGATACCCTCAAGGGGAAAGTTCTCGGCGGCGGCCAGCCGATTACCAATTCGACAGTCAGCCTCTGGGCTACGAGCGCGGGCGCGCCGCAGCAGCTGGGTCAGGCCCGCACCGGAGCCGATGGCAGGTTTACGCTCAATTCAACGGGTGGGACCGGCGCTGCCACGCTTTATCTGATTGCGAAGGGCGGCCAACCTAAATCGAATGCGCAAGGTGGTGACAACCCCGCCATTGCGCTGATGACGGTGATAGGCGGTAAACCACCGGCGACTATCACAATTAACGAGATGACGACCGTGGCCTCGGTATGGACCCACGCGCAATTTCTCGACGGCTCCGTGATCAAGGGACCGCCGCTCAGCTTGCGCATTGCCGCTGGCAACGTTCCGAACTTCGTCGATCTTCAGACGGGCGGCTGGGGCACGACAATTCAGGACCCGCTCAACAGCGTCCAGACGCCAACGATGGCCAACTTCGCCACGCTCGCGGATGCGCTTGCCGGATGCGTCACGCGTGTGACGGCCGATGCGTGCCCCCAGCTCTACACGGCGGCCACCCCGCCAAAGGGTGATGCCCCGAATGACACGCTGGCGGCAGCACAGTCGATTGCGCGTGCTCCGTGGTATCAGCCCACGAGACTGTTCGCACTTCTGGACCAGTTCTATCCGGTCCCGAAGGGCAGGACCATGCGCGCCGTTCCGTACATGCCCTATCTGAACTTTGCGCCTAGCGCTTGGGTTCTACCGCTCAAATTCGATGGTGGCGGCTATCGTGCGGGCGGCAAAGCCATGTTCGACAGCCAAGGCAACCTCTGGGTCGGTGACAACTTCACAGTCGGCTGGCAGGGTCAGGATACCCTTTGGCAAGGCAACGCTACCAAGTTCGCTCCTAACGGTCGTCCGCTCTCCCCGATCACGACCGGGTTCGCGGGCGGTGGAATGCAGGGCGGCACATTCGGCGCAGCCGTCGATGCAAAAGACAACGCTTGGCTCTCCAGTTACGGCGGCAAGTCAATTGCGGTATTCGACAAGAACGGCAAGCCACTGACACCGCCGGAGGGCATTACGTTTGATGGCAAGCTAGGTCTCATGCAGGGTATTATCGCAACACCCAGTGGAGACGTGTGGGCAGTAGGCATATCAAAGAGCCAGCTCCTCTACTTCCCCAAGGGTGATCCAACCAAAGGCCGGATCGTCTGTGAGGGCCGAGAAGTCGAGCCTTGCAAATCGTTCGTGGGACCGTTCCATCTCGGTATTGATCAGCAAGATCGCATCTGGGTGACGAACGCCTTTGGTGCGCATGTGACGCGATTTCCCGCCTCCGACCCGAATAAGGTCGAGAAGTTCAAAACCGGGTACAGCGGCAGCGGTCTTGGCATCGACAGCCGCGGCAATGTCTGGGTCACCAATCGACTAGGTAGCAGGGATCGCGGAATGTTCGATATTGTCGAGGACATCGCTGTCCTGAAGATGGGCGACAACGCTGATCGGACACTCACCGAGCAAATGGCCAAACAGGTAGGCGGCCCTGACGGTGGCAGCGTCACGCTGTTGCGGCCCGATGGTACTCAGTATCCCGGTTCGCCGTTCACGGGCGGCGGTCTCCCCGGTCCTTGGGCGGCAACGGTGGATGGCAACGACAACGTCTGGATCTCTAACTTTGCCATGCCGAACAGTCCGATCACCCAGCTGTGCGGCACTCGCACCGAGACCTGTCCTCCGGGCATGAAGACAGGCGACCAGATTTCGCCGCCCGGAGGCTATGTCGGTGGCGGCCTGCAAATGCAGACTGATCTTGCCGTCGACCCAGCGGGCAACGTCTGGGTAATGAACAATTGGACGGACATTGCCAGTTGTTTCGGCGAGCCAAACGAGGCGCTCTCGACCCGTTGCGGCGGCCAAGGTGTTGTCATTTTCTATGGAATGGCAAAGCCGGTTCGTGCGCCACAGATCGGACCAGCGCGCGCGCCGTAGTCTCAGGCTCCTCTCGAAGCGTTCGGATGGCCATCATCACGCGATCCGAACGCTCAATCAGTATGACGATCTGGTCTATCGCCGTGCGCGGCGAGCACCTAGTGTCTGTTCTCAGATGTCCGAGATGGGTCATTCGCGACCGAGGTTTACCCCGGTGGAATGTCCGCATTCGCCAGTAGCGGACATCGCCGATCGGCGAAAACGGGGGGGTCCGCGATGGTTTTGGTGGGCTATTGATGGGTTGACAGGGCTCCGTTCATATAAGCTCGGTGCGGCACTTGCCGCACGCGCCCAAACGAAAATCCAGGAAGACTAAGTTCAGGGACTGGGACCCCCTCGCGAACTTTGGTCTGCGCGTCAAAACCTGAAGCATTGAGAAAGTGTTCACAGCTTCTTGCCGCGGCGCCGTCCCTGATCGCAAATGCGGCCTTCAGTTTGCCGTTCACTTCAAGCGCGCAACCTGAAGCGGACAGTTCGCGAGCGGTGTCACTCCAAATCTTGAGTTCCCGCGATTGCGAATCCCAGCCATGTGTTAGCAGCCGGAACGAACGACGGACAAAACGATTCGCCGTATCAGGAGTTATTTCTATGCTGATGACGAGTGAACGAAGGCCGGCAATACGCACCATGCGCGGATGGGCGATTGACGTGCTCCAGGAAGCTGGCGCCATCCGGGAGTGTGAGGAGCACGGTTGGATGCAGGACCGCGCCGATCCGCATGCACGGGAGCGGGCCTTTGATATCGCCCGCCGGGACCCACCAGCAGGGGTCTCCCCTGATGCAGCGGCGGCCGAGGTTCGCGACGTGCTGAACTCGATCGGTGATACCTGCCCAGAGTGCCCTCCTGATTAAGTCGTGAACCCATAAATATGCCGGGGTGGACGGCTGGCCAGAGTCTACTATGCACCGATAGCGACCAGATTTTGCAGCGCAGCTTAGTGACGCGATGGTCCAGTAGCTGAACCTCGGTGATCCGGGCTCACCAGGATGTGCAAGCTCAGCCTCTCCGCCCTTCCTGATCTAGCAAGATCAAGCTCGTGCCAATTGCAACGCGGCCTCAACGCCGCCTTCCAGGATCTGCTCCGCCCGCGCAGCGTCGGGCACGGCCCGCGCGAACTGGAGCGTGCCCACCATGAGGCCGAAGATGGCCGTCGCGCGACGGCCACTCGCTGCAGAACCGGCGTCAGGAAGCAGTGCCGCGAGAGTCGAAACGAAGCTGAGCAGGCCTTTCTCGTAGTCTTGCCGCGTGGACAGGGGCTGGCGGGAGATTTCGGGGAGCAACGCTGCGGAAGGGCACCCACCCGCCGGGTCTTCGAGGTGAGCGCGGTTCAAGTACCTCCGGATCGCGCCCTCGAGGTCCAGGCCGTTGCGCTGATCTTCATCGAGGCGATGTTGCTGGTCGGCGAGCGCGCTCGCCAGCGCCTCGCGAACGAGCGCGTCTTTGGACTCGAAGTGCGGAGAGAATGCCCCTTTCGTCAGGCCGGCTTCGCCCATGATCCCGCCGATCCCGGCGGCGGAGATGCCGTCTCGGCGCACGCACTTCGAGGCCACATCGACGATGTGCCGTCGCGTCGCTGCCTTATGACCCTTCTCGAAACGCATGTTCTCTCCACTCCACTAATATCCCGCAACCGTTAGGCGGCAGCTTCGCCAAGCGAAGGGGCCATGGCGTTAGATCGCAGTCGACTTGGCGCCCAAGGACTTGGCGCCCAAGACGCCTTCGATGCCGCGGGCCAGGTTCAGAAGCACCCGGTCGCTCCCCAAGGGAGCGTCCAGTTCAAGGCCAATCGGCAGCCCAGCGCGAGACAAGCCGACTGGAAGACTGATACCCGGCAGCCCCACGCTGCTCGCCGACACGGTGTGGTTCGCCAAAGCGAGGTAGCTGACTTCCTGCCCAGCGATATGGACAGTCGACTGCTCCTCGATCAAAGGCGCCGTGCAGGGCGTGGTCGGTTGCAAAATGACCAGCGCCCCATGAGAGACGAACGCCGTGTTGAGGCGGCGCTGGATTTCCGGCCGGCTCACGTTGAGCGCCGTCTGATACGCGTCTGCCGAGGTAGCACCTGCACCGCCCGGCAGTACGACGTGTCCCCACGCCTGCCGAAGTTGGGGCTTAAGACCCTCGAAAATCGCCTCGAACGTGGTCGGGATGTCGTGGCGGCGAAGGAATTCCGAAATTGCGTCCATCGTCTCATGAGCGAAGATGCCCCATGTCGCGGTCTGGATGAGGGCATTGAAATCGTCGCCAAGATCTACCTCAACGACCTCGGCGCCGGCGTCCTGCAGCCGTCGAACCACTTCGCGAAAGTGGGTCTCGACTTCCGAGTCCACCAAATCCAGGAACTGTCGCGGCGCGAAGGCCAGTCGGGCTCCCTTCAGGTCGTAGCCGCCGTCGGAGAACTCCGCAGCCTGTTCACCAGTCACGACCTGATCCATCAAAATGCAGTCCTCGACACTTCGGGCGAATGCGCCCGTCGTGTCGAGCGTATGGGAGATCGGAGCAACGCCGTTCCGCGGCCAACGTCCGGTGGTCGGCTTGAATCCCACAACGCCACAGAACGATGCGGGCACCCGGATTGACCCAACGGTGTCACCGCCCAAGGACGCGGGAACGAGGCCGGCGGCCACCGATGCGGCAGAGCCGCTTGAGGAGCCGCCTGTTACGCGATCGCGGGCGTGTGGGTTCTTCACCTGGCCATAGCGCTCATTGTGGCCAGTAAGCCCGTAGGACATCTCCACCAGATTATTCTTGCCGAAGACGAGAGCGCCCGCTTCCTTGATTGCACGGACGGCGTCGGCGTCTTCCCGCGGAATGAAGTGAGCCAAGCTATCGAGGCCCAGGCTCGTTGGCAGCCCTTTCGTCAAATAGCTATCCTTCACCCCGAGGGGCACGCCAAGGAGCGGAGCCGCCGAGCCGGCCGCATGCGCCTTGTCCGCGTCCCTCGCGGCCTCGAGCACAGCGGCCTCGTCGATGGTGATGAAGGCGTTCAGCTCGGCAAGCGCTCGGGCGCGCTGCAGAAGCGCAGTAGTGTAGGCTTCCGACGTGATGTCGCCGTTGCGAACCGCTGCTGCAGCCGCTGCGAGCCCAAGCGAGGTGAGATCTGTGGTGTCTCGCGATGCAATCTGGCGTGAAGTGGCGGTCGTGTCGTCCATGAAATCCTCGCAAAGAGCTGTTTGGCGGCATCCCGCTGCCGCCAAACAGCGGCTCAGCTCAATGCCATTACGGTCATAATATAAAATTACGATCGTAATTCAATAGCAATTCTGGCGAGGGTGCAGCGTCGCTGGACACATAAGCGTGAGGTGCCGATGATGCCGACACCTCCGCTCAAGGGAGGCTGATCATTGCCGGTTTCAGGCTCGATGGTACGAAGTGGGACGGGCCCTACGTCGGCCGGCGCAAGGCGACGATCTGGTCTACGCCGGCAAAGTCGACCACGGCTTCGATAAGATCTCGGCGGCCGACCTGAAGGAGAGGCTTAAACCTCGAATATCGCGCGAATCCGGCCAAGGGAAAGTTTCGTCACCCGTTTTTCAGGGGGCCTGCGGGAGGACCTGTGATGGATGCTTTCGATCGCTTCTGGCAGTGGGCGAACAAGCCGCCGGAAAGCTCGCTGGCGATTCCGGCCGAGCTACATCGGGCCGTCATGGAGCTCGCTCCTGAGGGCCGACGGGACCGCGCCGCGGTAAATCAAGCCGCAGCATGTGTGCCAGCTCGAACGATGAACGCTTAACGGGACCGTTGGCCTTCGCCTGTCAGTGCCGCCGCAGAAACTAACCCCGCGCGCGCCGCAGCGCGGCTCCCAATCGCTCCTTCTCCTTATCCCAGCGGGCTTTTTCGGCTTGCGATCTCTTCTCGAGAGCCTCGACCTCGGCCTGGATGGTAGCGGCCCGCTTCGCGTGCTCCTGCTCGGCCTTGTCCAACGCAGCCTGCGCCTTGTCGATGGCCTGCTGCCGGCGTTCACGGTCCTTCTGCCTGGCAGTCTCTTCCTTCGCCTGTTCAAGCTGGCGCCGCTTCTGCTCCTTCTCGAAGGCGAGAGCGGCCTTTCGTTCCGCAGCCTTGTCGACGGGGCGAGAGGAAGGCTTCTTCGCCTTTGGGCCTTTCGACTTGCGGGCGGCTTTCGTTGGTCCTCCGCCGCCAAGATCGGTGGGCAGCTCGGCATGTTCGCTGAATGATCGGTCCGTTCCAACCGGGCGCCTGAGAACGACGCCGGGCTTTGCCATGGTCGCCGCGATGACGTCCGGATCGTGGCTCTCCTTCGCCGCGCCCTGGTGGAAGAGATTGCTGTCTGCGCCCCACGCCTCCAGAGCCGCTTTCATGGAGGGAGCGGTCATCGCCAGATCGAAGAAGCCTAGCGAAGTCTGGTAGGTCTTCAGTTTTCTGGCCATGAGACGCTTCCCCGCCCACTGACCGCCGCCATGCGATCAGCTCTGCTGTCGACCTCGCGAGCAGAGAATTTCCAAAGCGGGCGCACAGAGCGGCCGGCCCGGAAAATATCTCGGTGCATCCGGCGTGTCGGAGCGAGCTTTCCGTGAACCCACCGCAAAGATACCTTAAGCCGACTTCCGCTGCGGTTTGGCCAGCTTCTTCGCCGCAGCCTCCTTCGCCGGTTTCTTGCCGGCAATCGGCATCAGCATTTCCTTTTGCCCGGCCGCCGCCTTGCGCGCCTTCTTGGCTGGCTTCTTCGGCGCCTCTGTCGCTGCCGCCGCGCCTCCTCCGATGCTCTTGCGCAGCGCGTCCATCAGGTCCACCACGTTCTCGCCGCGGGGACGCGCTTTCGCGGTGATGGGTTTGCCGGCGCGCTTCTGGTTGATGAGATCGAGAAGGGCAGTTTCGTACTGGTCTTCGAACTTGTCCGGCTCGAAGTGGCCCGCCTTCTGGTTGACGATGTGCTTGGCGAGATCAAGCATATCCTTGGTGACTTTGACGTCCTGAATATCGTCGAAATACTCGTCCGCAGAACGCACTTCGTAAGGATAGCGCAGCAGCGTCCCCATCAGCCCCTTATCCATCGGCTCGAGGGCGATGATGTGCTCGCGGTTGGTCAGCACCACCCGTCCGATCGCGACCTTGTTCATCTCACGGATGGTTTCGCGGACGACGGCGAAGGCGTCGTGACCGACCTTTCCGTCGGGCACCAGGTAGTAGGGACGGATCAGATATCTCGGGTCGATCTCGCTGCGGTCGACGAACTCCTCGATCTCGATGGTTCGCGTGGATTCCAGCGCGACGTTCTCGAGCTCCTCCTTGGTCACCTCGATGAAGGTGTCGGTGTCTACCTTGTAGCCCTTGACGATGTCTTCGTTGGCGACTTCCTCGCCGGTGTCAGCATCCACCTTGGCATATTTGATGCGGTGACCGGTCTTCCGGTTGAGCTGGTTGAAGGAGACCTTTTCGGATTCCGACGTCGCCGGATAGAGCGCTACCGGACAGGTGACGAGAGAAAGGCGCAGGAAGCCTTTCCAGTTCGCGCGGGGCGCCATGACGGGGGAACTCCAATACTGATGCCGGATTCAAGACGAATGGCCCGGCTTGGTTCCGACATCGCGGCCTTCCCAACAGGACGATTTTTCTCGGATGCCTGCCCAAGCGGACTCGACTTTTGTTCTCTTTATGTTCTAATTCGGAATGACCGATCGACCCGCGAGCTGGCGCATGCCGACCCCGAAGCAGATGAAAAAACTGACCGCTCAAGCCGCCCGCAGGCCGGCTCCTCCCGCTGCGGCCTGATGCGCCGCTGCCGGCCGAATACTGGGAGTCGTTGCTCAAAGATCCTCGCGCCTGCGCGACCGGAGCTCACCTGCGGCAGCGACGTCTTTCGGAGATTCAGCGCCACGTGCTGCGCATCTCCTGCCGCCGCTGCGAGCGAACCGTGGAAATCCAGACCGCCGATGCAGTCCGACTATATGGCGGCAACGCGGTCTGGAAGGACGTCGCGCAACGGCTGCTCGACAACACCTGCCAGCAGCGCACCGGCAGACACGAAGAAGACGGGTGCTGGCCGGCGTTCAAGACGCCGTAGCCCGCTCCGGATCGCCAATCCGATCTGTTAGCGCCTGGATGTCCGGATGGCCCCGAAGTATCACCCTACGCCGCTGTCGGGCGGCGACCGCAAGACTCTGGCGAAGGAGCTTGGCAAGGCGCGGGCAATGGCCAACATCCTGGCTACCCAATCGGCGGAGACGCGGGCGAAGGGGGAAGCGCTCATCCAGCGGGCCGACAAGCTGCTCTGCGAGAGTTGGAACGAACGCATGTGGTCAGACGGAGAACCGATTGATCCATCCCCGACGATCGATCAAGCGGTGAATGGCGGCTTCCCTTGGCTGGAGATCCAGTGCGCGCGCTGCAAGACGCCGAGCGACGTTGACCTCTCGGCGATGAAGCATCCGCCGACCACCTTCGTGCACGATCTCGCCAGCCGGCTGCGCTGCCGCAAATGCGCCAAGGCGGGCCGGCGTCCTTCCGCGACTCTGCTACAACTAGCCTGGCAGCCGCGCCACCCTCGGACCGAAGCCTGACCGATGTGCAATCTCTACTCGATCACGACTAACCAAGCCGCGATCAGCGCGTTGTTCCGCGTCGTGAACCGATACGTCGGCAATCTGGCGCCGATGCCCGGGGTTTTCCCCGATTACAAGGCACCGATCGTGCGCAACGGGGCCGAGGGCCGCGAACTCGCTACGGCGCGCTGGGGAATGCCGTCGTCGTCAAAAGCGCTGATGGACGCCACCAAGAAGCGAGCCGAGAAGCTGCAAGCCAAGGGTAAGACCGTCGATTTCAAGGAACTGCTGCGGATAGAGCCGGACGGCGGGACGACCAACATCCGCAACGTGAAGAGCCAGCATTGGACGAGATGGCTAGGAACCGAAAACCGCTGCGTGGTACCGTTCAACTCCTTCAGTGAGTTCAACAAGGCCAAAGGCGGCGACATCTGGTTCGCGCTCGATGAGACTCGCCCCCTCGCCTGCTTCGCCGGCATCTGGACCAACTGGACCTCCGTCAGAAAGGTCAAGGAAGGCGAGACCACCAACGACCTCTACGCGTTCCTCACGACGGAGCCGAACGCCGAGGTCGGCGCCATCCACCCCAAGGCGATGCCGGTAATTCTGACGACGCCAGACGAGGTCGAGACTTGGATGACGGCGCCTCTGGAGGAGGCCCTGAGGCTACAGCGGCCGCTTCCGGATGGGGCGCTCCGGATTGTTGCCCGCGGCATCAAGGAAGATTCGGCCGAACCGGCAGCGTGACTGACGAAACCAACGACCCAGCGGGGCAATCATCCGGAAAGACTGTAAAATCCGCTTTTACGATTTGGGGCAGCTGAGTGCCGGGACCAAGAGGCTCCGGGGCTTGAAACCGATTAGATATGCGTCGCCAGCTCGAGATACCGACAAAACGCATTGGCGAGCTGCATCTGTCGGGGGGTTTTACATTCAACCTCGAAGAGTCGAGGAGATGCTACGATGGCGCAGATGCATTTCGCGCGCGAAGTCGCCACGTTCAGCCGGTTCGCACTATAGAGAAACTCCATTCCGCGAGGAGCGTCTAGGTAGCTGGACGTCGTCATCGAAAAGATCACGATGGGGGCTTCGCGTCCCTGGAACTTGTCCACGGTCCCGATGCGGGCACCGGGAATGCGCTCCTGAAGCTCGAACACCTGCGCGTTGTAGGGAGCGATAATCAGGATCTCGCTCAAACCGACTGGTGCCTCGACGCCGTCGCGATCGGTCCAGGTCGTTCCGGTACCTAGAATCTCCGAGACAAGGTCGCGGATCGCGTCGGCTTCCTCCCGCGACGAACTCTGGTTGCCGTCGTGCGCCACGGGTAGATAGCGGAGACCGGCGCCTGCCAGCCTGCCGGTCGACGTTATCTTCTGATTCTCCAGGCCGGGATGGGGATGCAGGCGGCCGTCGTAGAACATCTCGGAGTTGAACGAGCAAATCTGCGGATGCAGGCGCCAGGTCTCGGGCAGGAAGAGGCCACAGTCGGGGGGCACGGTGGCGTGGGCGCCTAGGATGTGGTCGAGAGAGGAGACGTCGACGCCGTCGGGATGGCTCCCCTTGATCGGCTGTTCGAGTTGCCGGGGATCGCCCAACAGTACGATGCTCCGAGCGGTCTGCGAGACGGCGAGAACGTTCGCGAGCGACATCTGGGCGGCTTCGTCGATGAAGAGAACGTCGACGATCCCCGCCGCGTCGGGTCGGGCCCAGAACCAGGCGGTCGCACCTCCGACCATGCAGACCGAATCCAGAGCATCGAGAAACGCAGCGTTGTCCGTCGTGAAGCGCAGTCCCGGGAGATCGTCCTCCTTTTCGGACGGCTTCTGGATGCATTCGATCGGAAGGCTCTGTTGGCGAGCGGTGGAGACGACCTCGTCCAGAAGATTGCGGACGACCTTATGGCTGTTCGCCGTGATCCCGACCTTCTTACCCTCGTTGGCTAGGGCACAGATCATACGAGCGCCGGTATATGTCTTTCCCGCCCCCGGGGGGCCTTGCACTGGAAAGACGCTGCTGTCGAGGTTGAGCGCTGTCCGGATCGCGGCCTGCATGGTCGTCTCGCCGTCCACCTGGAATTGCTGCCCCACCAGTCGCGGAGCCGCCGCCATCAACAGATCGCGGGCGGCGCGATGATCGCCTTCCCCGACCATTCCGTGGTCGGCCACGTACTCGCCGATCCGCATCAGCGCGTCGGCAAGAACCTGAGTGCCGACGAAGCTGTGTGTGAAGACCGCCTCGGGATGCAACGAGGCCGTGTCTCCGCGCTTCTTGATGTCGATGGTACGATCGTCGAGCGACATCGCGACTACCCGTCCAAAATCGTCGCCGCCGATGCTGTGCAACTTGTCTCCGACGCGGATGTCGGTGTCCTGCAGCGCGAAGCGATACCGATGGACCGGGACCTTGGCCGTTCCGCTGACCTGCTGCAGGAACCTCAATTCCGCGATCCCGTCGCGCTCGTGAAGCAGATCTTCGGCGGACAGGTCCCGCAGCCGGAAGTATTCCCACCAGACGGCCTTGTTCTCCCGCCCGTGCCAATCCAGCATGAACGCCAAAAGCCAGCGCGCCTGCTGCTCGGGGCTTCGTTCCGCGAAGTCGTCCGGCACGCCTGCGGTTAGACGTCCTACGAGCGCGGCGACCTTTTTGTGCCATTCGTCGAGTTCGGCGCTGATCTCCGACGTCCCCGGCGCCGGCCGGTCGACTATCGCCCCGGCGGCGACGACCTCGGCCCGAACCGACTCGAGCCAACGTCGCAAAGCATCCGTCGAGGAGCAGTCGTCCCGGTTGTAGCCCCTGATCGCTTCCTTGTCGCTTTCAGGTATGCCGGCCGCGTCCGACAACTCAAGCCGCGCCTGAGTCCGGGCCATCACCGCACCGACGTCGTCGAGCGGAACAGCTCTGACGAAGGAATACAGAGGCTCGAGTTTTTTGATGGAGTAGCTCTCCACGCTTGCTCTGATGGCGTGGCGGACGACGGAATAGAGGTCGACGAAGGTTTCGGCGCGCAGGAGGCTGTCGACCTCGTTCTCGCGCGTTGCATATCGGCCCATGAGCCGTTTCATCGCAGCCGGTTCGTAGGGCGCGAAATGGTAGATATGCAGGTCCGGATAGGTCTTGAGGCGATCGGTCACGAAATCGACGAAACGCTCGAAGGCGATCCTTTCTTCCTGACGGTTGGAAGCCCAATCGCCGACGTAACGCGGCTGGCCGCCTTCGTCGGAGTAGGTGTATCCGAACAGAAATTCCAATCCGCCGTCGCCTACGAACGGATCGCCCTCGAAGTCGAAGAATATGTCGCCTTGGGAAGGTTCGGGCAGCCGTGACAGGCCGAATCCCGCGATCGGCGGCAAGGTCTCGTAGAGGATCGCGCCGCTCTCGCGCCCTTGGACCTGTATGCGGGCCTGCTCGCGGATCTTCTCGAAGCTTTTGACGTTTCCTCGTTCGGGTCTCCACTGCAGCGGCAACGGCAGGGCGGCGAGCGCGGCCATCGTCTCCACCGCGTTCCTCTCCAGTTCGCTCATCTGCGATTTGCTGATGCCGGCGACGAGCGACATGTGATCGTCCGCCCTCCTTCGCTCGTCGCGGTGCCGCCGCCACCGGCATATCTCGCAGTGGTCGATGGGCTCGGGATAGACGGAGCTCGAGAGCGGTCCCGACACTGCCTCCTCCAGGCTGCGGCGGACATGCCGGTAGTAGGCGGCATAATCGGCGACCCGGTACGTCTCCGGCATGAAATTGGTACCGGGCGTGACGACCAGCGCGGACGTCGGCTCAGCCTGTTGGATTTCGGACAACAGATCCGAATAGAGCGATAACTGAAGGATCGTGCTGCCCTTAGTCTGTCGCGCGAGCTTGGTGTCGATGACTTCGTACGACCAGGAGCCGAAGCGGCTCGGCGTTTCGACTCTCGTGAGGATGTCCGCGCGACCGTTCCAGCGCCCTGCCTGCAACGCGCCCTGGACGATGATCGCCTCTCCCCGGGCCATGGCGGCGCCGGTGGCGGCGAGCGAATTGGCGTCGACGCCGACGCCTTCCACGACCGTCGCGGTTCGACCGTCGGCCTTGAGGTGCTCGACGAATTCACGTTCGTGCAGCGAACCTCGCTCGGCCAGCACTTCGAGCACCGGATCCCAGATCTTGGGCTTGTCCAACTCGCCGTCGACGACCTTGAGGTCGAGCGACGTCAGATAGCGGCAGTTCAGATGCCCCACCAGATCGCCGGCACTGAGGTTGAGCGTTCCCGCGACTTTGTACATTTTCTCACCTCATTGGATCGCGTCAGCGGAGTCCGCCGTCGCTTCCCGCTCCGTGCGCCTGGCACACAGTCCGCGCCATGCCGTTGATTCCGGTTATCGCCGCAGCGTTCTGTCTGGCCCACAAGGCCTTGGCCAAGGGTTGCGGGACCTGCTCCCGGAACTTGCCGGCCGCCACGTTCTCGACGAACGCCGCTACCCCGATGGGATCCACCTCCTCCGCATCTGCCAGGAGCTTCAACTTCGCCGAAGCATCGGACACGTTCGTCTCGGAAAGCGTAAGACCGAGGTCATGGACCTCGCCCGGAATTCCGACCATCGCGGCGGCGGCTCCGAAGACGGCGGTCGCCTGGGACCCCCGCCACAGAAAGACGTGAAGGTTCTTTTCCTCCTGCACGCAGGTCGCCGTCTCGAGATCGAGAGACCGGAACATCTCTCGTCCTTCGGCCAGCAGCGAACGCCCCTTGTCATCGAGATAGGGCGGCATGTCCGATGCCAGGTAGACCTGTCGCATCTCCGCAGCCAATCGGTCGTGGAGGCGCTCTCCGTTGGCTCGTTCGAACCGGGGCACCACGCCGCCCGGATGCGGCGCCACGAATAGAGTGTTCGTCTTCTCGTCGAGATCCTGCACGATCCAGCGTTGGCCGGCGAAGACGACCAGGCTGTCCTTATGGACGGGAAATGAAATCGGGAGAGTCCCGAGCGTCCGCCCTCCGACCGTGAGGCGCCATTCGTCGGGTGACTCGAACACGGCGAAGAAATTGCGCGATTGAACGATCTGCTCGCCCTCCTTCCCGAGCATTATGGTACCGTCGCTCGCTTGCTCGACGAACTTGACCGCCTCGGAAGACAGGTGCCGGAGCAGATCGGCGAATTCAGACACCGAGATCGACGCGAAGGGACCCGGGCCACACAACAGATCGTACATCGGTCGAGCCCTTATGCCGCCGCGTTCCGCGATGACCGACAGGATCTGGTGGACGAGCGTCGACGCCGTTTCGGGCACCTCGCCCGCCGGCTCGACGAACCGTTCCAGGAGCAGCCGGACGACGGCGACCGACCGTATCGTGTTGGACCGAAGCCTATCCAACATCCCGGAGTCCTGATCGATGTTGGGTTCGCGCACGTAGACCCGCAGGATCGAAGGCGTGCCGCGCCGGCGCCCCGTGCGTCCGAGCCTCTGCTTCAGCGACGATAGCGATCTGGGCGAGCCGATCTGGGCGACCGACTTCACGGATCCGATGTCGACGCCGAGTTCCAAGGTCGACGTGCAGATCGCGGTCGTCGGAAGCTTTGCGTCCTTCAAGCGATCTTCGAGATCCTCGCGCAAGGCCTTCGAGAGGCTGCCGTGATGGGGGAAGAATTCGTTCGGGACCTTCGCAGCCTCGCAACGCCTCCTCAATCTGTCCGCGGCCGACTCGACCGTGCGGCGCGACCCGCCGAAGACGAGATTGTTCGTCCCGCGGAGCGTGGCGAACAGATGATCCGCGATGTCGTCCAGCGCGATCCTTCTCGGCGTTTCTTCTGCACCGGCGGCACCTTCGGCATGATCGGGATCGTCGAGCTCGGGCGGCTCGACGTATCCGCGGATCTGAAGCCTGAGCTCCGGCGAATCGGATTTCGCCTCGAGGATCTCGACCGAGTGCGGTACGGCAGGACGCAGCCAAGCGGCGGCCTGCGGAAGATCGCCGATCGTCGCGGACAGCCCGACGCGCCGCGCGGCCTTTTTCGACATCGCATCGATGCGGCGCAGCAGGCTCGCCACATGAAGTCCCCTCGGCCCCTGGAGGAAGGAATGGAGCTCGTCGATCACGATGAACGCGGCCGTCGACAGCAACCGCGCGGCGTCGGCCGGTCGGCGGGTGAACATGGCTACAGGAGCTGCCGCGCGTAAGTGCGCGCGGCCTCGAAGACCGCCGCTCGTGTCGAGAAGGCGAGCAGATAGCTCGCATGCAAGAAGGCGATGACGAACACGGGTACCAGCCCGAGATCGGCCGGCAACGGCCAGCGGAACAGGTACTGTGCGACGCAGCCCGCCACGATGAGGACGTTAAGCGCCAGCGCGAGCCATTTGAGCGCGTAAAGATTGCGGCGGTAGCCGTAGGTAACGTTCTCATTGAAGAGGATGTCGAACTTCTTCTGGCTGCGGGTGTTTTCGCGCAACCAGTCTCCCGCCCGTTTGTAGAATGCGTCGGCCGCCTCGGGATTGTCGGCTTCTTGCTGCGGGGTCGGCGCCACCTCGGAGATCTTGCCGGCGAGGAACGCCTGCATGCGCGCTTTCGTCGACGCATCGAACGTCGTATCGCGGTGCCGGAGCATCACGATGCTCTGCAACCCACCCATGGCTTCGATCAGTTTCGGCTCGATGGCTTTCCCGCGCCGCCGCGCCGCGTCGGCAAAGGCCCATAGGAGAGCGGCGAGCGCGGAGCCGGCGATGCCGTGCACCAATTTCAACTCGGTGCCGGATGTGATGACGACCCAAACGAGCGCAAATGCCGGCGCGACTGCGATCACGGCCGGAAGCAGGCGGGCCAGGAGCGTGTATTTATCGAACTTAGGCATGATCTTAGTCATCCTCGACATCGGAGGTGAACGGGATGACATAGGCATCAATCGTATTCGCGCGGCGATCATAGCCGTCGCGGAAGTTGACCCAAGATTCGCGCGTGGCGTGAACACCGTAGCCGCGCCGCGCAAACGCATTCGCGACCTTCTTGCGCGGGTAGATGTCGGCATTCTTGCCGATCGAGGCGATGGCGTTGCCTCGGCCCGACGCAGGATAGCCGCCCAGCCAGCGGTTGAGGACCGTCGGCGTCACGTTGCGCCGGCTGCCATGGTGCGGGATCTGCACGAGATCGGGCTGGATGGAGAGGCTGATTTTCTCGGCATACTGTGCGGCCTCGGCAAGGCCTTCAGGCCCGACGTCAGCGGTCAGCAGGATCCGCTTGCCGTCAATCACGGCCCACTGCACAATCGAGGTCTCGTTAGAGGCGGATGTCGCTGGCGGGTTATCGTCGAGCGTCTCCAAATCGAGCCGCTCAAGGACCTTCTCGGCGACATCAACAAACGCTTTTACGAGGGCGCTTCCGAAGCCCCCTTTCAGGTTACTGCCATAGGCGGTCGGGGTTTTGTCGAGATCGGGAATGAGTTGCACATACCGGGCGCGGCTCGGCGCCAGTACCTTGAAGGGACCGATCGCGGCACCCTGCAACGGCGCCTTGACGGTGATCCCGCGCCGCGTGGCGATCTCTTCCATCTCGACCAGGTACGGGTGCATCTCGCGCATGCGCTTGATGAGCCCTTCCCGGGTATAGGCGCCGTGGAAGCTGTCGATCACCTCGTCGACATAGTCCCAGGGACGGTTCATCCAGAGCGTCGAGATCGTGAACCGCGGATGCTCAAGCACCTTGATCAGGCCGGTCGCGTGATCGTTATCGGCGTGCGAGAGAACGACGTTGGCGATGTTGGCCGGCTTGGCGTAATAGTGCTCAACATGCTCGATGATCTGGTCGCCGGTGTCGGCGAAACCGCCATCGATGATGTTGATAAAGAACGGGCTTTCCTTCGTGGCTCCCCAGCGAAGGATGATGGCGTCGCCGTTGCTATCGCCGGCACGCAGAAAATCGATCTCGTAAGGCAAGGCATACTCCCGCGTTCGGCCGCCCTTACGGGGCGGTCGTTGGTGAACCTGATGAGCTGGAGGCCTCGCGCGAGTGATCCCCACAAAGTGAAGAACGATTTGGGAACGCGTGGGAACAGTTCAAGAGGAACACAGCAGATTTTTCTAAAATCGTGCAGACTTATGCACAAATACCGCAATAAAAGCTCAATAATTAGGACAATATTGCTGACTTTTCTCAGATCTGCGGAACCGGGCCGATGAGCAAGAGCCACAGTCTCTGGGCGATGTTGGGCGACGTTACAGCCTCAGGCATTCGCGCCCTTGGCTGTAGGCAATAGCTTCTTTCGGGGCTGGGTCAGAGTGGCCGCCAGAATGGATCCGAACTCCTTCGTCATCTCCGGATGATTGTCATCCAGGTAGCGGGCGATCGCCGTTCGCGCGAGAAGGTCGGATACGTAGCGGGCCGCAATAGCGAGATCGAGCATGTCACGTCCGTAGGCGGCCTCGACGATACCGGCCTTCTTCTGCACGTCGTTCAGCTCTCTTTCCAAGAGGGCGAGGTCGGCAGCCGTCACTACGGCCGGGACGCCGCGCCTCTGAGGCTGCACACGCTCCGCATCCGAGGTCGCCGCGAGGAGGGCTTTCGCGTAAGACGAGGAATAGTTCGACGCGGCGACCATCAGTTCGCAGGCTTCGATCTGCCTCGGTTCGCGCATTTTGCGCAAAACATCAAACGTCACTGGATTGACCGGCTTGTCTCGCAACAGGCGAACGGCCTGCTTGCAAATCCCCCGTAGCATTCTTCGGCGTTGCTTGATGTGCGCAATCTTGACATTCAGGGCCTTGGCAATCCGTCCCTCGGGAACACCGCGCTCGATGGCGCGCAGGATCATGACGTGCTCTTGCACGACGGAAAGTCGGATCGCTTTTTTGTTGTAAGTATAGGCCTCATCGTCGAGCGCCAGCAGGCACTCGGTCTCGGTCTCGCCCCTGGCCAATAAAATGTCTCGCTTCAGCGCTCCATCGAGCAGCATGTACCGGCCACGCTGGTCCGGCTTGTGAAAAACGACAGGCGGTTCGATGATTCCGATTTCGTCGATTGAGGCGGCAATCACCTTATACTTGTGAGAACGCCGGATTCGATCGGTCACTTGCTTGAGCGGCAGCAGGGACTTGAGCCGCAGAACCGCCAACTCGGGCTCAAACACCAAACGAATGGACCTCTCCGTCATGAGACACTCGCCGACAGGAGGCGGAGGATCGGAAGGGGGACCTTGTCCATTCGCTCCTCGCGCAGCAGCGACATGAACATGCGCTCGCCCATCAGCGTTTTGAGCGCGCTGATCAGGAAAACAAGACGCGCATGGGTGAGATCGGCTTTCTTTGCCACGATCTCCTGACGCTCGGTCTCCTGCCGAAAGGCGCGAACCAGCGAGGCGGCATTGATCGCCTCGCCGGCGAATTGTGCCTTCATGGATTTGCGGTGGTGCTGCTCGACGAGCTTGCGCATCTTGCCGATCTGCTTGCTGGTATGCTTCTCGTTGACGAACGCCTCCAGCAGCGCGGCTTGCAATCTGGGCGTCTTGGCTCTGGCGATCTCGACAGCCAGCGTCGGCGGTACGATGCCCCGTTCGACTGCGCTGAGCAGCCGATCTTCACCATGCTTGATCAGATAGGCGATCGCCCGCGCAAAGTCCTCGGTGACGCCGAGTTTGGCGGCGATGTCTGGGGCCCTATAGCTCTTGGCGAGCCGGCCGATATCGCCGACGAGCTCGATCGGCCAGTGCCGCCGGCGCGCAATATTCTCAACCAGGCTCATCAGGATGCAATCCTCCGTCGAGGCTTCAACGAGGATCGCAGGAATCTCCGCCTGACCGAGGGTCGAGAGCGCCTCCATTCGCGTTTGGCCGCATGCCAGCTCGTACCCGTTCGCCATCTCTCGTTTGCTCGCCGTGATGGGCCGCTTCAGGCCAACCGTCTCGATGCTTTGGACAATCTCCTTGAACCGTGCACGGCTCCGATTTCGCGGATTGAGCACCTTGATCGCGGCGATGGGTATGGATTCGATCTTGCGGCGGCTTTTCAAGCGGCTGTCCTCTCGTCATAACCGGCACAGAGTCGGCAGAATGCATCGAGGGTTGGGTAGCGGCAGGCCTGTGCGAAGACGGGATTTGAAATACGCAGTACCCTCCCCTTTGCCAGCGCAAGGTCGTGAGTCGGCAGCACGTAGCAAGAAGCGACCAGATCGTTGGCAGGGTCCATTCGGACGATTAGCGTAAGTTCGGCGTCCGCCCGACGATCGGCGAAGATCGTCCAGCGCACGCGATCCGCGCCGCTGGTCACTGCGCGCGCCGATCCGACCGCGATGCGGCAACCATCGCCCAGGCTAACGATGCCGGATTTGCCATCGTGGACGGCCAGACCACCGAGAGCATTGATCCTGGTTGCCACTTCATCAGCCATGGCGATCAAACGCTCCCGGAACCTTGCGGTTGTCTCGGCGCGGCGCTGATAGGACTCCGGCTGATAGCCGGCAAGTGCATAGGCCGCGACCAACGATCCGAAACGTCGCCGATAGCTTTCGGCCGACAAAATACCATCGGCCGCGGCGATGATTGCTACGGAGAGACGACCCTTTTCGCGCCCTAGCGCCGCCAGTCGATCGATGGCCTCCTGGTTGCTGCGTTGCTCACGCCGCGCCCGCATGACCTCCTGCACTTGGTTGAACAGCTCCACTGAAACGATGGCTGGGAAGGCGTTCTCGCATCTGATCCACATATCGCGGGGATTGTTGACGCGGCGCTGCTTCAACTTGAAAGAGGCCCGATTGAAAATAAGGCTGCCGGTGTAGACCTCGTTGGTAAGGATCTTCCGGATCGTCTCGGGGTCCCAACAGCGGCCTCGTGTCGTGCGGATTTGCTTCGCATTCAGTTCGGCGGCGATATCGCCGGGATGCTTTCCTTCCAACGCGACCGCATTGAACATGCGCCTGACGGTTTCGACCTCGGCGTCGGGTCCATGGATGATCTTGATCCGATCGGTCTGAAGATATTTTTGCTGCCCGTATTCGAGCGTCTGCCTGATGGCGCCATTTTCCTCGACGAGCTGCCGCCGCAGCCCGTAGCCCGGCATGCCGCCGCGACCGAATCCCATCCGCACGATGTGCGACTGGCCGAGAAAAACCTTCTTTGACAGCCCGCGGCTGAAATCGGCGGCCGCCGCTCTCTTATTCACCTTGAGGATGCTGGAAGCGAAGCTACCGTCGTTCTCGAACTCTTCGGCGCAATAATGGACGGTGATCCCGGCGCGCATGCAGATGAACTCATAGTAGGCGCTTTCATCTGTATTCTGAAAGCGACCCCATCGGCTGACATCGTAGACAAGAATGCAGTCGAAATCCGCGCGTCCGCCTTCGACGTCGGCGATTAAAGCCTTTAGGCCGTCGCGCCCGTCTATCGAAAGGCCACTGAGCCCTTCGTCCGAATAGGTCCTTACGATTGATACATTGCGGCTCTGGGCATAAGCGGCAATGACTTCCGCTTGATTCTCGGTCGAGTACCTCTGATTGTCGGTGGACATGCGTACATATTGCGCAGCTCGCAGAGGCGACGCTGCGGGTCCGGAGGCAATCACCCACGCGTCAGGCATGACGAGCTAACCTGGGGACGTCAGATCTAGGGACCGGCTTGCCGTGGCAAATTAGCCGCCAAATCCAAGCGGGCCGTTTACGGGATCTGGGCGACTTGATGCTCAGCTGACTTAAATACCGCTAGCGCATCCGTCACTTAAGCTGAGGCGTAACCGTCGTGACGGAGGTAGTTTTGGCATTCGTTGGGCGAGAAGTCGTCGATGAGGGTGCCGATTCTTTGCCAGAGGTCATCGACGGTTCGTTCTGCGGCTCTTCGCAGTCCGGTCTTGAACTTGGCGAAGGCGAGTTCGATGGGATTTAGATCGGGGGAATAGGGCGGCAGGTACAGAAGCTTCGCACCCACAGCCTCGATCGCGTCACGCACCCCGGCGACTTTGTGGCTGGCCAAGTTGTCGATGATGACTGTATCGCCTGGTGCGAGGGTTGGAACGAGCACCTTCTCGATATAGACGCGGAACGCGTCGCCGGTCATGGGGCCTTCCAGCACCCAGGGCGCGACCAGACCGTCGCAGCGCAGGCCGCAGGTGAAGGTCGTGGTCTTCCAATGACCCCACGGGGTCTTGCAGACGAGCCGCTTGCCCCTTCGACATCGCCCGTAGGCGCGCACCATCTTGGTGTTGGCGCCCGTCTCATCGACGAACACCAGCTTGGTGGGGTCAAGGCTCGCCTGGCTTGCCTGCCAGCGCTCGCGCGCCTCGGACACGTCGGGCCGATCCTGCTCGGCGGCGTGCAGTGTTTTTTTTGAAGGTGATCGCGTGCCGCTTGAAGAAGCGGCGAACCGCGGCCTCCGAAGTCTTCAACTCAAGACCAGCCAGCAGCCGCTGCACGATCGCCTCCAGCGTCAGGTCCGGTTCCGCGGTGATCAGCTCCAGCAGCCACGCCGCATGCGGCTCCAACGGCGAGCGGCTCTTGCCGCCCCGAGGCCGGGGGTGAACGCCGCCTGTTTGGCTGTGGAGTTGAGCCCAGCGAACGGCCGAGGCCGCGCTCACCTTGAACCGCTCCGCGGCCTGCCGCCGCGAAGCTCCTGCCAAAATCTCCGCAACAACCCGCGATCGAAGATCATCCGAATGCGCTGACGTTCCCATATCCAGCCTCCGAATCAGAGACCACATGGACTCACGCCAAACGTCCCTGGGGAATCCCTCCCTCGATCACGTTCGATTCAACCCAACTGTCGGATGCAGAGATGCGTGGATATGTCAGCTGGTTCACACCCGGCAGCCACAATCTTTGGTATAGAACGGCGTTTAGCGCACTTTGGGGGACGGTGTGCAATGCCGAAGAATATTGTGATCTTTTCCGACGGCACGGGGCAAGCCGGCGGCATCAATTTCGACGAAGCCCGGACCAACGTCTATAAGCTTTACCGCGCCTGCCGCGTCGGGCCCGACACTAAGATCGAGCCTTCCGAGCAGGTGGCGTTCTATGATGCCGGCCTTGGCTCAGCGTCAGACGGCGGGCATTTCAAGATCGGCTGGATGCGCTGGCTCTACAATCTCGCCAGCATGGCGACGGGCCTCGGGATCACCCGGAACATCGTTGATTGCTACGCCGCGATCATCGCCCTCTATGAGGAAGGCGACCGAGTCTTTCTGATCGGTTTCAGCCGAGGCGCCTACACGGTCCGATCGGTCGCTGGCGTCATGACCTATTGCGGCATCCCGCGCCATATGCCGGATGGCTCGCCCCTGCGCCGCGACCCGACAAGCATCCACAAGCTGGCCGAGCATGCCGTCAAGGACGTCTATCAATTCTGCCCATCCTACTCGCGCAAGATTCTTGGATACCGGCAGTTCCTGCTCGAGACTCGAGACGCGATCGCCGCACAATTCAGACAGCATTACGGCAGCACAACCACCGTCAACGGCGCCGAGCACGCGAACGTCTTTCCTTACTTCATCGGCGTGTTCGATACGGTCGCCGCCCTCGGCCACAAATATCTCGGTACGGCGCTCGTGACCTCCGGCATTGCGCTACTGATCGGACTGCACTGGCTCGGTGGCTTCCTTCAGCCGGTCTTTCCATGGGCGGGATGGGTGGCCTGGATACTGAGCTACCTCGGTGTAGCTACAGCGCTGATCGTCTTTCTCATAAACTATCTCAAAATCGCGCCATCCTTGCCCGGCTATGGCTTCATGAAGCGCCTCCGGGCCACGCACTTCGCGCCACCGAAGCACAAATTCTACGACACGACGCTGAATCCGAATGTGGGCTACGCCAAGCATGCGATCTCGATCGACGAGAACCGCGCCGACTTCAAGCGCGTTGGCTGGTCACCCACGGCCGAGAAGCAGGATGAACGTGACGCGCACGGCAATCTCTATTTCGAGCAGGTCTGGTTTCCGGGCGTGCATGCTGATGTCGGCGGCGGCTATCTGGAAAACGAGGCCCGCTTGTCGGATGTGGCGCTGAACTGGCTGCTCGCCGGAGCTTCACTGATCCCGGCTGGCCTGAAACACGACGGCAGTGTCCTACGGCTGTCACCCGATCCTGCCGGCCCCCAGCACAATGAGCAGGCGGGCGGCTTCCTCAAGGCGGGAGTTCGCGATCTTCCCATCGATCCCGAGACTGAGGAGTCGAGATCACCGATGCATAAATCGGTCTATCAGCGCTTCGAAGCAGGATCGGTTCTGCTCTACGACCGCAAGGCCGCCTATAGGCCGGACAACATGCGAATTCACGTCGACTTCAAGCATTACTTCGACGGAAGCTCTGCGCAACCGCCCCAATGCGTCGCCGATGACATAGAACAGAAGTGGGAAAATGCCGGCTATGTCGGGCGGCTCTGACCCAGAAACTACAAGGAAGCGGTTCTGTTGGCCGCCCTTCGAGTCGCCTTGGCCTCCGCCGAGACTCGTAGAGTGGTTCACAATGCCGCGAGTGGACTCGCCGGCCGCCCACCAAAAACACCGTTTGAAAAACCGTTCTAGTTCGGCCTTCTCAAACGGTTTCTCTCGCTAAGGTCTTGATTTGTATGGTGGGCGCACCAGGGCTCGAACCTGGGACCCGCTGATTAAGAGTCAGCTGCTCTACCAACTGAGCTATGCGCCCGAAAGGCGGTCAATGCCTTGCGAGGTCGGTCGTTTAGCAAAGCGATCCGGGTCTGGCAAGCGATGTGGCGCATGTTTTCCAAGGTTCTTCCACAGCCCCGGAAATGCGAAAAGCCGCTGGATTCCAGCGGCTTCGCCAAGGTTGATATCCGGGAAATCCCGGAGCGCTTAAAGACGCCCGTCCCGATCCGGGCTGTCGTCGCGGTCGCCGCCGCGGAAGTGGTCCATGCCACGCTCCATCATGCGGTCCATGCGGCGCTCCATGAAGTGGTGGCGCGGGCCGTCCTCGCCGCCGCCGAACAGGCCGCGGTGGTGGGTCAGCATGGCAAGGCGGCGCTTCTGGCCGTCATCGAGGCTCTTGTAGAGCGGATCGGCGGCGTCGGCGATCTTCTTCAGCGCAGCCGAGGTCGCGCTCATGTCGTCGGCGCGCTGGCGCAGGCGGGCGACCGGATCATCCGGCTTGTCGCCGCTATTGTCGCCGTTCCTGGCAGCGTCGCCGGGACCGGCGTTCATCCGCGCGTTGGCGCGGTCCAGACGCAGCTTGGCGAGGTCGCGCACGGCGGCCTCGACCGGCGGCCACAGCTTCTCCTGGTCGGCATTGAGCTTCAGCCCGGCATGGACCGCGGCGATTCGCGCGTCGACGAAGGCGGCGCGGTCTTCCGGGTTCATGCGGATGTGACGGAAGTGCTCCATCCACGGGCGATGATATTGGGCATAGACCGCGCCCGAGCCGGCGATGCTGAGCATGGCGATGGCGGCGATAGTGAACTTCCTCATAAGAAACTCCTCTGGAAGGATATCCTGAAGATGAGGGTCGCCGGCCTCTCATGCAACTTACAACTTGGACAGAGAGAACGTTCCGTCAGAGATGTAACTTACTTGAATGTCTGTTCAGCTGCACTGACATCGTTCGTAACAAAATGGCTTCCGTGCAGCGCGCACGGAAGCCATTCATTCATAAATCGTTTAGCTTAGTTCGTCGTGCCCTTGGCTTCCTTCTGGAACTCGTCGATCAGCGGCTGGCCGACGCGGCTGGCCGCATCCTTGTAGACTGGCTCCATCGCCTTGCGCATCGCCTCGTCCTGCTCCGGCGTGAGCTTGATGATCTCGCTCTTACCGCTCTTCTTGATCTCGGCGAGCGCGTCGTCGTTTTCCTTTTGCGACTGCGCGTTGTTGAAGTCGGTCGCCTCCTTCATCGCCTTCGACAGCTGCTCGCGGATGTCGGCCGGCAGACCGTCCCAGAACTTCTTGTTCACGATGACGACGTAGCCGATGTAGCCGTGATTGGTCTCGGTGATGTACTTCTGCACCTCGTGCATTTTCTGGGTGTAGATGTTCGACCAGGTGTTCTCCTGGCCGTCGACCACGCCGGTCTGAAGCGCCTGGTAGACCTCCGAGAACGCCATCACCTGCGGCAGCGAGCCGAGCGCCTTGAACTGCGCCTGCAGCACGCGCGATGACTGGATGCGGAACTTGACGCCCTGATAGTCGGCCGGTGCGATGAGCTTCTTGTTGGCGCTCATCTGCTTGAAGCCGTTATCCCAATAGGCAAGGCCGGTGATACCTTTCGGCTCCAGCAGCTTGAGCAGCCGCGCGCCGAGCGGGCCTTCCGTCACCTTCCGCAGCGTCTTCAGGTCGGGAAGGATGTAGGGCAGATCGAACACCTCGAATTCACGGATGCCGAGCGGACCGAATTTCGAATTGGACGGCGCCAGCATCTGCACGCTGCCGAGCTGAAGCGCCTCGAGCTCTTCCTTGTCCTTGTACAGCGTCGAATTTGGATAGACCTCGATCTTGACCTTGCCGCCGGTGTACTTCTCGGCGAGTTCCTTGAACTTCTCGGACGCCTTGCCCTTCGGCGTGTCGGTCGCGACGACGTGGCTGAACTTGATGATGATCGGGTCGGCGCTGGCGGGGCCGGCAAGGCCCAAGGCCAATGCTGCGACGGATGCCGCGATCGCGAAGGTGCGCATAATTTCTCCCTGTTGTTCTTGGGCCGTCCGGCGCGCGGACGGCCTATCCTCATGCCAGGCACTTCAATACAGGCCGGCGCCGCCGCGTGCTATTGGCCGTTAGCAGGGCTGCTATTCACGATGAGCGACGCAGCCGCCTCTCCCGCAAGCGGGAGAGGCGAAGTCAGCAATGTCAGCTTGCCGCAGCCGTCGTCACGATGTCGCGCTGGCGCTTCATGACGATCTTGTTGAGCGCGCCGAGATAGGCCTTGGCCGATGCCACCAGCGTATCCGGATCCGCCGCACGCGCCGTCATCGCACGTCCCTCATGCGACAGACGCACCGACACTTCCGCCTGCGCGTCGGTACCTTCGGTCACGGCGTGGACCTGATACAGATCGAGCTTGGCCTCGTGCGGCACTAGGCGCTTGATGCAGTTGAACACCGCATCCACGGGACCGTTGCCCTCGGCTTCCTCGATCTTGATCTGGCCGTCGACGTCGAGCTTCATGGTCGCGCGCTGCGGGCCATGGGTGCCGGCGATCACGGTCAGCGAGATCAGCTTGATGCGGTCGTGCGACGCCGCCATCTCCTCGTCGACCAGCGCCTCGATGTCTTCGTCGTAGATGTCCTTCTTGCGGTCGGCGAGCGCCTTCATCCGCGTGAACGCATCTTCCAGCTGGTTCGGACCGAGCTTGTAGCCCATCTCCTCCAGCTTGTGCACGAAGGCATGGCGGCCGGAATGCTTGCCCAGCACCAGCGAGGACTGCTTCAGGCCGACCATCTCGGGCCGCATGATCTCGTACGTCGAGGCATCCTTCAGCACGCCGTCCTGATGAATGCCGCTCTCATGCGCGAACGCGTTGCGGCCGACGATCGCCTTGTTGTACTGCACCGGGAACGAGGTCGCCGCCGACACCACCTTCGAGGCGCGGGTCAGCTGCGTGGTGTCGATCTTGTTCCACCACGGAAACACGTCGTTGCGGACGTTGATGGCCATCACGACTTCTTCGAGCGAAGCGTTGCCGGCCCGCTCGCCGATGCCGTTGACGGTGCATTCGATCTGGCGCGCACCGCCGGCGATGCCGGCCAGCGAGTTCGCCACCGCCATGCCGAGGTCGTTGTGGCAGTGAACCGAAAACACCGCCTTGTCGGAATTCGGCACCCGCTCGATCAAGGTGCGCATGAAGTGGCTGTATTCCTCCGGCGTGGTGTAGCCGACCGTGTCGGGAATATTGACCGTGGTAGCACCAGCCTTGATCACGGCCTCGACGATGCGGCAGAGGTAGTCCATCTCGCTGCGGGTGGCGTCTTCGGCCGACCATTCGACGTCGTCGATCTGATTGCGGGCGCGGGTGACATTGGCAATCGAAAGCTCCATCACCTGCTCGGGCGTCATGTTCAGCTTGACGCGCATGTGCAGCGGCGAAGTGGCGATCACGGTGTGGACGCGCCCGCGCCTGGCGAATTTCACCGCTTCGGCGCAGCGGTCGATGTCCTTTGGATTGGCGCGCGACAGGCCGGCGATCACCGAGTTCTTGGAGCGGCGGGCGATCTCGCTGACGGCCTGGAAATCGCCTTCGGACGTGATCGGGAAGCCGGCCTCGATAACGTCGACGCCCATGTCGTCGAGCATCTCGGCGATCTCGATCTTTTCCTCGAAGGTCATGGTGGCGCCGGGGCACTGCTCGCCGTCGCGCAGCGTGGTGTCGAAAATGATGACGCGGTCCTTGTCGGACTTGTTCGCGGGGGCCATTGCAAATTTCCTTTTGAGCTTTTGCGCCGTCAGTCTGCTGGGCGCTTGAGGTGTCCGGTGATCTCGACCAACCCCTGAGCGCCCAGGCGCATGGCGCCCAGCCGGCCCTCAGGGGCAAGTAAGAAGAAGCCCGCCAATAAGGAGGGTGGGCAGCAGCGCGGCCGGGATCGTGGCGGCGGCCAGAGCCACCTCCCTCGAAATCCCATCGATTTGGCCGCGAATCAGCATTGCCAGACCCTATTTGAGCCCCAAATCCTCGGTCAAAACCGTTGACGGTTGGTTGCCGGGAGGCTCAACACGTCGTTTCTAGACGAGAAATGGCAGCAACTGCAACGCCAAAAGATGGTCAGGGAGACTGACCTGACTGGGTCTGGGGACGCAACGCGTCCCGTGGGGAGCCTCTCGACCCTGCCACTCACATCCGCGACGGCGCGCAACGGATTGTGGATGGGGCGAGCAAAGGTCCAGTCAGCCTTACGCCGTCCGACGGGCGCGCGCCCTGTTCTCCCAGCGGCCCAGCATCTGGCCGAGTTCGCCGGTCGCGGGAGCCGGCTGCGGCATCTGATTGGTGACCGTCACCTCGTTGGTGTTGGCAGGCGGGCCCGCATGGAGCCAGTCGGGTTCTACATAATCGCGCCAACGGCGCGCTTGTGCCCGCTTCTTCCGGGACATGTGGTCGCGCGTGAAATAGCCGGCCGCAAACGCGATTCCAAGCAATATGACCAGTACGACACCTTGTATCACGCGGAACTCCGGCGTTGACCCCATGGACGTTCTGCCAGCCTGACGCCTGAGGTCAAGACTTGACAGGCGCCGCAGCCGGTTTCGGTTGACCTCGGAGGACAGATGGTCGCTTCAGGCACGACAGGGACAAGACGAATCCGGCGACACCATGGAAATCGCGCTGAGGACGCGACGGTGGCGCTCGCAACCGACCCCCGACCGGACTAACCTCAGGTTGCCCGGCCGGATCAACCGGCCAGCCGAACATGACCCGGGAGGACGCGAATGACACGCCAACAACAGCGTGAGCAGGATGCTTCGCTTTCACGACGGACGCTGGTCCAGGGCCTTGTGCTCGGCGCCGCAGCCACGATGGCCGGAACGGGCACCGCGCTGGCCCAGACCGGACCTGCCGCCCCGCCGACGACGGTCACCACCCCGCCGCGCGACTTCGGCCCCCACGGCGCACCGACCACCTACTTCTGGGACCCCGACGTCATCGCGGTCGATCCGTCGTTCAACGATCTGGCGCAGCCCAACACCGCGATCAAGCGGCTCTACACTGGTGTACTCTGGGCGGAAGGACCTGCCTGGAGCGCGCAAGGGCGGTATCTGTTGTGGAGCGACATCCCCAACAACCGGCAGATGCGCTGGAGCGAGGACGACGGTCGCGTCAGCGTGTTCCGCGCGCCCTCCAACAATTCCAACGGCAACTCGTTCGACTTCCAGGGCCGCCAGCTCTCCTGCGAGCATCTGACCCGGCGGGTGACGCGCTACGAGCACGACGGCACCGCCACCGTGCTGTGCGACAATTACAACGGCAAGAAGCTGAACTCGCCGAACGATGTCGTCGCGCATCCCGACGGCAGCTACTGGTTCACCGATCCACCCTATGGCGGTCAGCTCTACGAGGGCGAGCCCGACGCGGCGGGCGGATCGACCAATGCGGGCGGCAAGCTCAATCCGCGGATCGGACAGCCGGCCGGCTTCACACCTGGCAAGCGCGAGTTGCCGACCAATTGCTATCGCATCGATCCGAGCGGCCGTGTCGATCTCGTCGTCACCGAGGAGCAGGTTCCCGACCCGAACGGCCTGTGCTTCTCGCCCGACTTCAAGAAGCTCTATGTCGTCTCGACCGGCAAGGGACCGGGCGACACCGGCCCCGGCGGCAAGGGCGAAATTATTGTGTTCGATGTCGGCGCGGACAACAAGCTCTCCAATCTGAAGAGCTTCGCCGATTGCGTGATCGATGGCGTGAAGTGCGGGCCGGACGGCGTGCGCTGCGATGTCAACGGCAATGTCTGGGCTTCCAGCAATGCCGGCCGCGCGGTCGGCTATAACGGCGCGACGACATGGTCGCCGGAAGGCAAGCTGCTCGGCCGCATTCGGCTTCCGGAAGTCTGCGGCAACATCTGCTTCGGCGGACCGAAGCGCAACCGCCTGTTCATGGCCGCGAGCCAGTCGCTCTACGCGGTGTTCACGGCGACGCAAGGTGCGGGGCCGGGCTGAAGCAGGCGTGAGCTGATTGCGACGAGGCGCCAGGGTGCCCCGCTGGCGCCTCAAACTTGCGCGCCACATTGCCCATTCAGGAAGCGGAAAGTTTCGATGCGTCCGATCGTCATCATACCCACCCGGCTCGGTTCGACTAGGCTCCCAGGCAAGGCGCTGACGGATATCAACGGTCAGCCGATGATCGCTCACGTCTGGCGAAGAGGTCTCGAAGCCGACATCGGCCCTGTTGTCGTTGCCTGCGGCGATCAAGCCATCGTGGATGTCATCGACGATTTGGGCTGACGAGCGGTCCTGACCGACCCAACGCTCCCGACAGGGTCGGATCGTGCGCACGCGGCACTACAGCTGATCGACGCGGAAACGGCCTACGATGTCGTCGTTGTCCTTCAGGGTGATCTGCCGGCCATTGATCCGGCGACGATACGGGCGACGATGGAGCCGTTGTCCCGACACGCCGAATGCGCGATTGCAACGCTCGCCACCGAGATCGAGGATCCCATCGAGCTTCAAGCGCCGAGCGTCGTGAAGATCGCCCTTGCTCTCCACCCGGGAGAAACCATCGGTCGCGCGGTTTACTTCAGCCGGGCCGTGATCCCCTCGGGAGCGGGGAAGCACTATCATCACGTCGGCATGTACACCTATCGGCGCGAGGCGTTGACGAAATATGTCAGCCTCGCACGCGGCGTCCTCGAGCAGCGCGAAAGCCTTGAACAGCTCAGAGCGATCGAGCACGGCATGCGGATGGACGCGAAGGTAATCCGAACGGAGCCGCTCGGTGTGGACACGTTGGCTGATCTCGAGCGCGCTCGAGAACTTTTGGCATCCAGGTCGATCTAGCCGCCGCGGGCAACACGTGACTTCCAGACGGAGCGCGTGATAATTGAGCCATGGCAGACAAAATTCGCGTCGTTGTCCTCTATGGCGGCAGGTCCGGTGAGCACGAGGTCTCGTTGAAATCGGCCGCCTCCGTGCTCAGGCATCTCGACCGCGCGCGTTTCGAGGTGATCCCGGTCTCCATCGACAAGACGGGCCGGTGGCAATGGAACGATCTTGCCACGATCGACCGGACGCAGGCGGCGGCCTTGCCGATCCTGCCCGACGCGCCCGAGATGCGGCTCGCCCGAGGAGCCGATGGACGCGGCGTTCTCATGCCGATTTCCGAAAGCGCGACAGACCCGATCAAGATCGACGTCGTGTTTCCGGTCATGCACGGCCCGCTCTGTGAGGACGGCACCGTGCAGGGCCTGCTGGAGCTCGCCGATGTCGCCTATGTCGGATCGGGCGTTCTCGCCTCCGCCGTCAGCATGGACAAGGATGTCGCCAAGCGGCTCGCCGAATTCGCCGGCGTTCCGGTCGCGCCCTATCGCGTGCTCACCCGCAAAGCCTTCGCCGCGGACCGCGCCTCGTCTCTCGCGAAGGCGGTCGAGGGCCTGAACCTGCCGGTGTTCGTCAAGCCGTGCAACATGGGCTCCAGTGTCGGCATTCACAAGGTGAAGACCTGGGATGCGCTTGGCCCCGCGCTCGACGATGCGTTTCGCTACGATCTCAAGGTGCTGGTCGAACAGGGCATCGACGCGCGCGAAATCGAGGTCGCCGTGCTCGAGGGCGAGACGCTGTTTGCGAGCATCGCCAGCGAACTCAATCCCAACGCCCATCACGAATTCTATTCGTACGAGGCCAAATATCTCGATCCCGACGGCGCTCGCGTCGATCTTCCGGCCAGGCTCGACCCGGCACAAATGGAGCGCGTGCGCGCGCTCGCGGTGCAGGTGTTCGCGGCGCTCGAATGCAGCGACCTCGCGCGGGTCGATTTCTTCCTCGACCGGAAAACCGGCGCGTTCTGCTTCAACGAGATCAACACCCTGCCCGGCTTCACCTCGATCAGCATGTATCCGAAGATGATGGAAGCCTCAGGCGTGCCGTATGGAGAGCTGCTCACGCGCCTCGTCCAGCAGGCGTTGGACCGCTACCGGCAACGTCATGCCCTGGAACGCGGCTATTCCAGCTAGGTTGTCACCTCAACGACGGGCCGGACCAGGGAACAGGCCATGCGCGTAGTGATCTGCGGCGGCGGCGTGATCGGGGCCTGCACCGCTTATTTCCTCTGTCGCCTCGGCGTCGATGTCATTGTCGTCGAACGGACCGAGGTGGCGGCCGCGGCCTCCGGCAAGGCCGGGGGCTTTCTGGCGCGCGACTGGTGCGCCGGCTCGCCGCTGGATGCGCTGGCGCGACGAAGCTTTGGGCTTCACGCGCAACTGCCCGGAGAGATCCCCGGCGATTGGGGCTACCGACCGATGAGCGCGTATGCCGGCTATGTTGCTCCCGATGGCGACCAACGCCGGACGATGCCATCCACGCTCGGCTGGCTGGCCGATGGCGTGGCCATCACCCAGCGCATCGGAACGACGGACACGACTGCGATCGTGCATCCCCACAAATTCACATCAGCTGTGATGAATGCGGCCCTCGCGTAAGGCGCCGAGCTTCGCGTTGGTCGCATCACCGGCATCGCGCGCGATTCCGATGACACGACGGCGAAGGGTGTCGAAATCGACGGCGACATCATCGAAGCAGATGCCGTCGCGATCGCGATGGGACCATGGTCGCTGCTCGCGGCGCAATGGATGCGCCTGCCCGCCGTCTATGGCCAGCGCAGCCCGAGCATCGTCTACGACATCGGCCCCAACGTGCCGGCCGATGCGTTGTTCCTGGACTGCGAGACGGATGGCAGCGCCGTGCCGATCGAGGTCTTTCCGCGCGCCGACGGCAGTACGCATATCACCGCTCTCTCCGACATTGCGCCGCTGCCGCTCGATCCCGCAACCGTGACGCCGGACCGCGATGCAATCGCGCGCCTGCAAGCCATGTCCGAGCGGCTGTCGCCGCTGTTTCGCCCCGACAAGATCATCGCGCAGCAGGCCTGTTTCCGTCCCGTGACGGAGGACGGCCTCCCGCTGATCGGCCGGGTCCCCGAGAGCGACGGTCTCTATGTCGCGACCGGACACAATGTGTGGGGCATTCTGAATGCGCCCGCGACGGGCGAGGCAATGGCGCAACTCATTGCCGAGGGCGGAACGCACGTAGATCTCGCGCCGTTCGATCCCGCCCGGCTCGCGCCGCTCGATCCGTCGCTGCTGCAAGCACGCTGAGTAGCTCAGCAATCCTTCCTTGTAGCCCGGATCGAGCGAAGCGAAGTCCGGGAACGCGGAGCATGGGCGAGAATCCCGAATTGCGCTTCGTTCCATCCGGGCTACGGCCTTGAATGCTCATGCATGGCCGCCGCCAAAATCTGCATGCCTGTGTGCGGAGTACCGATCCGCTCTGCCCGATATTTACGCAAGCGCTAGACTTTAGTCCCCAACGTACAATCCTGAATACAGTTTCACTTGCCGAGGATTCTCTCGTCGTTATAGTCCGCCCCAATAGCTCAAAGAAGCTTGTTCAAGGGAGAGAACGATATGGATAACGTATTTTCTGGTGCATTGCGAATTGCGATTGGCGCAGCGGCGACGGGCGCATTGTTGGCAGCCTCTAGCCCGGCCTTTGCGGCCGATCCGATCAGGATCGGCGTGATCGCGGAAGCGCAGGCGATTGCCGGCGCATCGATCCCGCAGGCTGCACAACTTGCTGCAGACGAGATTAACGCCGCCGGTGGCGTCGACGGCCGCAAGATCGAGATCATCGGCTACGACAACCACTCCTCCTCGGCAGACTCGGTGCGCGCCTTCCAGCGCGCTGTGAACGAAGACAAGGTCAACGCGGTCATCGCGAGCTATATCAGCGAAGTAGTGCTGGCGCTGGAGCCGTGGGCTTCGCGGCTGAAGACGCCGTTCGTCACGCCCGGTGCGGCCTCCAACGAGATCAGCAAGAGTGTCCACGCCGATTACGAGAAGAACAAGTACACCTTCCACGGTTACCTGACCTCGGCGGCACTTGCGCTCTCGGTCTGTGACGGCGCCAAGGACCTGCTGGTCGACAAGCTGCACATGAAGACGGCCGTCATCATGAGCGAGGACGCCGCCTGGACCAAGCCGCTCGATGTCGGCTACCAGGAGTGCCTGCCCAAGATCGGGCTGAAGGTGCTCGACCACATCCGCTTCTCGCCCGACACCACCGACTTCACCCCGATCTTCAACAAGATCGAAGGTTCAAAGCCCGACGTGATCATCACCGGCATCTCGCATGTCGGCGTGCAGCCGACGGTGCAGTGGAAGAACCAGCAGGTGCCGATCCCGATGTTCGGCATCTCCTCGCAGGCCACCAACGAGACCTTCGGCAAGGACACCAACCAGGCGGCCGAAGGCGTGCTCTATCAGGGCGTCTCCGGGCCCGGCGTCGCAGTGACGCCGAAATCGGTGCCGTTCGCGGAAAACTTCAAGAAGAAGTTCGGCAACTACCCGTCCTATGCCGGCTACACCTCCTATGACGAGGTCTATTACATCGCCGATGCCGTGAAGCGCGCCGGCTCGACCGATGCCGACAAGCTGGTCGATGCGCTGGAGAAGACCGACTGGGAAGGCACCATCGGCCGCGTCCAGTTCTACGGCAAGGACGATCCGTTCACGCACTCGATCAAATACGGCAAGGGCCTGATCACCGGCCTGATGCTGCAATGGCAGGACGGCAAGCAGAGCGCGGTCTGGCCCAAGGACGTCGCGAAGGTCGACATCAAGTTCCCAAGCTTCATCAAGCTCAGCAACTGATCGGAAATGCTCCCGGGACCACCTCCCGGGAGCTTTCACTTGCCGCCCTCCGCAGCACTTTCCCTCAAAGCGGCAGCCTGACTGCCAGCCATAGACGGATAGCCAATCCTAGATGCGAGCTTTCCAAATTCTGATCGATGGCTTTGCCATCAGCGCTCTCTACGCCCTCGGTGCCACCGGCTTCACGCTGATCTTCGGCGTCTCCGGCGTGCTCAACCTCTCCCACGGTGCCATCATGGTGGCGGCAGCGGTAGCGGCCTGGGCCGCGGCCAGCGTGCTTGGTGTCGGCACCTATGCCGGCGCCCTGATCGGGGTCGGGGTCGCCCTCCTCGCCGCCTTCGCCACTTACTTCGCGGTGGTGAAGCCCATCCAGGACTCCCGGCGCATTCCCAATGAGGAGAAAGAGATCTTCGTCCTCACGGGCACGCTGCTCTGGGGCATTATGATCCAGGAGCTGATCGCTTATTTCTTCACCAACAACGCCAAGACGGTGCTGCCGATCGTCGAAGGCGTCGTCGACGTGCTTGGCGTCCGCACGCCGAAGAACGAGATTTTTACGGCGATCGTGTGCTGCCTCGTCATCGCACTGCTGTGGCTGCTGGTGAACCGTACCCGCACCGGCAAGGCGGTGCTGGCGGCCTCGATGAACCCGCGCGGCGTGACGCTGCTCGGGCTCGAGCTTACCAACATCTACATCGTGGTCTGGGGAATTTACGGCATCCTCGCCGGCATCGCCGGCGTGCTGCTCGGCATGTTTTTGGGCGTCAGCTCCTACAGCGTGGGGCCGCTGACCGCGAGCGCGTTCTCGATCGTCGTGCTCGGCGGCCTCGGCAGCGTCTCCGGCTCGCTGATCGCGGCCTTCGTGGTCGGCTATCTCGAGACGCTGACGGCCTACCTGGTCTCGCCGGCCTACCGCACCATCCCTGCGCTCCTGCTGCTCGTGTTCGTGATGTACATCCGGCCCCAGGGCCTTCTGGGGAGGCGCTGAGATGGCGAGCTTCTTTACCTCGCGCCTGTTCTTTATCTCGCTCGCGCTCGTCGTGATTGCGGCGACGCTGCCGCTCTATGTCTCCGGCTATGTGCTCGGACTGCTGACTGTCGCGTTCTACTTCGGCGTGTTCGCGATGTCCTGGGACCTCTTGTTCGGCTTCGCCGGCGAAGTGAACTTTGGACCGACCTTCCTGATCGGCGTGGGCGCCTACACCGCCGGCATCCTCAATGCCCAGTTCGGCTGGTCGGTTTATCCTTGCATCGTGTTGGGAGCGCTTGCCTCCGTCATCGCGGGCCTGGTGCTGGCGCTGCCGGCACTGCGCGTGCGCGGGCCGTATTTCGGCCTGACCACGCTGGTCGCGGTGCTGATGCTGCAAAACTTCATCGTGGTATTCGCCGACCTCACCGGCGGCGAGATCGGGCTAACCATCCCCGACGTCATCACCATCAACGCCGGCGCGAATTACTGGATCGCGCTCGGCTTCATGACAATCTCGGCGGCGATCCTCTACGGCCTTTCGCAATCGCCGGTCGGGCTCGTGCTGCAAGCCAGTGGTCAGGATCCGGTGCAGGCCGGCGCGCTCGGCTTCAACATCATCAAGCACAAGCTCGCGGCCTTCATCGTCAGCGCGTTCTTCTCGGGCCTGTCAGGCGCGCTGCTGGTGTTCTACTTCGGCACCGCTTCGGTCGGCACCGTCGTCGACGTCGCGGTCGGCGTCAACGTGATCGTCTCGGCCGTGCTCGGCGGCCGGCGCACCGTGCTCGGCGCGGCGCTGGGCGCGATCTTCCTGATCGTGGCCGGCGAATTCCTGCGCCCGACCGGCGAACTCGCGACCTTCATCGTCTCGGCGGTCGCGCTGCTCGTCGTGCTGTTCTTTCCCGGCGGCTTCCTCGGAGCGGCCCTCTCGCGCGAGGCTCGCTCGTGATGGATCAGAGGCTTTCCAACCCGCCCGTGCTCGAAGTCCGCGGCCTGACCAAACGGTTCGGCGGATTGACGGCGGTGAAGAACCTCGGCTTCGAGGTCAACAGCGGCGAGATCTTTGGCCTGATCGGGCCGAACGGCTCGGGCAAATCCACCGCGATGAAGAGCGTGATGGGCATCGAGCGCCCGACTGCCGGCGAAGTCGTCTTCGAGGGGGAGAATGTCGCTGGCCTCCCCGCGCACAAGATCGCGCGCAAGGGCTTTGGCATGGTGTTCCAGCACTCGCGGCCGCTGAATCGGCAGACCGTGCTGGAAAACATCATGGTGGCGCTGCTACCGGACAGCCTGTTCATGCTGTTCCCCGACAAGGCGCTGGTCGAGCGCGCCAAATGGATCGCCGACCGCGTCGGCTTGGGCTCCGTGATGAACCGCCGCCCGCCGACGCTGCCCTTCGCCGATTTGCGCCGGCTCGAACTCGCAAAGGCGATCGCGCGCGACCCGAAGGTCGTGCTGGTGGACGAGCCCTTCGCCGGCCTGACGCGCGCCGAGGTCGACGTGTTCTCCAACCTGATCCGCAGTTTTCGCGACGAGGGCCGCGCGGTGATGCTGGTCGACCACAACGTCAAGAGTGTCGCGGCGCTGGTCGACCGTGTGCTCGCGATGTATCTCGGTGAGGAGATCGTCACGGGCAAAGCCGAGGACGTCATGAAGAACGAGACCGTGCGGCGGGTCTATCTCGGCGGCGCGCTGGAGACCCACGCGCGGCCGGAGACCAGCTTCAAGGACAAGGTACCGCTGCTCCAGGTCGAGAATGTCAGCGTGTTTTATGGCAAGGCCCAGGCGCTGGAGAACGTCTCGATCCACATCCACGAGGGCGAGTTCGTCTCCATCGTCGGCCTCAACGGCGCCGGCAAGACCACGCTGTTCAACACCATCTCCGGCTTCCTGCCCTATAGCGGCGAGATCCTGCGCGGCGGCGGAAAGCTGCGCGGCACGAGCCCAGCCAAGATCGCCCGCAGCGGCCTGGTGCAGTGCCCGGAATCGCGCGAGCTATTCGGCGAGATGAGTGTGCGCGAAAACCTCGATCTCGGCGGGCAACATCTCGACGACGAAGCCCGCGCCAAGCAACTCGCCTGGCTGTTCGAGCTGTTTCCGATCCTGAAGGAGCGCCAGGGCCAGCTGGCGCAGACGCTCTCCGGCGGCGAGCAGCAGATGCTCGCGATCGGCCGGGCGCTGATGATGCAGCCGCAGATCCTGATCCTGGACGAGCCGACGCTGGGGCTCGCACCCGTCATCCTCGAGTTGCTGTCCAAAGCGCTGGAGCGGCTGCGTCAGACCACGTCAATCACCGTGCTGCTCGGCGAGCAGAACGTGACCTTCGCGCTACCGCATGCCGACCGCGTCTACGTGCTGGAGCATGCCAGGATCGTCTGGGAGGGCGATCCTGGCCGCTTCGCTGCCGAGGCCGGTGCCGATTTTCTCTAGCTCGCGTATCAACAAAAACAACGAAGGGAAACGACCATGCGATCATCGACGATTTTGGCGAGCAGCCTCGTTACATCCGCGCTGGCGTTGTGCCTCGCCGCCCCCGCCTACGCACAGTCGAACGATCCGATCAAGATCGGCGTCATTGCCGAGGTGCAGTCGATCGCAGGTGCTGCAACGCCCGGCGGCGCCCAGATCGCCGCAGACGAGATCAATGCCAAGGGCGGCATCCTCGGCCGCAAGGTCGAGATCGTCACCTATGACAACAAGAGCTCCTCGGCCGATTCGGTGCGCGCCTTCCAGCGCGCCGTGAGCGAGGACAAGGTGTCCGCCGTGATCGCGAGCTATATCAGCGAAGTCGTGCTGGCGCTCGAGCCCTGGGCGGCGCGGCTGAAGATGCCGCTGATCACGCCGGGCGCCGCCTCGAACGAGATCACCAAGGCGATCCACAACGACTATGAAAAGAACAAGTACACCTTCCACGGCTATCTGACCTCCGCAGCGCAAGCCCAGATCGTCTGCGATGCGGCCAAGGATCTCCTGGTCGACAAGATGCACATGAAGACCGCCGCGATCATGAGCGAGGACGCCGCATGGACCAAGCCCCTCGACGTCGGCTACGAGGCCTGCCTGCCGAAGGCCGGGCTGAAGGTCGTCGAGCATGTGCGCTTCTCGCCTGATACCACCGACTTCACGCCGATCTTCAACAACATGGAAAGCAAGAAGCCGGACGTGATCGTGACCGGCATCTCGCATGTCGGCGTGCAGCCGACGGTGCAGTGGAAGAACCAGCAGGTGCCGATCCCGATGTTCGGCATCAGCGCGCAGGCGCTGAGCCCGACATTCTGGAAGGACACCAATGGCGCCGCCGACGGCGTGCCGTCGCTCGCGGTTTCGACGCCCGACGTCGCTGTGACCTCGAAGACGAAGCCGTTCGCGGCGGCCTTCAAGGCCAAGTTCGGCACGCCGCCGGCCTATACCGGTTATACCGCCTATGACGAGGTCTACATCATCACCGACGCCATCAAGCGGGCCGGCTCGACCGATCCGGACAAGATGGTCGCCGAGATGGAGAAGACCGACTTCGAGGGCACGATCGGCCAGATCAAGTTCTACGGCAAGGACGACGAGTTCACCCACGGCATCAAGTCCGGCCCCGGCGCGGTGACCGGCCTCGTCTTCCAGTGGCAGGACCAGAAGCAGGTGGTGGTCTGGCCGGAGAAGATCGCGGAAGGCAAGCTGAAGTTTCCGAACTTCGTGAAGCTGTCGCAGTAAGAGGCAGAAGAACGTCTTCGCAAGCGCGTGATGCCCGGGCCTGTCCCGGGCATTTCGTTTTGCGGCGATGCGCCCCGAACTGAGGCACTCTTGCAAATTTGGCAGGGTCGATCAAAGTAAGGACAGCACGCAGGCAGCTCCAAGAATCTGCGGCTCATCAAGGAGGACGCATGCTCCCCTATGTCGCCCACGACCCTCGCTTCGACCGGCTGGTCTTCGGCCACGTCAATCTCGAAAAGCTCACCAGCGGTTGCCGCTGGGCCGAAGGCCCCGCCTACTTTCCGGCCGGGCGCTACCTCATCTGGTCCGACATTCCGAACAACCGGATGATGCGTTTCGACGAGACCGACGGATCGGTCTCGGTGTTCCGCTCGCCCAGCTTCAATTCCAACGGCAACACGACCGATCGCCAGGGGCGGCTGGTCAGTTGCGAGCATTTCATGCGGCGCGTCACCCGGACCGAGCACGACGGCTCGATCACCGTTCTGGCGGACGCGTTCGAGGGCCGCCGGCTGAATTCGCCCAACGACGTCGTCGTCAAGTCCGACAATTCGATCTGGTTCTCCGATCCGACTTACGGCATCGACAGCGACTATGAAGGGCAGCAAAGCCCCTCCGAGATTGGTGCCTCCAACGTCTACCGGATCGACGGCAGCTCCGGTGCCATCACGCGCGTCGTGTCCGATCGGGTGCAGCCCAACGGACTGGCCTTCTCGCCGGACGAAAACCGGCTCTACGTCGCCGACACCGGCGCGACGCATGTCCGCGGGCTGCCGCCGACGATCTGGTCTTATGAGGTCAAGGGACAGGCAATCGGAGAAGTCTCGCTGTATGCCACTTGCACGGACGGGCTCTACGACGGCTTCCGCTGCGACATCCATGGCAACATCTGGACGTCGGCCGGCCGCAGCGTGTTCTGCTACGCAGCCGACGGGACGCATCTCGGCACGATCCCGATCGGCGAGATCGTCGCCAATGTCTGCTTCGGCGGCCCGCGCCGCAACCGCCTCTACATCTGCGGGCAGACCTCGCTGTATTCGATCTTTCTCAACACGCGGGCGGCGGTGTAAGAGAACGATCGCGATGAAGCAGAACGTGTCGCGTCAACTCGTGACGCGTTCGCCGCGACCGTAGACCAGCAGCATCATAATGATGACCAGGCCGTAGATCACCTGGCGGCCGGCCTCGGGCATGTCCATGATCGACAGCACGCTGTTGAGAAGCACGATCAGCACGACGCCGACCAGCGTGCCGAGATAACGGCCGCGGCCGCCGAGAATGTTGGTACCGCCGATCACGACCGCCGCGATCGACGGCAGCAGATAGGCATCGCCCATGCCCTGATAGGCCTTGGTGGAGTAGCCGGCGAGCAGAACGCCGGCGAGCGCGGCTGCGACCCCGCACAGCACGAAGCAGATCACGGTGATGCGGCGGGTGTCGACGCCGGCCAGATACGCGGCCGCCTCCTTGTTGCCGATGGCATAGACGTAACGGCCGAGCGCCGTGCGCTGGAGAACGATGGTGACGAGCACCGACGCGGCGGCCCAGACGAACAAGGCGTTGGGAATACCGAGCGTGCGGTCGCCGGCGAGCATCCGCATCAGGTCGGTGGCGGCGGTCTGCGGCGCGTAGCCGCCGGTATGGGCGACCATCAGGCCGCGCATCACCGCGTTGACGCCAAGCGTGAAGATCATCGAGGGCACGCGCAGATAAGCAACGCCGATGCCGTTGACGAGACCGACCAGAACCCCGACCCCGAGCCCGACCGGAATTGCGAGCGGCCCGCCGATCGATGTCGCCATCATGGCGGCGGCGGCGAGCGTCCACGGCACCGACAGGTCGATCTGGGCGATCAGGATCACCATCATCATCCCGGCGGCCACGATGCCCAGAAACGCACCGATCTGGAGCTGCTGCAACAGATAAGTCGGTGACAACAGCGGCGCGCTGCCGAAGCGCGCAAATGTGTAAATCGTGCCCGCCACCAGGATGACGAGGATGAACAGCGCCGCGATCAGGATCGGGCGGTCATCGCGCGAGAGACTGAGTGAGGCCGAACTCATCGGAACAGCTCCAGCGTGTTCTTGACGCGCAGGACGCCGAGCGCGCCGATGCTGACCGCGGCAAGCAGGATCAGGCCCTCGAACAGCGGTTGCAACAGCGGCGCGATGTCGAAGATGCGGAAGAAGAACGAGATGACGCGCAAGACCATGGCGCCGAAGATCGAGCCGATCGCGCTGCCGGTCCCGCCGAGCAACGACGTGCCGCCGATGACGACAGAGGCGATGGAGTTGAGCGTGTAGGCGCCGGCCTGCGGGATGTCGGCATTGCCTGAGGATGTCTGGATGGCGAGGAACAGGCCGCCACAACCAGCGAAGAATCCGGCGAGCGTGAAGGCCGCAATCTTGGCGCGCTCGATCGGAAGGCCGGACATGTAGGCTGCGCCTTCAGCCGAGCCGACCGCATAGACGGCCCGGCCAAGCACGGAGCGCCGGAACGGTACCCAGACCAGCAGGGCAATCAGGACCAGCAGCACGAACGGCACCGGGATCCAGGCCACCGGCGCAAACCAGCTGGCTGCGCCATCATCAAAGATATGGACGGTCGCGGCGAAGTCTCCGAGCGAATTGGTCAGCGCCCAGTTGAGATCCTCGTCGATCTTGCCGCCCGGCGTCGGCCGCAGGAACAGCGCGATGCCGATATAGACCGCGCCGGTCGCGAGCGTCGCGATGATCGGCTGGATGCGTCCATAGACGACGACGCAGCCGTTGACGAAACCGGCCAGTGCGCCGATCGCGAGGCACACGACGATCCCGAGCAGGATGCCGCTCACCCCGCCGGGAAAGGTGCCAAGACCGATTTGCAAGCCGAAGATGTCGAGATGCAACGGCGCGCCGCCCGCCACCCCCGTGAGCAGATAGCTCGCGAAACAGCCCACCATGGTCATGACGGCGCCCACGGAGAGATCGAGCCCCGACGCCAGCACCGGCACGGTCTGGGCCATCGCCAGCATGGCGAGCGCAAATATCTCGTCGCCGTTCTGCACCAGAACCGCCGACGAGAAGCCCTTGGGGTGGGCGAAGTTGTAGAGCAGATAGAGGATGGAGAACAACAGGACGGCGGTGACGATGCCGATGTTCTGGCGAATCCTGATGGCGATATCGTCAAGCATGGGCGACCCCGACAGCGCCCGGTGTCGTGGCGTCGATATTCAGCGCGCTCGCGATGATGTTGGTCTCGGTGAGCCCGTCGCCCTGAAGCTCGCGCACGATGCGCCCGTCATACATGATCGCCACCCGGTCGCAGCAGCCGATGAGCTCGTCGTAGTCCGTCGAGTAGAACAGGATGGCGGCGCCCTGGTCGGCGAGCTCGCGCATCAGCCGGTAAAGCTCCTGCTTGGTGCCGACGTCGATGCCGCGCGTGGGATCATTGAGCAGGATGATGCGCGGATCGGTCATCAGCCATTTGGCGAGAACGACTTTCTGCTGGTTACCGCCGGAGAGCGTGGAGACCGCGTCGCCGGGGGCGCCAATCTTGATCTGCAGCCGCGCGATGGCGCGCTTGATCTCATGATTCTCGCGCGCGCGGTCGACCAGCGGTCCGGTCGAGATCGCGTCGAGCGAGGCGATCACCAGATTGTCGGCGATCGACATCGGCAGCATCAGCCCTTCAGTCTTGCGATCCTCCGGCACGAGCGCGATGCCGACCGATTTCGCCGCCGCCGGAGATCCCGGACGCACCTCGCGGCCTTCGACGGTGACTTGCCCGGAGACGCCGCGCAGCACCCCGAACAGCGCCAGCAGCAGAGATTTCTGGCCCTGGCCGTCGAGCCCACCGAGGCCGACGATCTCGCCGGCGCCGACGCTGAGCGATATGCGGTCGAGGCTCCTGTCCCAGCTCAGATTATCGATGGCCAGCACCGGCTTCGGAGCTCCCCGTGCCGGCTTGGGCGGATACTGGGTTGCGATGTCGCGCCCGATCATGAGCTGAACGATATCGGCGGTCGAGCGTCGGCCCTTGTCGAAGGTCTCGATATGGCGACCGTTGCGAAACACGGAGGCGCGGTCGGCGAGCGCCTCGACCTCGTGCATCCGGTGCGAGATATAGAGAATGGCAACGCCCTCGGCCTTGAGCCGTGCCAGCATGGCGTACACCTTCTCGACGTCGGCACTGGTGAGGGCCGATGTGGCTTCGTCGAGGATCAACAGCCGCGGCTTCTTGCCGAGCGCCTTGGCGATCTCCACCACCTGACGGCGCGACAGCGGCAGATCGCGCACGCGCATCAGGGGATTGACGTCCTCGCATCCGATCTCGGCCAGGAGCTCCTCGGCACGGCGGCGCTGCGCCCGCGCGTCGATGAGGCCGAACCGGCGCGGCGGCGACGCGATCGAGATGTTGTCCGCGACCGAGAGGTCGGGCATCAGCGACAATTCCTGGAAGATGCAGACGACGCCGGCTGCATTGGCCGCGGACGGCGTCGCGAAGCTCACATCGTCCCCACCGAGCCGCATGGTGCCGGCATCAGGCTGCACAACGCCGGCGATGATCTTGATCAGCGTCGACTTGCCGGCGCCGTTCTCCCCCAGCACCGCGTGGATCTTGCCGCGCTCGCACGCGAAATCGACGCCTTCGAGCGCGCGTACACCGGCGTAACGCTTGGAAATTCCGGACAAGGTGAGGAAGGCGGGTTGGCTCGAGGTGGCCTCCGGCATGGCGAGGCTCACGCGGCCGCGGCCCGGCGAAGGCCGGGCCGCAACCGGGACATCTCCAGTGTGCTCACTGGGTGTTCTTTTCGCTCTGCGACATGATCTCCGGCGCCGTGAAATTGACGCCACACGGCGTGAACTGGTTCGGCGCGAAGAAGTTTGCGTTGAGGTCCGGCCAGTAATTGGTGCCGGGCTTGAGATCCTTGTAGGTCGCGACCGGGATCGGAATCGAGATGAGCTGCGGCATGACGTTGCCTTGCAACGCGGAGATCGCCGCCTTGGTGGCGATGGCGACCAGCGCCGGGGACTGGCCGTAGGACATGCCCTTGAGCCCGTCCTTGGCGTGATCGGCGATCTGCTTGCGGTACTCGTTCTCGCCCTCGCCCGACATCGGGACGAAGGGGTGCTTCGCCGACATCAGCGCCTGCACGGTGCCGTCGGAGCCGCCTTGCGTGAACACGCCGTCGAAATGGCCGTGCACCGCAAGCGCGTCCGCCGTCACCTTCTGCGAGGTGCCGGTGTCCCAATTGCCGACCACTTCCGTGATCTTGAAGCTGTTGCCCGGAGCTTCCATGACCTCGCGGAAGCCGAGATGACGGTCGCGGTCGACCGAATTGCCCGGCAGGCCGCGAACCTCGAGGATGTCTCCCGCCTTCTTGCCGCTCTCATCGATGAGCCATTTGGCCGACATGCGGCCCATTTCCTTCTGGTCCTCGTTGACCATCATCACCTTGTCGGTGTCGAGGACGTTGTCGAAGGGCACCACGACCACATTATTCTTGTCGGCGAGCCGGATGATGCGATCAAAACCATCGGGGGCGACCGCGATGGTGACGATGGCGTCAAAACCCTGATTGATGAAGTCCTCCATCGCGCCGAGTTGCGCTGCAACATCGGTGCCGGTCGAGACGACCTTGAACTCCTTGATGTTCTCCTTGATGCCCGGCTGCGCGGCAAACGCCTTTGCGGTCTTCACCATCTGGATGCGCCAGGTGTTGCCGACGAAGCCGTTGACGAGCGCGATCTTGTACGGGCCGGGCTTCTTGGCCCACTGGAAAAACTTGGTTTGGGAAGACCAGGGCTTGAAGCATCCGGGATCGGCGCCCGGACCGGATACGACCTTGGGCCCTGCCAACGCACTGACCGAGGACAGCAACAGGCCAGCGCAAGCCAGCCCCGCAAAACGAAGCGTCCACACCATGTCTCTACCTCCCTGAGCTTTGTGTTCCACCCTTAACGCGGCGCGATGGCCAAGCCGGGAATTGAGCTTCCCGTGCAATTTGCCCCGCTAGGATGGCACGCAACCTCCGACGCACACAAGCCGGATGCCGGTCGCAAGCCTGGCCCGCGGCGACCGCGCGGGAGCGAAACCATCACAATTGCGGGAGACGATGTCGTGTTGCGGCGAAGCTGAAAGCACACGCACGACAAGCGGATGTTCGCGTCCGGCATGATGCAGAGCAATCGAACGGTCCATGGGCGAGGGACAGCGGAGCGGTGTCTTCCCGAGCGCTCCGCAAAAAGAATGATACTCAGTGAAAAATGCCGATCCGATCACGGACGGCCGCGATTTGCCTGGTGCGGTGCATGTTGACTTTCACAGGCGCCCTCCAAATACTCGCCAAAAAACTAAAGCCAGTCGCAAACGACGGTTCGGAGGGAGGGATAGGATGCCGACTTCACGCAGGCAGCTGCTGAAGGGTACAGCGGCTGCCGCCGCCACACTCAGCCTCGATTGGACAAGGGCCCAGGCGCAAGCCGAGACATTGCGCATGGGTGTGATCTACGATCTCACCGGCCCGTTTGCCGCGGGCGGCTCGGTCGCCTCATCCGTCGGAACGCAGATCGCGATCGATCTTGTCAACGAGAAGGGTGGCATCGGCGGCAAGACCAAGATCGCGCCCGTCGCCGCCGACTCCCAGAGCAAGGCCGATGTCGCCATCAACGAGGCCGAGCGGCTTATCAGCCAGGAAAAGGTCGACATCATCAACGGCGTCTTCTCCAGCGCGCACGCCGTGCCGATGGCGGCGAAGGTCGAACAGCAGAAGAAGATCCTCTGGATCACGACCGCGGTGTCGACCGCCGTGTTCAAGGACAAGAACCTGCAATACGTCTTTCGCGCGCAGATCCACTCCGACCAGTACGGCCAGGCCTTCGCAGGCTTCATCGCCGAGCACGCCAAGACCAAGCTCGGCATGGAGCCCAAGGAGGTCAAGGTTGCGCTGATCCACGAGGATGGTCCCTATGGCGTGGGTGTCGCAGCCGCCGACGAGGCCTATGCCAAGGAGGCCCGCATCCAGGTGGTGCTGCGCGAAGGCTATTCGGCCTCCGCGCCCGATCTCTCGGTGCTCGTGACCAAGCTCAAGCGCGCCAAGGTCGATGTGATCTCGCACGCCGGCTACAACCCCGACATCACCCTGTTCCTGCGCCAGGCGCGCGAGAGTGGACTTCGGTTCAAGATGCTGTTCGGTGCGGGAGCCGGTTACAGCCAGCTCGACAAGCTGCGCACGGCCTTCGGCGCCGACATCGACAATTTCTGCAACATCGATCCGGTGCCGGCCCAGCTGCTCGACCCGTCGAAGCTTGCGCCCGGCATGGGTGATTTGATCAAGACCATGGTCACGCGCTACCAGGCCAAGACCGGCGCCACCGACGTGCCGCCGCACTGCTCGATGGGCTTCAACCAGACCTGGGTGCTGCTCAACAACGTGCTGCCGGTGGCAAAAGAGAAATACGGCAGCTTCGAGCCGGAAGCCATTCGCAAGGCCGCGCTCGACGTCGATATCCCTCCCGGCGGCACCATCCAGGGCTACGGCGTGAAATTCTTCCCGCCGGGCACGCCGCTCTCGGGCCAGAACGAACGCTCGACGCCGGTGGTGATGCAGAATGCCGGCGAGCACATCTCCGTGGTGTGGCCGACCAACATCCGCACCCAGGACCCGGTGTTTCCGCTGCCGAAGGGATCGACTTACGGGACGTAGTCGTCCCGTCATAGCGGCAGTAGCTCTCCCCGAGAGGGAGAATAGCTCGCTGCACGAGTGGCGTTGTAGTTGACGCTATTTGCAGCCAATGGTCATTGCTTTCGCGCTGTAGTTGGATTTTCGACCGTCGATCAACTCGCACAGGTTGTGAAGCGAAGTCTTATTGAAACAAAAAACTTCTAGAATGTGATCTGGATAATCAGCGCTGCTTCAATTTCCTACGTACAAGCCGATCAGCCAATCGCGTCAGGTTGGCTCAACCGGCAAATCGGCTCGCATTTCGAAGCCGTCCAGCGCGGACCAGACATTTTCAGAAACTGAATTCCAGCGATGGGGGTGACCATGCCCGCCATATTCGAAATGCTCTACAAGGAATATTGCCGCGCTCGCCTTGCCGAGATGCGCAAGCAGCTTCTGCTCACGGGTAAACATCCAAAACTCTTTCTGCCGGACGATGATCCCGCCGATCCGGACAGGATGGATCCGCAGCAAGAAGCCGAATTGAAGCGCGCGCGGGAATAATCGCGCCACGGCAACAATATTTGGAAAGGCAGCACATTTTCAGGAGGCAACATTGAATACGCCGGAATTCTATGCTGCGTCTATTGCCTGCCTCTCTTGCCTGACCATTGTCATGATGATGGCTGTCGGAGCCTGGTAGGCGGCGAGATTGATAGCAGCGAGCCTGCGGCGGCGTCCTACAACATCACCCGCCGTCCCTCTTCCGCCGCCCAATAGCCGGCGTAGTTGACCTTGATCGTCTCATAGGCCAGCGCGAGGTCGGACAGCGGCTGCCGTCCGGTCGCGGCGCATTCCATGAAATCCTGGATCTCCTGGAGATAGCCGCGCGTCCATTCCTCTTCGAGGCAAACATATTGCCAGCCGGTTTTGCGGTCGACCTTCTCGGTGATGTAGACGGAGGCGAGCTTTTCCTCGGAGGTCTGGTAGCTCATCAGATGCGTGTTCGGGGTGATGTTGGCAAACAGCGAGCCTCCGCTGGTGTAGGTCTCGATCAGATTGCGTACGCCGCCCATGATCATGTCGCCGGAGAACACGGTGGCCTTGGTGCCGTCGGAGAACGTTGCCGTCAGCGTGCCCCAATCCTCGACATCGATCGGATTGGCCTTGATGTAAGTCCGCTCCTCCGGCTTGAGGATTGCCGTGACGTTGCCGACATCGCCGGTGACGCTGGCGACCTTGATGGTCTCGCCGCGCGCCTTCGCCTCGACCTGCTTGAGATAGAGCACCGCGGAGAGCGGATGGCAGCCCATCCGGATCAGTGAACCGCCGCCGGTCATCGCCCATTGCGCGGCATGCGCGGCGTGCGAGCCGGAATGGCTCTCTTCTCCCTTCATGAACAGGACTTTGTCTTTTGTCGCCTTGAGGATCTCTGCAGTCTTGGTCACGGCCGGCGCATAGATCCAGTCCTCGGCGTACATGAACAGCTTATCCGTGCGCTCGATCGCGGCACGCGTCGCGTCCATCTGCTCCAGCACCTGCTCATACATCAGCGCCTTCGGCACGTGCTTGCCGATCGGCCGCCTGTCGCCGTCACGGCCGAAATAACCGGCGAACGGCTTTTCGCAAATGACGTGCTTGCCGGCCTGCATGGCGGCGACGATCATCTCGGCGTGGAGATTGGGCGGCGTGCAGATGTCGATGACATCGAGCGCACGGTCCCCAATCAACTCCGCAAAGCTGCGATAGACGCGCGGAATGTCATGACGGGCGGCGAATTCGACAACGGAGTCGCCGCGCGCCGCGACTGCCGCAACTTCGACGTCCACGCCATAGACGCGCCGGAACGCATACATATGCAGCTCCGACACGAAGCCGCAGCCGACCAGTCCGACCTTGATTTTGGCCATAGCGCCCCTCCCCTTGCTTTGGGCGGCACTATAGCGGGCCTGCGCGCCTATTCCACCGAGACCCGCACCACGCCCGCGCTCATCATGCCGAGCGCGCGGGCCGCGGGCACCGAGAGATCGACAATGCGGCCGCGGATGAACGGGCCGCGATCATTGACGCGGCATTGGATGGTCCGCCCGCTGTAGGAGACCCTGAGCACACTGCCGAACGGGCGCGTCCTGTGCGCACAGGTCAGCTCGCCGTTCTTCGCGGCCTTCCCGTATCCATAATATGAGGCAAGTCCGCTTTCAGCGTGGGCGACGGAAAATGCAGAAAGCGACAAAGTGGTCAGACAAAACAATAGCGTCGGCTGCGCTCGCACGGCATCGCTCCCGATTGCCCTGCCCCGCGCTGCAAACGTCGCCCGATTCCCCTTGGTTCCCAAAACACTGCCGGGCGATGCCCGGCAGGTGCCATCACACATTGTTACTGTTTGTGAAAGACCAGCGTGCGCACCTCGATGCTCTCGCGCGGCGCGGCATCAAGCGGCGTGGTCGGATCGACGAAGGCGGTGTGCGGCCCGAAACGCGTGCGGCCGTCGGTTGCTGAATCATAGCATTTGAGCAGCAGCGCTTCGTCCGCTGTCATCTCAGGGAAATAGAACCAGCGATGGTTCGGATTGTATCTCACCGAATAGGTCTCGCCGCGACGGTTGGGATAGATCAGATCGGAGGCGACGAGATCGTCAGGCGCGACGGTCGTGCCGTCGACCATCGCGAGCGGTGAGTCCCGCAGCGGACCACGGATCGGCCGCCAGAGGTTGATCACCTGGACGCGGCCCTTGAGCAGCTCCTCGGCCTCGTCAGGCAGATGCTCGCGCACACGGTTGGCCCCGGAGACGGCGGTCTGGTCCACATGGACGCGTGTCGCGGGCTGACGCGGTCCACCGTCGCGAATATCCGCCGCGCCCTCGACGCGCCTGCGCACGGTGTGATCGAAGATGACAACGCGGTCGGCCTTCAGCGTCGCGCGCAGGAAGGACTCGACGGCGGGATAGTACAGCGCTCGTATTTCCTCGTCGTTGTAAAAGTCCTTCACCCGGTTCGGATGGCGCACCAGCGCAAAGCCTTCGCGATCGAGGGAGAGATTGTGCGCGATCAGCCGCGCATCGAAGATCGGCACCTGGTGCGGCTCAGGCAGCGATGTGCTTTTGGGCTCGCCCGGCGGCGGATCGAAGGCGTAGGTACGTGGCTTGCCGGACACCGGCGCGAGGTAGTTGAGTTCAGCGGTGACGAAGGGAAGCGATTCGATCTTTGTTTCTTGCAGGCCCATGGCCGGTCTCCCGATGTGGTCGTCGGATTAATTTTTGACGGGACCGATGGGGCTGCAAGAGAGATGATGCAAATAGCAATGAGGCTGTTGTCGAGCGCAAGATATGCAGAACGAACGTGTCGACGATAGGCGCAGCGCGGAGAACGTCGTTCTCGCCTCACAAACGCTTGAACACGCCTGAGCTATCGGCGAGATGCGCAGCCTTCGCCTCAAAGCCGGCCCGCTGCATCTCGCCTGCATGAGCCTGATCGTGTGGCGGTCGCTTTAGGCCACCATTCGGGCCTGCGCGATCACCAATAGTGTCGGTAGTAGGGACGGTAATAGGCCCGCGGCCGATAGTAGCCGTAGCCATAGCCATAATAAGGGCGGGGGCGGTAGTAGGGACGGTAACCATAGCCCGGTCCGTAACCGCCACCATAATAGGCTGGCGCATACCCGTAGCCGTAACCCGGCCCCGGATAACCATAGCCACCGTAATAGGGCCCGCCGCCGTAGTAGCCATAAGGTGAACCGCCGGCGATGGCGCCGCCGATGATCGCACCGGCCGCGAGGCCGCCAATGCCCCAACCAAAGCCTCTGCCGCGCCAGTGGACTTGTGTGGTTGCCTCCGGTGTCGCAGCCTTCATAGTCGCGACATTGGTCGGCATCGGCGCCGCTGCCGCCTGCCCGATTTCACCCGCCATGAAAGCGGCGGTCAGCGAGCAGGCAATTGCGGTTTTCCAGATCATCGTCTTACTCCGTGTCTGACGTTTCGTTTGGAAAAGGATCGCGAGCAACATGATCGGGCATCCCAGCGTTAAGTCAAAGCCTCGAATGCGCGTGCAACGCACAAGGCAGGCCGATGTGCCCCAATTGTGATCAGCCGGCGGGCCCTCCGCCGCCCGGACGCGACACCGGGGAGACGGCGCCGGAGGTCCCGCGCGCCACGGCAAAGCGTTAAGCTTCCCATGCGTTCGCAACCAACAAGCACCTTTCCGATTACCTATTCGTACCATTACTATCGGTTCCAATGGTGCGCGGCCGGGAGGCGTCTCGCGATGGCCTGAGCTTGCACCAAATGCGTGGGAGGAAAGCATGAGTGCCGCCGGAAATGAGCCGCTTGCCCGCCAGGCTTTGGCATTTGTCCTGGCTGGTGGTCGCGGCAGCCGGTTGCTGGAGTTAACCGATCGGCGCGCCAAGCCCGCGGTCTATTTCGGCGGCAAATCCCGCATCATCGATTTCGCGCTGTCGAATGCGGTGAACTCCGGCATCCGCCGTATCGCGGTCGCCACCCAGTACAAGGCGCACAGCCTGATCCGGCATCTCCAGATGGGCTGGAACTTCTTCCGGCCCGAACGCAACGAGAGCTTTGACATCCTGCCTGCGAGCCAGCGCGTCTCGGAGAGCATGTGGTATGTCGGCACGGCGGATGCGATCTACCAGAACATCGACATCATCGAGTCGCACAACGCACGTTTCATCGTGGTGCTTGCGGGCGACCACATCTACAAGATGGACTACGAGGTGATGCTGCGCCAGCACGTCGACAGCGGCGCCGACGTCACGGTCGGCTGCCTCGAAATGCCCCGCGCGGAATCCTCGGGCTTCGGCATCATGCATATCGACGAGAACGGCTGGATCCAGTCATTCCTGGAGAAGCCCAAGGATCCGCCGCCGATGCCGGGCAAGCCGGACGTCTCGCTTGCCAGCATGGGCATCTACGTGTTCGACGCGAAATTCCTCTATGAGGAGCTCAAGCGCGACGCCGCAGATCCAAACTCGAACCACGATTTCGGCAAGGACATCATTCCCTACATCGTCAAGAACGGACGCGCGATCGCGCACCAGTTCTCGACCTCCTGCGTGCGGACCGGCACCGAGCCGCGCTCCTACTGGCGCGATGTCGGAACGGTCGACGCGTACTGGGCCGCTAATATCGACCTCACCGACGTAGTGCCGGAACTCGATCTGTTCGACCGCGCCTGGCCGATCTGGTCCTATTCGGAGATCACGCCGCCCGCCAAATTCGTCCACGACGAGGAGAGCCGGCGCGGTTACGCCGTGAGCTCGCTCGTCTCGGGCGGCTGCATCATCTCCGGCGCCTCGCTGCGCCGATCGCTGCTGTTCACCGGCGTGCGCATCAACTCCTATGCCAATGTCGAGAACGCGGTGATCATGCCTTACGTGACCGTCGGCCGCGGCGCGCGGCTCAAGAACGTCGTGATCGACCGCGGCATCGAGATCCCCGAAGGACTTGTCGTCGGCGAAGATCCCGAGTTCGACGCAAAGCGCTTCCGCACCACCGAGCAGGGCATCTCGCTGATCACCCAGACCATGATCGACAGGCTCAATACATGACGCCTGTTCGCGTCCTCGCGGTCGCCTCTGAAGTCTACCCCATCGTCAAGACCGGCGGCCTCGCGGATGTCGCCGGGGCGCTGCCGATTGCGCTGAAGGCGCACGGCGTCGAGATGCGCACGCTGATGCCGGGCTACCCGGACGTGATGAGACTGCTTTCGGGCGCGGATGAAATCCGGCGCTGGCCGGATTATTTCGGCGGCCCGGGCCGGCTGCTCGCCGGCTCACACGACGGGCTCGACCTGTTCGTGCTCGACGCGCCGCATCTCTACGCACGGCCGGGCAATCCCTACGTCACCGCCGAAGGCGTCGACTGGCCGGACAACGGCGTGCGCTTCGCGGCGCTATCGCGCGTCGCGGCCGACATCGGCCACGGTCTCGTCGCGGCCTTCGTGCCTGACGTCGTGCATGCCCATGACTGGCAGGCCGGGCTCGTGCCGGCCTATCTGCACTATGACGGCGGAACGCGGCCCGGCACGGTGATGACCATTCACAACATGGCCTATCAGGGCAAGTTTTCTCGCCAGCTCATTGGTTCTATTGGCCTGCCTGCAGAGGCGTCGTTCGACGTCCACGGGCTCGAATATTTCGGCGGCATCAGCTTCCTCAAAGCCGGCCTGCAACTCGCCGATCGCATCACCACGGTGTCGCCGACCTATGCGCAGGAAATCCAGAGCGACGAAGGCGGCATGGGGCTCGGCGGCCTGCTGCGCGAGCGCGCAAGCGTGCTAAGTGGCATCCTCAACGGCATCGACATCTCGGTGTGGAATCCGCACACCGATCCGCATATCGCCTATCGCTTCAGCGCCGGGGAGCTGTCGTTTCGTTCGGCCAACAAGGCAGCGCTGCAACAGCGATTCGGCCTCGATCCGCGGCCGGATGCGCTGCTGCTCGGTGTTATCAGCCGCCTGTCGTGGCAGAAGGGCCTCGATCTGCTGCTGGATTCCATGCCCACCATCTTGAGCGATGGGATGCAATTGGCGCTGCTCGGCAGCGGCGATGCCGAACTGCAGGATCGCTACCAAGGAACTGCACGCGGACATCCGGGCCGGATAGCGGCCGTGATCGGCTATGACGAGGCGCTCGCGCATCTGATCCAGGCCGGCTCTGACGCACTGATCGTGCCGTCGCGGTTCGAGCCATGCGGGCTGACGCAGCTCTGCGCCCTGCGCTATGGTGCCGTGCCGATCGTGTCGCGCGTCGGCGGCCTCGCGGATACCGTGAACGAGACCACCGGCTTTACATTCGGGCCAGTGACATCGGCAAATCTTTCGGCAGCGCTGGGGCGCGCAAGCTTCACCTTCCATGACAAGGCGGCATGGCGGCAATTGCAGCTCGCGGGCCTTGCGACCGACGTCTCCTGGCGCAACCGGGCGGGCGAGTACGCGGCGCTCTATCGCGGCCTGATGGCATCCCGCCGCGCCTGAAGCCCTGCGCGATGCGCAGGGCGGATTCACCCGAACATGTAAGACGCCATCGCCACATTCGCGACCTCGTCGACGAAGACGCGCTTGCCCACGTCGCTGCCGGCGGCACCCGCCGCGACCATCAACGGCAGCAGATGGTCCTCGCGCGGATGGGCGAGACGCGCGCTCGGCGCGCTCTCCCAGTCCACCAGCATCGCGTTGCGGCGCACCGCATCCGGGTTGCCGATCGCCTCGTTCAGATAGGCCTCGAAATCATACGAGACCGGCTTGGACTCCGCGCGCCCGAAGCCGCGCATGTTGTGATAGGTGAGACCGCTGCCAACGATCAAAACGCGTTCGGCGCGGAGAGATGCGATCGCCTGGCCAACCCTGATGTGCTCGGCCGCGTCGTAACTGGACTTCAGCGACATCAGCACGATCGGCATGTCGGCGTTCGGATACATCAGTCCGAGCGGCACGAAGGTGCCGTGGTCAAACCCCTGATTGGGATCCTCCCGGCATTCGAGGCCCGCGTGCTTGAGCAGCGCTCTCACTTCCGCAGCAAGCTCGGGTTCGCCCGGCGCCGGATATTTGATGTGATAGGTATGCTCGGGGAATCCGTAATAGTCGTACACCATCGGCGGATGCGCGGAGGTCGACACGGTAAAGGCGTCCGCCTCCCAATGTCCGGTGATGACGAGCACCGCCTTCGGCTTTGCAGGCAGAAGCTGTGGCAGCCGGCCGAATTCCGCAGCAGTCTTCGCATATTGCACCCGCCGGTCCTCCATGAAGGGCCAGGGGCCGCCGCCGTGGGACAGGAACAGGGTTGGAAGTCGCGTCATTTACGCCAGCTCGTCTCTTTGACAACATGCGCGTGTGAACGGCCCGCGCAATCGGCGGCGAGCATAGGCAAACCGGTATGGTTAGCAAGTCGTTAACGATTTGCCGCCCACAATCCGGCGTGGCTGAAGCAATCGGCCAGAAGACAAGCGAGACGTGAGATGAAGAAGTTTGCACTGGGGGACGTCGTCAACAGTGACAAGGGCCGCCGCGGCGTGGTTCGCGCCGCCTACAGGACGAAGGAAGGCCTGCAGTTCTACGCCGTCGAGAAGGACGGCGCGATGGACCATCTGGAAGAAGACCGGTTGAGCCCGGCTCCGCGCGTCGAGCTCGCGGCCTAAGTCCAACTCATTTTTTGCTGTCGCCTGCGAGCCGGTCCAGACGCCCCGACCATGGGTCGTCGCCGCTCGTGATGCGATCATTCGTGATCAGCAGCAAATGGTCGCGGTCCGCGACCGCATCCCAATGCGGCAGCTCGGCACCGTTGGGATCGCCGCTCTTTGCGAAGTTGATCCAGTAGGCGCGCAAGCGGTTTGCGACCTCGCGATCTCGTCGCGAGAAAATGCCCGCACCGGGCACGCCCTCCACGCCGAAGATGAACTGCAACTCGCGCCCGTGGCCTTCCTCGGGATTGCCGCGCCGGGCTTCCGGCACATAGGCAAAGCGATAGCGGAAGGTCGGCGCGCCGGTCGCCGCATGAAGCCGGGCGAGCCTTCGCACCGGCTCGGAGAAGACCTTGTCGGTGTAGAAGCTGGCCGCAACGTCTGACGTCCCGGCGGCATCGGGATAGAGCTTGCGCAGCTCATCGATGCTCTCGCCCGAAGCGGACAGCATCTCCTTGACGTCCGGCTCGCTGTCGAAGCGGGTCTCATCGTTGTTCGAGCCGATGATCAGGGGAATGCGGCTCTCATGTCCTGCCGAAAATCCCGCGGCGATGTCTTCCGTCACCAGATGTCCGTCCATCGCCGGCGCAAAGCTGCGCGGCGATTTCTCCAGCACGCTTTTTTCCGTGGCAAGCAGCCGCGCCGGTTCGACGGCGCGCAAGTCCGCCGCCTGCCCAAGCGCCGCGACGAACTGTCGGCCCACAACCTCGGTTTGCCGCGGCGAAGGCAGGCGCGCACGACCTGGCACCGATTGCAAAATGGCTTTTTGGAAGAGATCCCGCGATTGGGCACACAGCATCAGCAGCGCGATCGACGTTGCGCCGGCGCCGTTGCCGAACAGCGTGACGTTGTTTGCATCGCCGCCGAAAGCCGCGATGTTGTCATGCACCCAGCGCAACGCCGTGATCTGGTCCATCAGACCGAAATTGCCGGAGCCGCTTTCCGACAGTGCGGGATGCATCAGCCAGCCGAGCGCGCCGAGACGATAATTCAAGGTCACGATGATGAGCCCGGCCTGCGCGAGCCTTGCGCCGTCGAACAACGGATCATTTGCGGTGCCCGTAACGAAACCGCCACCATGAATGAACACCATCACCGGCAACGGTCCGTCGACGCCGAAGGGACGAAACACGTTGAGCGTGAGGCAATCCTCGCGCGCGGCGGGCATCGACGGCTGAAGGCAGGGCGCGCCATAGTGGTAGGCCATGCTCATCTCCGAACTCTCGGGCAATGCCTGCGGCGGACGCCAGCGCAGTGCGCCGAGCGGCGGCGCCGCATAGGCGAGCCCTTTGAAGGACGCCACCTCACCCTCGACGGCGCCGAGCATCTGGCCTTCGCGCGTCAATGCAAATGGAAACTGACCGACCGCCTGCGCCACGGCCGCGCCGGTACAGAGCAATGCAAAGGCTGAAATGACCGCAAGCAGGGATCGCATCTTCAGGAGATCTCGATGCGCGGAAAAGTTCCCTGGCAGGTTACGTCCGCGAGGCGTGGCGAGGCAAGCGCTGTGGCGGGAGCTAGCCGCCCTTGGCAATGATCTCCGCCAGCGCATGCCGCGCGATGATGCCGAGCTCGCCGAGCGTGGAATGGCCGGATTGCGCCGCCTCGATCAGGCGCTCGGCGATGAACCTGCGGCTGTCGTGGTCGCCGCCATGCGGCAATTGGCGGCACGTCTCCTCCAGGACGACGTCCATGTTCGCTTTGGTCCGCTCACTCAACTCTGTCATGACGCCCGGTCGGTACGCGTGGCTTGTAACCGCAAGCATACACAGACGGATCGCGCATGATTAGCCCGGGCAATCACGGCCATTGTGCATCGCGATGCGTGCATTGAAGCAACCTTCGCGTCATTATGATGAGGCCGCAACGACTACCGAAGATTGCACTTGCTCTGATGACATGCCGAGCCTGCAGGACTAGCCTGCCGGCAAAACAAAATACACGGGAGGAATACCATGCCGGAAGCAATGGTCGCCGCACGTGAGTCCAAGCCGGCGAGTGGAACAGCCCAGCAGGTCGATGTTGCCGTGGTCGGCGCCGGATTTGCCGGCCTCTATCTTCTCCATCGCCTGCGCAAGGCCGGTCTCTCGGCCGTCGGCCTCGAGGAAGCCGGCGATGTCGGCGGCACCTGGTACTGGAACCGCTATCCCGGTGCGCGCTGCGATATCCAGACCATCGACTACAGCTACACGTTCGATCCGGAACTCGACAAGCTCTGGACCTGGTCGGAGAAATACGCCGCCCAGCCCGAGATCCTGCGCTATCTCGGCTTCGTCGCCGATCGCTACGATCTGCGCCGCGACATCCGCTTCAGGACCAAGGTCATCGAAGCCAAATGGGACGAGACAGCCGAGCGCTGGCAGCTCGCCACCGACAACGGCGCGCCGGTCTCCTGCCGCCACTACATCATGGCCACCGGCTGCCTCTCCGCGCCAAAACCGCCGGAGATCGACGGCGTCAAGGATTTCAAGGGCGAAATCTATTTCACCGGACGCTGGCCGCATGACGGCGTCAATCTCGCCGGAAAGCGCGTCGCCGTGATCGGCACCGGATCGTCGGCGATCCAGTCGATCCCGCTGATCGCGGAACAGGCCGCGCACCTGACCGTGTTCCAGCGCACCCCGAACTTCGCGCTGCCCGCGCATAACGGCCCCTCGCCGGCCGATCGCAGGGATCTGTTCCAGAGCGACCGCGCGGCCTACCGCGAGCAGGCGCGCCAGTCGATGACCGGCGTGCCCTATCCGCAGCAAACGGTGGTGAGCTGGCAGTTGAGCGATGCCGAGCGCCGCGAACGCTTCGAACGCGCCTGGGCGGCCGGCGATCTCGTCCACATTCTGACCCAGCTCTGGGCCGACCAGGGCGTGGATGTCGATGGCAATGCACTGATCTGCGATCTCATCCGCGAGAAGATTTCGGCAGCCGTGAAGGATCCGGAGACTGCGGCAGCGCTGATGCCGCACGATCATCCCTTTGGCGCCAAACGCCCCTGCCTCGATACCAACTATTATGCGACCTACAACCGGCCGAACGTCACGCTGGTCAATCTGCGCCAGGAGCCGATCAAGGCGATCACCGCAGGCAGCATCACCACCGGCAAACGAAACGTCGACGTCGATGTCATCGTGTTCGCGACCGGTTTCGACGCCATGACCGGCGCGATCCGCGCCGTGCATCCGATCACCGGACGCAACGGCAAGTCGCTCACCGATGTCTGGGCGCAGGGACCGCAGAGCTATCTCGGTCTCACGGTCGAGGGCTTCCCGAACTTCTTCATGATCACGGGGCCCGGCAGCCCGTCGGTGCTGTCGAACATGGCGGTCTCGATCGAGCAGCATGTCGACTGGGTTGTCGACCGCCTCGCCGCCTTGCGCGACGCCGGCTTCACCACGATCGAGCCGACCGAGACGGCGCAGGCCGGCTGGGGCCGGCACATGACCGACTGCTCGATGGTGACGCTGCACCGGCTCGCCAACACCTGGTACACGGGCGCCAACGTCCCCGGCAAGGTGCAGGGCCTGATGCCCTATACCGGCGGCGTCGGTCCCTATCGCAGCATCTGCGACGAGGTCACGAGCCGCGGCATGCTCGGCTTCAGGCTCACTGGCGCCGACGGCGCCGCGCAATGCAATGACGGCGAGGTGGTGCAGCTCCAGCCGGACGTGCGGCTGGTGCTGAACTTTCTCGCGTCGCTGAACCTGCCGCCGATCGAGTCGATGGGGGCGCAAGGCGCGTGCGCCTTCGTCAACGAGTTCAACAAGGGCCGGCCCGCGGGACGGCCGATCGGCGACATCGTCGACGGCACGCTGCCCGGCCCGGATGGCCCGCTGCCATATCGCGTCTACAAGCCGGCCACACCGGGCCCACATCAGGTCGTCGTCTATTTCCACGGCGGCGGCTGGGTGCTCGGCGATGAGCAGTCGGACGAGCCGTTCTGCCGCGACATGGTGCGGCGGACCGGTCTGACCTTCGTCAGCGTCGGCTATCGCCACGCCCCGGAGCATCGCTTCCCGGCCGCGGCCGAAGACGGCTACGCGGCGACGCGCTGGATCGCGGAGCATCTGGCCGAACTCGGCGGCAAGCCCGGCCCGGTGCTGGTCGCGGGCTGGAGCGCCGGCGGCAACATCGCCGCCGTCACCTGCCAGCTCGCGCGCGATCGCGGCGGGCCGGAGATCGCCGGCCAGCTGCTGGTGTGTCCGGTCACCGACTGCACTTATGATCGTCCGTCCTACAATGACAATGCGACCGGCTACTTCCTGACGCGGTCGCTGATGTACTGGTTCTGGGACCTCTACTGCTCGCCGGCCGACCGCACCGATCCGCGCGCCTCGCCGCTGCGCGGCAAGGTCTCAGGGTTGCCCCCGGCCTTTGTCGTCACTTGCGAGTTCGATCCGCTACGTGACGAGGGTATCGCCTATGCGGACGCGATGGCGGCCGCGGGTGTCCCGGTCGAACAGCTAAAGGCGCATGGCCATTTCCACTCGTCCTTTGCGATGGTCGATGTGGTCATCACCGGCGTCCAGGGCCGGGTGCAGATGGCACAAGCCCTGCGGCGCTTTGCCGGGTTTCCGCCGGAGGTCAGCCGCGGCGACGAAACCAATCACCGCCATGCTGATCCGGGGCATAAAATCGCGGCGGCCGCGAGTTAAGACGCGGTCGGCCGGGAACCTTTTCCCGGCCATCGCGTTGTGAGCCCCGGTACGCGAGGGCTTTGCGTGCCGGGGGTCTTTTTGCGTGAGGTGAGGACGATGGGTGGCGTATCAGTTGATTCAAAGGTTGATTTCAGCGCGCTCTCAGTGCTGCACAAATGGCCGTCACTCGGAAACCAGCGCCGGCCGGACCGTGCGTCCTATCAGGTGAGCGAGGGCACGCTCGATCAGTGCATCTCGGCCTTCATGGAGAAGCCCGCGCCGACCCGGCATCTCTATGAGATCCACACGGCGCCGCAGCCTGTGCTGGTCACAGACATCCTGTCGCCCGAGCACGTCCTCGAGCTATCGCGGCTGCGGGAATATCTCTGAAGGCGCCAGCCCGACAAGCTTCTCATCATGGCAGGAACCTTCTTCCGGTTGTTCCCGTTAACAGGGATCGGAAGCCAAGAATCTGAAACCAAGAATCTGAAACCAAGAATCCGAAGCCGATCCAAAGCCAAGGCGTGAGTGCCTGAGATGCTTGAAGCCATACCCAGTCAAACCGTGCCCAGTCAAACCGTGCCCTTCGGCGCAGACCAGACCCTGTTCGTGGTGATCGATCGCCTCGACAAGGCGACTGAAATCCGTGTCGAACGCAGCAATCTCGAAGCGACCATCGGCGAGCTCGTCGCCGGCTGCTTCAACGATCCCATCAAGGTGATCTCGTTCAATACGCTCGAGCACTGGATGAAGGACATCTCGACCGAAATTGCCGACGAGATCCAGGCACGCTGCGATATCGATGGCGTGACGCTGCCGGACTATCTCAGCGATTTCGTCGAGAGCCATAGCTGACGACGGCAAGTGCCAGCAGCAGAACGTTCGGCAGCGGCACGCCGAGCAACCAGAGCGGAGCACCTCGACCCCATGCAGGCGTTACTCGCTGCAGGCGTTAGCCACGTCGCCTGCCGGCGATGACCTCGATCTCGCGGCGGCGGTCGCCGGCGAAACTCAGGAGCTTTTCGATCGTCAGCGTATCCGTGATCCGTTTGGCAAGTCGCTCGGCGCGCGCAGCCTGATCTTCGAGATGCTGGATCGTGGTCAAGCGCCTTCTCCCCCAAAGCCCCGAATTGCCGGGTACCCATCGTGCGGGAGAGCAGCTAACAGCCGGTTAAGCGCGGCCTACCGATGTCGATGAGCGGCGTACTATTGCACGACGTCGAGCCTGACATTGGCGATGCCCTTGTCGACCATGCCGAGCGCCTCGGCCGCGGAGGGAGAGATGTCGACCACGCGTCCGCGAACAAAGGGCCCGCGATCGTTGACCCGGACGGTCACGAAGCGGCCGGAGGAAACGTCGGTCACGCGCAGCCTGGTGCCGAACGGCAGCGTCGGGTGCGCCGCGGTCAATTCGTTCTTGTCGAACTTCTCGCCGCTCGCGGTCTCCGTGTCTGAATAGAAACTGGCCACGCCATGCGAGGCCGTCGGCTTCGCGTCGGCGGTGTCGTGGGGGATACGCACCCGGCTCACGGGGCGATGCAGCGCTGCCACCCTGTGCGGACGCTCGACCGCGGTTTGCCTTGTGGTCGGAGCAAGGTCTGCTTTTTGGCGGCCGACCGGTGATTGTGCGCACGCGGCGAGCGATGCGGCGCCGATGATGGCGAGCAGCAACCGCGCCGAGGTTGCCAGCGAAATCGGGGTAGTTTCGGCACTTGCAAAGCGAGACATGATGCGCCCTCCGAACAACCCCAAGTTTCGGTGGGCAATGAGGGCAGAACCTTGGCTGAACAAAAGCGGCCTTGCGGCCACCATCGTTTCGCGCCGGCTGTGATGAATCCACCACAGGTACCCGCCCTGAATCGACACAGGACAGGGAACTCAGTTTGATATGATGCGCCAATTGATCGCGCGCGTCTCCGGCTGCGCCTCGCCGGCCTCGATGTCGCCCCGGATGAGCCGCATCAGTTCGCGCCGATAGAGCAGCCGCCAGCCGGTTTTCAAGCTGGCGAGAAAATCGAGCTCCCGTTGCGTCAGCGTGCACATCATGAACCCGGTCAGCTTGTGAGGGCCGCGCCGAACTCCAAGGCGCACGGCCGCACCGAACATCCGCGTCAGGTTACTTAGCGTAGTGTTACACAGCGTAACGTTTGAGATGAACGGGCGCAAGCACCGTTTGACGGCATCGCCGCATGATCACGATAAAGAGAACGCGCGTCTAATAATTCGGCCCGAGCGCGATCTTGGTGATCGTGCCGTTCCTGACACCGATGCGCCATTCTGCGGAGCCGTTGGCGAACTGGGCAAAATAGATGTCGCTATCGAGCGCGGTGACGCCTCGGAAAGAGACCGCGCGCAACGCGCCGAGCCGCACCAGGATAGCCTGGTCGAACGAAAGCTGGTGCCGCGTGATGTTGGCAACTTCCGTCGTCATGTGGTCGTAGTCGGGCTGCCCCTTGCCGATACCCTCGATATATTGCCGCAGCATCGCCTCGCCATTGGCGATCGGGACGGCGCGACGCGCCGCGCGCCCCGGCCGTGCCGCGACGTTCGAGGCCTCGACATTATGGAAGCGCGTCTGCCGGCCCGGCACCAGGATCTCCATGCACTTCCCGGACTTGTCGGCAATGACCCAGGGACTGTTCACGGTGGTCAACGCGGCCCAGGTCATGTCCGACCTGACGACACTCTGCGCCTTGTGCTGACCGTTCGCGTCGAGATTGAAGACCTGAATGTCGCTGTCCGTCTCGTTATAAAGCATGATCCTGATCGGCGAGGTATCGGCGCGGCCGCGCACGCTCGCCTCCTGCGAACAGGACACGATGCCGCCGAGTTCGTCATTGCCGTCGGGCCGGAAGGTGACGTCGCCGGCCTTGCCGTCGGGTTCAAGCAGCACGCGGAATTCCGCGGTCCCGTTCTCGAACTTCGCCCCATAGATGTCGTAGCCGCCAGGCCCGACCCCCCGGAAGAAGATCGACTCGACGGCACCGAGCGCCACGAACGTCGCGCGCAGCTCGTCGACCCGACGGTGGATGTTGGCGGCGAGCGGCGCGCTCATGCGATCGTAGTTCGGCGTGCCGCGGCGAAGATCCTCGATCCCCGCGAGGATCACCGCCTTGCTGCCTGCAGCCGGGACCTGCTCCCTGAACCTGTCAGGCACTTCCGCGAGGCGCCGCGCGAAGTCGGCCTCGATCGCCTGGGCCGTGGCCGCATCGATCCGCTGCGCGAGGCGGGCGCCGGAGGTGACATTCTGGACCAGCACGCGCGAGACGCTGGCCGCCTCATCGCGCAGGAAGATCAGGAGATGATCGCCGTGGACGGAGAAGGCGTCAGTGCCCTCGGCAAGAACCGGCGCTCGGCCCCGCCCGGTCTCCTGCAGTTGCAGACGATCGCCATCACGCCGCACGGTGAGCACGCGGTTCGGCGCGATCTTGTACCAGCCGACATATTGATCGAGCGACACGGGATCTGTGGCCGGCGCCGGCGTCTCGGCAACGCGAACGGCGCGCACGTCGCGGCCGTTCATATGCAGCATCAATTCGGACGAGCGGCGCTCTGCATCGATCGGGAACGAGATCTCGCCGAACGACGCCGCATACGACGCCGTACCGTCATTGGCGACGGTCAGGCGCAGCCTGCGTTGCCCGGTCAGCTGCCCGTAGATTTCGTCGCCCTCGCGGAAGACGGCGAACACCGAGGCGGGGCCCATGGCATAGAAATTGGCGAACGGATGGTAATGCTCGGCCGGTACATCGCCGAGATCCGCGCCGGCGGGCACCGGATCCGGCGTGCGATAGGCGATCATGCCGGCCGACACGATCACCACCGGCACGATCGCAGCCGCGATCCAAAGCCGCTTGCGCCAGCCGACCGCCGCGGGCATGGCGGCAGCTGCGATGATGCGTTCGACGCGCGCGCGCACGGTCGAGGCCTGCGCCATCGCAAGCTCCATCGGCCGCGGCTTCACGGAGGCAGCGACGTCGAGCAGGATTTCGGCGTAGGAGAGCCGGTCGTCGATCATCTCGATCGCCCGGGCATCGCTGATGATCTCGGCAAGCTCGGCAAGCCGCGTCAGTTGCCACCAGGAGAACGGGCTGAACCAGAACACCGCGCGGTTGAGCGAGGCGAGCAGCAAAACGTAGAAATCGCGGTTGGCGACATGCGCGCCCTCATGGGCGAGCACCGCGAGGCGCTTCTTCGCGTCCCAGCCGAAAAACTGCGGCGGCACCAGGATGGTCGAGCCGAAGGTGACGGGACCGCCGACGTCGCGGCTGACGCGCACATCGGCATCGATCATCTCACGGCTTTTCACCGGCTTCGCCGCGCGTGCCAGACGCCAGGTCAGGCAGAGGCCGATGGCCAGCCGCAGCAGCAACAGGCCGGCGACACAGGCATAGACGGTGGTGGCGACCATCCACCAGTCGATCGAGACGCCTCGCGTCACCATCGGCGCGATGGCCGCAGCGGGCGCGATCGGCAGGAACGGCTGCGGCCGCTCAGGCATCGCGAAGTCGGCCGGCCACGCTTCGTCCGGCACCGGCACGGACAAGGGCATCCGGTCGATGGTGAGCGTCGGCCAATGCATCACGAACGGCATCGCCAACGATGCCAGCAGGACGACCACCCACGCCGTCATGTGGACGTGCGGATTGCGCACACGAAACAGGATGAGACCGATCCAGACGACGCCTCCCAGCGAGAAGGAGCGTAACGCCGCCTCAGCCAGAGCTGCGATCATTCTTTTTTCACTCCCCTCGCCTTCTTCGCCTTGGCCACCTGGTCGGCCAGCGCACGCAATTGCTGCTGATCGAGCATTGCATTGTCCACCATGCCGACGAGGACCTCCTCCATCGAGCCGTTGCAGAACCAGTCGACGATGCGCTGCACCGCCTTGGCCGCGACGCGCGCCCGCTCTTCGGCGGCGTGGTAGACGTAGGTGCGCCCGTCCACGGTGTGGCGAGCATAGCCTTTTTCTTCCAGCCGGCGCAGCACCGTCCGCACCGTCGATTCCTTCAGGCGTCGCGATAGTCGCTCGCGGACGATTTCGGCCGTGACCGGCCCATGGGCCCATACCAATTGCATGACCTCGTGCTCGAGATCGCCCAGGTCGGGCAAACGATCGTCCATGGTGGCTTACCTAACGGCTTGAGATTCTTGTAACGCTACGGACCGTCGCACATAAGGCGTCGGCGAACAACGGCGATTCCGGCCGAACCGGAATCGTTCGTAGAGCCTGATGAGATTAGGTTTCAATTGCCGCGGCAAGGGAGGTGTGCTCCCTCCCCCGCTTGCGGGTAGGGCAATCGCATATGGCAGTTTGCGCGATCGCAGCGCGCGCCTCGTCCTTCGAGACGACCGCTTCGCGGTCTCCTCAGGATGAGGCTAAGTGGCATTGGTGCTGGTCGAAACGACGGCCGCACACTCGGTCCTCATCCTGAGGGCCCGCCAACGGCGGGCGTCTCGAAGGATGGCTACGGGGGGAATCGCTCCCGTATGCGATTGCCCTGCGCTTGCGGGGGAGGGTTGGGGAGAGGGTTTCTCCGCATGGGACACTCCCCCAGAGGAGAGAGCCCTCACCCGGCGCGTTGCGCCGACCTCTCCCGCAAGCGAGAGAGGTGCACCAAGCCCGCGGCTACTTGATTCAACCTAAGTCCATTTCGCTTAGCAGCCTCAGTACTTCGGCTCGTACATCTGCGACTGGACCAGGCCCTTCACGTCGTTGGGCGCGGGTCCGTCGGCAAGCCCGCGCTGATAGGCGACGTCAGCGACGGCCGCTGCGATGCGGGCCGAGACCTCCCGGATGCGGGGCAGCGCGGGATACAGGCTGCCCTGGTCGAGGTCCTCCTTGCCGACGCAATTGGCGAGCGTATGGGCGGCCGCCATGAACATCTCGTCGGTCACGAGCCGCGATCGGCTGGCGATGACGCCGAGGCCGACGCCGGGAAAGATGTAGGAGTTGTTGCCCTGGCGCGGCACGAAGGTGCGGCCGTTGAGCTTGACCGGATCATACGGACTGCCGCAGGCGAACAGCGCGCGGCCCTCGGTGTAGCGATAGGCATCCTCCGCCGAGCACTCGGCCTTCGAGGTCGGGTTGGACAGCGCGAACACGATCGGCTGCTCGTTGAGCTCGGCCATCGCCTTGAGCACCTCGGGCGTGAAGGCACCACCGACCGCGGCGACGCCGATAATCGCCGTCGGCTTCAGCGTCTTGATCGCGGTGAGGAAGTCGGCGATCGGCGCCTGATCCTTATGCGCATAACGGCGCTTGTGGCCGGAGAGGCCTTCGCGACTGCTGACGACGAGGCCGCGGGAATCCACCAGCCAGTTGCGCCGCAGCGCCTCGGCTTCCGTCGTGCCCTCCGCCATCATGGCGGAGACGACGAGATCGGCGATGCCGGTCGCCGCCTCGCCCGCGCCGAGGAACAGGATGCGCTGGTCCCTGAGCTTGCCGCCATTGACGCGCAACGCCGAGAACAGGCCGGCGAGCGCAACCGCTGCGGTGCCCTGAATGTCGTCGTTGAAGACGCAGGCTTCATCCCGGTATTTGTGCAGCAGCTTGAACGCGGAATGGTTGGCGAAATCCTCGAACTGGATCAGCACATCTGGAAACGTCTTTCGCGCGGCCGTCATGAACTCGTCGACGAAGCCGTCATAGGCCTCGCCGGTGAGCCGCCGCTCGCGCAGACCGAGATAGTAGGGATCGCTGAGAAGCTCCTCGTTGTTGGTGCCGACGTCGAGCACGATCGGCAGGCACTGCTCGGGATGCACGCCGGCGCAGGCCGAATAGAGCGAGAGCTTTCCGACCGGGATGCCCATGCCGTTGGCGCCGAGATCGCCGAGCCCCAGGATGCGCTCGCCGTCGGTCACGACGATCAGCTTGGCCGGATAGGGCCAGTTCTTCAAAATCTCGGCGATCTCGCCGCGATCGCGCGAGGAGATGAACATGCCGCGCGGCCGCTGGTAGATCAGGCCGTATTTCTGGCAGGCGAGTCCGACCGTCGGCGTATAGATGATCGGCTGGATCTCGTCGATGTTGTCGACGACGACGCGGAAGAACAGTGCCTCGTTGCGATCATGCAGCGCATTCAGCGCGACGTATTTTTCGAGGTCGGTCGGCAGCGTGCGCAGGTTGGTCAGCACGCGCTCGACCTGCGTCTCGATCGTCAGCACGCAAGGCGGCAACAGGCCGCGCAGGCCGCGCGCAGCGCGCTCCTCCTCGGTGAAGGCCGTGCCCTTGTTGAGCAAGGGATCGCGCAGCAGCGTCATGCCTTGTGCGGAATCGGATGATGTCGAATGGGCGCTGACCCGAGCAGGTCTATTCACGAATTCCCCCAGGGAGTTTCTTATTGAACAGCAAACATTGTCGGCCAGCGCTCACCTGAGATCAAGGACTGAGCGACGCGTGCATCGATTGTGATCTCGCACCGCAGCGAGATTTCGCGCGTGGCAGGAGGTTAATGCCGCACACTTCCCGCTCCTCATGGTGAGGAGCGCGGAACGCGCGTCTCGAACCATGAAGGCCCCGATCTCGCCTGCGGCCATCCTTCGAGACGGCCGCTATGCGGCCTCCTCAGGATGAGGGGGAAGCTCGTGACGCGATAAGACTATTCCGCCTTGATATCCGCAGCCTTCACGATCGGCCACAATTTCTCGGTCTCGGCCTTCTGAAAGACGCCGAGCGCTGCGGGCGATTGCTGGTCCGCCGGCGGAATCTCCTGGCCCAGTTCCGCAAAGCGCTGCCTGACGGACGGCTCGGCAAGTGCTGCGACAATCGCCGTGTTGAGCTTTGTGACGATCTCCTTCGGCGCGTTCCTCGGGGCCCAGATGCCGTGCCAGTGGGAGATGTAGAGGCCTGGCAGCCCCGCCTCGTCGACGGTCGGAATGTCGGGGGCGGACGCAAGCCGCGTGAACGCTGCCGGGTGAGCGGAGGCAAGCCGGAAAATTTGGCGAGCGGCTATCCGGCCGCCCGCCTTGGCGTCAGGTTCGTGGCGACATCAGCCGGCGGCGCGACGTGCATCAAAATGGTCTGGGTGGCGGACGCGACCTCGATGCCGTTCTGCTGGAAGCGCTGCTTCATGCGGCGGTTGAATTCGCGCTGGACCGGCCAGCGGCCGGCCTCGGTGCAGCGGATCTGGCCGACGATCGACACCATCGCGCCATCGACCTTGTCGATACCCCAGAGATCGAGGTCGCCGCGGATCAACGGGCGGAATTCCGTCTCGCGGCGCATCTCCTCGACGATGTCCTTGAGAATCTGGCCGGCGCGATCGGTGTCTTCCTTGTAGGCGACGTTGACACTCACGGAGGCGTTGCCGGCGCCGCGGCTGGCATTGGTGATCGTCGTCACCGCGCTGAACGGCACGATGTGCACGGCGCCGTCGCCGGCGCGCAGGCGAATGGTGCGGATCGAGACGTTCTCGACCACGCCCGACAGGCCCGACACGCTGACGGCGTCGCCGACCTGGACCGTGTTCTCCAGGAGCAGGAACAAGCCGGTGATGAGGTCCTGCACCAGCTTCTGCGAACCGAAGCCGATGGCAATGCCGACGATGCCGGCACCCGCGAGCAGCGGCGCAACGTTGACACCGATTTCGCTGAGCGCCGTAAGGCCGACGACGGTGGCGATCAGGCACAACAGCGCCGTCCTGAGCATCGGCTGGAAGGTGCGCAGGCGCGCCGCGCGGGCATAATGTCCGTCGCGCGACAGCGTGTTGATCTGCCGGTCCAGCAGCGCATTGCTGGCTTCCCAGATCGCTGCAGCAATGAAGACGGCGATGCCGATCGTTGCGAGCGCCGAGATCAGCCGACTGCCGATCTGGCCACCATAGAACCAGACGATGGCGTCGACGCCCCAGACCTCGAGCACGGCGACAAAGCCGATGAAGGCAATCACGCCGGAGACAACCTTGCGCAGCAGCGGCAGATAGCGGTTGGCGCGGATCTCCAGTCCCGGAAAGCGCTGGAGAATTTCCGGCTGGATCCGGAAACCCCGGTCGATCAGGCTCAGCGTCACCATGATGGCGATGCGCGTGATCAGCACCACCACGATGGTGCCGACGAAATATTGCAGCAGCAACGAATAGCCATTGCGGATATTCAGCGCCCAGACCGCCCACAGCGCCAGGTCGAGCGCGATGGCCAGATAATGCCAGCCGCCGGCGATGCGGTCGCGCAGCCGCGCCGTAATCCCCTGCCGGGCCGCCGGCGCGCGGATGGAATCGGCCACCTGGCGGCGGCATTGCAGGATGATGACGACGACGAAGAGATGCACGACCAACATCACCATGCGCAAGAGCGCGGCATAGCCGGCGCGATGCAGGCCGAGCAGCAGCGCCACGTTGGCGAATGCAATGCCGGATACGCCGACGCCGACGATGCGACGCGCCCAGATCTCGATATAGGCTGCGGTCTCGGCGCGCACCGGAAACAGGCCGAACGGCCCGGCCAGCGCGCGGACCACGCAAATGAGCCCGCGCGAGAACGCGTAGGCGTTGACGACGGCGAGGATCACGAGACGGACGGTGGCAGGCTCGCCGATCTCCGTTCCGAGCAGTGCGGTCGCGAGGCCGACGAAAGCGACCACCGGAAGCAGCTCGAGTACCAGGCGCCCGAACACGAACGGCAGCCGCAGCAACGATTGCCACGCACGCGCGAGGCTGTGACGGCGCTTTTGCAATTCGGGCGCCGGCGTCACGTCGGCAACTGACGATGGCGGGTCGGCGATCGGCAGCACCTGCGCCGGCAGGCGCGCCGTTTGCGGCACGCGCCCTTCGAGGAACGTGACCGGGCGCCGGATCAGGCGGACAACCACCCATTCGGCCGCACGAGCACAGCCGAACACCAACGCCAGCTTCCAGGCGATCTCGATCAGGAGATTATAGGCGTCGGGATCATTGGCGGTCCGCACGATCCAGTAATAGAACGCCGGGAAATGCGTGAGCGTCCGCGCCATATCGGCGACATCGCGCGAGATCTCGCCGATCTCCTCGGACACGGTGAGCAGAAGCTGTGCGCCGAGGCCATCGGCCGAGAGCGGAATCGGCGACTTCTGCTCGGGCGCGGGTGCCGGCTGCTGCGGACCGGACGCATTCGCAATCGCGCGCAGGGTGTCGATCATTTGCGCGCGCTTCTTGTCGTCCTGCAGCGTGTCCAGCGCCCGCCTGGCCTCGTCGGGCGACAGCGCGGCCGCTCCATTGGTGGCCGGCGCGGGCGGCTCTGCGTGGGCCGGGGAGAACGACGAGATGGCGAGGAAGAGCGCTGCGAAAAGCGCTGAGACAAACTTGTGCGACACGCGGATTCCCCAAAAGTAAATGAAATGCGCCGGCGGAATCGTGACCGCGAAGCACTGCGTCATGTCGGGTCAGCGCTATTCGCCCCGATCCTGTGTCGGAAGTTTGCCAATGAGGCGACATTCTCTTGGCATTTGCTGCAACGCAGGCAGGATGGAACCGCGCCATGGTCAATGTCGCAAAAGAGTGAGAGATTACGATAGGAGTTCGGGGGCACGCTTCTACGACATCGCCAGGCAGAACGAGCTTTATCCGCCAGATTCCTATTTGCTGAAGAAACGTGCGGGAGTTTTTTGCGGTGACGGGAAGCCTCTATCTCTGGGGCAATCTATCTCTGGGGCAATGTCGATCGCCCGCCCAACAACCGCAGCACGCTGCACGACAAGCAGCCGGTCTATTATCAATCGCTCGGTGATCTCTTCGGCGTGCAGAAGAAGGCCCAGTCGATCCGACGGTGCAAAACGCACAGCGCCGGGCAGGTAGGGGCTCTGCCTTACTGACTGCAGCCCACTAAACCTAAACCCGGCGTGCCGTTCGCGGTTTCTGCCGCTATGCGATAGTCCGAACGAGCTCCATCGCACTTAACGCGGCTGGCTCTGCGGAGGTGGTGTCATAGACCTCCCCTTGCTCATGAAGTGGACGTTACGCGTCGCTTGTTTGCGACCATCGGCATGGTCCTCCCGTGACATAAAACTGTCAAGCGGGATCAATGGCATCGCAATCACATTTGACGCTACGTTCCATGGCGTTCCCGCAACAGATTGATCGCATCGAAGCTGCCGAAGTACGAGATGGGCGAATTACGAGGCGAGCATGCCCACCAATGTCGAACGCTGCTGCTATTGGTGGGGCCGAGGGTACTAACGGCGTGTACAGAACTTGTAGGGTGGGCAAAGGCGCAAAGCGCCGTGCCCACCACCTCTCTCGTCATGAAGATTGGTGGGCACGCTTACGCTTTGCCCACCCTACGAGAGCGGAGATCAGGCTGCTATTGACAGGGCCGCACGCACTGGAGGGCACTGTCGCTATGGTGACATCATGCCCCTGTTTTGCCCGACGGGTCAAGCAAATTTCCTAAAATCCGAACATCCATCGCGATCGCCCGCAAGCCATTGATTCCGCTATCGCCGGCTACTGTGCATGGGGTTGATTTCAAGTTTTGCCGGTGACGGTGGCCGCGCGGACTGTTTCGCCGGCCGTCAATTTCTCCGCTTCTTGTCCCCCTTCCCCTCCAGCGCCTTACGCACGTTATCGAACTCCGCCAGCGAAGCCTTGTCGGCGCGGGGAAAGCGCAGGTCCAGTTTTTCCAGCTCCGCGACGATGACGGAGCCGATCACCACGCGGGCGAACCATTTGTGGTCGGCAGGCACGACATACCAGGGCGCATGGGGCGTCGCGGTATGGCGCACGATGTCCTGATAGACCGCCTGGTAGCGCGGCCACAGAGCGCGCTCCTTGATGTCGTCCATCGAGAACTTCCACTGCTTGGCCGGCTCCTCCAGCCGGTCGAGAAAGCGCTGGCGCTGCTCCTCCTTTGAGAGATGGAGAAAGAACTTCAGCACCAATGTGCCGTTGCGGGAGAGATAGCGTTCGAAGGCGACGATGTCCTCGAACCGTTCCTTCCAGATATCCCTGGTGACGAGTTTTTGCGGCAGCTTCTCCTTGGCGAGGATATCCGGGTGCACGCGCGTCACCAGGCATTCCTCGTAATGGGAGCGGTTGAAGATGCCGATATGACCGCGCTCCGGCAGCGCGATCACGTGGCGCCAGAGGAAATCGTGGTCGAGTTCCTTGCTGCTCGGCGCCTTGAACGAGGACACCTCGCAGCCCTGCGGATTGATGCCCTCGAAGATCGCCTTGATCGCGCTGTCCTTGCCGGCGGCGTCCATGGCCTGGAACACGATCAGCACCGACCAGCGATCCTGGGCGTAGAGCTTCTCCTGGAATGCGACCAGCCGCTTCTTGTTGGCGTCGAGAATCTCCTGCGCCGTCTCCTTGTCCAGATCGCCCTTCGCGTTGGTCTTGTAGCTCTTCAGGTGGAACTTGCCGGACCCGTCGTGCCGGAATGGCGTGATGTAGCGGTCAAGTTCCTGGGCGAGCGATTTGGACGGATTTTTGCTCATGAGCGCGGGGCACCTTGCGTTGCGGCTTCAATCGGTCGAGCAGGCTACCAAGGATGCCCTTCGGAAGGAATATGATGAAAAGCACCAGCAGCACCCCGTAGACGAGGTTGTCCCAGCCGACCGCCCTGGTGCCGAAGCCGATGCGCAGGGTTTCCGCGAGCAGGATGGTGATGACGGCGCCGACGGTCGGACCGAGCGAGACGAACAGGCCGCCGACGATGGCCGCAAAAACCATCTGGAGCGACACCGCGATGCCGGAGACAGTGTCGGGCGTGATGAACATCTGGTACTGGCAATAGATGGCGCCCGCCAGCGCCGTCATCACAGCGCTGATCAAGGTGATCTTCAGTTTCTCCGCGGTGACGTCGACGCCAGCGGCGGCGGCTGCGTCCTCGTCCTCCGAGATCGCCTCGAGCGCGTAGCGGCTCATGCTGCGATCGACCAGATGCCAGACGATGATGCCGCCGAGCCAGACCGCAAGCGCGATCAGATACCAGTTGGTCTTGTCGTCGAACTGCAGCGCCAGGAGCTTGTTGCCCGAGGCACGGTTCGGCGTGTAGCCGAGCGAGCCGCCGGTATAGTCGCGCGTGGCCGTGATGATTTGGAGCACGATGCCGGAGAGCGCGAGCGTCACCAGCACGAAATAATGCCCGGTGATGCGGAAGCGAAAGCAGGGATAGCCGACGATCAGCGCCAGCGCCCCGGCCGCGACCATGCCGACGGGAATGCCGATCCATGGCGACAGGCCCAGATGGTTCCACAACAGCGCGGTGACATAGGCGCCGATCCCCATGAAGCCGCCATGCCCCAGCGAGACCAGGCCGAACCGCCCCATCATCGACCACGATGTATAGGCGAACGACCAGATCAGGATCAGCACCAGAATGTGCAGATGATAGGGATCGCGATAGACGAAGGGCAGCGCGACCAGCGCGGCCAATGCTATCCCCCACACTGCAAGCCGTCCCTGCCCCGTCATCGGCGCCTCGCGAGCAGGCCAGCGGGCCGGATGAACATCATGACGATGAAGAAGGCGAAGGCGAGCACGTAGCCCCATTCGAGATCGGAGAACAGGCCGCCCAGCGAGATGATCTCGGCAAACACGAACGCGGCGATGAAGCCGCCAATGAAATTGCCCAAGCCGCCGAGCACGCAGATCAGGAAGGTGATCGGCCCGAAGGAGAGGCCGACAAAGGGATGCACGTCATATTGCAGCACCAGGAGGCAAGCGGCGAGCCCGGCAAGCCCGCCGCCGATCGCGGATGTGATGAGATAGATGCGTTTGGTGTCGACGCCCATCAGCGCCATGATCTGCCGGTCCTGCGAGATGGCGCGGATCGCGGTGCCGGTGAAGGTGCGGGTCATGAACAGATAGACCGCGACCATGCCGACCAGCGCGGCCAGGAACGACAGAAGCCGTGCGTAGCTGAAATTCATGTCGCCGAAGGCGAGCACCGGAAGGCGGATACCGAGGTTGCGGAAGTCAACGCCGAAGGCGACGGTGGCAAAGCTCTGCAGCACGAACAGCACGCCGCCGGTCGCCAGCAGCTGGTTGATCGGCGGCGCGGTCAACAGCGGCGCGATCACGAGATAATGCAGCAGCGCGCCGAGGATCGCGACCAGCAGGATGGTCAGCGGCGCTGCAATGAAATAGCTGACGCCGTAATACTGGACCAGGAAGTACATGGCGTACATGCCGATCATGACGAGCTCGGCGTAGCAGATCCAGGTCACGTCGATGACGCCGAAGATCAGATTCAGCCCGAGCGCGAGCAGTGCCAGCACGCCACCGAGCAGGATGCCGTTGATGACGGCCTCCAGCAGATAGATGTCGAAAATGTCCAGGAACGCCTGCATATTCCCCTCACACCCCGAGATACGCTTCCCTAACCGTGTCGCTCGCCAGCATCTCGGCCGAAGTGCCGGAAGCGCGAATCGTGCCGGCCTCGATCAGATAGGCCCGATCGACCACCCGCAGCACCTGCTGCACGTTCTGCTCGACGATCAGCACCGTCAGCCCGCTGGCACGGATCCGCTTCACAAGCTCGAACACCTGCTGCACCACGACCGGCGCCAGCCCCGCCGACGGCTCGTCGAGCAGCAGAAGTTTTGGATTCGACATCAGCGCGCGGCCGATCGCGCACATTTGCTGCTCGCCGCCGGACATGGTACCGGCCATCTGATGGCGCCGCTCCTTCAGCCGCGGAAACAGGTCGAACACGACCTCCAGCCGTTCCGCGTAGTGCGCGCGCGCCTCCTTCATGAAGGCGCCCATCTTCAGATTGTCGTCGACCGAGAGCTGTGGGAACAGCCGCCGGTTCTCCGGCACATGCGCAATCCCGAGGCTGACGATCTTGTGCGGCGGTGTCGCCAGCACGTCGACGTCCTCCATCTTGATCGAGCCACGCGAGGGATGGATCAGGCCGGAGATGACGCGCATCAGCGTGGTCTTGCCGGCGCCGTTCGGGCCGATGACGCCCACGGCCTCACCGGCTATCACGTCGAGATTGACATCGAACAGCGCCTGGAACGTGCCATATCCGGCATTGACGCCGCGAAGCTCCAGCATCATTGGCCTCCCGCGCGGCGGCGCGCTTCAGCCGCTGCAGCCTGAGTTATCTCGGCATCGGTGCCGAGATAGACTTCGATGACGCGCGGATCGCCGGCGACTGCGCTCGGCAATCCCTGCGAGATCTTCTCGCCGTGATCAAGCACCATGACGCGGTCGACGACCCGCATCAGCACAGCCATGATGTGCTCGACCCAGATGATGGTGATACCGAGTTCGTCGCGGATGTTGCGAAGCATGTCGGCGGCCTGATCCATCTCGGCCTCGTCGAGACCGCCGAGACTCTCATCGGCAAGCAGCAACTTTGGTGCGGTGGCGAGCGCTTTCGCGAGTTCGAGCTTCTTCAAGCCGGCCGCACCCAGGCCGTCGACGCTGGCGTGGCGATCGGTCGGCAAGCCCACCATCGCGAGCGACCGCTCCGCCGCCTCCTCGGCCTTGACGCGACTATGCCGGCCCTGGCCGTAGAAGCCGGCAAGCGCGACGTTCTCGAAAATGGAGAGGCGGCGAAACGGCCGCGGAATCTGGAAGGTGCGGCCGATGCCGCGGTTGATGATCCGGTGCGGCGCGAGGCCTGCGATTTCGGAGCCGTCGAAGAGGATCGATCCCGAGCTTGGCGCCAGCGTGCCGGAGAGCATGTTGAAGATCGTGCTCTTGCCCGAGCCGTTGGGACCGATCAGGCCGAGGATCTCGCCCTGATCGACTCTAAATGAAACGTTGTTGACGGCGGTGAAGCCACCAAACCGCTTCACCAAGCCGTTGACCTCCAGCACCGCCCCCACTCCGCCGCTACTGGTTGCTGTAGGCGGTGCCCTTCGGCAGCGACAGCACGGCTTCGCGCTGCGCCTGGCTCTTGGGCCACACCACCGAGGATTTGTCGTCGACGACGTACTTGTGGAGAATCACGTTGATCTTGATTCTCTTGTCCTGAACTTTGTCTTGAGCCTTGTCTTGGGCTTGGACCGAAACGGTCAAGCCCGTCGCTGCAATCGCGATCAACACCCCACGGACCAAGCGAGCAGCCATGCGCAGGCGCATCTAAACCTCCCTGGACGATTGTGCATTGCAATTTTTGATTTTGCTTTTCCGCCCATCACATGGGCTCGGCCGCGCGATGTCAAGCCTCGCGCATCAGCGCGAGGCGAACTGCTGCGCGATGAAGGCCGTGACAAATCGCGGCATGGCCGGCATGAGATCATCCATTCCGCGCACGAGATGGATGGCCGAAAGCTCCGGCTCGTCCTGGCGAGCCAGATTGGCTTCGATCCGCGCGCGAGCCGCCTCACCCGGCATGTCCAGGTTGAGGATCTGTATCATTGCGAGTGCGCTGCCGGAGACGACACAGTGCCAGTCCGCCTCCGCCGAATAATCGGCGGGCAGCAGGCCGGTCTCTTCCTCGAGTTCGCGGACGACGCTGCCGGGAATGTCCAGCGTACCGCCCCTGACATCGTCGAGATCGGGCGTACCCGATGCGAAATAGATGCGTCCGGCATTGGCGGTGTGATGTGCCATTTCGCCCATCACGAAGGCGCCATCGGAGGTGCGCAGCGCCCCCATGCCGAACCCGTTGAACACGGCCTTATCGGGAAAGCCCCAGTCGCGCCATGCCAGGAAGCTCGCGAAATCCGTCTCGAAATAGGTCGCAGCGAGACGACCGTCGGTGAAGACGGCATCGCGCCCGAGCAGCACCCGGCCGTTCCAGATCTTTGGCCTCGCGCGCTGTTGCTCGGCGAAATGCGCCTCGATCTCGGCGCGCCGCTCCTCGGCGAACGGCCAGACGACGGGGCGCACGGCAAGGTCAAGCGTCGTAACGCGATGAATGGTCGGTGACGTCATGACGCCTGCTTACCAAGACTTCGCGTCAGTTATTTGGCGCTCCCCGTGGTCTTCTTGGCCTGGTCGACATACTTGTTGGTAAAGGTCTTGCTGACGTCGATCTTGGCGTTGGCCACATCGGGCGAACCGACGCTGAACACCGCGAGCACGGCGTCCGCACCTTTGGGATCCATCTTGCCGGTCTCGGAGAACATCGGGATCGTGTTCTTCAACGCGGCGAGATACAGGTCCTTGTTCTTGCCGACCATCTCCTCGGGCATTTTCGCCATGATCTCCTCGGGCGAATGCGAATGGATCCAGGCGATCGTGGCGAGCATTGCGTTGGTAAGCGCCTGGGTTTCCTTTTCGTGTCCATTGACCCAGGCCACGGTCGAGTACAGCGCGCCGCCCGGATATTCGCCGCCGAACGTCTCGAGCGTATCCTTCTGGGTGCGGGTGTCGCTGAGGATGCGCAAATCCTTGTGGCTGCCCTGAAGCACAGTGACAGCGGGATCGAGCATCACCGCGGCGTCGATCTGCCCCTGCTCCATCGCAGCCACCGCCGTGGCTCCAAGGCCGACACCGATCACGGCGGTGCCAGCCGGATCGAGCCCGTTCTTCTTCAGCAGATACTTCAGGAAGAAATCCGTGGAAGAGCCGGGCGCGCTGACACCCACCTTCTTGCCGGCGAGATCCTTGACCGACTTGATGTCCCCCGTATGCGAGGGTGCGACCACCAGCACGAGGCCGGGGTAGCGGTCGTAGACCACGAAGGCCTGAAGCTCCTGCTTCTTGGCCGCCAGGTTGACGCAATGGTCGAAATAGCCGGACACCACGTCGGCGCTGCCGCCGAGCACGGCCTTGAGCGCGTCCGAGCCGCCCTTGAGGTCGACCAGGTCGACATTGAGGCCGGCCTTTTCGTACTCGCCGAGCTGCTTGGCCAGCACCGTCGGCAAATAGCATAGGCAGGCGCCGCCACCGACCGCGATGGTCACCTTGCTTTGCGCTGCGGCAAGACCGGTGGTGAGCGTCAGCGCGAGCAGCGCGCCGGCGAGCCTGGCAATCGTGTTCTTCATTGGTTTCCTCCGTTCGGCTGGCGGCACCATAGAGCAGCGGGACAGGCTTGAGAAGCACCGCTTAAGTGGCACTGGTCATTGGCATTTCGTCGCAATAGCATGCGCACACGACAACAATCATCGATGGGGAGGATCATCCATGAATCGCTTTACAGCCACGCTGTCGATCACCGCCGCCTTTGTCGCCGGATGCGGCGCGACCCACTTGCTCCGGCCGGCGCTCGCCGCCGAAAGCATTACCCCTCAGATCATCCATACCGGCGAGATGGAAGGCGATGCGCTCGGCCCCGCCAACAAGGTCGGCTACCGCTCCAAGACATTCGTGACCGCTGATGGCTCGACCGTGTCGATCCAGGTCGGCAATGTGCCGAAGCATCTGCATCCCAACACCAACGAGATCCAGTACATCCTGGACGGCACCGGAACCATCTGGCTCGGCGACAAGGAAGTGACGGTGAAACCGGGCGACCTCGTCATCATTCCGAAGGGCACGCCGCATGGTGGCACCAAGCCGATCAGCGGACAGGTCAAGGCGATCGCGATCAAGACGCCGCCACAGGCGCCCGACGACGTCAAGCTCTTAGACTGAGCGTTGAGTTCACATGCCTCGCGAGTCGCGCATCGCCTGCGCGACTTTCGTCGCTTGCGACACTCGTCCGATCTTTGCGCCGGTGACGATCTTTCTTCGACGTCTGCTCGCGTTCGGGACCATGCCGTCGTTCGCGGTAGCTCCGGCAGGAGGATAGGTCGTGAAGTTCGCGGTTCGATGCAGTGCAAGCGCCTTTCGAGCCGCTTCGACATGCGCGGTGCGGGCTGCCAGATTGTGAAGACGGCCGAGCTCCTTGTTCAGCCGCTTCAGCGCCGCGGCGAAGACTTGCTTGCGCTCTGATGTACGCTCGACGGTTCCTGGAAAGCTTGCTCCGCGCGCCTCGGCCTTACCGCGCCCTTCTCGTCGCCGTTGTCGGCCGAGCGTGCGTTCCTTATCGCGCATCTTGCGCAAGCGGGGACGCATGGCTTCGAGTTCAGCCACTTCGACGTCATAAATGGCGGGATGGTGCGTAAGGCGGATCGTCTCATACTCTTCGTGGCTGAGGAGACTGCGCTCGAGCTTAGAAGGGACCGGCATAGCATTCCTCCGTTTGATCCCCTCAGGTGAAGGCAGCAGGACCCGTCCAGGTCCAGTGACCAAATCTACCCGCGGAGGCATTGGCCCGCCATTGGCCGAATCGAAGATGGTAGAAATCTACCGCGAAGATGCCGGGCCGCTCGGTCTTAAGCGGCTGCACGCTCAACCGCGTCCATCCGACGTAGTCGGCCGCCACACCAGCAGCCGTCGCTCCACCAGCGTCACCCCGAAATCAATCAGGATGACGAAGGCCGACAGCACGAACATGCCGGCGAACACGCCGGCGACGTCGAACACACCTTCCGCCTGCTGGATCAGATAGCCGAGCCCTGCCGCCGATCCCAGATATTCGCCGACGACGGCGCCGACCACGGCGAAACCGACCGAGGTGTGCAGCGAGGAGAACATCCACGACAGCGCCGACGGCCAATAGACGTGCCGCATCAGCTGCCCTTCGCTCATGCCGAGCATGCGGCCATTGTCGAGCACGGTGCGGCTGACCTCCTTGACGCCCTGGTAGACGTTGAAGAACACGATGAAGAACACCAGCGTCACGCCGAGCGCGACCTTGGACCAGATGCCAAGCCCCAGCCACAGCGCGAAGATCGGCGCCAGGACCACGCGCGGCAACGCGTTGGCCATCTTGACGTAGGGATCGAATACCGCGGCAACCAGCGGCTGCCGAGCAAACCAGAAGCCGACCAGGACGCCGCTGAGCGAGCCGATCACGAAGGCGAGGATCGATTCCCAGAGCGTGATCGCGAGATGCTTCCAGATTACCCCGGAGGCAAACCACTTCACGATCTGGCTAAGCACATCGATGGGGTTGGAGAAAAAGAACGGTGGCAGCAGAATTTTTCCAAACACAGGAACGCTCGAAAAGAACTGCCAAAGCACGATGCAGACGATCGCGACCAGGACTTGCAAGGCGAGCAGCGTGACGCGCGACATCAGACCGCCTCCGCCGCATGGGTGGACTGCGCGTAGCCCTTCATCACCTCGTCCTTGAGCACGCTCCAGATCTCGCGGTGAAGCCCATGGAACTCCTTGTCCATCCGCACCTCGAAAATGTCGCGCGGGCGCGACAGCGTCACCCGCCAGTCGCCGATGATGCGCGAGGATGGCCCGGCCGACATGATCACGACGCGGTCGGCGAGCGCGATGGCCTCTTCGAGATCATGGGTCACGAACAGCACGGCCTTGCGGTCAGCGTTCCAGAGATCGAGCAGGAGATTGCCCATCACCTGGCGCGTCTGCGCGTCGAGCGGCCCGAACGGCTCGTCCATCAGCAATATCTTTGGATCACGAATCAGCACCTGCGCCAGCGCCACACGCTTGCGCTGGCCGCCGGAGAGCATGTGCGGATACCGGTTCGCAAAGGCGCCGAGGCCAACGGAGGTGAGCCATTTCTGCGCCTGCGGTAGCGCCTCGCTGCGCGGCGTACCCTTGACCTCGAGCCCGATCGCGACATTGTCGAGCGCCGTCTTCCAGGGGAATAGCGCATCGGCCTGGAACAGATAGCCGGCATCCCGGTTAAGCCCGGCGAGCGGCCGATCAAAAATCTTGACGCTGCCGGCCGCTGGCTTCAGCAGGCCGGCGGCGACGTTGAGCAGCGTGGATTTCCCGCAGCCGGTCGGCCCGACAATGGCGACGAACTCGCCCTGCGCGACCGCGAGATGGGCCTTCTCCACCGCCGTGTAGACCCGCCCGTCCCCCAGCCGGAACGCAACCTTGGCATCTTCCAGCGCCACTGCCGTGGGCGTTGTCATATGTTTCCTCCGAACCCTGACCGATGCCTTAGCCTCTCGCGCGGCCAAGTTCAATCAACCGCGCAGGCGTGCTACGCATAGGTCTCGACCACCCCCCTCCCCTGGAGGGCAAGCGAGCTGAGTGCACGTCTGATGCCGTCCATGCCGATGATTGGCTATACACACGTCACCAAGAGCTTCGGTCTTCTCAAGGCCGTCGACGACGTGACGCTCGACATCGCCGAGGGCGAGTTTCTGGCCATCGTCGGCGGCTCGGGCTCGGGAAAAACGACGCTGCTGCGGCTCGCCAACCGGCTGATCGAAGCCGATGGCGGCACCATCACGGTCGAGGGCGAGGACGTCCAGAACGTCGATCCGGTCGCGCTGCGGCGCCGGATCGGCTACGTCTTCCAGAGCGGCGGGCTGTTCCCACATTTGAGCGTCGCCGACAATATCGGGATCACACCAAGGTTGCTCGGCGCGCCGACAGCCGAGATCGCTGCCCGCGTCGACGAGCTGATCGCGCTCGTGCAGCTCGACCGCGCTTCCCATCGCGACCGGCTGCCGGAGGCACTCTCAGGTGGGCAGCGCCAGCGCGTCGGCGTGGCGCGCGCGCTGGCCGCAAAGCCCCGCATCGTACTGATGGACGAGCCATTCGGCGCGCTCGATCCCCTCACCCGCGATGCGCTTGGCGAGGATTTTCGTGAGCTGCACCGCAAGCTCGGCCTGACCACCGTGATGATCACGCACGACATGACGGAGGCGATCTTGCTCGCCGACCGCATCGCGGTGATGCGCGGCGGCAAGCTGCTCGCGCAAGGCACGCCGGCGGAGCTGTCAGCGAGCAGCGACACTTACGTGCTGGAGCTGCTGCGCACCCCGCGGCGCCAGGTCGAACGGCTCAACGCGCGGCTGCCGCAGAGCGGTGCGGCATGAGCTTCCTCAATGATCCGCGCTGGGGCGAGGCCCTGTCGCATTTGCCGGACTATCTCGGCAATCATGTGCGGGTGAGCCTCGCCGCGCTTGCGCTTGGCCTGATTATCAGCATGCCGCTCGCAATCCTCACGCGCAATCGCCCGGCGCCGCGCGCCATCCTGCTCGCGCTCGCCAGCATCGTGCAGACCGTGCCGGGACTGGCGCTGCTCGCGCTGTTCTATCCGCTGCTGCTGCTCGCGGCGTCCGTGACGCTAAAATGGTTCGGCGTCTCCTTCTCCGCATTCGGCTTCCTGCCGGCGATGCTGGCGCTGGCGCTCTATTCGATGCTGCCGGTCCTGCGCAACGGCATCACCGGCCTCAACGGCATCGACCCCGCGCTGATCGAAGCCGCCAAGGGCGTCGGCATGACTGCGCGGCAGTCGCTCGTCATGGTCGAGCTGCCGCTGGCGCTGCCGGTGATGATGGCCGGCATCCGCACCGCCGCGGTGTGGGTGATCGGCACCGCGACGCTGTCGACGCCGATCGGGCAGACCAGCCTCGGCAACTACATTTTTGCAGGGCTTCAGACCCAGAATTGGGTGTTCGTGCTGTTCGGCTGTTTCGCGTCTGCGCTGCTCGCGCTCGCCGTCGATCAGCTGCTCGGCCTCATCGAGAGCGGGCTGCGCCAGCGCAGCCGCCTGCGCGCCGGGCTCGGCGCGATCGGGATTGCGGCGCTGGTTGCCGCGACGCTGGTGCCGACGATGGGACGTTCGTCGTCCGGCTATGTGGTCGGCGCAAAAACCTTTGCCGAGCAATATGTGCTGTCGGCTCTGCTTAGAGATCGCCTCCAGGCGGCCGACCTCTCCGCCACGTCGCGATCGGGTCTCGGCTCGAGCGTGATCTTCGAGGCGCTGAAGGCGGGCGACATCGATCTCTATGTCGATTATTCCGGCACGCTCTGGGCCAATCAGCTGCACCGTACCGACATCAAGCCGCGCGCGGAGCTGCTGGCAGATCTGAAGACTGCGCTCGCGAAGGACAACATCACCCTGCTTGGCGAGCTCGGCTTCGAGAATGCCTATGCCCTGGTGATGCCGAGGAAGCGCGCCGAGGCGCTTGGCATCCACAGCATCACCGATCTCGCCGCGCACGCATCGGCGATGTCGATTGCCGGCGATTACGAATTCTTCTCGCGGCCGGAATGGGCGGCGCTGCGGAAAGCCTATGGTCTTCAGTTCAGCGCCCAGCGCCAGATGCAGCCGGATTTCATGTACGCCGCCGTCGCCAGCGGCGAGGTCGACGTGATCGCCGGCTACACCAGCGATGGCCTGATCGCGAAATACGATCTCGTCGCGCTCGACGATCCCAACCACGCGATCCCCCCCTATGATGCCATCCTGCTGCTGGCGCCGAAGCGCGCCGGCGACGAGCGGCTCAAGGCAGCGCTCAAGCCGCTGCTCGGCAAGATCGACATCACCACCATGCGCGAGGCCAATTTGCGCGCCAGCGGCAACGACGCGAATTCCTCGCCCGATGCGGTCGCAAAGTGGCTGTGGAGCAAGATTGGACGACCGTAGATGGAGTTGAGGGGGTGGCCGCGATGGGGGATTTCGGCCACCCCCTCCTGCCCTTCTCTGGAGGACGAGAGGGCAACGCGCAATTAGATCACGCCCTCACCTCCTGGCGCTGGAACAGCACATAGCCGAACGCGAACAACACGATGGTGCCGGCGACGAGGCCGACGGTTTGCGGCCAGGCGATCATGATGCTTTCGCCAAAGGGCAGCGGTGCGCCCATCACGGCGCCGCGGAGCTGATCGAGAAAAACCGGCCCGAGCGCGCGGGTGGTCGGCGACAGCACCGCGAGCATGGCTTCGCCGAAAAGATCGTTTGGCGACAGCCGGAGCAGCTCCTGGGTCCAGACCGCAGTCGCCGGGTCGTTCAGGCCCAGCAACGCGTAGCGTGGATCTACCGGCGCGATCGCCTCCGCCACGGCCGGAGCCAGCATCGGCCAGAGCACGGCCAGGAACAGCCAGATGCTGAGCGAGACCAGCGCCGCGGTCGCGGGCGAGCGGAACACGATCGAGAGCAGCATCGCGAGCGACAGCCAGACGCCGGCATAAAAGATCGCCACGACCAAAAACACCAATGAGCGTGCGATCTCTTCTCCGCCGGGCGGCACGCCCAGGAAGATCAGGCCGAGGCCGATCACGAGCAGCCACAATGCGGCGAGGCTGATGCCGATGGTGGCGAGCGCCGCAAGGAACTTCCCCATCAGCAGCGCGTCGCGGTAGATCGGCTGCGCCAGGATCCGCGACAGCGTCCGCCGGTTGTGCTCGCTGTTGACGGCGTCGAAGCCGAGCCCGATCGCCATCAGCGGAATGAGGAATCCGAGAACGGCGACAAAGGACGGCAGCGGCGCCTGGTCGATGGTGAAGAGCCGCAGCAGCAGGAACGGGTCTTCGGCCGTGTTCTGCCGCAGGCTGTTGATCGCTTCATACAGCGCGGCCAGCGCCGTGAAGACGACCAACAGCTCCAGCATCAGCATGCGGATGCTGGAGACGTGATCGGCAAGCTCCTTGACGAACACGGTGGACAGGCCCTGGAACGGTGATCCCTCACGCCGCATGACGCACATCTCCCGTGGGCTCGGCCTGGAAATAGCGCGCGTAGATCGCCTCCAGGCTTGGCTCGTCGACCGACAATTTGCGCAAAGCCCCGTCGACCGCGACGACGGCGCGCGCCGCATCGGGCCGCACATCGCGCTCCGCGGTCATGCGGAAGCGGTCGACGGCGAGTGTATCGACCCGGGTGACCCCAGGGATCATCGCGAGCCGCCGGGCGATGCCGGGGCCCTCGGCCTCGACTTCCACGACGAAGCCCGCGCCGAGCACCTTCACCGCAAGCTCCGGCACCGCGCCCATCAGGACGATGTGGCCGGCCTTGAACAGCGCGACACGATCGCAGATGCGTTGCACCTGGTCGAGCAGGTGGGACGACAGCAGCACCGTGATGCCTTCCGCCTTCAATTCCCCGATCAGCCCGAGGAATTCCTGGGTGGCCTGCGGATCGAGACCCGAGGTCGGCTCGTCCAAGATCGCGATCTCGGCACGCTTCATGATGATCTCGGCCAGACCCAGCCGCTGCCGCATGCCGCGCGAGAAGGTCGCGACCCGCCTCAAGGCGACGTCCGCCAGACCGACGCGCGAGAGCGCCTGCTCGATCCGGCGGGCGCGCTCGGCACGCGTGAGGCCCATCAGCTTGGCAGTGTAGGCGAGGTTCTCCGTGGCCGTGAGCTGGTCATAGAAGCCGACGGCGTCTGGCAGGTACCCGACGCGGCGCTTGACCTCGAGGGGCGCGCGCGCCGGGTTGAAGCCAAGCACGCCGATCTCGCCCGACGAGATCTCGGTCAGGCCGAGCATCATCAGGATGGTCGTGGTCTTGCCCGCACCGTTCGGCCCGAGCAGGCCGAACACCTCTCCACGGACGATATCGAGGTCGATACCGTTCACTACCGCGGCGCTGCCGTATCGCCTCGTCAGGCCGCGCGCGCGGATGACGGGAACGCGCGGTGGACTCTTGGTCTCGGTCTGTTGTTCACTCATCGCCTGCCAAACCTCGCGACTGCGCCCAGCATCAACAACAGCGCGACACCGATAACACCGGCGCCCGCCACGCCCCAGACCGTCGAGGTGCCGACCGTGATGCGGAACTGGCCCGAGGCGTTTTCGCCCTTCGAGGTGGCGCGGATGGTGGTCTGGTAATCGCCCGCCAGCGACTTTTCGCTGGGCGTGAGCAGTGCCTGCACCTCGCTGTCCTTGCCGGGCACGAGCCGGTCGATCGTCGCCGGCTCGAAAGTCACCTTCCATCCGTTCGGCGCGGTGCCGGCCAGTGCGATGTTCTCGGCCGGTGCGGTGCCGGTGTTGGTTACGACGACGGGGATCGAGCTTTGCTTTCCGGCGACCGCACGCGCACTCAAGAGCCCGTCGCGTCCGGAGATCTGGAGCTGCGGCTCGCCGACCACATCCAGCGCGAGTTCGGTCGACGCCGAGGCGTCCTCCGCCTTCACCGTCACTTTCACCGGGAAGTGGCCGGCGTCGACGGTACTGGGAGGACGCACCTTCAGCTTGATGTCCTTGGATTGGCCGGCATCGATCGGGATCGAGGACAGCTCCTGGGTGCCATAGGCTTCGGTGAACGACGTCTCGAAATTCGCCGGCGCTTCCGCGGCGAAACTGGTGACGAGGTTGCGGCCGGAATCGTTCTTGATCGAGAGCGTGTAGTCGAAGTTCGATTTCGGGCTGCCGCGCAGCGACGGCAGGCTAGACTTCACGGTCAGCTTTGCCGGCAGCTCCTTGGCGAGCGACACCACGATCGGAAGCTCGGCGGTCGTGCCCTGCCCTTCGGCCCTGACCGTGAGCGTGTGCGCGCTGAGATCGCTGCCGGCCGGAACGTCGAGCCTGAGCTGGAGAGCGACGCTGCCATCGGGCGCCGGCATCGCCGCGCCGACCGGCTGGCCGCCGCCGAGCAGCGTTGCGGCCCAGCCGCTCGGCACGCCGGCGACCGAAAGTCCGTAGCGCTCCGGCGCGAGACCATAATCCTGAAGCCGCAGCGAAACGTTGGTCGTGGTCCCAGGCCGCACCGTGACGGCCGGGTAATCGGTCATGAGATAGAGGCCCTTGATATCATGCGCCGGTTCGGCGGCATGAACAGTGGGGCCAAGCAGCATGAGGGCAAATGCAAGACGCGCAGCGTCAAGCGCTCGCATGGACGATACTCCTGCAAGGAAAGTTGAACCCGGGATGGGCAACGCGCCAAAAGAGAGCGGCGGCGTGTCTGATGATGAGAGCAATCGTGACAAAGTTTGGGAAGCGAGGCGCCGCGCCAATTACAAGTCGGTGATTTCAGGTGTTTTCGGCTCAGACTTTAGTTGGAAAATCGCGCTCGGGCTCGGAAGATTAATATATCGTAATACGATATATCTTCGCCTATCCGAATGACGAATGCGAAAGACGCTAGAGCCCGTGTATCATGCCGGCATCGATCAGCAGCCGGTTGAGGCGCCGCGCCTCGGCGCCGTCCTTGCAGCCGTAAAAGATGCCCTTGCAGCGGAGCATGATCTCCTTCTGCTCCGCGAAAGACGGATCGAGCGGAATGCCCGCGGCCTCCTGGATCACCAGCGGCAGATAGGGACCGTCAACCGTGTCCATCACCGTGTTACTCTTCACCGGCTCGAAATTGACGGCCTCGATCGCGTAATAGGTCGCATAGAGACGCGGATCGTAAGCGTCGAGCTTCTTGCCGATCGCGCCCTCGTCGAGCCCGGGCTCGAGCAGATTGGGCGCGAACTCAGGTTGATGATCGCCATAGCGCACGATCAGAAAGGGCTCACCCGGAAAATTCTTCTTCAAGCCTGCGAGGAAGGCGTTGTATTGCTCGGCACTCATCGCCTGCCGGCGCAGATATTCGTCGATGGACGGCGCGTTGCCTGGTGCCCGCCAGTTCGGCATCAGCTCGGGACGGAAGCGCGTCTCCCAGGGAAAATGATTGGCGCCGAGATAGATGAAGGTGAACAGCGGCTTGTTCGGCGTGCGCTCGCCCATCAGCCGCAGCGCCTTGTCGTAGAAGAAGCTGTCGGGTTCGACGTCCTTGGCGCCGAGATCCCTGGAGTCAAGGAAGCGCTCGATGCCGGTCGTCACCTGAAAACTGCGCGCGCCCATGAAGCCGCCATAGGCGGGATAGAGCGACATCGTGTCGTAGCCGCAGCGGCGCAGCGCCAGCGGCAGGCCTCGCTCGACGCGCCCCGACGCAATGCGCGTCACGAAATATGCGAAGCGCCCGAACGAGCGCGAAGAGAGGCCGGCCAGCACGTTGTATTCGGTGAACCAGCTCGGCCCGCCATTGCTCTCGGCCAGGAATGTGCGCTCCTTGCCGTCCCAGGACTTGAAATGGGCGCCGTAGCCTGGCGGCACCTTGATGCCCTGCGCGGCGCGGATGTCGAAGCTCGATTCATCATGGATCATGATGATGTTCGGCCGCCGGCCAGCGGGATGGCAGGCGTCGACCAGCGGAATGTTGAGCCGCTCATTGGTCGAGGCGGCTGATTCCATAATGCCGTACTGGACAAAGTCGGATACTGCGGTGACGCCGGAGCGGAAGAACTTTGAGAGATAGCCGTCATCGTAATAGCCGCGCCAGGCTTCATCCGGATAATAGACGGAATAGCCAACCAGCCCGGCGAGACAGGCCAGCATGGCGGCAAGCGCCGGCAGGCGGCGGATGCGAAATGGATCGAGCCACCACAGCGCATACATCAGCGGCAGTGTGACGAAACCGGCGCCAATCACCGACCAGCGCAAATTCGGGAAGATCGTAAACAGAAACGCGACCGTGTCGCGGTCGATCATCATCAGGTCGATGAAGTTCACCGTCATCTGCACGACGTCGTGCTTGAGCCGCGACAGCAACACCAGCACCACGACCATGGTCAGCGACAGCGCGCCCGACAGTGCCGGCCGGCGCAGCAGCGTGATCCAGAAGAAGTTGAGGATGCCCCAGGCGAGCAAGAAGGAGAGGCGCGAGCCGAAATCGGTCTCGGTCTCGTACATCAGGGCAAGCGCTGCGAAATGCGGCGTGGCAACCGCGAGCAGCCGCCAGATGCCGAGCGCGGCGACGCTCGCCAGGGCGGCGGTGGTGGCGGAAGGACCTGGATTGGGCGCGGACGCCATCGACGACACGCAACTTCTGGTCCGGCGCGGTGATGCCAAGCCGTCTGGCGGGCCTGCGGCGTTCGGCGCAGCCGGAAAGCCTGCACCGTGTCATAAAACTGTAATGTAATGGTCACTGGCAGGCAACGCGATCCGCCATCCGACCTTCGCTTAATCTTAGCGGATGACGAAGGGCCGCACCTGGGCGATGCTAAGCCTTCGCGATTCCCGCGATGAACAGATCGATCACCCCCGCCGCCATCTGCTCGATCTCGTCCTCCTCCACGCCCCAGCGCGGAAAATGGCCATCGAGATTCATCCGGGCGAAACCGTAGACCATGGCACGGCCGGCGACACCGCGGCCCGGCGGGCGGCTTCGCGCACCGAGACCTCGGCGCCTTCGGCGGCCAGTTGCAGCGCAGCATCAATCAGCACACGGCGGAGGTCGCCGTGGTGATAGGGCCGGGCTTTGGGTGTCTGGCGACGGGCACGCGGATACGCGGCGTTCCTCTTTCCGCTGTTCGCGGTGATGGCGATGCGAATGATCGCGATGGCCGCCCACCCCCGCCGACTGACCGCCGAGGTGGGCTGAATATTGCTCAACCCTGCGGCAGCAGCCCGAGCCGCTTGGCGATGATGCGGTCGACGGCTCGCTTGGGCAGCGTGGCCGTAATGAAGTGTCGCATCCGATCGGGCGCTATCTGGTAGCGAACCCGAGGCTTTGCGGCCGTGAGCGCCTCGAACACAACCTCGGCGATCCGCTCGGCCGGCAGCCCGGTCTCACCGAGCTTCATCATGAACGCCATGACCTTATTGAGCGCCGGGAGATAGGGCGAGTTCTGGTAGACCGACATGTCGAACTGCTCGGCCTTGCTCCAGATCGGCGTCTTGACCGCACCGGGCGCAACGATGATGACGTCGATGCCGAACAGCATCAGCTCGCGGCGCAGGCTCTCCGACAGGCCCTCGATCGCGTGCTTGGAGGTGCAATAGGGTGCCGACAGCGGATTGCCGTTCTTGCCCGCGACCGAGCTGATCATCACGATCCGCCCCTTCGGCCCCTTTAGCGACGGGTCGGCGCCGAGCAGCGGCCCGAACGCCTGCGTCGCGATCACAGGGCCGATGACGTTGATGTCCATCTGGCGGCGGAAATCATCCGCCGACAATTCGAGCACGGGGCCAGCGACGGCAACGCCGGCATTGTTGACGAGACCCGCCAGCGTCTCGCCGCCCAGTGCCTCGCGCACCTGCCGCGCGGCCGCCAGCACGGCGGCCTCGTCGGTGACGTCGAACAGCAGCGGCGTGAAGTTCGCGCCGAACTCACCCGCCAGCCGATCGGCATCGGCCTGCTTGCGGACGCTGCCGAAGACGCGATAGCCGCGTCCGATCAGATATTTCGCAATGGCCCAGCCAATGCCGGTGGACGCGCCGGTGATGACGACAGATCGCATGGTCCTTCCCCCCTTTGTACCCCGCGATCAATGTAGGGGGAGGCCGCGCCAGCGCAATGCCATGAGGTTCTCAAGCCGCGCACCGACGGCCTTTTTTGAGGCCGCGTCGCGCCGCAAGCAGATGCAGCAGGTGTCGGTTCTTAAGATGAAGTGGCGCGCGAACGTCACAAAATGCGATTGATTGCGTCCTGAGAGTGCGGATGAAGAGCAGAATCCTAGACTTTGATGACGCAGCGTTTTTGGCGATCGCAAACTCTGAAAAGGTTTGGAGAAACGACGCGGGCCCAAGAATATGGTTTAAGCGTCAGTTCTTGCTGCTCTGAGAGCACTTCAGCTCGCGAAGAATTTGAATGAAGCAGCAATGCTTCGCGCGAGATGAAAAGAGCGAGACCGCTGTTTGCGATCTCGCCCAGATATAGTCGCGAAGGTTTTAAGATTTGGTTTGGCGAGCGAAGCTTTTTGTTTTCGCTCTCGCGTCCCAAACGTAGCGGATCAACGACGCGCCACGTCCAGGGACTTGCGACTTAGTTCTTCGACTTGTCGACCAGCGCGCCCTTCTTGATCCAGGGCATCATGTCGCGCAGCTTCGCGCCGACTTCCTCGATCGGGTGCTGGGCGAGCTTGGCGCGGGTCGCCTTGAACGAGGTCTGGTTGACCTTGTTCTCGAGCATCCAGTCGCGGGCGAACTTGCCGCCCTGGATGTCGGCGAGAACGCGCTTCATCTCGGCCTTGGTCTCGGCGGTGACGATGCGTGGGCCGGTGACGTACTCGCCGAACTCGGCGGTGTTGGAAATCGAATAGTTCATGTTGGCGATGCCGCCTTCATAGATCAGGTCGACGATCAGCTTCACTTCGTGCAGGCACTCGAAATAGGCCATCTCCGGCGCGTAGCCGGCTTCGACCAGGGTCTCGTAGCCACCCTTAATCAGCTCGACCAGGCCGCCGCAGAGCACGACCTGCTCGCCGAACAGGTCGGTCTCGCACTCTTCCTTGAAGGTGGTCTCGATGATGCCCGCGCGGCCGCCGCCAACGGCAGAGGCGTAGGACAGGCCGAGGTCATGGGCGTTACCCGAGACGTCCTTGGCGATCGCGATCAGGCAAGGCACGCCGCCGCCGCGCTGATACTCAGAGCGCACGGTGTGGCCGGGGCCCTTCGGCGCGATCATCAGCACGTCGAGGTCGGCGCGCGGGTCGAGCAGGTTGAAGTGGACGTTGAGGCCGTGCGCGAACACGAGGGCGGCGCCCTTCTTCATGTTGTCGTGCAGGTGCTCGCGATAGATGTCGCCCTGGAGCTCGTCCGGGGTCAGCATCATGACGAGGTCGGCCCATTTGGCGGCGTCGGCGACGTCCATCACCTTGAAGCCGGCGGCTTCCGCTTTCTTGACCGAGCCCGAGTCCTTGCGCAGCGCAATCGCCACCTCCTTGACGCCGGAGTCCTTCAGGTTGAGCGCATGGGCGTGACCCTGGCTACCATAGCCGACGATGGCGACCTTCTTCCCCTTGATCAGGTTCAGGTCGGCGTCGCGATCGTAATAAACACGCATAGTCGTTTCCTCGTTCAGGGCCAGAAGCGGCCGATAGTCAGTGTGCGAAGGGTGAAATTTGCGGATTTCGAGGGCTGTCTAGAGCATTTTGGCCCCTTAAGGAAACCCGTTTCTGCATGGAAATCCGCGACATCATGCATCCATGAAAACGGGGTAGAGGGAGGCGAGCAGCAGGAGCGCCATCAGGATATTGAAGGCGCGGACGAGCCGCTCCGAGGTCAGCACCGGTCGTAGTGCAGTGCCGAAGAAAGCCCAGACTACGGTCGAAACCGTGCCCACCAGCAGGCTGATCAGGGTCTGGATGGCGATGTTGATCGGGAATTGGGCGATTGCCGCATAGGCGGTGATGGTCCCGATCACGATCACCCAGCCCTTGGCATTGATCCACTGGAACATGGCGGCGCCCCAGAAGGTCATCGGGCCGCGACCGTCCTCGCTGCCTGGCGTGGTCGGTCCGGACATCGCGATCACGGCAGCGAGGTAAATCAGGTAAGCAGCGCCGGCATATTTCAGGATGGTCTGGAGGATCGGATAGGCCAGGAAGACGGTGCCGAGCCCGAGGCCGACGGTGGCGACCATGAAGGCAAAGCCGAGGACGATGCCGACGATGTGCGGAATGGTGCGGCGGAAGCCGTAGGTCAGGCCTGAGGCCAACAGCATGATGTTGTTCGGCCCGGGGGTGAAGTACATCACCACCATGAAGGCGAGGAAGGCGTAGAAGAGCGAGTGCGCCATATTCACCTCACGCGGTCTTCGCAAGCGGCCGCGGCCGCCTGACCAGCACCATCACCGCGATGCCGCCAACGACGGTCAGCATGCCGGCGAGGCGCAGCGGCCCGAACCGCTCGCCGAACACGATGCTGGACGCGGCCGAGCCGACGAACGGCACCAGCAGCGCGAACGGCACCACTTGCGCAGCGGGATAATCACGCAGCAACCGCCCCCACAGCCAATAGGCAATGCTGGTGGAGATAGCGCCGATCACCAGCAGGCAGATCAGGCCGGTCAGCGACATATGGATCAGCGCGTGCACTGTCGGCTCCGGCCCGTTCACGACCAGGGTCAGCGCCAATAGCGGCACCGCGGTCGCAAGGCAGAGCCAGGCGAACAAATCGAACATCGGCACGCCCCGCGCCCCGCGTAGCAAGATGTTGCCGATCGCAAAACTGACCGGCGCGATCATCAGCACAGCGAAGGCAGCGACGCTGAAATCGTAGCCGACAGTGCCGCAGATCATCAGCAGCCCGATGGCCGCGATAACGACGCCCAGCGTCTGTACCGGCGTCGGACGTTCGCCGAAGGCGATCGCCGCGAAGCCGATCGTGAACAGCGCCTGGCTCTGCACGACGACGGAGGTCAGGCCCACCGGTACGCCATGGGCGATGCCGTAAGCCTGCGACAGAAACTGGCCGAGGAACAGCGTAAAGCTGATCGCGATCAGCAGCGACCAAGCGACCTTCGGCTTGGGAATGAACAGGCACGGCACCGCGGCGATGGTGAAGCGCATCGCCGTCATCAGCTCCGGCGAAAACTCGTCGAGCGCAATCCGGCTCGCCACGAAGGCAAGCCCCCAGATGATCGCGACCAAAAGCGCGATGAGGATGTCGGCCGGCTTCATTGTTGTTTCCGGTTCTGCGCTGTCGTGCAGCCCTGCTTGTTGTTCCGCTCTAGCCCTGCTCGCCGGCTTTCGGTTTGCGCAAAAGATAAGTGCCGTGCATCGGCGCGTGATAGTCGGCCGAAGCCAGCGTGAAGCCGACATCGATCAACATCCGCTCCATGACCCAGCCGAAGGTGGTATATTCGTCGCGCATATGCGTCACCACGGTCTCGCGCGAGAAATCGTGGTTCTTGATCTCGAAGTCGGCCCATTGCTCGACGTCGCGCTCGATTGCGTCCGGCATCGAGGCGTAGACGATGTCGCGCAAGTAAAAGCTCGCGCCGGGCTTGAGCGCACGAAAGATCCGCGACATTGCCACGGCCTTCCAGAAATCCGGCAGATGATGCAGTGTAAACTCGCTGACGATCAGATCGTAGGACTCTGGCCGGTAAGCGAAGCTGAGCAGGCCGGCCGATTGGGTGCGCACGGGCGCTTTGCGGTCGCGGGCGTAGATCTCGGCAAGCGCCAGCATGGCCGGCGAGATGTCTATGGCGTCGACCTCGGCACCCATAAGGGCTGCTTCGGTCGCCAGCACGCCGTTGCCGCAGCCGATATCGGCGATGCGCCAGCCACGCTGGACTCCCAGCATTTTCAGTGCGGCGCGCGCCCGCAGATCGGCATCGTCGTGGGCGTCGTAGATCGACGCCACCGCGGGCTCGATGCCCATCCGGTTCCGCTCGTTATAGTACCAGTCGCGCGCCAGCATGGTTCACATCCCTTCAGGCCCGCGACCGATCGCGGCAACGCCGGTGCGCGACACCTCGACTAGGCCGAGCGGACGCATCAGGTCGATAAACTGGTTGATCTTGTCGGTATTGCCTGTGATCTCGAACACGAAGCTCTCGGTGGTGGCGTCGATCACGCGTGCGCGGAACGCATCCGCCAGCCGCAGCGCCTCGACGCGATGCTCGCCCTGTCCGCGTACCTTCACCATCGCCAGTTCGCGCTCGATCGAGCGGCGAGTCTGGGTCATGTCGACGACCTGGTAGACCGGAACCATGCGGTCGAGCTGATGCTTGATCTGCTCGATCACCATCGGGGTCCCCGTGGTGACGATGGTGATGCGCGAGAGGTGCTTCTGGCTCTCGGTCTCCGAGACCGTGAGGCTTTCGATGTTGTAGCCACGGCCCGAGAACAGGCCAATGACGCGCGCGAGCACGCCCGGCTCGTTCTGCACGAGCACCGCAAGCGTGTGCGTCTCGTTGGGATCGTGACGCTCCTCGATGAAGTAGGCGGATGCGGGCTGGTTCATTGTCGTCCCCTCTTGTCCCTTCCTCACGCCATCGCTGGCGCGTCTGTCCCGACCCAACGGCGGAACAGATCGAAATCGATATTGCCGCCTGACAGCACGAGACCGACGCGCTTGCCCTTCAGCTTGTTCTTTTCTTGCAGCGCCGCGGCGAGCGCGGCCGCGCCAGCGCCTTCGGCGAGATTGTGCGTGTCGGTCCAGTAGGCGCGGATCGCCGCAGCGACCTCGTCGTCGGTGACCTGGACAATGCGCGAGGCGCCGCTGTGGATCAGCGCGAACGCTTCCGCGTCGGGAATGCGCGTCGCCATGCCGTCAGCGAGTGTGTTGGCGGTCTCGGTCGTCACGACTTGGCCTGCCGCGAACGACAGCGCGTAGGACGGCGCTTCCGTCGACTGCACGCCGACGATCTCGGTCTTCAGACCCAGAAGGTCGCGCGCCATGATGCAGCCGCAGATTCCGGAACCCTGCCCGATCGGCACATAGAGGATGCCGAGATCGGGCGCTGAGCGAAACAGCTCGAGCGCGTAGGTCGCGACACCCAAGACCAGATCAGGATGGAACGATGGCACCATGTGGAGGCCCGCGAACTGAGCGTGGCGTCCCGCCTCCTCGCGGGCGGCCTGAAAATCCTCGCCATGCTCGACGAGCTCGGCGCCAAAGGCCTTCATCGCGCGATTCTTCTCGACCGAGTTGCCGCGCGGCACGTAGATCACCGCGGGCACGCCGTGTCGGCTAGCAGCATACGCCAGGCTCTGGCCGTGATTACCGCGCGTCGCCGAGATGATGCCGGGCGTGTTCGGCCGCTCGCGCTTCAGCCGGTCGAGATAGACCAGCCCGCCGCGCACCTTGAAGGCGCCGATCGGCGTGTGGTTCTCATGCTTGACCACGACCTCGGTGCCAAGCCGTCCAGCGAGCAGCGGCCAGCCGCGTGCCGGCGTTGCGGGCACCGCCTGTCCCACGATCGCATGTGCGCGTTCGAGTTCCGTCAGATCGAACATGGCCTCACACCAGCGCCTTGCCACCGGCGAACGCCTTGGCGGTGGCCTCGTCGTTGGCATGCTCAGGCAACAGCATCTCGTTATGCGCCTTGCCGGAGGGGATCATCGGGAAGCAGTTTTCCAGCGCCGCGACGCGGCAGTCGAACAGCACCGGGCGCTTGACCGAGATCATTTCCTGGATGGCACCGTCGAGATCGGACGGCTTATGCACCTGGATGCCGACGCCGCCATAGGCTTCCGCGAGCTTGACGAAATCCGGCAGCGCCTCGGAGTAGGAATGCGACAGCCGGTTGCCGTGGAGCAATTGCTGCCACTGCCGCACCATGCCCATGTACTGGTTGTTCAGGATGAAGATCTTGATCGGCAGTTCATACTGAACCGCCGTCGACATCTCCTGCATCGTCATCTGCACCGAAGCATCGCCCGCGATGTCGATGACGAGGCTGTCGGGATGCGCCACCTGCACGCCGACCGCGGCCGGCAGGCCGTAGCCCATGGTGCCGAGACCGCCCGACGTCATCCAGCGATGCGGCTCCTCGAAGCCGAAGAACTGCGCCGCCCACATCTGGTGCTGGCCGACCTCGGTCGTGATGTAGGTGTCCTTGCCGCGCGTTGCCTCGAACAGGCTCTGAATAGCGTGCTGCGGCAGAATGACGTCGTTGCTCTTCTTGTAATAGAGCGAGTTGCGGGCGCGCCACTGCGCGATCTGCTGCCACCACGCCTTGACATCGGGCTTCTTCGCCTCCGCCTTGAACACCTGGAGGATGTCGCCGAGGATGTTGCCGCAGTCACCAATGATCGGCACGTCGACGCGGATGTTCTTGTTGATCGAGGACGGATCGATGTCGATGTGGATCTTCTTCGAGTTCGGCGAGAACGCGTCGACACGGCCGGTGATGCGGTCATCGAAGCGCGCGCCGACGCACAGCATGACGTCGCAATCATGCATCGTCATGTTGGCTTCGTAGGTGCCGTGCATGCCGAGCATGCCGAGCCAGTTCTTGCCCGATGCCGGATAAGCCCCCAGGCCCATCAGCGTCGAGGTGATCGGGAAGCCCGTGACCTCGACTAGCTCGCGCAACAGCTTGGTCGCTTCGGGGCCGGAGTTGATGACGCCGCCACCGCTATAGATCACCGGGCGCTTGGCATTGGCGAGCAACGACACGGCCTTGCGGATCTGTGTCGCATCGCCCTTCACGCGCGGCGCATAGGAGCGATGCACGTCGGACTTGCGTGGCGGATGATAGGTGCCGGTTGCGAACTGGACGTCCTTGGGGACGTCGACCAGCACCGGGCCCGGACGGCCCGTGGTCGCAACGTAGAAGGCTTCGTGCAGGACCTTGGCGAGATCGTTGACGTCACGCACCAGCCAATTGTGTTTGGTGCAGGGACGCGTGATGCCAACGGTATCGCATTCCTGGAACGCGTCGTTGCCGATCAGATGCGTCGGCACCTGACCGGAGATGCAGACCAGCGGGATCGAGTCCATCAGCGCATCGGTCAGCGGCGTCACCATGTTGGTGGCGCCGGGCCCGGAGGTCACCAGCGCAACGCCGGGCCTGCCGGTCGAGCGGGCATAGCCTTCCGCGGCGTGACCGGCGCCCTGCTCATGGCGGACCAGGATGTGCTGAACTTCGCTCTGCTGGAAGATCTCGTCATAAATCGGAAGCACCGCGCCGCCGGGATAGCCGAAAATGTCGGTCACGCCGTGATCGATGAGCGCGCGGACGATCATCGCGGCGCCGGTCATCTGGTTCGGATCGTGGCTGTTGTCGCTCATTGGCTTGCTCCGGATGCGCTGTTGTCAGCGGCTTCGTTCGTGTCGGGTTCGGGAAATAAAAAAGGCCCCGAAGAAGGGACCCTGCACACCGCCTGTCATGTGGATGGCAGCTAGCCACCCCCGGCGGTGTGCCTGGGTACGACGGCGATAAGGAGTTTGGTAATAATGTTGCGCATGACGGACGCTCGACTTCCCAAAGGTTGCGCGAAACATAGCGGCCAAAGCCCGGATGTCAAGGCAATGCGGCCATTCGCGTGCGATTTTGGCAGTGTAGCGGTGTTCCCAGGATACGGCGAGAGGTAAAATCGGGAATCCTCGTACAAAAGCGCGTCAGCCGGGGTGCCGCGCAGCAGTGACGGCGGCCGCGAGCCATCCCCTCGCCGTCTCGGGCTTCACCCATTCGAAATCCGGCAATTGATGCCGGAACCAGGTGAACTGCCGCTTGGCATAGTGGCGGGTGTCGGCGCGGCCGATCATGGCAGCCTCGTCCAGGCTAATCTCACCGCGCAGATGCCGGATCAGGGCCGGGACGCCGTGGGCCTTCATGGCTGGCAGCAGCGGGTCGAGGCCACGGGCGGCGATCTGCTCGACCTCGGTCAGGGCACCGGCGCCCAGCATGGCATCGAAACGCGCGTCGATCCGGGCATAGAGCTCGGCGCGCTCGGGGGCGAGAAACACCGCGCGAAAACTGTCCGTCGGCAGCAACGGTGGCTGGCCCTCATGGTGCCAGTCGAGCAGCGATCGGCCGGTCGCCTCGACCACTTCAAGCGCGCGTGCGATCCGCGTGCGGTCGCGCAGATTCAGTCGCTCTGCCGCGCGCGAGTCGCGAAGCGCAAGTTCCGCATGCAGCGCCTCGACGCCGTTCCGCTCCAGCCGCGCGCGCACATTTTCGCGTATTTCAGCAGGAATGGGCGGCACCACCGAAAGACCTGCGGTCAGCGCCTTGAAATACAACCCGGTGCCGCCGATGAAAATCGGCAGGCGGCCCTCGGCCTTCGCCTCTTCCAGCACCTTTGCAGCATCAGTCACCCAGGCGCCGGCCGAAAAGTTCACGGCCGCATCGACATGCCCATAGAGGCGATGCGGAACGCGCGTCTCCTCATCCTGCGTGGGGCGTGCCGTGATGATGCGGAGGTCGCGATAGACCTGCATCGAATCGGCATTGATGACGATCCCGCCTGCACTGAGGGCAAGCTCCAGCGCCAGCGCCGACTTGCCGCTGGCGGTCGGGCCTGCGATAAGCACAGCCTTGCCAACATGCGTTCTGCTGACTTGCCTCTCGCTCACGAAAACCTCAAATGTCCCTCGTCGCCACGCTGATCTGCAACCCCGCCAATCCCGCCCTCGACTCGACCATCGTCGACGGTGCCCGTGCTGTGCTGCCCAACGCAGCACCCGCGCACTGGCTGTTCGACGGGGTTGCGGTCGACATTCCCTTTGGCGCCGCCAGTAACCTCGAAGGCGACCGTCACGCCATCGAAGAGCGGCTGCGCGAGCTTCGCGTCGACCTGCCCATCGACATCGTCGTGCAGCCTGCCGGCGTCCGGCGCAAGAAGCTTTTTCTCGCCGACATGGATTCCACCATGATCGGCCAGGAATGCATCGACGAGCTCGCCGATCTCGTCGGGATGAAGGCTCATGTGGCGGGCATCACCGAACGCGCGATGCGCGGTGAGATCGAGTTCGAACCGGCGCTGCGCGAGCGCGTCGCACTGCTGAAGGACCTCCCCGCCAGCGTCGTCGAAGAGGTGCTGGCCAAGCGCATTACGCTGACCCCGGGCGGCCGCGAATTGGTCGCGACCATGCGCGCCCACGGCGCCTATACCTGCCTCGTCTCCGGCGGCTTCACCCTGTTCACGAGCGCAGTCGCGGCCAAGATCGGCTTCCAGGAGAACCGCGCCAACGAGCTCGTCGTGCGCGACGGCAAGTTCACCGGCGAGGTGAAGGAGCCGATTTTGGGCCGCGCAGCAAAGCTCGCAACGCTGGTGGATCTGATGGAGTCGTTCGATCTCGACGACATCGACTCGGTCGTGGTCGGCGACGGCGCCAATGATCTCGCGATGATCCAGGCGGCGGGGCTCGGCGTGGCGTATCACGCGAAGCCGGCGGTCGCGGCCGCCGCGGCGGCGCGAATCGACCACGGCGATCTCACCGCGCTGCTGTATGCGCAGGGCTATCGGCGGGATGAGTTTGTGGAGGCGTAGCCTCTTCTTGCTACATGCACCGCAGCCGTAGGGTGGGGCAAAGGCGCGTCAGCACCGTGCCCACCGTTCTTGCCGCGACGGTAGAAGAATGGTGGCACGCTTCCGCTCAGCCCACCCTACGGGACCGTGCGTCCCTTACTGCACACTCAGCGCCACAAACCGCAGTTCGCCGTCGCCATTCGAGACCAGCAGCAGCGCGGACTTCTTGCCGTCCTTCTTGAGCTGGTCGATCCGCTTCTGGATGTCGGCGCCGCTGGAGACTGCTTCCTGCGCGACTTCGACGATGACGTCGCCGGCGGCGAGCCGCTTCTCGGCAGCATCCGAATTGGCGTCGACATTGGTGACGACCACGCCCTTGACGGTGTCCTTGATCTTGTAGCGCGTGCGCAAATCCTTGTTGAGCACGGCGAGATCGAGGCCGAGCGCCTTCTGTGTCACCGGCTTCTCCGGCGGCGGCTCGTCTGTCTTCACCGCGGCCTGCACCTTGTCAGGATCTTGCAGGCGGCCGAGCGTGACCTTCTTGGTCTGCTCCTCGCCCTTGCGGATGATGACGACGTCGACTTCCTTGCCGACCGCCGTATCGGCGACGACGCGGGACAGGTCCTTCGGGTCCTTGACGTCCTTGCCGTCGAACTTGACGACGACGTCGCCGGGCTCGATGCCGGCAGGTTTGGCCGGTCCCTTGTCGTCGATGCCGGCAACAAGCGCACCGCGCGCCGGCTTGATGTTGAGGCTCTCGGCGATCTCATCGGTGACGCTCTGGATGCGCACGCCAAGCCAGCCCCGACGCAGCTCGCCGAACTGGCGCAGCTGGTCGACGACGCCCGCGACCGTCTTCGACGGCACGGCAAAGCCGATGCCGATCGAGCCGCCGGAGGGCGAGATGATCAGGGTGTTGACGCCGACCACGTCGCCATCGAGGTTGAACAACGGGCCGCCCGAATTGCCGCGATTGATGGCGGCGTCAGTCTGGATGTAGCTGTCATAGGGGCCCGAGGAGATGTCGCGGTTCTTGGCCGAGACGATACCCGCGGTCACCGTGCCGCCGAGGCTGAAGGGGTTACCGATCGCAACCACCCAGTCACCCAGACGCAGCTTGTCGGAGTCGCCGAACTTCACCGAAACGAGCGGCTTCGTCGGCTTGAACTTCAAGACGGCAAGATCGGTCTTCTTGTCGACGCCGACCAGCTCGGCCTTGATCTTGCTGCCGTCGTTGAGGATGACGTTGATCTCGTCGGCGTCCGCAATGACGTGGTTGTTGGTGACGACGACACCGGAGGTGTCGATGATGAAGCCGCTTCCGAGCGAGTTGGTCTTGCGCGGCGGCCCGCTGCCGTTATCGCCACCTTTGCCACCACCGCCGGGTCCCTTGCGGTTCTTGAAGAAGTCGTCGAAGAATTCCTCGAACGGCGAGCCGGGCGGCAGTTGCGGCATGGTGTTGCTGCCGCCGCCGCTGCCCTTGGCTTCGACAGTCTGCGAGGTCGAGATGTTGACGACCGCGTCGATCACCTTCTCGGCGACGTCGGCGATGCCCTCCGGTCCGCGCGCCTGCGCCGGCGAGCCGAACACGCTGAAAGCGCCGACGGCGAGCGCGGCCAGCCCAGATCGCGCATGTCGGCGCAAGCGGGTCGGGACAATGGTGGCAGCGGTCATTGTGGTCTCCAGAGAATAAGGATTCGGCCTCAAGACTGCGCTCGAACCGGGGCACGGCGCAAGCGCGGAGCTTAACGGACCTCAGGACCGGGGATAATAATACGGCGAAAACCCGCCGCTCGCCTTCACTTTGGCGTTGGCGCGACCGTTAGATCGGACGTCGTATCACCCAGATCAGGATCAGGCCGGCGACAGCCGAACCGATCCCGACCGCCCGCAGGATATTGTCCGGCGTGGCAATGGCGCTCTTCATGGCCTTGCGCATCCAGTTCGGACTGGCCGCAAACATCAAGCCTTCGAGCACGAACAGGATGCCTAAGCCGATGAGGAAGTCGGCGAACGCAATGGACCTCATCGGATTGGAACCTCCCGTGGTGCTGTTCTTGTCTGGACGAAGGGCGGCCAGATCTGCCGCCCTTGTCTAGCTTACGGTTTCGCCGGCGTCTCGGTCGCCGGCTTGCCGGACGGGTTACCAAAGTACCGGAAGAAATCCGAGTCCGGCCGCAGCAGGAAGCGAGTGTCGTCCTTCTTCAGCCCGTTCTCGTAGGCCGTCATCGACCGGTAGAAGGCGAAGAAGTCAGCATCCTTGCCATAGGCTTCGGCAAAGAGACGGTTGCGCTCGGCGTCACCCACACCGCGCGTCTGCTCTGCCTGGGAGTTCGCTTCGGCAATGATCACCGTGACATCGCGGTCGGCTTTCGAACGAATTTCCTGCGCCTTCTGGCCGCCCTGCGCGCGGAATTCGGCCGCTTCGCGTTGGCGCTCGGACTTCATCCGGTCGTACACCGCCTGGCTGTTCTGCTCCGGCAGATCGGCGCGGCGAATGCGGACGTCGACGACTTCGATGCCGTAACCGCCGGCCTCGCGATCGAGTTGCTCGCGGATGCGCCCCATCAGCTTCTCACGTTCATCACGCACCACGGTGATGAAGCTGACCTCACCGAGCACGCGGCGCAGTGCCGCGTTCAAGAGCGAAGTGAGCTGGAGATTCGCTGCCTGGATCGAGCCCACGCTCTGATAGAAGCGCAGCGCGTCCTTGATGCGATAGCGCGCAAAGGCGTCCACCACGAGCCGCTTCTGGTCGGAGGCAATGACCTCCTGCGAGGGATTCTCGAGGTCGAGAATCCGCTTGTCGATGTTGATCACGGAGTTCCAGGGCGCCTTGAAGTGCAGCCCGGGGTCGGTGACGACGTCCACCGGCGCGCCGAATTGCAGCACGATGGTCTGCTCGGTCTGCTGCACCGTGAACAGCGACATGTAGGCGACAATCGCGACCAGAAGCGCTGCAAGCAGCGCGACAATGCCTGTAATCGGAGACCTCATCGCGTACCTCCGCTCGACTGCTGGCCGGACGTCGTGGGCCGCTTGGCCGACAATTCATTGAGCGGCAGATAGGGCACGATACCCTGGCCCGAAGAGCCTCCGTCGTAGATCAGCTTGTCCGAGCCGCCGAGCACGCGCTCCATCGTCTCCAGATAGATCCGTTCGCGCGTCACGTCGGGCGCCTTCTTGTATTCCTCGTACACCTTCAGGAAGCGTGAGCTCTGGCCCTTGGCCTCGGCGACCGCCTGCTCCCTATAGCCTTCGGCATCCTGCTGGATCTTGGCTGCGCGGCCGCGCGCTTCCGGCACGACCTTGTTGGAATAGGTCTGCGCTTCGTTTGACAGCTGCTCGAGATTGGCACGCGCCGCCTGCACGTCGCGGAACGCATCGATCACCTGCGCCGGCGGGTCGACCTTCTGCATCTGCACCTGGGTGATCTGGATGCCGGCACCATAACCGTCGAGCGTCTTCTGCATCAGATCCTGCACGGTGGTCTCGGTCTGCGTCCGCGCGCCGGTCAGGATCGGCTGGATGTCGGAGCGGCCGATCACCTCGCGCATCGCGCTTTCGGCGACGGCCTTCACAGTGCCCTCGGGGTTCTGGATGTTAAACAGGAAATTGCCGACGCCGTTGGGCTTGATGCGCCACAGCACGGTGAAGTCGACATCGACGATGTTCTCGTCGCCGGTCAGCATCAGGCTCTCTTCCGGCACGTCCCGGATCGACCGGGCGCGGCGGGCCGGATCGTCGATCAGCGTCATGCCGATGGAAATGGTGGACACGCGCAACGCCTTCGGCAGCAGCACGGTCTCGATCGGATAAGGCAGATGGTAGTTCAGGCCGGGGTCCACGGTGCGCACATGCTTGCCGAAGCGCAGCACGACGCCCTGTTCTTCGGACTGCACCCGGAAGAAGCCCGACAACAGCCAGAGCGCAATGATGATGAGCAGGATCAGCGTGATGCCGATGCCGGAGAAATAGCCTCCCGGCATGATCTGCTGGAGCCGCTCCTGGCCACGCCGCAGAAGGTCCTCCAGATCCGGCGGCCTCGGCCCGACCGGTTGCGGGCCTGAGCCCCACGGTCCCTTCGGACCCGAGCCCCACGGGCCACCGCCCTGATTCTTCCACGGCATTCGACGTTCTCCTCGGCAGACCGGGACTAGAACTAACCCGGCCCGCATTGTCCGGTCCGGCTTTATAGGGGACCGAAAGGACCCTTACAACGCAAGCCTCGCCGTCCTCCGAGCTAAGCTCGGGGGTAGAAAAGTCAATGTTAACATTGGCGAATGCAGTTAATGGGACCGCCGCCGACGATATGTCACATAGGAGTAGTCGGCGCTGTCGTCGGGGGCGGCGGGATGGCGGACGCGCTCCGTCTCCTCCCACTGTGCCTTGTCGATATCGAAATGCGTGTCGCCGTCGGGCCGCGCATGCACTTCGGTGATTTCGAGGCGGTCGGCGCGATCGAGCCATTGCCGGTAGATTTCGGCACCGCCGATCACCGCAATTTCAGCGGCTGAACGCCGCAGGGCATCGCCGCGCGCAACCGCGCCGGCGTCCGCCGCCGATGTCGTGACGACCGCGCCGGCGGCGCGATAATGCGGATCGCGCGTGATGATGATGTTGGTGCGATTGGGCAGCGGCCGGCGCAAGGATTCGAAGGTCTTGCGGCCCATGATCACGGGCTTGCCGATGGTGAGCGCCTTGAAGCGCGCCATGTCGGATTTTAACCGCCATGGGATCGTGTTGCCCGCGCCGATGACGCCGTTCTCGGCAATCGCAACGACGAAGACGATCTCCATCAGGTCGCGCTCCCCGCAAGCCGCGTCAGCGCAGGCCCCGTGACGCGACACAGCGTCCAATCGTCCAGCATCACGGCGCCGAGCGATTTGTAAAACGCTATCGACGGCGCGTTCCAGTCGAGCACCGCCCATTGCAGGCGCGACCAGCCATTGTCGACGCATTCCTTCGCCAGATAAACCAGCAGCGCCTTGCCGAGACCCTTGCCGCGATGCGACGGCCGCACATACAAATCTTCGAGATAGATGCCGTAGCGGCCGCTGAAGGTCGAGAAATTCGCAAACCACACGGCGAAGCCGATGGGCTCGCCGTCCCATTCGGCAACCGCGCAATAAAGCCGCGGATTGGCGCCAAAGAGCGCCTCCGCAATCATTTCCTCGGTCGCTTCGACCTCGTGCGAAAGCTTTTCGTACTCGGCGAGTTCGCGGATGAACGAAAGAACCAGTCCGGCTTCGCCAGGACGCGCGCGGCGGATGTTGTGAGACATCGGTGCTAGACCGCGACTGCCGCCTTGATATGCGGATGGGGATCGTAGCCGACGAGCTCGAAATCCTCGTAACGGAAGGAGAAGATGTCCTTCACCTCAGGATTGATTCGCATCACCGGCAACGCACGCGGAGCGCGGCTGAGCTGGAGCCGCGCCTGCTCCAGATGGTTGGAATAGAGATGGGTGTCGCCAAACGAATGCACGAAATCGCCAGGCTTCAAGCCCGTGACCTGCGCGACCATCATGGTGAGCAGCGCGTAGGACGCGATGTTGAAGGGCACCCCGAGGAACACGTCAGCCGAACGTTGATAGAGCTGGCATGACAGCTTGCCGTTTGCGACGTAGAACTGGAACAGGCAGTGACACGGCGGCAGCGCCATCTTGTCGACCTCGGCCGGATTCCAGGCCGAGACGATCAGACGGCGCGAGTCCGGGTTGCGCTTGATCATGTCGATCACATTCGCGATCTGGTCGATGCTGCGGCCGTCCGGCGCCGGCCAGGAGCGCCATTGATGACCGTAGACCGGACCGAGATCGCCATTGGCGTCCGCCCACTCGTCCCAGATGGTGACGCCGTTGTCGCGCAGATATTTGATGTTGGTGTCGCCCTTCAGGAACCACAGCAGCTCATGCACGATCGCCTTCAGCGGCAGCCGCTTGGTGGTCAGCATCGGGAAGCCGGCGGACAAATTGAAGCGCATCTGATGGCCGAACACCGACAATGTGCCCGTACCGGTCCGATCGGTCTTCTCGGCGCCATCTGAAAGAATCCGCTCGAGCAGGTCCTGATACTGGTGCATGTGCCAATGAGCCTTTGGGGAAGGCGGCGAATTTAACGGCCACCCCCGCGCTGCGACAGCGGCGATTCGCTGGTCTCGCCGATTATACCCCGAAAAGTGAGTGCTTCGTGCGCAAACGACAAGGGGCGGAACTCGCGTCCCGCCCCCTCCTATCGGCTTGATGATGCTTGCTTAAGTTGCCGGCTTGAGCACCGGCGTCCACTTCGCGATCTCGGATTTCACGAGCGTGGCGAGCGCCTCCGGCGTCCGGGCTGCAGGGCCCGGGATGACGCTGCCGAGCTCGAGCAGACGCTTGCGCACGGTCTCGTCGTCGAGCGCCTTGACCGCGGCGGCGTTCAGGCTCGCCAGGATCGCGGGCGAGGTTCCCCTCGGGGCGAACATCGCATTCCAGGCCTGGGCCTGGAATGCTGGCAGGCCCGCTTCTGCTGTGGTCGGCACGTTCGGCAGCGACGGATTGCGTTCAGGCGTCGCGATCGCATAGGCCTTGATTGTGCCGGCATTGATCTGCGGCACGGCGTTGACGATCTGGTCGCACATGTAATCGACCTGGCCCGCCACCAGCGCGTTCATCGCAGGTCCGGTACCATTGAAGGGCACGCTGACCGGCTTGATGTCGAGAAGGGAGTGCAAGAGCTCGCAGGAGACGTGCGAGACCGAGCCGACGCCGGCATGTGCAGCGTTCACCTTCTCGGCGTTGGCCTTCACGTAAGTCACGAACTCCTTCAAATCCTTCGGCGGAAAATCCTTGCGCGCCAGGATCAGGATCGGCGTGCCCGCGAGCAGCGCGATCGGCTCGAAGTCTTTCTCCGGATGATAGGCGAGCTTCGGATAGAGCGGCACGGAGGCGGCGTGCGTCCCCATGTGGCCGGTGATCAGCGTATACCCGTCATTGGTCGCGCGCGCGGCGCGGGTGGTCGCGGTGGTGCCGCCGGCGCCGACCACGTTCTCGATGATGATGCTCTGTCCGACCGTCTGCGCCATGTGCGACGTGACAATGCGCGAGATCACGTCGGTCGGGCCACCGGCCGCGAACGGCACGACCATGGTGATGCTGCGCGTCGGATAGGTCTGCGCCGCGCCTGGTGCGACAAAGCCGCACAGCGATGCGAGCATGGCAGCACATGCGCCCGTGAGCGCGCGAATGGAAAACATCTCGATCTTCTCCGACATTAAAATGCCGGCCAAAAGGCCGGCATTTTCATTTCACGAAGCTGTCACGCAAGTCGATTGGACTTCCGAATGCGGCGCGCCGACGCAGTGCGCGGCGACGACGCAGGCGCGACGCGATCAGTTCTCGGATTCCGTGAACACCTCGTCGCGTTTGGCACGCAGCATTGGCAGCAATGTGAGGACCAGAAGAAACGCCGCGATCGCGAGCAGCACAGCCGACAACGGACGCGTCAAGAACACGCTCCAGTCACCGCGCGAGATCAGCAGCGCGCGGCGCAGGTTCTCTTCCATCAGCGGTCCGAGCACCATGCCGAGCAGCAGCGGCGCCGGCTCGAAATCATGCTTGATCAGCCAATAGCCGACGAGACCGAACGCGCCTGCAAGGATGACATCGACTGGTGCGTTATTCACCGAATAGATGCCGATCGCGCAGAAGATCACGATCGACGGGAACATCAGCCGGTAAGGTACGCGCAGCAGGCGGACCCAGATGCCCACCAGCGGAAGGTTGATGATGATCAACATCAGATTGCCGACCCACATCGAGGCGATCATGCCCCAGACGAGCTCCGGCTGCTTCTGCATTACCTGCGGACCCGGCACGATGCCGTGGATGGTCATCGCACCCACCATCAGTGCCATCACCGCGTTCGGCGGGATGCCGAGCGTCAGGAGCGGGATGAAGGAGGTCTGCGCCGCGGCATTGTTGGCGCTTTCCGGCGACGCCACGCCCTCGATCGCGCCACGGCCGAACCGCGACGGATCCTTGGCGATCTTCTTCTCGAGCGTATAGGCCGCGAAGGAGGCGATCACGGCGCCGCCACCGGGCAGGATCCCGAGGATCGAGCCGAGCACGGTGCCACGCAAGATCGCGGGCGTCGAGTCGATCAGGTCTTTCCTGGTCGGCATGAGGCCGGTGATCTTCTGCTGCACGAGATCGCGGTTCATCTCGGCGCCGGCATCGAGATTGCGGATGATCTCTGCAAAGCCGAACACGCCCATCGCAACCGTCGCGAAGCCGAGCCCGTCGGCGAGCTCCGGAATGTTGAACGCCATGCGCGAGGCGCCGGTCTCGATGTCGGAGCCGACCATCGACAGCAACAGGCCGAACACGATCATCGCGATCGCCTTCAGCACCGAGCCCTTGGCCAGCACGACCGCGAAGATCAGGCCGAGCACCATCAGCGAGAAATATTCGGCCGGGCCGAAGGCCAGTGCGAGCTTGGTGAGAGGCGCACCGAGAACAGCGATCAGGACTGTCGCAACGCAGCCCGCGAAGAACGAGCCGATCGCCGCGATCGCCAGCGCCGGACCGGCGCGGCCCTGCTTCGCCATCTGGTGACCGTCGATGGCGGTGACGACCGATGTTGCCTCACCGGGAATGTTGACCAGGATCGAGGTGGTCGAGCCGCCATACTGGGCGCCGTAATAGATGCCGGCGAGCATAATCAGCGCGCCGACCGGCGGCAATCCGAACGTGATCGGCAGGAGCATCGCCACGGTTGCGACGGTGCCGATGCCCGGCAGCACGCCGACCAGCGTGCCGACCAGTGCACCAATCAGGCACATGAGAATATTGATCGAGATCGGAAGTGACAGGCCATGGAGCCACCAAGGTGACCACCAGGAGATCTGAAACACCACGCCGAAACCGAGGCCCAGATTGTGGAAGAGATCGAACATCACACCCTCACTGAGCCAGGAAGCGCGGGAACATCGGCATCGGCAGCCCGAGCACGTAGGGGAAGAGCAGCGCGCAGCCGAGCGTCAGGCAGGCGCCGACGATGACCGCTTCGACCCAGCGCGTCTCATGGGTGCCCATTGCCGCGATCAGAAAGCTCGCGAACGCTGTAACCACCACCCCAAGCGGACGAATCGCCAAAGCGAAGAAGACGATCGAGATCATCACGAACAGCGGCCCGCGCCAGGCATAGTGCGCCATCGCCGGGCCGTCGGACAACAGTCCCGTCAACGCGATGCCGGCGCCAAGTGCGACGAGGAGCACGCCAAACATTCGCGGCGCCGTGCCGGCGCCAAAGGAGAAGCCGCGCATCCCCTGCAAATCGCTCGAAGCCCACAGAGCAAACAAGGCGAGCGCCATCAGAACGATCCCGCCGACATAGTCCTGTGCCGACCTGATCGTCATGAAGATCGTTAGGATCGCCACTGCAAACAGCGGATACGAATAGATCAGCGCCAGCAGCACATCCGATGACGCCTTCTTGGTGTCACCGCCGACTGCTCCGAGCAACGCAGCCGGAGCGCCAGCGACCAGCGCCGTCGCATGTGCAGCCACGACCTGCAGCGGACCGCGCCCGGCGCCCCAGCCGAAGATCGTCCCGAACGACCAGATCAGTTCAAAAATCTGCGGCGCTATGGCCAGCACACAAAAGCCGATGGCCACCGACGTGTTTTTTGTGGCTGTCGCCGAGTGGCCCATTGTGTCGGCCATGCATGTCTCCTCCGCGACCCGTAAGCCACGAGCACTGTTGTTCTAATCGGCTGGAAGGGATCCCCGGCCCGGCTCATTGCCTAGCGATTTTCATCACACAATGCCAGCAAAACCCAACAGGCCGCCTGCGAGCAGAAGCCACAACGGATTGATGCGAGAGACAGAGGCGGTCAGAGCAATCGTCGCGGTCAGAAGCAGCGCAGCAATGCTGCGATCGGTCGACTGTGCGAGGATCAGGGCACTGGCAGCCATCAAACCGATCGACAGCGGAACCAGTGCAGCCTGGATCAGGCCGGGCCAGCGCGATTGGCTCGGCCGGTTCAGTATCCGGCTGACATAATAGGCAAGCAGCGCCGTCGGCAGACACATCGCCAGCGTCGCGGCGAGCGCACCGGGAATGCCGGCAACGGCATAACCGATTAACGTGACGATAAGCACGTTGGGACCCGGCGAGAGCTGCGCGATCGCATAAGCATCCGCGAACTGCTTGTCGGTCATCCAGTGATGCACATCGACTGCGATGCGGTGCATCTCGGGCACTGCGGCTGCGGCGCCGCCGACCGCGAACAGCGACATCAGACCAAACGTGGAGATCAGCGCCCAGACCGGGTTCTCGCTGCTCACGCTGCTACCTTCCGCCGCATCAAATAGGTGACGCCGATGCTGAGCGGGATCGCGACCAGCAGCACCGCCTGGAGCGGCAGGCGCAGCACGCCGATGGCGACGAACACGCCGAGCATGAGGATGAGCACGACGACATCCAACCGTTTGAGCAACGGCGTCATCATGCGGAAGACCACCGCGATCAGCAGGCCAACCGCCGCGCAGGCGATGCCTGCGAGAATACGACGCAGCACCTCTACGTCCCCAAACCGGGCGTAGATGATCGCGAGCACCGTCATGATCAGCGTCGGCGGCAGCAACAATCCCGCAAACGCGGCAACGCCGCCGGCGATACCGCGCAGCCGCGACCCGAACACCATCGACAGATTGACGATGTTGGGCCCGGGCAGGAAATGGCAGAGCGCAAAGGTCTCGTTGAACGCGTCCGCCGTCATCCAGCGGTGATGGTCGACGATGGCGTGCCTGGCAAACACCAGAACCCCGCCGAAGCCTGCCAGCGACATCCGGGCAAAAGCGAGGAACAGCGCGGCGAGGCCGGGCGGTGGGACGTGGGTGGCCGGCAAATCCGGACCTTGATCCGGCTCTTGGGCGGCCGGTGCTGATTCCGTGGACATGTCAGGAGCTTAGAACGCCGGCCGCGGTGCGGCCAAGATCACGCTGGGGTCCATCTCGGACCTATCCAAAGGGAACCGCGCCTCTCCGCTCGAAACCTCTGTTTTTTGAAACCTTTGCCCCCTATATTGGGGCTGCCGGTTCGCCGGCTATGGAAATAAACGGTCGTCGCAATAAACCATTCGGACCCGGGGGCGGTACCCGGCGCCTCCACCAAAGCTCATCGTTCGGCGAGCTTGGCCCACTAACAAGTGAGCTTCGGCGGGGGCGAAATAGGATCGACGAGGGCGTAAAGGGCGAACTTTTTCCCGGTATTGTTCCGCCGTTATCGGGCTATGCAATAGTTGCCAACGACAACTTTGCTCCGGTTGCTCAGGCTGCGTAACGCAGTTTGAAAGACCATTCTGAAGTCCTAACGGGTTAAGCTCCGTTAGGCGGGGTTCGGAGGCACCTGGCAACAGAAGCCTCCACTTACCCTTATTTCCTTCCCGGCGGGGACTCCTGCTGACCCGTCAGGCGCGGTACTATTGCGGCTTGCCGAGTCGGGCCGGCAGGGCCCGTCTCCTGGAATGCAACAGGACCACCATGGCGACCGATCATATCCGATACGATGTGCTGGCCCGCGACGCACTGCGCGGCGTGCTGCGCAAGGTGCTGACCGATGCCGCGTCCCAGGGACTGCCGGGCGAGCATCATTTCTTCATCACCTTCGTCTCGAAGGCCGAGGGCGTGAAGATTTCGCCGCGGCTCCTGGCCCAGTACCCGGAAGAGATGACGGTCATCCTCCAGCACCAGTTCTGGGACCTGACCGTGCTCGAGGACCGTTTCGAGGTCGGCCTGTCCTTCGGCGGCATTCCGGAGCGGCTGATCGTGCCGTTCAGCGCCATCAAGAGCTTCCTCGATCCGTCCGTGAAGTTCGGGCTCCAGTTCGACACCTCCGACGTCGCCGAAGTGGCGGGGGAGAATTTGCCGGCCGCCGCTGCCCCGTCAGCCGTCGCGGTGCCCGCGGCTGGCACTGAAACGGCAGAGACCGCAGAAGAACCGACCCCGCCGAACCAGGGCGGCGCTGAAGTCGTGCGGCTCGATCGTTTCCGCAAGAAATGATCTAGGTTGGCCGCGAGACCATCGCGCTCGGCCAAACTCCCTATATAGAAGAGCACATGAAGAGGCTGCGCGGCGTTTCGCGCGGCAGAATGGATGTGCTCATGGCCAAAGCTGCCCGCGCGAAGACCGCCCGCCCCGCGACCCGCATCGAGACCGACAGCTTTGGTCCCATCGAGGTCCCCGCTGATCGCTATTGGGGGGCGCAGACCGAACGTTCGCGCCAGAATTTCCGCATCGGCATCGATCGCATGCCGATCTCACTCGTGCATGCGCTCGGCATCGTGAAGCTTGCGGCCGCGCAGTCCAACCTCGAACTCGGCTTGCTCGACAAGCGCCGCGCCAACGCGGTCATCCGCGCCGCGTGCGAGGTGATCGAGGGTAAGCTCGACGATCATTTCCCGCTGGTCGTGTGGCAGACCGGCTCGGGTACCCAGAGCAACATGAACCTCAACGAGGTCATCGCCAACCGCGCCAATGAGATGCTCGGGGGCGAGCTCGGCGCCAAGAAGCCGGTGCATCCCAACGACCACGTCAACATGAGCCAATCGTCGAACGACTCTTTTCCGACCGCGATGCACATTGCGGCCGCAAGCCGCGTCACCGCCGATCTCGTCCCTGCCCTCGGCGAGCTGCACCGCGCGCTACGCAAGAAGGAGAAGGAGTTTGCGAAGATCGTGAAGATCGGCCGCACCCACACCCAGGATGCGACGCCGCTGACGCTCGGCCAGGAATTTTCAGGCTATGCCGCGCAGGTCGAGAGCGGCATCGCGCGGCTCAAGGTTGCGGTAAAGGATCTCTATCCGCTGGCGCAGGGTGGCACCGCCGTCGGCACCGGCCTTAATTCGAAGCCGCGCTTCGCAAAGCTGTTTGCAAGGCACGTCGCCGGGATCACGAAGCTGCCCTTCACCAGCGCGGCCAACAAATTCGAGGCGCTGGCCTCGAACGACGCCTATGTGCTGGCGCACGGCGCCATCAATTCCGTCGCGACAGGCCTGTTCAAGATCGCCAACGACATCCGCTTGCTCGGATCGGGCCCGCGCTCGGGCCTGGGCGAGTTGATCCTGCCGGAGAACGAGCCGGGCTCGTCGATCATGCCGGGCAAGGTCAATCCGACGCAGTGCGAGGCTATGACCATGGTGTGCTGCCAGGTGTTCGGCAATCACACTGCGATCACGGTCGCCGGCAGCCAGGGCCATTTCGAGCTGAACGTCTATAAGCCCGTTCTTGCTTACAACATGCTACACTCGATCCGCCTGATGGCCGATGCCGCGCGCTCCTTCACCGAGCATTGCGTCAGCGGCATCCGCGCCGACGAAAAGCACATCAAGGAGCTGATGGAGCGTTCGCTGATGCTGGTGACCGCGCTCGCGCCGAAGATCGGCTACGACAACGCGGCCAAGGTGGCCAAGACCGCGCATGCCAACGGCACCACGCTCAAGGAGGAGGCGCTGCGGCTTGGCTTCGTCTCGGCCAATGAATTCGACCGCCTGGTGCAGCCGGAGAAGATGACGAGGCCCGGATGAATTCCGAATTCCGATAGTCATCCGTAGTGATACGGAGCCCTGAGGCTCATAATTATAAGGCTTAAATGACAGGATTTGACTACCGTCAATGTGGCGGCGGAGGCGCCTGGTGCGCAAGGCTCCTCTGCCAGACGGGCGAAATTCATCGTTTGATGGCCCTTGGGGCCGATTGACGAGGACGAGCGAATGGCGATCAACTCTTGTGGGGCCCAACGCGGCGCCCTGTTTCTGGAAGTTTCATCCTGCCCGAGGAGGATCGGATGATGGAGACGCGGCATGGGGAACGTCATCAACCTGAATCGTTTCCGGAAGCGCGCCAATCGGGAAGCATCGGCGAAGCAGGCGGACGCCAACCGAACGAAGTTCGGCCGCACGAAGGCGGAGCGGTCGGCGGAGGAGACGCACGCGGACAAGGCGAAGGCGCATCTGGACCAGCATCAGATCGATCGCGAGGAGCAGCCATGAAGTCGCCCGTCGTGAAGCGTTCGATCGTAGTCGCCGGTCACAAGACCAGCGTCAGCCTGGAAGAGGCGTTCTGGAACGGCATGAAGGAGATCTCGGGCCTGCGCAACATGACGCTGTCCGAGCTCGTCGGCGAAATCGACGGCGCCCGCCAGCAGGGCAATCTGTCCTCGGCGATCCGCCTGTTCGTGCTCGACTACTTCAAGAGCCGCGCCATGGCCGCCATCCAGGCGGAAAAGGTGCCGGCCCTGTAAGCGTCGCGACGCTCTGCCCACGGCTTCGTGATCTGCACTTTAAAATCGCTCTAAGGTGCAGTTTCGGCGGGCCAGCGCGCTTGACCTCCATGCCCTGCGTTGAAAATACAGGGGATGACCGACACCCATGATACGCGCCGCGAGATGCCGCTCGGCCTGGCCCTGCGCGGCTATACCGGCGTCATTCAGCACCTGTCCGCCAAGGACGCCGGCTCGGCACTCTCGGACATCGAGCTCGAGAGCCGGCTGATCGAGCTCGGCTTCGTCGAGGGCGCCCGGGTCGAGGTCCTGCACGAGGGGCTGGTCGGGCGCGACCCGATCGCCGTGCGGGTCGACAACATCACCATCGCGGTGCGCCGCCGCGAAGCCATGGCCATCATCGTCGCCTGAGATCGCGGCCGGACATCTGATTCCATGGAATTACCCCTTCTGCATCTCGCCCTGGTGGGCACGCCAAACAGCGGCAAGACCTCGCTGTTCAATGCCTTGACCGGGAGCCGGCAGAAGGTCGCGAACTATCCGGGCGTCACCGTCGAGCGCAAGGAAGGATTTTTCGTCACCCCGCTCGGCCGCCAGGTTTCGGTGGTGGACCTCCCCGGCACCTATTCGCTGCGCGGCCGCAGCCCGGACGAGGAAATCACCCGCGACTTCGTGCTCGGCAAGGCCTCCGGCGAGACCGTGCCCGACCTCGTGCTGTGCGTGGCCGACTCCACCAATCTGCGCCTGACCATCCGCCTGCTGCTGGAGCTCAAGCGCACCGGACGGCCGATGATCCTCGTGCTCAACATGTTCGACATCGCGAGCCGCCGCGGCATCTCGGTCGACGTCGAGCGGCTCGCCAAGGAGCTCGGCGTCCCCGTCGTCACCTCGATTGCGGTACGCAAGGGCGGCACGGCTGATCTCCTGGCGCTGACCGACGATATCTCGGCCAAGCTCGCAGCCGAGCCGGCCGAAAACAGCTGGCGCGCGCTCGGCGTCGCCGAGCTGCGCGCGACCCAGCGCGAGGCCGACCGCATCATCACCGACTGCGTCAGCCTGCCTGCTAGCCCCGACACCTGGACCGCGCGGATCGACGCGATCGTGCTGCATCCGGTCGGCGGCCTCGTCGTGCTCGCACTCATCCTGTTCGTGATGTTCCAGGCGGTGTTCGCCTGGGCGCAGCCGCTGATGGAGCTGCTGCAATCCGGCTTCGATGCGCTCGGCGATTTCATCCACGCCACCCTGCCCGGTGGTCTGGTGCAGAGCTTCCTGCAGAACGGCGTGATCTCAGGCGTCGGCAGCGTCATCGTGTTCCTGCCGCAGATCATCATCATCTTCCTGTTCATCCTGCTGCTGGAAGATTTCGGCTACATGGCGCGCGCGGCGTTCCTGATGGACCGCATCATGGGCGGCGCGGGGCTGCACGGCCGCGCTTTCATTCCGCTGCTGTCGAGCTTTGCCTGCGCCATTCCCGGCATCATGGCGACGCGCGTCATCGACAACAAGCGCGACCGGTTGACCACGATCCTGATCGCGCCGCTGATGACCTGCTCCGCGCGCATTCCGGTCTACACGCTGATCATCTCGGCCTTCATTCCGGCCAGGGACGTCTGGGGCTTCATCAACCTGCAGGGGCTCGTGATGTTCGGCCTCTACGCCACCGGCATCGTCAGCGCGCTTGGCGTTTCGTTCCTGATCAAATTCTTCATGCTGCGCGACTATGCGCCGGCGCCCTTCATGCTGGAGCTGCCGGACTACAAGATGCCGCGGCTGCAATCGATCGCGATCGGCGTCCATACGCGGGCCAAGATGTTCCTGCACCGCGCCGGCACCACGATCTTCTCGATGATGGTGCTGATCTGGTTTTTGGCCTCGTTCCCGCAACCGCCCGCGGGCGCGACCGAGCCCGCGATCGACTTCAGCCTCGCGGCCATCATCGGCAAGGCGCTGGAGCCGCTGCTCGCCCCTGTCGGCTTCAACTGGCAGATCGCGGTCGCGCTGATTCCGGGCATGGCGGCGCGCGAGGTCGCGGTCGCAGCACTCGGCACCGTCTATGCGATCGAAGGCGGCAAGGAAGCGGCCGAGCAGATCGGCCAGGTGCTGGCGACGAAATGGTCGCTCGCGACCGCGCTGTCGATGCTCGCCTGGTACATCTTCGCCCCGCAATGCGCCTCCACGCTCGCCGTGATCCGGCGCGAGACCGGAAGCTGGGGCTGCATGGCGGCGACCTTCGGCTACATGCTAGTGCTGGCCTATGCGGCGAGCCTTCTGACCTACAACGTCGCGGTCGCGTTAGGCGCCGGCTAGCCTCTCTCAAAACCAGACTTCCGAAAACAACCCCATGCACAGTAGACGGGGATCGTGAGATCAATGGCTTAGGCCTGTGCAAAAATCATCCGACCGTAGCCCGGATGGAGCCAACGGGTCGGCGCGAAGCGCCGCCCGATGACATCCTCCGCCAAATCCGGAAAGCGCGTCCGATGCTGGGATTCCGAAATACACTTGACCCGTCGGGCAAAACACCGGCACGATGGCATTATCGGTTTCAGACCATGACAGCGTGCCTGTCGCTTTGACATGAACGTCAAAAGCAAATGCCGTTTGCACCCACTGTGTCCGAGCGTCATAATTTCGTAACGCTGCCCGGGTGTTTGAATCGGATTTGAGTGACCAAGCGGAAGGCTGCGCCATGGAAGACGTCGAGACTCGTGTCATTGGCAAGGTGATGTGGCGGCTTATTCCGTTCCTGATCGTGTGCTACTTCGTGGCCTATCTCGACCGCGTCAATGTCGGCTTCGCCAAGCTGCACATGAACCAGGCGCTTGGTTTGAGTGAAGCAGCTTTCGGGCTGGGCGCCGGCTTGTTCTTTGTCGGATATTTCCTGTTCGAAGTGCCATCCAATATCTTTCTGGAGAAAGTCGGCGCGCGCGTCTGGATCGCTCGCATCATGATTACGTGGGGGATCGTCTCGGCGGCCTTCGCATTCATCCCGTCGATATCGGCAGCAACCGGCATTCCGACGACAGGCGTCTTCTATTCTCTTCGTTTGCTGCTCGGCGCCTGCGAAGCGGGTTTCTTTCCCGGCATCATCTTCTATTTGACGCTCTGGTTTCCTGCGGTCTACCGCGCCCGGGTCATCAGCCTGTTCATGCTGGCGATCCCGATTTCGTCCATCGTCGGATCACCCATCTCCGGGATGCTGCTCGGCGTGACCGGCTGGGGATTGGAAGGCTGGCAGTGGCTGTTCATTCTCGAAGCGGTGCCGTCGGTCGTGGTGGGCGTTGGTGTCCTGCTCTACCTGACCGATTTCCCGCGCCAGGCCCGCTGGCTGCAGCCAGACGAGATTGCCTGGCTGGAGAGCGTGCAGGCCACCGAGAAGCGCAACAAGGAGAGAGTGGAACATTTGTCCTTGGGACAGGCGCTCACCGACCGCCGTATTTTAGCGTGCGCTCTCGTGTACTTCTGCCTGAACGCTGCAAGTTATGGCGTGGCGTTTTTCTTGCCGACCATCATCAAGGGCTTTGGCGTTAGTGACACCCAGACCGGCTTGCTCGCGGCGCTACCCTTTGTTTTCGGGGCCGCTGGCATGGTGCTGCTTGGTCGCCATTCCGATCGGACCATGGAGCGAAAGGGGCACGTCGCCGCAGCGTTACTGATGGCAGCGGTCGGGATCGGATTGGCAGGCCTCGTTTCCAACTCCGTGCTCGTCATGGCGTTGCTTTGCTTTGCCCAGATCGGCGTGTCCGCGGTACCCCCGATGTTCTGGCCGCTGCCGGCAAGTTTCTTGACGGGCGCATCGGCCGCCGCCGGCATCGCCGCGATCAACTCGCTCGGAAATCTTTCCGGTTTCGCAGGTCCCTACGCGATGGGCTATCTGAAAGATTTGACCGGCAATTTTACCGCCGGCCTTCTTCTGTTGGCGGGTTGCGCGCTAGTCGGCGCAATCGTTGTCGTGATGCTGCGGATCGATGCAAGGCGCGAGCAATTGTCCGGTGAAATCGCGATGGCGCGTTAGGGTCTGGTGGCTTCTGCGAAGCTGTTGGCGGATCAGACCAAACAGCGCGGAGGCCATGACAAATTTCACGAGAGCTTGCCCATTCCGCGACATGCTTCATCGGCGCGCCGCTCGACCCGTCGGGCAAAACAGGAGCACGATGACATCATCGGGGAACCGGCAGATCGCCAGGCTCGCGCTCAATGCGGAGCGCTTCGATGGACCGCCTCCCAGAATTCCTCATGTCGGCCAGCGCGCACCGTCGACGTCGATGGAACCTTTTCGCGTACCCGTCGTTTTCTCATCATTCCACGGATACGGTCTCAATGGGCAGAATGTCGGACGAGTTGCGGGATAGGGCCCGCAGAGCAGAACGGCTCTCTACCACCATCAGCAGCTTCGAAGATTCGAGGAAGCTTCGCGCCCTCTCGAAGCAGTTCGATGCGGAGGCTGATGCGCTGGATCGCGGCGCCGAGACGAGAGCGGGCTAGCTGGGCCGCTCATTTCGTAGGGTTCCGTCGGCAGCTCACAGCTTCATGAGCGCCGCAACCAGCCGTTCGGGGTGAAACGGCTTTTCGAGAAGCATGCTGTTGGGCACGCCCTGTGATTTCCACAGTGCCGCGCCAGCGCTGCCCGTGATGTACACGACCGGAAGGCTCGGATCCTTTTCCCTCATTCTCCTTGCAAGATCCCAGCCATTGAGCTTGCCGCCGAGATAGACATCGGTCACGAGAGCCTTGTGATTCTTTCCGCGCGCGACGAACACCGTGATCGCCTCTTCGCCGGATGCGAGGATGTCGGAGGTAAAGCCGGCTTCCGCCAGCACCATCTCGAGCACGCCCTGGAGCGGATATTCGTCTTCCACGACCAGGATCGAAGGCGGTTCCGACATGTTTGCCTTAGGCTGGCCGGCAATCCGACGCGACATGTGTTCCAGTTCGTGCAGAGTCCAACACGCGTTTCTGGCTTTCTCACGATGGAAGATGTGAAACCTGAACAGCCACTCAAGAAAGTCTCTGGTCAGTTCCGAAGCCCCTCACGGCTCCAGCGTGTAGGAATGACCGGGTTCAAGCACGTAGATGGTCAGGAAGCGAAGCGGACGGTCCGGATCACAATTGCGAAAATGCGTGTGTGGAAGATCAGCCCGGTCCTGCAACGTCTCGCCCGCGCGATATTGTCGGGGCTCGTCGCTGCCATAGGCGGACTCGGCAATGCCCTCGACGATGTAGATCGCGCCCGCCACGGGATGTCGGTGAAGCGGAGCGACGCCGCCGGGCGGATAGGTGACTTCAACGACCATGAGCTCCTGATTGCCGGGCAAGTGAAGACGTTCGAGAACCTTGCGTGTGACACCGGCAAAGCCTGCTTGTTGCGCGCTTGCGTGAGCGTCGGGACGTTCATCCATTGGGCACCCTTTTCGCCGGTCTAGTTTGGAAGATGGGTAGCTCGTAGGATGGGTAGAGCGCAGCGAAACCCATCACACATCAACAAGCTCAAACGCAGCGATGGGTTTCGCTTCGCTCTACCATCCTACGGAACTACACCTTGCCCGGCCACGCCGCCATCGCCGCCTTGGCTGCACCTCGCAGTTCCGCCTGCGTGGCGCCGTCCCTGGCCTGGATCGTCATACCCTGAATGACGCTCAGATAGAACCGGCTCAGCGCATCCACGTCGGTCGCACCGGTCAATTCGCCGCTGGCGACCGCCGCATCGAACCGTGTGCGCAAATTATCCAGCAGCTCGAGCCTGACCTTTCTCACCTCGCGCGCGATGGTGGCCGGCCATTCGTCGCTGACGGCGCCCAGCGCGACCATGCAGCCTGCGGGCGCTGTGCGGGATTTCGGCAGAGTCTCGGCCGTCTTGATCAGCAGGTTCTCGACGCCGGCGCGCGCGGTCGCCCCCTCCGCGAGCTTGTCCCAGACAGCCTGCCCTTCGGTGGCGAGGTAATGCTCGAAAGCCGCGAGATACAGCGCCTCCTTGCTTTCGAACGCCGCATAGAGGCTCGGCGAGCGGACGCCCATGGCCTCGCACAGATCGTTCATCGACGCGCCGGCAAAACCCCTGCGCCAGAACAGCAGCATCGCTGCCTCCAGCGCCGCCTCGCGATCAAATTCCCGTGGCCGTCCCGCCATAGCGTCTCTTGGCCGCCTCTTTCTGTAATGATCAACACATAATTCACTTGACGGAGACGATCAAGACCCCAGATATTCTGTGTCGATCGATACAGAATAGGAGAAGATCATGACGCTGGCAGGAAAACGGGCCCTGGTGACGGGCGCAAGCAGGGGTATCGGCGCGGCCATCGCAAAGGCGCTCGCCGCGGAAGGCGCCGATGTTGCAATTACCTACGAAAAGTCGGCGGACAGCGCCGCGAAAGTCGTCGACGCCATCAAGGCCTCGGGGCGGAAAGCCGTGGCGATCCAGGCCGACAGCGCCGATGTCGCCGCCGTTCAGGCCTCGGTCGACGGGACCGTCGCTGCGCTCGGCGGGCTCGATATCCTTGTCAACAACGCCGGCATTCTCCGGCTCGCCGGGCTGAAGGACATGTCGCTCGCCGACATCGACGCGCTGCTGAACGTCAACGTGCGTTCCCCGATCGTCGCGAGCAAGGCAGCTCTCGCGCACCTCGGCAAGGGCGGCCGTATCATCACCATCGGCAGCTATTTCGCCGATCGCGTGCCGGCGCCGGCGCTCGGCGTTTACGCCGCATCGAAATCGGCGCTGATCGCGTTCAACAAGGCGCTGGCGCGCGAGCTCGGCCCCAAGGACATCACGGTCAATCTGGTGCAACCGGGCTCGATCAACACCGACATGAACCCCGCCAGCGGCCCGACCGCGGAGACGCTAAAGCAGTTCATGGCACTGGGCCGCTATGGCGCGCCGGACGACATCGCCAACGCGGTGGCGTTTCTGGCGAGTGAGAAGGCGAAATACATCACCGGCTCGACGCTCACCGTCGACGGCGGCGCCAACGCATAGACAAGGACGTGACGGCCGGGCCGCGATTCGGCCCGGCCGCGGTCCTTCCAGAAAAACTCCCACCCGGATTTGAATGGCTTTCCCGTAATCGACTGTCTAAGGTCGATTCATGTCGCGCCTCCTATGTCTGTTTGTTGCTGTCATTCTGTCGCTGCTGCCGGTCACCGCACCGGCTGCGCCTGCCCATAAAAAGCCTGCGCAAGCCTGGCGTGGCTACGGCTTCCTGCCGGGCTATCGCCAGCCGCTCAGCAACACCCAGCCGCTTTACGCGCAGAAAAACGGGTTGCGGCGCTACGCGCGCGAAAACCGGCGTCCCTGGTATATCGATCGCGTGCCGGTCTATTATCGCTACATTGACGGCGAGTGGCGCTATTTCGGCCGGCCCGGATTCGGCGGCTCCCGCTACAATGGCGGCAGCTTCGGTCCATGCTGGACGCGGACGCCGATCGGCGCGATCTGGAATTGCGGCTGATTGGCGCGACGGGTCCATTCATGTCTCCACGAGTCTGAAATCGGTGGGCAAAGGCGCATCTGCGCCGCGCCCACGGATCCAGCACCGCGACGGAAAGTCGTGGGCACGCTTCCGCCTTCGCTCTTCGAGCTACGGCGGACAAGTCGCTTTGTTTGCCCACCGATAGCTGCGGCTAATCGCCCGGTCGCTTCAATCAGGACTGAGCGCGCTCATTCGGAACAAAAGGTTCCGAAGACGCGATCCCACATGCTGGTGACCACGCCGAAATTGCACGGCCGCTCGCCGTAGTGATGGCGCGTATGGCGGCGCTTCAGGCGCCAGAGATAGCCGCCCCGTTTCAGGCGATGATGATGAATGATGTGGTGGAGCGCACCGAAATAGATGTAGCCCAGCATCAATCCCGCCGTGACGGTGCAGGCGCTGCCAAAGCCAACCAATAACCACACCGGCAGCAACGATCCGCAACAGATCGATCCCAGGCTCAGCCACAGCGGCGAGCCGACCAGCGCGCGAGGATCGGAATGGTGCATGTCATGCAACGCAGCCAGATAGGCCGGACCGTGCAGGGCGAAGCGGTGAATGACGTATTCGGCGAGGCTCCAGAGCAACAGCCCGCACGCAAAGCCGATGGCTGCTTCGTCCCAGCGCAGCGGATCCTTCAGCAGCAACGCGACCGCGACCAGCGCAGCGCTTGCGAGGGGATAGAATACGAAATCGGCGAAGTACAAAAACTGTTTCAGTCGCATGGGTTTGCGCATGGGCTGGTCTTGCTGGAACGCTCCATGGCCGCCCGTGCTTCGAAAATCTCCGGCAACTCCTGCGCGTTGGTGAACATCCCGACCACCGGACTGAGCACACTTCGCGCCTGCGCATCCGTTCCGCTCGTCTGATACAATCTGGCAAGCGAAAGCGCTGCGCGCAGCTCGTATGTCGCGGTCTGTTGCCGCCGTGCGGTCTCGATGGCCTGGGTGAACGCCGCCTCCGCGGCAACGATATCGATGGGGTCCTTGCGCAGCAACAGCTCGCCGCGCCAGCGCTGGATCTCCGGCGTGAACCACTCCTGTCCGGTCCGCTCCACCTCGACGAGCTGCTCGTCGAGGATCGCGAGCGCTTCGTCGAACTGCCCCTCGCCGGCCTTGGCTTCGGCCAGCAGCGTCCAGGTCAAGGGCACGTAGAGCCCGGTCGCCATCTTCCCGACCAGCGGCAGCGCGATGGAATCTTCCATCTCCTTGAGCCCGGCCGCGCGCTCGCCGAGACGGCAACGGATCCAGCCGTTCCAGAATTTTCCGGCCCGCGTGTAGAGCAGAAGTCCGTGTTCGCGGCTAAGCTCGATCACGGCATCGACATGCGGCCTGGCGCGCTCAGGGTTGCCGCGCATCGCTTCGAGCACGATCTTGTGGAAATGCGCGTAGACCATCGTCGCGATATGGCCGCTGTCGGTGGCACGGCGGATCGCTTCCTGCGCCAGTTGCTCGGCGCGATCGACTTCGCCGAGCGGCCACAGCACCAGCGCAAGGTAGATCGTCGCCGCGATCCCGTAATCGTGGCCGTATAGAAACGCGAGATTGCGATCATGCTCGTCGCGGTAGATCGTGAGCGCCTGCTCGAGATGCTGCTTGGCATCGACGAAATTGCCTTCGAACCAGCGCGTCATGCCGCAGACGCGATGGGCGATCCCCGCCTCCGGCGCATCGGGCCGGCCGGCGGTATCGTGCAGGAACGCCTGCGCGAGCTCCTGCATCGATCCGAGCTCGCTGCGAACCAGGCTTCCAACCCACAGGCCGTAAGTTGCGGCGAACCGTTCGGGCGCGCCCTTGAGCCCGTAGGCAAGCTCGCGCGCACGTGCGAACGCGACCGACGTTTCCGGCGCGCCATAGCCGCGCGCGGCAATCAGCGCGTTGCCATAGGCGATCTGCAATTGCAGCCTCCGGCTTTGTCCCGCCGGACTCTCGCTCAAGCCTTCCGCAAGACCGATGGCCTTGGTCAGATGCGCGATCGCCTCCGGATAGGCCGAGCTGTGCAAGGACCGATCGCCCGCCTTGCCCCACCACTCCACGGCTTCCTCGACGAGGCCGGCCTGGGTGAGATGATACGCGGCGATTTCGGGTGCTGCCGCGGCGGCCTCGGGGAATTTCTCCTGGAGCATGGCGGCGATCCGCTCGTGCAATCGCCGCCGGCTGCTCCTGAGCAGACTTTCATAAGCGGTGTCCTGCACCAGCGCGTGCTTGAACGCATAGACGCCCTCGGGGGCGGCCCCGCTGCGGAAAATCAACTCCGCACCTTCGAGCTGGGCGAGCCGGACGTCGAGCTCCGCGTCGTCCTTGTCCGAGATCGCACGCAGCAGCACATCGGAGAATTCGCGGCCGATGACGGCGCACACTTGTGCGACCTCCTTCGCCGGCCCGAGCCGGTCGAGCCGCGCCATCAGCGAATCCTGGAGCGTCGTGGGAATCGAAAGCCGCGGCAGGCTGCCGGCCATCCTGTAGCGACCGCCGGCTCCCTTTTCGAGGACGCCCATTTCGAGCACGGTCCGCGTCAGCTCCTCGACGAACAGCGGGATGCCGTCAGTCCGCGTCGCGATCTGCGTGACCAGCTCGGACGGGACCGCGCGGCTTCCGATCACGTCCGCGATCATGCGCTGGACGTCGGTCTCCTTGAGCCGTCCGAGCTCCAGCGTCGTCAAATTGGCCGGGCCCATCCACGGCAGCGTGAATTCGTCGCGGAACGTCAGAACGAGCAGCAGGCGAAGCTGGTCGGCCAACCTGACCGCGAGCCCGAGCAGCTCGAGCGAGGTCGCATCGGCCCAATGCAGATCCTCGACGATGCAGACCACGGGCGCCTCGGCGCACAGGCGCTGCAAGCGCTGGATCAGCGCCGCCAGGGTATTGCGCCGCAGCTGTTGCGGTGTCCAGTCGAGCGGCGGATAGCGCCCGTCGGTCGCGATCGAGAGCAGATCCGCAAACAGCGGCACCAGTGTCGGCGTCTTAAGATCGCTGCGCCCGAGCAGCGCTTCCACCTTGCGCAGCCGCTGGGCGTTGCCGTCGCCGGCGCCGAGCTTCGCCGCCCGCTGAAGCTGCGTGATGACGGGATAGAGCGCGCTGGCGCGATGATGCGGCGAACACTGATAGCGCAGCCGGATGTGAGGCTCCGCGGCTATCCGCTCATTGAGGAAATGCTCAGCCAACCGCGACTTGCCGATCCCGGGCTCACCGGAAATCAACACGACCTGGCCCTGGCCGCGCCAGGCCCGCTGCTTGCACCCGGCGAGCCGGTCGAGCTCGTGCTCGCGGCCGACGAAACCGGCGAGGCCCGCCGAGCGATAGGCTTCGAAGCGGCTCGCGAGCGGCGATGGACGGTCCACCGCCAAGATTTCGACGGGCTCGCTGAATCCCTTGATCGCGCGCGTGCCGAGCGCGCGAAGCTCGAACAGATGGCCGAGCAGCCGGCGGGTCGAGGACGCGATGATGACGGTGCCGGGTTCGGCGAAGGCCTGCATCCGCGCCGCGAGGTTCGGCGTCTCGCCGATCACCTCGAGCCGGCTCGAGGCGCCCTTCGCGATGAGATCGCCGACGACAACAAGCCCGGTCGCAATCCCGATCCGCACCTCCAGCCGCAAGCCCGGCTGCACGTCGAGGGCCTGGACCGCTGCGGTGATCTCGAGCCCGGCGCGGACCGCACGCTCGGCATCGTCCTCGTGAGCGGACGGATAGCCGAAATAGGACAGGATGCCGTCGCCCACCAACCGCGAGACAATGCCGTCATAGCTGGCGATGACCGCGGTCGCGGCCTCGCGATAGGCCTGCAGGATCTCACGCATCTCCTCGGGATCGAACTGCTGCGACAATGCAGTCGAGCCAACGAGGTCGCAGAACATGATCGTGAGTTGTCGGCGCTCCGCGCCCGCGTCGATCCTGGGTGCTGCGAGACGCGCCTTCGGCACGTCCAGCTCGGCAATCGAACGCAACAGCCTGCGCCGGTGCCCGAGCACGACGCCCATGGTCGCGAGATCGCGATCCGTAATCTCGGACAGAATGTCGAAATCAATGCCGTGGTCGGAAAAGGACTTCAGGTATTGAGGGAGGCCGACCTTCTCCAACCAGGCAGCAACCTGCCCAGTCATCACGCGGGGTCCAGCATTATTGTACTAAACCTAAAGTATATTCCCCCTCGGAATGAAGTCAATCGTGGCAGGCAAGCGTCGCCATTATTGACGCATCGAGAGACCTGCCTCATGCTCGGCGGTGGAAGCGTTCCCCATTTTCGCGTGAGAGTATTCATCCGTGAAGCAGGATCCGTATCCCACAGCGGCAAACCCGATACACTCAGCCGTCGTAAAACTGTTCTATTCGCGGGCTGCGCGCCATCTTTTCACCAACGCCTGGTACTCCCTGCTGAGCAACCTCGACAGGGACGCCGCGATCCGATTCCTCAACTATGGCTATGCCTCGCTCAACGGCGAGCAGGTCGCGCTGCAAGCCGCCGACGAGCCCGATCGCTATGCGATCCAGCTCTACCATCACGTCGCGTCGGGAGCCGCGATCGAAGGAACGGATGTACTGGAGGTCGGAAGCGGCCGCGGCGGCGGCGCATCCTACATCGCGCGATATCTTCACCCGCGCAGCTACACGGGGCTCGACCTCTGCAAGCCCGCGATCCGGTTCAGCGAAGCGCGTTATGCCGACCAGGACAATCTCGCATTCCGCGTCGGCAATGCGCTCAGCCTGCCGTTCGCGGATGAGAGTTTCGACGTCGTGGTGAACGTCGAGAGCGCGCAGCATTATGGCGACATGGGACGCTTTCTGGAGGAAGTCCACCGCGTGCTCAGGCCGGGCGGCGCTTTCCTGATGGCGTGTTTCGAGGACCGGTCGAAGGACGTGTATCCGCGCGAGTCTTTGTCTCAGTCTCGCTTGCGCCTCGTGAGGGAGGACGACATCACCGCCAATGTGGCGCGCGCGCTGGAGCTGGACGGTGCGCGGCGAACGGCATTGGCGGACGAGATCGTGCCGCGGGTGTTGCTCGGCGTGTCGCATGAGTTCGCCGGCATTCCGGGCACGCAGCTGCATGCGTCCTTCGCCGACGGCACTTGCCCCTATTATTGCTTCACCTGCCGCAGGGACTGAACCGGCCGCTCAGAGCGTCTTGAGATATTCGATCAGTGCCTTGCGATCGTCCTCGGTCAAATCAGTTCCGTAAACGTGCCCGGCATTCGAGTTGCCGCGGATGGTCGTATCGAACAGGAACGCGCCCGGCGCCTGCGCCTTCATGTCGTATCCGACGATCTCCGGATTGAACTCCCAATTGCCGACATAGAAGGTTTTCGGCCGCTGCCCCGGCGGCAGCAGGAGATCGTTCAGCGACGGCACCGAGCCGTTGTGCAGATAGGGCGCCATCGCCCAGATGCCGTTGAGCGGCCTTGCCCGGTAGGCGAGCGGCGCTCTGTACTGGTTTGGACGGCCGCAATTGATCTCAGCGGCACTGGCTGCGTTGTCCTTGGACCGGCCGATCCACTGCGCGGCGATGTTTCCGGTGAGAACCTCGGCGGCCTTGTAGTTGGACATCGCATCCGGGCCGCCGATCTTCGACAGCGCGATTCTGCGGCTGTTGAACGTCATCGCCTGCTCGGGATCGGTGCCGATCTTGCGGAGATCGACCAGCGGGATCTGGATCTCGCTGCAGGCCCCGGAAGCCGCATCGACAGGCGCGGCTTCGTGGCAATCCGCGCACGCATTGGCATAGACGAGCTGGCCGCGCAGCGCCCGCTTCTGGTCAAGTCTGCCGAGTATGGCTTCCGGCCAGCGCGGAGAGCGCAGATCCATCAGCTTTCGCTGACCCCAGACGACATTCTCCATCTGGACCCCATGCACCACGTCGGGGGTGATCATCGTCGCGTCATGCTTGATCGGCGCGAGCACGCCCAGCGCCTCGACGATGTTGCGCGTCAGCGGCTGGCGGATCGAGGCGTTGTACAGCACCCAGCTGAAGCGCGGCGTGTCCCACAGCGCCGGGTATCGCACCGGCGCGGTCAGGTGCGCATAATTCCTGGTCTCGCCGATGTCCGACGGGTCGGTCATCAGCCGGAACGGCCCCGCCAGCAGCTGGTTCAAGCCGGCCCCGTGCGCGTCCAGCCTGCCCGCCCCGCCCGCCGTATCGCCGGAGTTTCCACCGACGGCCTGGTTGAACTTCGCGGCCGCCTGCAACACGCCACCGAAACATTGCAAGCCGCTCTGCACGTCGGCCGGCGGCGCTTTCACCCGCGCCAAGAAGCGCTGTGCGGCCCCGTCCTGATTCTGGAGAACCGCGGTGATGGACCCGACCAGCTGTCCGACGAACGCGTCGATATCGATGTGGGAAGGACCGCCCTCGATGCGGATCTGCTGGCCGCGATAGCTGACTTGCCCGGTGTGACAGCCGGCGCAGCCGAGCCCAAGCCAGTTGCCTTTCCAGCACGCGTGCCTGCCGTCGGGAAGGTCGACCGGAGTGCTGTAAAGTCCGATCGCAAGTCCGTCCGGATTGTTGGTCGGGCTGACGGGTTCGGGGAGGAAACCCAGACGCTGCAAATTCTCGGGTGCCTTGATCAACGCGGTCTGTCCCGGTTGCTGCCCCGGCTGCTCCAGCGCGACGAACCATTCATAGGGGATCAGCGCCGTTCCCTGCGAGATGAAATGCCAGCGATCCGCGGTCTCGTCGCTCCAGCCCTGTTGCAGATGGACGGGACTAGCCGACGCGGGCTTGTCTTCAGCCGATGCGGCCTTGAAAGCGGCAAGAAGGGATACGAAGGCAATCAATGGTACGCGCACATCAAATTTCATCATCGGCTCCAATCAGGGTGAAGCTCTCAATCATGACGGCGTGAATGCCGTCGCTACATCGCAATCAGCAATCGTCCGCCACCGATGGCGCTGCGCGCGGCACCGGAGGCCTTCCAGAAATTTTCCTGCAAATGACAATGACAATGCACGGCGAGCGCGTGCGCTCGTGCCGAACCATCAGAAAGGAAGACACGCCGCCCCATAGCGACCGCTCCGAACCCCCATTGCCCGCAGCCGCACTGTCGGCGCCGGCAAGTGGAGGCTACATCATGTCGGATACAAGCGCAAAGGTAGGGATGGCCCGATCAGACTTTACGTTCGTTACCGGAAGTAACCCAGCACGAGATCGGTATCCGCGCTGCCGGCAACCGTGCCGTTCAGCTCGGCATCGATGACGCGGCGGCAGGCTTCGATCGCTGCGTGGTCGCCGAGATCGTTGGCGGCTTCCAGCACAAGCCATGCGGCGTCGACCGTGGCCTTCTCGGGAGCCGCTCCGCCCGTATCGGCGGTGAGGTTGTTGTTGAGGCTCTTGTTCTTGCGAACTGCGGTGCCGAATTGAGGCAACATTGCAAATACTCCCTCGATTTCCCGCTCAGTGAACCTGGAGCTCGGGCTGACGACCCGTCGCGGGATCGGTGCCGGCGCTGTTCTTGCGCGACTGGTAGAATTTCAGAATGCTGCGTGACGTTTCGATCTTGAGCCGACCGAAGTCGCGCTCGTTGTCGTGAAGCTCGCGCGCCGTGATCAGATGGTCCTTGGCCCCGAGGAACAACAGCGACATCGTCGTGTCCCAGGAGAAGTCGAGCGCCTTGCACAGCACCAGGATCATCTCGCGGTTGCGATCCATCAGCGCACGCTCGATCACGTCGACCGGCAGCGACGACAGCAACGAGAGGCCGATCTGCACCTCGTCGAAGCGATGCTGGCGCGCATAGTTCGAGATCGAGACCTGGTTGAGATTGCCCTGCCGGTATTGCGTCGTGACCACGCGCTTGGCGACGAAATAGCTGCGCGAGGACGGGCCGAACTTCGACTGCAAATCGCCGGTGACTTCGGTCACCGAGCTCTGGATCTGCGACATCATCTCTGGGCGTTCGGTCTCGAGCCGGCGGCGAACGTCTTCCGACGCCTTGGAGATGAGCTGCTGGAAGATGTGGCGCGGCACGTCCTTGCGCAGGCCGAGTTGTTCAGCAAGAATCGAATCTCCCTCGGCGCGGCGGACCATGTGCAGCAGGCCCGAGCCGGAGAAGCGCGCGCCCTCGTTCCTGGCGACCGAGGTGACAACCTCCTGGTTACCACGCTTGACGAGCACGTCGGTCACGGCCTCGCCGATCGCCCCGCGCTGGGAGATCGCGAGCAGATGCGCCTGGCCTTTGGTCATGGCGCTCTCGACCAGCACCTTCTCGTCGATCCGGGTCGAGCCGCGCAGCACGGGACCTGCGACCTCGATCTCGTCGTCCAAAGCGAGCTTCTCGATGACGTTGAGCGGAGCATGATCGCACCCCGCCATCAAGTCGGAGAGCTGCGCCCGCGCCGCGACCTCGATCTCGTCGGCAAGCCGCCCAATGACCTCGCCGAACATGCTGATCTCGTCGTCGACGTAGCGGCCGGTGATCAACAAATCGGTCGCATGCCACAACGCCTTCGCCCGGCTTTCGTCGGTGCCGCGCGCGATCGCGTCGTCCAGATCCTGCAGAAGCGATGGTGCCCCGTTCATCTCGATAACCCCAATTCTTGGTATTCAGATTCTTGACAGCAATCCTGCTCGTGCAGGCAGGATGCCGAATTCCTCAGAACCAGAGCCTAGGGAACAAACGCGCAAATCCAGTAAAATCGGCAGCTCAGTTTTGCCGAGCAAAATTCATTCAAATGCGAGCGAATGTGTTTACCTTTGCGCAATGCGTGCGCTGGAGGCACTGATGCGTCCTCGGTCGTCTACGGATTCGACGGCGTCAGGACCAGCGGCGGTTTCGGCCGGGGCTTTGCGGGCGGAGGGCCCGGGGCCGGCCGCACGTCGATCGGTGGCGGCAGGGGCGCGATCTGCTGGCTTGCCAGCGGCGGGCTTGGCACGGCCGGGGCGGCAAGCGGCGCCTTCGGCGTCGGTGCAGCCCTGGGCTCAACCCTCGGCTTCGGCGGCGCGCGACGCGGATCACGACCGGGCATCGGCACCTCGGTCAGTGCCGGCTCCGGCGCGGGCTCGGGCGAGACGAGTGTCGGCAGAGCAGCGGTCGCCGGCGGCGGCTCGCCGCGCTCGATGGCATCCAGCCGGCGCGTTTCGCGGTCGATCGTACGCACCGCAAGCCAGGACGACAGCGGCGTGAGATCGACGGTGCGGCTGAGCCTGTCGGGCGGACCTGCCGCAAACAACTGGATCTCCGGCGGCGCACCGGAGAGGCCGGTCATGATCGGCGTCAGGCTGGCGCGGATGTCGGCCTGGTCGGCGGGAATGTCGTAGCCGCCGGAGACGATGGCACGCGCGTTCTTCGCCTCGAGCGGGGTTGCGCCGACACGCAGGCGGCCGTCGCGGATCGTGAACGCGATCTGCGCCGAGGCCACAGCGATCGGCCCCGCGGACAATGCGGGCTCTACCAGTTGCCGTAATCGGTTGTCGTCGCTCACCTGCCCGCCGTCGCTGGCGCGGATGGCGATCTCGAAGGCGCGCGGATTGAGCCCACTGATCTCGGCTGCGTTCAGCGTCACCGTGCCATTGCCGGCGAGCGCGCCGGTCAGGGCCGAAACGCTGCGGCCCTGGGTCGTCAGCGTCATTTGCATCGAAGCGCGCCCCTTGGGCAGCGCGAGATCGCGGTAGCGCAGCGAGGCCGCATCGACATTGGTGAGATCGAGATGCGCGTTCAGCGCCAGACCGTTGGCGCCGTTACGCGCATCGAGGCTCGCCGTCATCTCTCCGCCACCGACACCGCCCTTCAGCGCATCGAGCGCGAGCGACTGGCCGTCGCTCCTGATCGTGCCGCTGAACGGGCGCAACTCGATTCCGCCCGGCAGGCTGCCGCGCAGCGCCTGGAACGCGATCCGGCCGCGCCAACCATTGACGAGACCTGCGCTCAGCGGGTCAGCGGCGTCACGCCCGGCAGCGCCGATCGCAAGCGCGAGCGCGGGCGCCAGATCGAGCGTGTCGAGCCCGACCTCGCCGTCAACGCTCTTCTCCTGATCGAGCGTCATGGCGAGATGGCCGCGCAGATGCGAGCTGGATGCGGTGCCGTCGAGATCGTCGAAGGTCAGGCGATTGCCGGACAGATTGACCCGGGAGGACAGGCTCACATTCTGGGCTGATTTGTCGGTCGGACTGGTCCCGAACAGCGGCGCCAAATTGGCGTTGCGCACGCGCAGATTGAAGCTGGCCTTCGGTTCCGGCGCAGACAATTCGACGCTGCCCTGGGCATCCGCATCCAGCCCGCCGCCACTGAGCTTTGCGTTCAGTTGCAAAGGCCGGCGCCACGTGCCGCTCAGTCTGCCCTCGATCTGCGAGGCGCCCTCACCTGCAGCGACCATGCGATCGAGCCCGAGCAGCGCCGTCAGCGCGCCGGCCTGCGGCGTCGACAGTTTCGTCTCCAGCGTGAAATCGCTGTTGCGCAATTTTTCGATGTCGATGCTGTTGACGGCCGCCACCGGCGCCTGCGCGGCGAGCGTCGCGGTGGCCTTGAGCTGGGGCGTATCGAGGTCGAGCACGGCGCGCGCGTCGCTGCGATCGGCGTGTTCGGCATTCTTGTCGAGGCTGAGGTCGAGTTTCAGGCGCGTCGCGCCGGGCAACGCCGGGATGGCATCGAAGCGCGCGCGCAGTGCTGGTGCGATCGGCTCCAGCAACGCCGTGAGATCGCGCAGCGAATTGGCGGAGGATTTCAGCGCGAGCTTGCCCGTGGCCTTGGTGCGATCAAAACTGCCGCTCGCCTCCGTGGTCACGCCGCTGGACTGGCCGAACCGCAACTGCTCCAGCGACAGCTCCGTCGGGCCGTAGCCGAGCTTGGCCGCGAATGGCCGCATCTCCTGTCCCGCCGAGATCGCGCGGCCGATGTCGAGCGAGAGTTTCGCCTCCTCCGGCCATTCGCCCTGCGGCCCCGCGAGCGCGCGGACAAAACTCGCAGCGGCATCGAGGTCGAGACGATCGGCCTTGAGGTCGGCATCGATCCGCGAACCTTTGCTGGCGCCTGTCTGCACGAAGGCAATGCGGCCCTCGACCGCACCACCTTCGATATCGGCTTTCAATTTGTCGATGGCGAGATGGTTGGCGGCGATCGTCACGTCGCCGGCAAGGCGCAGCGGCCGTGTGCTGCGCCGGTTGACCTCGTTGCGGCCCTGGAGCCAGGCCACCAGTGTATCGGGATCGGACGACTCGACACTGAGGCGGCCGCTAAAGCTGCCGGCGCCGGGCGTGGCACCATTGAGCGAGAGCTGGGTCATGCCGGGCGCGCGCAGCTCGAGCCGCTGGAAGGTCCAGGATCGGCCATCGGTCTGCAGCTCGGCCGCGATGTTCTGGAGCGGGCGGCCGCCCAGCATGATCTGGTCGGAGTTGAACTCGATCTGCGCCGGGATCGGCGCCTGCGGGATCGCGGCAAGGCCCGCGCGCAGCGTGGGCAGGATGCGCAGCGGCTCGGCATCGTCCCGGCCGGCAAGCTTGTCGGCATCGACCTGCCGCGCCGACAGCACCGCGCGCAGCAGCGGCGTGGCGCCAAACCTGAGATCGCCGACGCCACCGAGCTTCAGCGCGCTATCTTCCTGGCCAAAGCTGGCGTCGATCTGGTCGAACTTGGCGCCGGCCGGATCAGCCTTGAGTTTTGCGATCAGCTTCCAGGGCGACGGTCCCGCCTCGCCCTTCTTCGGCGGCGGCACGGCCAGGGTCAGCGCGCCATCGAATTTCGGCAGTCGGTTGTCGAAGGCAAGGACGCCTTCGAGATCGGCCAGAATGGCGCGCTCACCGGGATCGATGTTGAGGTGAAGACGGGTGGCGCTTCCATCGGCGCTCGGGCCGGAGGAGATGCGGAACGGATAGCGCGTGCCTGCGGCCGTGAAATTGCCGTCGCCCCGCACCGCGCCCGCGAGCGAGCGCACGTCGCCGGAGAAGACAATGTCGTTGAGCTCCAGCGTCGAACGGCTGGCGGCGTCGTGCAGCGCGATGCGGCCGGTGAGGTTCAGCCGCTCGATGGCGAGCGATGCCAGGTTGAAGGTGCCGCTCGCAGTGGACGGCAGGTCGACCTTGCCTCTGGCGTCCAGGCCGAGATCCACTGCCATGCCGCCGACCGATAGCTCGGTGGCGCGCCACTCGCCGCGCATCAGCGAGCTCAGGCTGAACTCGACGTCGAGCTTGTCGGCGCGCAGGCGACCGAGATCATTGTTGCCCCCGAAGGTGACCGAGCGCAGCCGCAGCGTCGGCGCCGGCAGCAACCGCGCATCGAGCTCGCCCGCCACGCGCACGGGCACGCCGATGATCCGGGTCGCCTCCGCCTCGAACTGGGGCCGGAACTGGTTCCAGTCGACGAAATAAGGCCCGATCAGCGCGGCCAGCAGCGCTAGAATAAAGGCAATCGCCAGTCCGAGCAGCGTCGTCTGCACGGGTCTCCCCTCGGCCAAGCCGGCACCCGGGTCAAACCCAAGCCTTTCAAACCCAAGCCTACAACCAAGCTTCAGGCGCGCCGGAACTGCCCCTTATATAGGGGGAAGTGTGGCGAAGTCACAGCGACTGTTGCGCACGGAGGTTAACGCCGATGCGCCCTCACCAGCTCGCCGGCAGCTCCTTCAGACCCCGCAGCACAAAGGTCGGGCGCCATGCCGGGTTTTCGACGTCGTCGATGCGCAAGTCAGGAAGCCGCCGCAGCAGCGTCGCGATGGCGATCTCGGCCTCGATGCGGGCCAATTGGGCCCCCAGGCAGAAATGGATGCCGCCGCCGAACGACAGTGGCCGGACGTTCGGGCGGGTGATGTCGAGCCTATCAGGCCGATCGGGATAGACTGCCGGATCGTGATTGGCCGAGCCAAGCAAGCAGAGCACGCTCTCGCCCTTGGGGATCCTCTTGCCGCCGAGATCGTCGATCTCCTCCAGCGTGACGCGGCCGGTCATCTGCACCGACGAATCGTAGCGCAAGAACTCCTCGATCGCGTTGGTAATCAGGTCCGGCCTCGCCTTCAGCAGGGCGAGCTGGTCCGGATTGCGATGGAGCGCCAGGAGGCCGTTGCCGATCAGATTGACGGTGGTCTCGTGGCCGGCGCCGAACAGCAGGATGATGTTGGCCGTCAGCTCCTCATTGGTGAGCTTGTTGCCGTCTTCCTCGGCCTGCACCAGCTGGGTGGTGAGATCGTCGGCGGGATTGCGGCGGCGCAATTCGAACAGCTGCTGGAAGTACATCTGCGCCATCATGTTCGCGGCGTTGCCCTTCGCGATCTCCTCGGGCGTCATCGGCACCGGATCGAGCAGCCGCCCGCCGTCGCGCGAGCTCTTGTAGAAGACCTCGCGATGGTCCTCGGGAATGCCGAGCATGTCGCAGATGATGGTCACTGGCAGGCGAAAGGCGAAATCCTCGATCAGGTCCATCTGGCCGCGGTCGATCACCGCATCGATAGCCTGGTCGACGACCTCCTGAATGCGCGGCCGCATGTCCTCGACGCGGCGGGCGGTGAATGCCTTCACGACGAGGCCGCGCAGGCGAGTGTGATCGGGCGGATCGGCCTGCAGCATCCAGTTGCCCATGCTGCGGAACACCGGCTCCTTCAGGATATCGGGGCCATAGCGGCGCGTCGTGCGCTCGACAAAATCCTTGCCGAAGCGCTTGTCGCGCATGACGAGGCTGACATCGGCATGACGGCTGGCGACGAACTCGCCGAACGGCGTCACGTGGATCGGATCGATCGTGCGCAGCCGGTCGTAATGCGGATAGGGATTGCGGATGAAGTCCGGCGCCAGCGGATTGAACAGCGGATCGCCTGCGGGTTGCACTTGCTCGTTCATGGTGACCTCACTTCGGTTGCCGCATGACACGAATACGCGAGGCTGCCCCACGCCTGGCGTAACCATCCCTATCATTATCAACTCGATACATTGTTGTATCGAGTTGCATTCTGCCCTAAACTGGCCCGATGTCAAGGGTGAGAACCAGGCCGACCAGGGACGACACGCGCGACAAGCTGTTCGAGGCGGCCGCGCGGGTGTTCGAGCAAGACGGTATCGGCAGCGCCAGCATCGAGGCGATCGCGGCGGAGGCCGGCTTCACCCGCGGCGCGTTCTATTCGAACTTTGAGAGCAAGGACGAGTTGATCATCGCCATGATCGAGGATCATGTCGAGCAATCGATCCGGCGCAACATGGAAATCCTTGCGCAACACAAAAATCTCGACGACTTCATTGCGGCGCTGAAGGCCATGGATCGCACGCGACAGGATCCTCTTGGCCGATCGCCCCTCCTCCACATGGAAATGATCCTCTTCGTCGCGCGCGCCGAGAAGCGCCGGCCCGAGCTCGCCAAGCGGCTGCGTGCGCGCCGCAAGCTGATCGCGGACATCGTGGAGGCGACATTGAAGGACAACGCGAAGGGCGACACGCTGAACCCGCCCTGGATGGCCTCCGTCGTGCTAGCCCTAGAGGACGGTTTTCGCCTGCACCGGCTGATCGACCCCGAGACGACGCCGGCCGACAGCTTTCTGCGCGCGATCACGGATTTGCGGCGCAGGACAGGATTGGCGTCGGACTAGCTCATGAATAAAAGAAGAGGCCGTTAAAAGAAGAGGCCGTCTTGCGAACGGCCTCCCCTGCGCATTCGTGATAGATCGCTCGTTGCGGTCAGCCTTTTTGAACGGCGGCCGCGGCCTTGCGGATCACGTCGATCACGATGTCGGGCTGCGAGAGCATCGGCACGTGGCTGCTGTTGACCTCAGTGACAACAGCACCCATGCGCTTGGAGACCCAGCGTTGCAGATCGGGATGCACGGTGTGGTCTTGCTTGGCCAGAATATACCAGCTCGGCTTCGACCTCCACGCGACCTTGTCGGCGGTGAGCTTCTGCTGTTGGAACAGATCGGCGACGGGCGCATAATGCGTCGCCCACACCAGCTTCTGGTCCGCCGCGGAAAGGTCGCCGCAGAAGAACTCGGTGCCGCTCGGAAGCAGCCAGGCCCGCCCATCCGCGACCTCGACGCGCGAGAAAATATCCGACGGATACTTCTCGAGCTGGTCCTGTACGGTTTCGCCGGCATCCGGCGCGACCGCGGCGATGTAGACAAGGCCGACCACGCGCTCATCGATGCCCGCGCCCGTAATGGTGGCCCCGCCATAGGAATGACCAACGAGGAGGACCGGGCTACCGACACGATTGAGCGTGCGCTTCACCGTCGCCAGATCCTCCTCGTAGGAGTCCAGACCATATTGAACGGCGATCACCTCGTGCCCATCGGCCTGCAATGCCGGAATGACCTTGCTGAAACACGAACCGTCAGCCCAGATGCCGTGACAAAAAACGATCGTTGGTTTGGCTTTCGCGGGCATTTGCACTCCTTTGCAATTGAAGAGCGCAGTATGGGCGGGCAGGCAGCTGCGTCTTTCCTGATCGCACGATTGAAGGTGTCAGATCAGGGACGTTGCGCCCCGCCGTCGAACTTCGCCAGCTTGAACGTCCTGTCGTCAGGACTGGACCCTTCCTCCTGTCGGATCATCCCGCGTCTGGCCGATGTCGTCGGGAATCGGGTGGGCCGGGAGCGGTGCCATCGTCATGGTCACTCGTGGCTGACGTCAAAGCACACAACAGGAGAAGTGATCATGCCGATTGAAGAAGACAACAAAGCCATCGTTGGCCAGTGGTTCACGAATTTCTGGGGCAAGACCTGCGACCTTGGAATTGTCGATGAACTCGCTGCGCCGGACATGCTTCTGCAGTATTCGCTCCACGAACCGCGGCGTGGCCGTGAGGACATCAAGGCGTTCATGACGGACTTTCGGAAAGCGTTTCCCGATCTCAACTTCTGGGGCGCGGCGGATCTGATCGCGGAAGGCGACTACGTCGTCGGCCGATGGGAAGGCGGAGGAACGCATACCGGGCAGGCGTTCGGTGATTTCCTGGCGGGATCGCTGCCGGCCAACACCGGCCGCAAGATGAAGTTCACCGGCACGACCGTGTTGAAACTCAAGGACGGAAAGATCCTCGAGGAAATCGGTCTTGACGATGGGGTCACGGCCTTGCAGCAGCTCGGCCTCATCCGCGCTGCGTGAATCGTACGTCGCCCTGTGCGGAAACCTCAAGGAAGAAGCCGGCGACCTTGCGGTCGCCGGTCCCGTTTCGGAGTGCGCGCGTTACGCCGAGCGCTTCACCGCGGCCGCACCCGCCGGCTTGACATCGAGCCGGCCGAGCATCGCCTGCGCCTGCTCGGCGCAATGCTCGATCAGCCAGCGCTCGAAGGCGATCGGCGCGAGCGCGGGCGCGTAGAAGAAGCCTTGCACGACGTCGCAGCCGAGTTCGGCCAGCATCTTGCGCTGGCCTTCGGTCTCGACGCCTTCGGCGACGACGGTCATGCCGAGACCCTGGCCGACGCGCACGACGGCGGTGGCAATGGCAAGCGCGCCGAGGTCTTTCTCGATATCGCGCATAAAACTGCGGTCGATCTTCAGCTCCCGGATCGGCAGATGTGCGAGGCGGCTGAGGCTCGAATAGCCGGTGCCGAAATCATCCACTGACAGGCCGATGCCGAGGGCGCGGATCGCATGCATCGTCTCCAGTGCAGTCGCGCCGTCCTGCATGAAGGTGCCTTCGGTGATCTCCAGCATCAAGACATTCGGCGGCAGCTGATATTCGGCGAGGATGTCCTTGAGCCGCGCGGCCAGCGCGACGTTGCGGAAATTGATCGGCGACAGGTTCACCGAGACGCTGGGGATGTTGAGCCCGGCACGGCGCCAGCTCGCCATCTGCCGGCAGGCCTCGCGGACCGACCACAGGCCGATCTGCTCGATCAGGCCGCATTCTTCGGCGAGCGGAATGAATTTTGCCGGCGAGACGTCGCCAAGCGTGGCATCATGCCAGCGCGCCAGCGCCTCGACACCGTGGATGGCGCCGTCGCTGCTGCGGATCTGCGGCTGATAGCTGAGCGTCAGCGCACCCTCCGTGACGGCGCGACGAAGCGCTGCGATCATCGCCAGCCGCTGCTCGGTAAGTCCGTTCATCTCGGCGCTGAACATGCGATGGGTCGAGCGGCCCGCCTGCTTGGCCATGTACATGGCCGCATCGGCCTGCTGCATTAGCGTGTCGATGTCGGTGGCGTGGTCGGGATAGAGGCTGATGCCGATGCTGGCCGACATCGGCATCAGCTTCGATCCGAGCCGCAAGGGTGCCGCCAGCGCCTCCGTGATTCCGGCCGCCACGCGCACGGCACTCTCGGCGTTGCGATTCGGCAGCAGGACGACGAACTCGTCGCCGCCGAGCCGGCCCAGCATGTCTTCTGGTCCTATGTGCTCACGCAGGCGCTGTGCCAGCCGGATCAGAAGCTCGTCGCCCGCGGCGTGGCCGAGCGTGTCGTTGACGTCCTTGAAATGATCGACGTCGAGGAAAGCCAGCGCGACATGGCCGCCGGTCGGACAGGCGTCGATCGCGGTGGTGATCAGATGCCGCAATTGCGCGCGGTTGGGTAGCCCGGTGAGGATGTCGTGGTAGGCGAGCCGCGCGATCTCGGCGCGCGCCTCCTTGCGCTCGATCGCGAAGGCGCCGAGGTTGACGCAGGCCTCGACGATGCGACGGTGCCAGTTGCTGGGCGCGCGCGGCTCATGGAAATAGAAGGCGAAGGTGGCGATGACGCGGCCGTCCTTGGCCTTGATCGGCGTCGACCAGCAGGCGCGCAAGCCGACATCGAGCGGCATGGCCTTGTAGGGCTGCCAGCGCGGATCGGTATCGAGATCTTCAGCCAGCACCGACTCGCCGTAGAAAGCCGCGGTGCCGCAGGAGCCGACATTGGGGCCGATGGCGATGCCGTCCAGCGCGCGGGAATAATCCTCGGGCAGACTGGGACCGCCGAGCGGATGAATCAAGCCGGCGGAATCGATATGGAGCAGCGAGCAGACGACGTCGGGCGCGATCGCCTCGACACGACGGCACAGCCGGTCGGCGATCTCGGTGATCGGTACCTCGTCGGCGAGCGCGCTCATGATGAGCTGCTGGAGCGAGCGCAGCTGCCGGGACTCGGTGATGTCCTCGAGCAGCGCGAAGATGTGCTTGACGCGGCCCTTCTTGTCGCGGAAGGCGTCCACCCGGGCGCAGACCCAGATCTCCTCGCCGTCCTTGTTGTAAACCAGCGTCTCGACCTCGCCACGCCGACCGCCGTCGAGCAGCCGCTTGACCAGCTTGGCAATCGCGGTCCGGTTGGTATGGCAGCCGGCGATGAGCTCGGCCGCGCGCCGTCCCTCGGCCTCCTCGCTGGTGTAGCCGAACAGCGTCGTGAAGGACGAATTGACGTAGCGGATGTTCTGCTCGACGTCGGTGATGATCACCACGCGATTGGTCTGGTCGGAAACCGCGTTGAGCAGTCCGATCCTGACGCGACGTTCGGCATCGGCGGTGACGTCGCGTGCGAACACGATGTGATGGATCGCGCCGTCAATGGTCGCCGACGACAGCGCGATTGCCGCCCTGATCCGGCTGCCATCGCGCCGCACCAGGCTGATCTCGTCGCGAAAGTCTGCGACCGGATCGACCTGAAGGCATTTGAGGGTGAGAATTGCGGCATCGCGGCCGAGCATATCAGCGCGCGCGAGCTTCCAGATCCGCTCCGCGCCGGCGTTAAAATGCGTGATGCGATGCGCGCCATCGACAATGACGATGCCGTCGTCGGCGCATTCGAGCGCTGCGCGCAGCACGTCCGGCATTTCGGTCACTGGGCAGTCCGAGACAGACATCGTTGGATCCGGCGACATCGGGAAGATGCGGCAATCGATCCAAAGCTAATGCTTCGATGGTGTCCAAGACGTTTTTGCAACCGACTCGCGTCCCGCCAAGCCGCGACATGCTTAACATTCCGCGAAAGATGCAAAGGCAATCCGCTGCAGACGGAACCTACTTTGCGGTTCCGTCTTCGAGCCTGTGCAGCCGGCCGGCCACGGCCCGCACCTTGCCGGGCGAGGCCTGCCAGACCGACAGCGCCGACAGGCCGCTGACGATGATGGCAATGCCAAATGCCAGCGTGTAGTCGCCCGCGCGATCGTAGAGCAGGCCGGTCACCCACGGGCCGGCCGCACCGCCCGCCAAGGCCGCGAGCATGATCATGCCGAAGATGCTGCCCTGGTGCCGACCCGCGAATATCTCGAACACCACTGCGCCCATGATCGAGGTGAGGCCGTAACCGAGCGCACCTTGCGTGAACACCATCAGCCAGACCAGCCAGAACGAGGGCTGGAACTTCAGCGCCATCAGTGCCGCGAAGCAGATCGCAAAGCCGGCGCAACTGATCGCCCATACCCATTCCCGCCCGATCCGGTCGGAGATATGACCGAGGAAAATCTGGCCGGGGATGCCGAGCAGGCTGACGGCGCCGAGCGCCCATACCGCAACGTTCGGGCTGAAGCCGATGTCGAGCAGGAACTTCGTTTGGTGCACCTGCACCGCGTACCAGATGTACAGGCCGCAAAAATAGCCGAACGCGATCCACCAGAAGCGCGCGGTCGCAATCGCCCGCCGCAGCGTCCAGTCGGTGGCGGCCCAGACGGGATCGACGATGTTGGAGACCGGCTTTGCGGTGCCCGCGGCCGGCGCCGCGTCGCCGTCCGGCTGAAGGCCGATATCTTCGGGGCGCTTATGCAGAAGCAGATTGATCGGCGCCAGCACGATCAGGATCATCAGACCCATCGCGGTGCAGGCGGTGCGCCAGCCGGTCTGCTCGATCATGTGCTGCACCCATGGCAGCAGCGTCACCGAACCGACGCCGACGCCGGCAAAGGCAATGCCGATGGCAAAGCCGCGCTTGCGGATGAACCAGTTTGGCAGGAACAGCGACTGGCCGGAATAGCCGAGGCACACCGAACCGGCGCCGACCATCACCCCGATCGTCAGATAGAGGTGCCAGGGTTGGCTGGTGAGCGGCGCGAGCAGCAGCCCGCCGGCCATCAGCAACACGCCGAGCTCCATCACGGCGCGTGGGCCCGCGCGATCCATCAGCCGTCCGATCAACGGGCTGGCTACGGCCGACGCGACGAAGCCGAAGGAGAAGGCCCCCGCGGTGACGCCACGCTCCCAGCCGAATTCGGAGAGAATGGGCGGATAGAACAATGAAAAGGCGGTGCGCGCGTTGACGCCGATGGCCATGGTGACAAACGTCACCGCGACCACGACCCAGCCGTAGAAGAACGGAAGCCGCATTTTCTGTATTTCATCCCTGAACGGTCCTTCGGACCATCTGGGAATGCTCGGGTCAAGCGGTTTTCGCGAATTTGGGCAGCCCGCTCACGCAGCGTTGCGCTGCGAACGCTCGGTGGGCACGTCGAGCTCGATCTGATCGATCGGCAGCGGGCGGCCGAACAGATAGCCTTGCGTAAAATTGACGCCGAGTGCCTTCAGGCGCTCGAACTCCTCGGCCGTCTCGACGCCCTCGGCGGTGACCGACATGTCGAGCCCGCGCGCCAGCGTCACGATCGAGGAGATGATGGCGGATGAGCGCGGCTGGTGCGAGAGGTTGCGGATGAACGATTTGTCGATCTTGATCTTGTCGAACGGAAACGCGGTGAGATAGCTGAGCGAGGAATAGCCGGTGCCGAAATCGTCGAGCGCGAGCTCGATGCCGAGGTGTTTGAGCCGCTCCATGAAAGCGTGGTTCTCGGTGCCGCGCTCCAGCAGGACGGATTCGGTGATCTCGATCTCGAGCCGCTGCGGCGACAGGCCGGAATCCCGCAAGGCCGCGCAGATGACGTCGAACAGATCGGCTTCCTTGAACTGGATCGGCGACAGGTTCACCGCGACCATCAGATCGGACGGCCAGTTTGCCGCGTCCGCGCAGGCGCGACGCAGCACGAATTCGCCGAGCGGCACGATCAGCCCGGTCTCTTCGGCGAGCGCGATGAACTGATCCGGTGGAATCAGCCCGCGGGCCGGATGCCTCCAGCGCACCAGCGCCTCGAAACCGCGCCGCGCGCCGGTGTTGGCATCCATGAACGGTTGGTAGTGCACCTCCAGCTGGCAGCGCGCGATGGCGTCGCGCAGATCGCCTTCCAGCGTGTTGCGCGCCTCGAGCTCGGCCGCATCGCCTCATCGTAGATGGTGAAGCAGTTGCGGCCCGCCGATTTGGAGCGGTAGAGCGCCAGGTCGGCCTTCTTCAGCAACTCCTCCTGGTCGCTGCCGTGATCCGGCGCGATCGCAATGCCGATGCTGGTGCCGATCTCGACGCGATGTCCGGGCAGCAGGAACGGCTCGGCCACAAGCTTGGCGATCCGAGCCGCGAGCTCGGTCGAAGCGGCGCGCTGGTCCTCGCAGTCCTCTTGGAGGATGGCGAACTCGTCGCCGCCGAGCCGCGCCAGCACGTCGGTGGCGCGCACCGCGGATTTCAGCCGCTGCGCCACCAGCCGCAACAGCGCGTCACCGGCGCCGTGACCGAGGGAATCGTTGACGTTCTTGAAGCGGTCGAGATCGAGCATCAGGATCGAGAAGGTCGGGCCGCCGTCCTTGAGCTGGCTGTTGAGCTCGTCGAGCCGGGCAAGGAAGAAGGCACGGTTCGGCAATCCGGTCAGGGCGTCGGTCTGCGCAAGCTCGAGCACGCGCCGGTTGGCGAGTGACAGCCGCCGCGAGTTGCGGCTCGCGAGCGTCAGATAGGCCGACAGCGACAGCGTCAGCAGCATGCCGACGATCAGAACGGCGCCCGCGCGATCGTAAGACGTCTCCAGCGGGCCGCCGGCGGTCGGAACCGCTCGCACCTGCCAATCGGTGTCGCCGATCCTGAGACCGCCCGACCAGTGCCGGCCTTGCGCGACATCGCGCATCGATTGCGGCGCGGCGGCTGCGGAGGCGTAATCGGACAGCATGCCCTCCAGGCTGACGATGCGCGCGCTGAAGGGCTGATAGATATTCACGCTGACCGCGGGGCTCGCCCCGGTCCTGACGCGGATGGCCTGCATCAGCAGGGGCAGGTCAAACACGCCGACAACGAAGCCCGAGATGTTGCGGCGGCGGTCGGCGACGGTGTCACGCGAGGTGCCCTTGGCGTAGACGGGGACAACCACGAGCACGTTCGGCAGCTGGCCCGCGGTATTTCGGGCATAGAGCTCGGTGCGGATCGCCGCGATCTGGTCATTGTCGCGCGCGCGTTGGAGCGCCACCTTGCGCTCCGGCACGCTCATATAGTCGATGCCATAGACACGCGATGTCTTCGACTGGGTCGAGTAGAAGACGGGGTAATATTCCTCACCCTGCGGCGCGGTAACGAAGCCGTTGCCTTCGTGCGCCTTGATGCGATAGCTGGACACGCCGTCGGCAATCGCCGCGGCCTCGTATTCCGCGCGCTCCTTGCGGGTGATCCGCGGCAGCCAGCCGATGCGCAGCAAGCCGGGATAGCGTTCGAACAGCCGGCCGCTGAAGGTCTCGAACTCGCTGCGGGTGACGCCCTCGTTGGAGGATTCGAACAGAGTTCGCAGCGCCACGAGCCGGCTGATGTATTCGTTCATGCCGTTCTGCATGACGATGGACTGCGTCTCGGCCGCGTTCTCGAACTCGAGCTTGTTGACGCGGTCTTCCCAGCGCGCCACCGCAGCGGCGCCCGCGATCGAGAACAGCAGGCCGACGGCAGCCGCGACCAGCGCAGGACGATACAGGCCGAGCCGCGGCGCAATGCGCCATCGTCCAGTCACACGCCTTCGATCCTGATCATTCTGATCGCGATCGCCCATCTTGATTCCGCACGTCCCCTCGGCGCCGTGGCCGAACTTAGGGTTGAGCCACCGTAGAGACTATCGGACAAGGACCGGGGTTAAGAACTGCACAATATTGGAACCGACCCGCCTCGCACTGCGAGGTGTAGTTAACGATTGACCTTTTGCATTCCCGGAATGTGGCCGCCAATTGCCGGACATCCCCGGAGTCCTACGGATCGCTCTCACCGCGCCGGTTAGCGCCCTGTTCAGCCTGCGGGCTTATCGTTGCCGCAACCTTTCCTTCATCCGACGGGCTCTCTCATGAAACGATCGCGCGCAGCGACATGCATCGCGCTTGGGGCCGCGTTGCTGGCAGCAGCGACGCTGACGGCAAAAGCCGACGAGGTCGGCGTCAGCGAGGACGCAATCCTGTTCGGCCAGGCCGCCGCGCTCGAAGGTCCCTCCTCCATGCTCGGGCAGAGCATGCGGCATGGCATCGTCGCGGCGTTCAACGAGATCAACGCCAAAGGCGGCATTCACGGCCGCAAGCTGCAGCTCCTCAGCCGCGATGACGGCTACGATCCTGATCGTTCGGTGGTGCAGACGCTGCGGCTGATCGAAGACGACAAGGTGTTCGCGCTGATAGGTGCAGTCGGCACCGCGACCGCAATGGCGACCATCCCGATCACGAGCCCCCGCGATGTGCCCTTCATCGGACCGGTCAGCGGCGCCGAACTCCTGCGCGACCTCGAACTGACGAATGTCGTAAACATTCGCCCGAGCTACGGCGCGGAGACGGAGACCCTCATCAAGCATCTCACCGAGGATCGCCACTTCACTCGGATCGGCATCTTCTATCAGGACGATTCCTTCGGCCATGACGGTCTCGCCGGCGTGAAGAACGCGCTCGCCAAACGCGGTCTCGAACTCGCCACTGAAGGCACCTTCGAGCGCAACACCCGCGCGGTCGGCGCGGCCTGGCGTACGATCAAGCGCGCGGAGCCCGAGGCGATCGTCATGGTCGGCACTTACGGTCCGAGCGCCGAATTCATCAAGCTCGCGCATCGCAGCGGCTTTTACCCGACCTTCGTCAACATCTCCTTCGTCGGCGCCACCGCTCTCGCCAAGGAGCTCGGCTCCGACGGCGACGGCGTCGTGGTCGCGCAGGTCGTGCCGTTTCCCTGGGATCGTTCGATCAAGCTCGTCGCCGATTACCAGGCGGCACAGAAGGCGTTCGACCCGACACTGGAACCGGACTTCGTGTCGCTCGAAGGCTATCTCTCCGGACGCCTCGCCGCGGCCGCGCTGGAAAACGCCGGACCAAACCCGACACGCGCGAGCTTGCTGCGTGCGATCAGCGATATCGGCCGCTTCGACATCAGCGGCAGCCTCGTCACCGTCGGCGTCCGCGCTGTCGAGACGCCGCCAAAGGTGTTTCTGACGGTGATCCAGAAGGACGGAACGTTCAAGCCCGTCGATCGGCTGTAGGCCAACTCACGGACGCCGCGTCCAGCGGTCGGCGTTGACGGCGCCGTGCGGGGCCTCGCCCTTGATGATGGCGTCGACCTGCCGCACCGTTTCCAGCGACTGATATTCGATCGCCTGCGGCGTCAGGCCGCCGACATGAGGCGTGGCGACGACGTTGGCAAGTTTCGCCAGCTCCGGCGTCGGCATCTGGTCGGGCGCGCGGCCGACATCCATCGCGGCACCAGCGATGCGGTTCTCAAGCAGTGCCTTCGCGAGCGCGGCCTCGTCGACGAGATTGCCGCGCGAGAGATTGATGAAGACGGCATGCTTCTGCATGCGCGCCAGCGCCGCCTCCCCGATCAGCTTCTCGGTCTGCTCGTTGGCGATTGCGAGGCAGACGACATGGTCGGAGGACGCCAGGAGCTCGTCGAGGCCGACCTGTTTGATCGCATGGTCGTTGACGGTCGCGAAGGGATCGGAGACCAGCACCTCCATGCGCATCACCTTGGCGATCTCGGCGAGGTACCGACCGATGCTGCCATAGCCGATGATGCCGATCGTGCTGCCGGCGAGCTGACGGCCCATCCGCGCCTCCGGCTTGCGGCCGGCCTGGTAGTCCGCTGTGGCGCGCGACACGCCGCGCGACAGGTCGACCATGTAGCCGATAGCGAGCTCGGCGACGGCCTGCACGAAGCCGGGGCCGGCGCGGGTCACGAGCACGCCCGCTTCCGAAGCGGCATCCACCTCGACATTACGGATGTCGACGGCGCAGCGGACGAACGCACGCAGGCGCGGCAGCTGCGCAAATATCTCGCCGCGGCCTTCGGTCATGCGATCGGCGACGATGATGTCGGCATCCTTCGCGGCATTCACGAGGCCCGTAGAATCGAGCGCCTGATCCCCCTCGTGCAGGATCACGTCAGCAATCGCGCGCAGGCCGTTCAGGCTGCGATCGCCGTAATAATTGCGGCGCATCTCCGGCGTGTGGGCCAGCAGGACTTTCACGACGAGGCTCCCTTAGTAGCCGAACGCGCGCGGCAGGGCGGTGCTCAACCATGGCACGAAGGCGATGACGAGCAGGCAGAGGAACAACAGGCCGAGATAGCCAAGGATCGGCTTGACCGTCTGCTCGATCGGCACATTGCCGATCAAACATGCACCGTAGAGCCCAAGCCCGAGCGGCGGCGCGAACAGCCCGACGCCCATCGCGATCACCAGCACCACGCCGAAGTGCAAGGGATCGATCCCGAGCTGCACCGCGACCGGCAACAGCAGCGGCCCAAAGATGATGAGCGCGGCCGCGCCTTCCAGCACCGAGCCCATCACGATCAGCACGCCGATTGCGAGCAGCATGAACAGCCAGGTGCCGCTCGTTTTGGACAGCCCCAGCATGAAGTCACCGACCGCATGCGGCACTTGCTGTAAGGTCAGCGTGAACGCCAGCGACTGCGCGGCGGCAACGATGAACAGCACCAGCCCCGCGCGCGTCGCCGCCTGGACGAAACTATGCGTCGCCGATCTGAAGCTGAGCTCGCGGAACACCGCGCTTCCGACCACGAGCGCATAGGCGACCGCGAAGGCGGATATCTCCGTGGCCGTGGCGAAGCCGCTCTTGAATCCGAAGAAGATCATGAAGATCAGGCCGAACGAGGCGATCGCGCCGCTCCACAGGCCCGACACCGGCATCTGCGGCTCGACCTCCTCGGCGTCCGCCGGCGGCTTGCCGAAGATGATGGAGAAGGCGATCAGGACCGCCGCCATCAGTGCCGCCGGCAGCAGCCCTGCCATGAACAGGCCACCGATCGACAGGTTCGCGACAAAGCCCAGAATGATCAGGTTGATGCAGGGCGGAATGGTTTCCGCCATCACCGCGGACGCCGCGAGCAGCGCCACCGCGCTGCCCGGGTTCTGCTTCGAACGCCGCGCCGCCGGAATCAGCACGGAGCCCACGGCCGCGACGTCGGCCATCTTCGAGCCCGAGATGCCGGAGAACAGCACCATCGACGCCACCATCACGACGTTCAGGCCGCCGCGCATGCGTCCGACCGCGCGCTGCAGCAGTTCGATCAGGCGCACCGACATGCCGTTGGCTTCCATGAGGTAGCCGACGAGGATGAAAAACGGGATCGCAAGCAGCACGAAATTGTCGATGCCGCGCGCCATCTGCTGGGCGAAGATGACGCCGGGCAGCGCGCCCTCGACCCAGATGAAGATCAGCGCGGCCAGCGCCAGCGCGAAACCGATCGGCAAGCCGCCGAACAGCGTGGCAAAGAAGCCGATCAGCATCAGCACGCCCGCCGACGGCACCGACGACGGCGACAGATAATCCCAGGCGAGATAGAGGCCGGTGACAACGACGACCGCAACGAGTCCTCTGACGATGTCGGGAAGCGGCCTGGCGCAGAGTTGGTCGATCGCAAAGACCGTCATGAACAGAGCGCCGACGCCCATCGGGTAGAACGTCAATTCCAGCGGCAGCCCGGAGCCGGTGGTCTGCCCCGCCGTCAATGATCCGAGCTTGATGGCGTTGTAGGCGACGTAGCCGGAGATCAGCACGACGAGCACGGCGCTTGCGGCATCGACCAGGGTGCGCAGCCGCGGCGTCAGCAGGTCGCGGAAGAAGGACACGCCGACATTCTCGCCGCGGGCAAGCGCGCTTGCCGCTCCGAAGAAAGCCGATCCGACCATCAATCCGCGCGCGACGTCATCCGACCATTCGACCGGCGCGTTGAAGCAGAAACGCAGCAGCACGGATCCGCAGACGACCACGAGATCGGCGGCCAGAAGGATGGCCGCGATCGCGTCGCTGCAACGGAGCAGCAATGCAATGCTCCCGTGTCGACCGCCCGAGAGCGGCACGGCGCCTGACATTGCCAACTCGGATTTGGCCATCTCAGGCTTGAGTCGAACGAATGATGTCGATGACCGCCTTGGACTCCGGACGCGCTTTGATGAAGTTCTCGATCTGCGGCGCCACGCGCTTCTTGAACGCCTCGCGGTCGCATTCGGCCACGGTCACGCCCTTCTCGGTCAGGGCCGCCAGAGCCTCCTTCTCGACCGCAAGTCCATGGGTGCGCGTGTCGGCCGCGGCCTTCTTTGCGGCATCGAGAAAACCCTCGCGCAGCTTCGGATCCATGCGGTTGAAGGTCATGTCGCTGAAGTAGATCGCGAGCGGCGAGAAATTGTGCTGCGTCAGCGCGTAGAATTTTGCCGTTTCGAAGAACTTGCTGGCGAGGATCGTCGGCGGATCGTGCTCCAGGCCATCGAGCACGCCCGCCTGCAACGCCGTGTAGATTTCGCCGAACGCCAACGGCGTGGCGGCGGCCCCCATCAGCCGCAGGCATTCCGTGATGACGGGATTTGGCAGTGTGCGGATCTTGAGGCCGGCGAGATCCTCCGGCGTCTTCACCGGCTTCTTGGCGAACACGCTGCGCGAGCCGAAATTATAGGCCCATGCGATGATGCGGATGTTGCTGCCCTTGAGCAGCGCATCCTCGATCGGCTTGGCGGCACCGGCGTCGAACGCCTTGGTCTGCTGCGGGAAGCTCGAGAACAGAAAGCCGAGGTCATAGGTGCCGACCAGCGGCACCAGATTGGCCGAGATCGACGAACCCGATACCATGAGGTCGATGACGCCGAGCTTCACCGAATTGATGACGTCGATTTCCTGACCAAGCTGATTGTCCGGAAAGAAGGCAACCTCAACCTGGTCACCGAGCCCGTTGCCCTTCAAATTCTTGACGAGGTTGTCGTAGTAGACGCGGCCGTTGGCGAATTTGGGATCGTTCGGCAGTGAGGAGGAGCATTTCAGCTTCAGCGTCGCGGCTTCGGCGCGGCCGATGATCGCGGGAGAGAGCACGAGGCCGGCGGTCACTGCCGTCGACGACTTGATGAACGTGCGACGGCTGACGGGCACGATAGTCATGGTGTCTCTCCCCAATATTTTTTGTTCGCGGCCGCGGTCGTAGCCACCGCCTGTTGCGCGGACTGTATGGCCAAAGCGACGGGGCAGGCAAGGGTTGCCACCGGCGCAGCTGCTATGGGAAGAGACGCGGGCGCGCGGCAGAGACTGCAGCGGAACGCCTGGATTTGCCGATGTTTTCGGTCATGCCGCATCGCGACCGAACGATGCACTATGCAAGATTGACGCAGATCGATCCAATTCAGGTATGGATCAATGCCGAACGCAGATTAATGGGGCTTCAGACCGCGTCGCGCGCGCTGGTGCACAACGAAAAGCTGCGGGACCGTGATCCCGCAGCTCTCGCGTTTCGATGATGCGATGACGTCAGCGCGACGGCGCGACGCTCAGCTGTCCATTCGCCGCCTCGACATCGCGCGAGGGCCGCAGTGCGAACGCGCCATCGCCAAGCAGCGCTTGCGCGACCAGCGCAATTGCCCAGAAAGCCGGGTATTCCCAACCGCCCTTCGGGTTGGTGAAGAAGAAGCCGGCTGCGCCATGCACCGTAAAGATCGCGCCGAGCAGGACGGGGATGCCGGCCAGCGCCGCATAGCGGGTCCAGACGCCGAGGATCAGGGCAATGCCGCTGAGAACCTCCACGGCCATCACGAGGTAGGCGAGCTCGGGCGGGAAGCCGAGGCTGCCGAAGAACTTTGCAGTTCCGGCGGGGGTGAAAACGAACAGTTTCAGGCCGGCGTGGGCCAGGAACAGCACGCCCAGCGTCACGCGCAGCACCAGCGCGGCGTAGGGAGCGGTACGGGAATCGATCATGGCGGTCTCCATTGTTGGGGACGCTATGATCTATTCTCAATAGAATGATAATTGGCTATTCTGGAAATATACCTCACACTGATAGAGTGAAATAAATGCTCGACCGGCTAACCAGCCTGGAAGTCTTCGCCAAGGTGGCGGCCAACGGCAGCCTGTCCGGTGCGGCCCGGACGATGGGCCTGTCGCAGACCATGGTCACCAAGCACGTGGCCTCGCTGGAGGCGCGGCTCGGCATCAAACTGTTCCACCGCACCACGCGGCGGCTGTCGATCACCGAGCCCGGCCGTCTCTATCTGGAATCCTCCGAGCGGATTCTCGCCGACATGGAGACGGCAGATGCCGCGGTCGCGCGGGAGCGCGCCGAGCCGCGCGGGCTGTTGCGGATCAACGTCCCCGTCGTGTTCGGCACACGGCAGATCGCGCCCCTCATCGCGGACTTCTCTGAGCGCCATCCCGAGGTCACGCTCGAACTCGGCCTCAACGATCGTCTCGTTGATCTCGCCGAGGAAGGCTGGGACCTCGCGATCCGCATCGGCAAGCTGCGCGACTCCAGCATCGTGGCGCGAAAGCTCGCGCCGAACCGCCTGGTGGTGTGCGCCGCCCCGTCCTATCTGGCGAAGCACGGCACGCCGCGCAGCGTCGCCGACCTCGCCGTGCATAATTGCCTCGGCTATACGCTGACGCAGCAGGGCAGCGCCGCGGAATGGCCGTTCGGCGTAGACGGCGAAATCCGCATCCAGATCAGCGGCACCTTGCGCGCCAACAATGGCGATGCGCTGCGCGCCGCGACGCTGGCCGGCCTCGGCCTCGCACGACAGCCGACCTTCATTGTCGCGGATGACTTACGCGCCGGCACGCTGGTCGCGCTTCCGCTCGACCAACCGGAGATGCAGTCCTCCGCAGTGCATGCGGTCTACCTGCCCGATCGCCGGCCGCCGGCGAAGGTGCGCGCCTTCATCGATTTCCTCGCCGCGCGTTTTGCGCCGGACCCGCCGTGGGAGCGCGGACTGTTCTGACATCGTCCGGCGTGGCGCGTCAGCTCCGGCAGATTTCCTGCCCCATTATGCCGCACGCGAATGCGTGAGGTAGCGCACAGACAGAGCCGTGGCGGACGATTAGGAAAGGTGACATCCTCTCGCCCGTTGCCGATGCAGGTGATGCCATGCGCCGTCCAGTCCTTTGCAATTTGATCCTTGCCTCCGGCCTGCTTGCACTCACCCAGTTGATGACGCCGACGCAGGCCGCAGCCGAGGCCCGGCTTGCGCTGGTGATCGGCCAATCCGCCTATCGCACGGTGCCGGAACTGCCCAACGCCGCCAACGACGCCAAGGGCATGGCCGAGCTGCTCGGCAATGCCGGCTTCAACGTCACCGCGGCGCCCAACCTGTCGCAGAACGATATGCGCCAGGCGATCTCGGATTTCGCCGGCAAGGTCAGCGCCAGCGGCGCCGACACCGTCGCGCTGGTGTTCTATGCCGGCCACGGTCTGCAGATCGACGGCGAGAACTATCTCGTGCCTGTTGATCTCGATCCCAAGCGCGAGGCCGACATTCCGCTGCAGGGCGTACGGCTGAACGATTTGCTCAACACGCTCGGCGCGCTGCCGACGCGGGCGCGCATCTTCATGCTCGATGCCTGCCGCAACAATCCGTTCCCGGCGCTGAGCGGTGCCGGCCACGGGCTGGCCATCGTCGACACCAAGGCGGGCGCGCCCGGCTCCTTCATTTCTTATTCGACCTCGCCCGGCTCCGAGGCCGAGGACGGCTCCGGCGCCGACAGTCCCTACACCACGGCGGCCCTGACAGTCGCCAAGCAACCGAACATCCCGATCGAGGAAGTGTTCAAGCGCATCCGCATTTCGGTTGCGCAATCGACCGACGGACGGCAGATCCCCTGGGAAAGTTCATCGCTGACGACCGACTTCAAATTCTTCGGCGACAGCAGCGGCCAACAGCCTCCAGCTCAGGGCGCAAACGCGATGGCGCTCGCCGCCGCCACGCGCAGCGTCGCAGACTGGCGCAAGGATTTGCAGGGCAAGGACTCCAAGCTCGCCTATGATCTCGTGATCGCCGACGACACCGTGGAAGCCTATCAGGCCTATATCGAGCTCTACGCGCAGGCCTCCTATACGCCGCGGCTGCGCACGATCCTGGAGCGCCGGCGCCAGATGCTGGCGTGGGACCGTGCGGTCGCGATCAACACCCGCGCCTCCTTCGAGGCCTATCTCGCGAACTGGGACAACAGCGATCTCGCCGCGACCGCGCGCCGGCTGCTGCTCCGCGTGCAGAACCGCAATTATGCCCTGCCGGTTGCGGCCGCCGCGGTGCCGGTCGCCGTCGCGATGGCGCCGACCTGCCCATGCTCGGCACCGACGCCGCCGGTAACGCCGATCAAACCGACGGTTGCGCCTGTGATCAAGAAGCGCGTCGACGACGCACCGCCAAGGCGCAAGGTCGTCGACGCGCCGCCGAAACCGCGCCGGCCGCCGCCTGACGAGGTCGTCGAGCGCGCGCCTCCCCCCGGCCCGCCGCCCGAAGCCGTCGGCGCCGGAATCGGTCTCGGGATTGGTCTCGGCATGGGCATGGGCGGCCACGGCGGAGGATTGGGGCGCGGCGGCGACTACAACCGCGGCAGGTACTGAGGCGGCCACAGATAACGCGGAGGACGAGTTTGTCCTCCGTCATTGCGAGCGAAGCGAAGCAATCCAGACTGCGGCCACCGATGCATTTCTGGATTGCTTCGTCGCATCAGCGCAAAATTGCTCCGCAATTTTGTCGCGAGCTCCTCGCAATGACGAGGAAGAAGCCTGGATGACCAACCCCCGACATTTCTGTTGATGGTCGAGCAGTTGCTCTGTCTGCCGCCTCCAACGCGGAAATGCTGTAGTCTGACTGGCCGACATCAGCCTTTCCGGAGACCCGATATCGATGCCGCAAGACACTCACGCCAAGAAAGCATGGCCGCTGTTTGGCTCGCTCGCGTCCTATGCCCTGCCCGGCGATCTCATGGCGGGGCTGACGCTGGCGGCGATTGCGATCCCCGAGCAGATGGCGACCGCGCGGCTCGGTGGCTTCGCACCGCAGATCGGCTTCTTCGCCTTCATGGCGGGTTCGCTCGGCTTTGCACTGCTCGGCGGCAACCGCTTCCTGTCCTGCGGCGCCGATTCCACGATCACGCCGATCTTTGCAGGTGGCCTTGCCGCACTCGCGGCTGCCGGCACACCTGAGTATCAGGGGCTCGCGATCGCGCTGGCACTGATGGTCGGCGCGATGATGCTGGCCGGCGGCGCGTTTCGGCTCGGCGGCATTGCAAACCTCTTGTCGATGCCGGTGATGGTCGGCTTCCTCGCCGGTATCTCAGTCCATATCATCGTCTCGCAATTGCCGGGCGTGCTGGGTCTGGAATCGCCGAGCGGACCGACGCTCGATCGCATCGGCGTGCTCGCAAGCGAGATCGGTCGCACCAATCCCGTAACGCTCTGCATCGGTTTCGGCGTACTGGCCGTGGTTGTCGTCTCCGAAAAGGTCAGCGCAAAGATCCCCGGCGCGCTGATCGGGCTCGTTGCCGCGACGTTGGCCACGATCGCGCTCGGCCTCGAGAGCAAGGGCGTCAACGTCGTCGGCGTGGTGCCGGGCACGCTACCGCGGCCGACCCTCCCCACGCTTGCGCCGGAGCTCTGGGTGCGGCTGGTGCCGCTCGCCTTCGTGATCACCATCGTCGTGATGGTGCAGACCGCCGCTACCACGCGATCCTTCCCGTCGGATCCCGACAAGCCCGCCGATGTCGATCGCGATTTCCTCGGCGCCGGCGCCGGCAGCGTGCTGTCAGGCCTGTTCGGCGCGTTTCCGGTCAACGCCAGCCCGCCACGCACGGGCATCGTCGCGGAGACCGGCGGACAATCGCAGCTTGCAGGGCTTGCGGCTGCAGCGATCGTGCTGTTGTTGCTCGCGTTCGGAACGGGATTGTTGCGCCATGTGCCTGACGCGGCACTCAGCGGCATCCTGCTGTTCGTGGCGCTGCGCATCATCCGCGTGAAGCAGATCAGGACGATCTATCGCCAATCCCCAAGCGAATTTCTGCTGATCGTCGCCACCGCCGCGCTGATCATCGTGCTGCCGATCCAGCAGGGCGCATTCCTCGGCATCGTGCTGTCGCTGCTGCACGGCATCTGGAGCACGACACGCGCAAGACTCGTCGAGTTCGAGCGCGTGCCGGGCACAACGATCTGGTGGCCGACGCATCCGCACATCACCGGCGAGCGGCTTGCCGGCATTGCCGTGATCGGGCTTCAGGCGCCGCTGTCCTTCCTCAACGCGCCCGGCTTTCGCAGCGACGTGACGAAGGTGCTCACGACGGCCACGCCGCAACTGCTGGTGCTGGAGGCGAGCGGGATGGTCGAGATCGACTTCACCGCTGCGCAGATCCTGCTCGACGTCTTCAAGGCTTGCAGCGAACAGGGTGTCACCGTCGCGCTGGCGCGGCTGGAATCGGTGCGCGCGCAGGACGCGTTCGAGCGCTTCAGATTGTTCGATGTCCTGCCCAAGGAGCACGTCTTCCACAGCGTCGACGAGGCCGTGCGCAAGCTGGCGAAATAGCGGGCCTCACTGCACCAGCGCCGGGTGATCCCGCTGCGCCGTTTCGCGGATCCAGCCGGCGTGGATCGCGCGGAACAGGATCTGCGCCGTCGTGATGTCGTTCGCGGCCATGCAGAGATTGACGATCCGATGCACCGCGTCGTCGCGCATCAGGCCGTCGGAGATCTTCATCGCGATTTCCATTACGACCTTTGCGGCGCGCTCATAGCGCGCACTCTCGCTCTTGTCGTTACAGGCGGAGCCTGCGGCGCTCTGGGCCGCAGCTTCACAGATCGCACGGATGCGCTCGGCCGCTTGGATATCGCCGAGCGGCCATTCGATCGCTTCGTCCCAGATGTCTTCTCGCGTCTTGCGCGCGAACCACTGCATTGCCTCGCTCCGCCGTGATGGCGCGAGCATAAACGAAAGGCAATGCTGCGCGCTACACCTCCGGCACGATCTTGCCGGGGTTGAAGATGTTTTGCGGATCGAGTGCCTTTTTTAGCGCACGCATCGCATCGATGGCCTCGGGGCCGAGTTCCGCCTTGAGATATTTCTGCTTACCCTGGCCGATGCCGTGCTCGCCGGTGCAGGTTCCGTCCATCGCCTGCGCGCGCTCGACCAGGCGATGCATGAATTCCTCACCGCGCGCCATCTCGGCCGCATCGTTGGTGTCACACACCAGCGAGCAGTGGAAATTGCCGTCGCCGACATGGCCGACGATCGGCGACAACAGATTGAGTCGCTTGAGATCTTCCTCGGTCTCGCTGACGCAATCGGCAAGCCGCGAGATCGGCACGCAGACGTCGGTTGCGACCACGCCGATGCTGTCGCCGGGGCGCAACGCCTTGACGGACCAATAGGCATCGTGCCGCGCCTGCCACAGTTTCGTGCGATCCTCGGGCTTGGTGGTCCAGGAGAAATCGCCGCCGCCGCAATCTTTCGCGATCTCGCCGAACGCCTTCGACTGCGCATCGACCTCGATCTCGCTGCCGTGGAATTCCATCAGCAGAAGCGGCGTCTCCGGCAGCGTCAGCTTCGAATAGGCATTGCAGGCCTTCACCTGCGCAGCATTGAGCAGCTCGATGCGCGCCACCGGAATGCCGGTCTGGATCGCCAGGATCACCGCCTGACACGCCCCGTGCACGGTCTCGAACGACACCGCGCCGGCCGCAATCGTCTCGGGAATGCCGCGGAGCCGAATGGTCAGCTCGGAGATGATGCCGAGCGTGCCTTCGGCGCCGACGAACAGATGCGTCAGGTCGTAGCCGGCGGATGATTTTTTCGCGCGCGTGCCGGTGGTGATGATCTCACCGTCGCCGCGCACGACTTTCAGCGCCAGCACGCTGTCGCGCATAGTGCCGTAGCGCACCGCGTTGGTGCCGGAAGCACGCGTCGAGGCCATGCCGCCGAGCGAGGCGTCCGCGCCGGGATCGATCGGGAAGAACAGGCCCTGGTCGCGCAGATGCTCGTTGAGCGCCTTGCGGGTGACGCCGGGCTGGATCACGCAGTCGAGGTCCTCGGCGTGCACCGCGAGCACCTGGTTCATGTCGCGCAAATCGATCGAGATGCCGCCGGCGGGCGCGTTGACCTGGCCCTCGAGCGAGGTGCCGGTGCCGAAGGCAATGACGGGCACGCCGTTCTTGGCGCAGATGCGCACCACGTCCTGGATGTCGGCAGTCTCCTGCGCCATCACCACACCATCAGGCGGCTGGTTGACGATCCATGTCGTGGTATGGCCGTGCTGCTCGCGCACGGCCTGCGAGGTGATGAGGCGGTTGCCGAAGCGTGCGGCCAGTTGCTCCAGCGCGCTCGCGAGGGCTTTCGGCTCGGGCCGCGGCGGATTATTGGTGATAGTTGTACCCACGGATAGTCCTCCCGACAGTCGAAACCGTGGCAAAGGACATCTCACCGGTCAAGTCAAGCGACCGGACGCATAACCAGGGAATGAAACATGCCGGAGACCGCCGCTTCAGCGCCCAACGCCGAACCGTTCCGCAGCGCGATCATGCAGATCGAGCCGCAGTGGATCGACTATAACGGCCATCTCAACATGGCCTATTACAACGTGATGTTCGACCGGGCGATCGACCAGATGTGGCTGACGCTCGGGATCGGGCCGGGTTACATGAAGGAGCGCAACGGCTCGACTTTCACCGCCGAATGCCACGTGCGCTATTTGCGCGAGATCCACCTTGGTGATCCCGTGCAGGTCTCGGTCTGGCTGCTGGAAGCCGATGACAAGCGCCTGCACACCTTCCAGGAGCTGCGGCACGCGACCGAGGGCTGGCTGTCGGCCACTTCCGAGAACATGTCGCTGCACATCGACATGGGTTCGCGGAAGGTAGCCGCCTTTCCGCCTGACATAAGCGAGCGCATCGCGGCCGTCATCGGGGCTCACAGCCGCGTGTCGCGGCCCGAGGGCATCGGCCGTAACGTGGCGATGCCCTCGAAGCGGTCGCGCTAGATCCTTCGCCCACGGGCCAGGCCGACCACGGCCGAGACCAGGAACAGCACAATCGCGACGAAGAAGATGATCTTGGCGATTTCGATCGATGCGCCGGCGAGGCCGCCAAAGCCCAGAATAGCGGCGATCAGTGCGATAACCAGAAACGTCACAACCCAGCTCAGCATGGCCTTAACCTCTGTTTTGATGTCTGTCTGCGATCGGCGCGGCTGAGGCGCCTCACTTGCAGAAATAATCGCCATCGCGGAACATTGGTTCCGGCCCGCTGGAGCCGGAAATTCGCTCGGGCGCGAGGAACAAAATCGGCCTGCCGCGCACGTGGAAAACCCCACCCGGCCGCCCCATATAGGGACCAATCCCTGTTATGAAGGCTCCCTTCCGCCACCCCGCGGTGCCATCGTGGGGCCAATGATTCGCATGACCGAGCCGAGCAAGATCACGTCCCAGAATGTCCCCGACCACCAGCCCGCGGCCGGCGGCATCGCCGCGCGTGCGCGCGCCTCCGTGGGTCCGAAATATCTGACCGGGCTCAATCCCGAGCAGCGCGAGGCGGTGGAGACGCTGGACGGCCCCGTTCTGGTGCTGGCCGGCGCCGGCACCGGCAAGACGCGCGTGCTCACCACCCGCATCGCCCATATCCTGAGCCAGGGCCGCGCCCGTCCCGCCGAGATCCTGTCGGTGACCTTCACCAACAAGGCCGCGCGCGAGATGAAGCACCGGCTCGGCCAGATGCTTGGCCACGCCGTGGAAGGCATGCCGTGGCTCGGCACCTTCCACTCCATCGGCGGCCGCATCCTGCGCACCCATGCCGAGCTGGCGCAGCTCAAGTCGAATTTCACCGTGCTCGACGTCGACGACCAGGTGCGGCTGCTCAAGCAGCTCCTGCAAGCCGAGAACATCGACGAGAAGCGTTGGCCGGCGCGCATGCTGGCCGGCCTGATCGACGGCTGGAAGAACCGTGGCTTGACACCGTCGCAGGTGCCATCAGGCGAAGGCGCCGTCTTCGCCAACGGCAAGGGCGGCAAGCTCTATGCGAGCTACCAGGAGCGGCTGAAGATCCTGAACGCCGCCGATTTCGGCGATCTGCTGCTCGAAGACATCCGTATCTTCCGCGAGCACCCGGATATCCTGCGGCAATATCAGCAGCGCTTCAAATTCATCCTGGTCGACGAATATCAGGACACCAACGTCGCGCAGTATCTGTGGCTGCGGCTGCTGTCGCAGGCGCCGTCCAAACCAACTACACCCGCAGTCATTCCGGAGTCCGCCGAAGAGAGCCCCGGATCCAGCGGCGCGTCCCACGATCCAGATTCGGAGCTCGATGGTACGCATCGCCCCAGAATGACGGAACGCGCGGCGTTGGCAGCTGCTTCCGCAGGCCCCACCAAAAACATCTGCTGCGTCGGCGACGACGACCAGTCGATCTATGGCTGGCGCGGCGCCGAGGTCGACAACATCCTGCGCTTCGACCACGATTTTCCCGGCGCCAAGGTCATACGCCTCGAGCGCAACTACCGCTCGACCGGCCACATCCTCGCCGCTGCCTCGCATCTGATCGCACATAACGAAGGCCGGCTCGGCAAGACGCTGCGCACGGAAGATCATGACGGCGAGAAGGTCACCGTCACCGGCTCCTGGGATTCGGAAGAGGAAGCCCGCGGCATCGGCGAGGAGATCGAGCAGATCCAGCGCCAGGGCGACAAGCTCAACGAGATCGCCATTCTGGTGCGCGCGTCCTACCAGATGCGCGAGTTCGAAGACCGTTTTGTCACGCTCGGCCTGCCCTATCGCGTGATCGGCGGCCCGCGCTTCTACGAGCGTGCCGAAATCCGCGACGCGCTGGCTTATCTGCGCGTCATCAATTCGCCGGCCGACGACCTCGCCTTCGAGCGCATCGTCAACACGCCGAAGCGCGGACTTGGCGATGCCACGGTGCAAATGCTGCACGACCATGCCCGCAAGCGCCGCATTCCCCTGTTCGAGGCGGCGCGCGCGGTGGTCGAGACCGACGAGCTGAAACCGAAGGCGCGCGGCTCGCTTCGCGAGGTCGTCGCCCAGTTCGACCGCTGGCGCGCCCAGCGCGAGGTCACCGCACACACGGATCTCGCCCAGATCGTGCTCGACGAGAGCGGCTACACCGAGATGTGGCAGAAGGACCGTTCGGCCGACGCCGCGGGCCGACTGGAGAACCTGAAAGAACTGGTGCGCTCGATGGAGGAGTTCGAGAACCTGCAAGGATTCCTCGAGCACATCTCGCTGGTGATGGACCGCGACAGCGGGGCCGATGAGGACGCGGTGTCGCTGATGACGCTGCATTCGGCCAAGGGGCTCGAATTCGACAACGTGTTCCTGCCCGGCTGGGAGGAAGGCCTGTTCCCGAGCCAGCGCACGCTCGACGAACAGGGCCGCGCCGGCCTCGAAGAAGAGCGCCGGCTCGGCCATGTCGGCCTCACGCGCGCGAGGCGGCGTGCGAAAATCTATTTCGCGACCAACCGCCGGATCCATGGCACCTGGTCGACCACGATCCCGTCGCGCTTCCTCGACGAATTGCCGGCGGCCAATGTCGAGATCACGGAATCCAAGGGCGGCTCGGCCTGGGGTGGCACCGGCGGCTACGGCGCCTCGCGCTTCGACGACATGGAGGCGTTCGGCTCCACCTATTCGACGCCGGGCTGGCAGCGCGCCCAGGCCAACCGCAACCGAGGCGGAGGACGTAATGGCGGAGGTGGCTTCGAGGAACAGGCCTCGTCGTTCTCGTCCTCTTCGTCATCCGGCCCCGATTTCGGCAGCTTCTCCTCACGCCGCCGCGGACCGATGACGATCGAAGGCGAGCTGGTCGCCAAATCGACCGGCACGGCGTCCGAATTTTCGCTCTCCGACCGCGTCTTCCACCAGAAATTCGGTTACGGCCACGTCACCAAGATCGACGGCAACAAGCTCACGATCCATTTCGACAAGGCCGGCGAAAAGAAGGTCGTGGACAGCTTCGTGCAAAAGGCGTGAGGCCGGTATGCCTCACTACGTCGCCATCATCGAAGACAGTGGCCACGACGAGGCCGTTGGCGTGTGGTATCCAGACCTACCCGGCTGCATTTCCGGCGGCGACGACGTCGACGAAGCCCTGGAGAATGCACCCGAGGCAATCGCGCTCTATGCGCAGGACCTGATCGAGGACAGCCGCGAACTTCCCCCGCCGAGGACATTGGCTGAGCTCGAGGCCGATCCCGAATTTGTTGACGATATCAGGAACCACACGGCCGTCCTGATCGAATGGCCGCCCAGCGAAGACGCCGCGGAGTGAGGACTGTTCGCCGCACTGGCCGGACTCTCGACAGGTCTGGGGCGATCAGCCCTTGACCACCGCGAACTTCCCCGTATCAGATACAACCATGGTCCGGGGCTCCATCACACTGATTGTACTTGCATTGGGGATGCCGTCGCTTGCGACGGCGGAGACCATGAGCTTTGGCGATTCGCTCGGGCTGCTGGCCAAGAGTTGCGGCGCGGAAATCATCGCCAATTGCCGGGGCGTCAATCCGGACTCGACCCGCCTGAAGGAATGCCTGTCCCGCAACCGCGACGTACTCTCCCAGCAGTGCCAGAGCGACTACCTCACCGCGTTCGATGCCATCCTGAAGCGCGTCGCCGCCCGGGTCACGGTCGCGAACGCCTGCCAGCGCGAGATCGTCAAGGTCTGCGGCGGCTCGACCAAGGAGACCAGCAAGTCGATCCCCTGCCTGATCTCCACGCCCAAGGGCATCAGCAACAACTGCCTGAAGGCCGTCGACGACGCGGGGTATCGATGATGCGCGTAACGCGGCACATCACCGCCGGCATCGGCATCGCGTTGGGCCTCGCTCTGCTCGCAGGCGCGGCAGGCGCCCAGACCGCGCCGACCCGCGACGACATCATTGGCAAGCTCAATCATTTCGAGGAAGCGGCCGAGGTCGACCTCCCGGCGCTGAAGCAGCAGGTGATGGCGCGCGCCAAGGCCAGGATCAAGAACGATCCGGGTCCGGTGAACCGGCCGCTGATCGCGCCTGATCTGGCCAAGCTGCCCGCCTTCAACGCCCAGATCCAGTTCGACGCCGACACGCCGATCATCCAGCCGGATTCGTACCAAACCGTTGGCCGGATCGCCGACGCAATGGTTCATGCCTCGCTGCTGCCCTACACGTTCCTGATCGTCGGCCACGTCGAGTCCAATCAGAAGACGCGGGAGGCCAACGCGATCCTGAGCCAGCGCCGGGCCGACGCGATCCGTGACGTGCTGGTGAATACGTTCAAGATTTCGACCAAGCGCCTGCAGCCGATCGGGCTCGGTGAAGAGCAGTTCCTCGACCGCGCCAAGCCGACCTCGGCGGTCAACGGCCAGTTGCAAATTCTGACCTTTGCCAAAGTGCCCGAAGATGCGCCTCCGCGTCCCGCAGCAGCGCCCGCGCCTGCGGCGAAAAAGCCCCCCAAGAAGCATTGAGCGCGCGGCCTCCGCGCATGGCGGAACCCGCTGAAGTCTTGACTATTTTGTGACCTGTCTCACAGCGCGACAGCATGGTCCTGCGCGACAATAGCGCCGGTTTGTGCACTGCCCTATCCGGTGCTATAGGCTGTTTTCACCCTTCCACGACCCCGCGCCGCATGAGACCAAGATGGCTAACTATTTTCAACGCCAACTGGCCGATTATGTTGAATACCATCGCGATCCCTGGAATTGCGCGATGCATGTGGTCGGCATTCTCCTGCTCTTCACCGGCGCGACGCTGCCGCTGACACGGGTCGCATTTCCCGTGTTCGGGGTCGAGGTCAGCCTGGCAGTGATTTTGGCCCTGCCGGTCCTGGTATACTGGCTGATGCTGGACGCCGGGGTCGGGCTCGGCATCCTCGTGTCGATGATCGTGCTGCTTTCGGTCGCAACCGCGATCGGCAATCAGGTCTCGACCGCCATGATGTGGTCGATTTTTGCGGTGCTGATCGGGCTCGGCGTCGCATCGCAGATCGTTGGCCACAAGGTGTTCGAGGAGCGGCAGCCGTCGATGGTCGACCACCCCACGCATTTCCTGCTTGGACCGATGTTCGTTATGGCAAAATTTTACATTGCACTGGGTTTTCGTCGCGACCTTGCCGCGATTCTCGCGCCTCTTCCGACCAAGTCCCTTTCAACCCGATAGCTTTCTCGAAGCGGAACAGCAAAACCTACTTCATGACTCTCGTACTGGTTACCGGTGGCAGCGGTTTCATCGGACAGCATCTTGTCGAAGCGCTCCGCGCCCGTGGGCAGCGGGTGCGTGTTCTTGATGTCCGGCCGCTGGCCGCAGCGAACGCGGACGTTGAATATGTGCACGGCTCGGTGCTGGACGGCGCCGCGGTCGATGCTGCGCTTTCCGGCGTCGATCAGGTCTATCACCTCGCCGGCCTGCCCGGCATGTGGGCGGCGAACAAGCGGGACTTTCACGACGTCAATTTCCGCGGCACCGAAATCGTGCTTGCGGCTGCGATGAAGCGCGGCGTCTCGCGCTTCCTGCACTGCTCGACGGAATCGATCCTGTTCCCCTACACCGGGCTCAACGGCGTTGCCGCCGAGGAGGCGCTGCAGCCGGCGGACGCGATGCCTGGCGCCTATACGCGGTCGAAGTCGCTCGCCGAGCACCACGCTGCCAAGGCCGCAGCCTCTGGCTTCCCGCTCGTGATCGGCACGCCGACCATGCCGATCGGCGCCGCCGACCACAATCTGACGCCGCCGACGGCGATGCTGTGGTACTTCCTCCAGAAGAAGGTGCAGCCGCATCTCGACTTCCTGGTCAACCTCGTCGACGTCCGCGACGTCGCCATGGGCCTGGTGTTGACGATGGAGCGCGGCCGCACCGGCCAGCGCTACATCCTCGGCGGTGATTGCGTCAGGCTCGGCCAGATCCTGCGGATGATGTCCGCGATGAGCCGACGGCGGCATTATCCGGTCGTCGTTCCCGGCAAGATCGCCGAGCTCTCCGCCATCATGCTGGAATCGATCTCCGATCACATCACACGCCGTCCACCCAACGGCACCGCCGAGGGCGTGCGCATCGCGCTCGCCGCGAGCGATCTTTCGATCGGCAAGGCCCGTAGCGAGCTCGGCTATGCGCCGCGCCCGATCGAGCCGGTGCTGCACGAGACCATCACCCATCTGCTCGCCCGCGGCGGCCACGCCGCGTCCAATGCCATCGAGCATCACGCGCTGTCGTCGCGCGCGAGCTGATCTGCTCCCCAACCCAAAGAACCTTTCCGCATGTCCTTCGATTTCAGCAAGCTTCTCTCCGTGGCCTGGGGTGGCTGGACCACCACCTGGCCGACCGAACTCCTGGCCCTGATCTGGCTCGCCTTTCTCGCAAGCTGGGTGGGTGCGTCGTTCTGGCAGGGGCAAACCAAGAAGCAGGTCATGACGCTGGAGTCGCAGCGCTATCGCCTGCCGATCCTGGTCGGCGGCATCCTGTACACGCCGTGGATTGCGGAGATCCTGGGCTGGAAGCCGCTCTGGGTGCTCGGCAACACCGGCATCACCATCGCCGCGATCCTCTCGGTCGCCGGCATCGCCTTTGCCTGGTCGGGCCGGCTGCATCTCGGGAAATTCTGGTCCAACACCATCACCCACAAGGAAGACCACCGCGTCATCGACACCGGCCCGTACGGCATCGTGCGTCACCCGATCTACACCGGGCTGATCTTCGGCATGCTGGTCACCGGCGTTGCGATCGGCCTGATGACGACAATCCTCGGCGCCATCCTGATCTCGCTCGGCATGTGGCAGAAGGGCCGGATGGAAGAGGTATTCCTGTCGAAGGATCTCGGCGAAGACGCCTACGGCGCCTATTGCCGCCGCGTCCCGATGATCATCCCGTTTTTGTCGCCGCGGTGAGTGCGGACACAAGCGCGCCACACACTCTGCGTCGCCCCATGCAAATTCGATCAGCAGCCATTCCACCGGAATAGACCTCCGCGGAGTTCCGCCCCGGTTGACCTTTTGACCGTGACCCAGTTGGATGCGCGCGCAAAAAGGCACGCCGACATCCCGTCGTCGATCTGGAGAGGTCGACGATCAGGCAAAGATTAGGTCTTGGCCCGCGCGGGGCTGGGTGCGATCCGGACTGTGCCGCAGGTTCGACAGGGGCTTCTCATGACTTTTTCCAGCATCTTTGCGCAGTTTGTCGCCCTCGTCGGCGGCATCGCGCTGCAATGGCGAAAACTGTCGGGCACCACGCCCGCACCGGCCTGGGGCCAAGCGCCCGCCATTCCCGAAGCGAAGCCGCAAGGCGCGCTGCCGACATTGAAGATGCCGACCGCGCGCGGCTGGAGCGAAGGACAGAAGCCGACTGTCGCACCCGGGCTCAAGGTCAATGCGTTCGCGACCGGGCTGGATCATCCACGCTGGATCGAGGTGCTGCCGAATGGCGACGTGCTGATCGCGGAAGCGACGCAGATCGCGGGCACGCCGAGAAGCGTGTTTCACTACGCGATGCAGGCCACGATGCGGCGCGCAGCGGCGCTTGGCGTGTCCGCCAACCGCATCACGCTTTTGCGCGACAGGGACGGTGACGGCGTCGCCGAAGTCCGCGGCGCCTTCATGGAGAATCTCAGCCAGCCGTTCGGCATGGCGCTGATCGGCGACACCTTCTATGTCGGCAACACCGACGGCGTGATGGCTTTTCCTTACGTCGCCAATGCCGACAGCATCACCGCGCCGGGCAAGCGGCTCACCACTTTCAAGCCGAGCGGCCACTGGACGCGCAGCCTGCTCGCAAGCCCCGACGGCAAGAAGCTCTATGCCGGCGTCGGTTCACTCAGCAACATCGCCGAAATGGGCATGGAGGTCGAGGAAGGCCGCGCCGCGGTCTACGAGCTCGATCTCGCCGCCGGCACGCACCGTATCTTCGGCGCTGGCCTTCGCAATCCCGTCGGCCTTGCCTGGGAGCCGACCACGAACGTGCTCTGGACCGTCGTCAACGAACGCGACGGCCTCGGCGACGAGACGCCGCCGGACTATCTCACCTCGGTGCGCGACGGTGGCTTCTACGGCTGGCCCTATTGCTACTGGGGCAAGACTGTGGACGACCGCGTGCCGCAGGATGCAGCGATGGTCGCCAAGGCGCTCACGCCCGACTATGCGCTCGGCGGCCACACCGCCTCGCTCGGCCTGTGCTGGATGCCCGCCGGCACGCTGCCGGGCTTCCCCGACGGCATGGTGATCGGCCAGCACGGCTCGTGGAATCGCAGCACGCTGTCCGGCTACAAACTGGTATTCATCCCGTTCGAGAACGGAAAACCCTCCGGTCCCGTGCGCGACGTCCTGTCGGGCTTCCTCGCGCCGGACGAGAAGGAATCCTACGGCCGCCCGGTTGGCGTCGTGATCGGCCCCGACAAGAGGTCGCTGCTGATGGCCGACGACGTCGGCAACGTGATCTGGCGCGTGACGGGCGCGTAAGGGCTTTATTCTTTGAGCATGATCTTTTCGGAAAACCGCTTCACACTTTTCCGGATCATGCTCTAAGTCCCCACACACAACGTGGCGCGCTGCTTGCGCAGCAGCGCGATCACGGACAGCGCGGTGATCATCCCGGTCTTGGGATTCTCGGACGGGATGTTCTCGATGCCCATCGAGAAGCGCGCAGAATCCGCCTCGACCTCGATGCGGTGAACATTGCGCGTCACAGTAGGGTCGGCCCAAACCTGCATTTGGGTGCGATCGGGCCCGATGCCCGCCAGCGACAGCGCAACGGCGACATTGACGTTGGCCGGAAAGCCCTTCGCCGCGTCGCGCGCGCTGCCCTCGAACAGTTTTAGCGGCTCGCGCAGATTGTCGATGTCGATGTCGTTCTGAACGATAAACGGCGCGCCCTTCAAGCCATCGATCGGCTTGCGCGTGACCATCTTCACCGAATGAATGGTGCCGACCGCAGCGGCATTGACCGCGTCAAGCCCGATCAGCGCGCCGGTCGGGACGAGGATTCGACCGCCATTTGCGCGCGCGAGATCGATCAGATCGTAATTGTCGAGCAAGCCGCCAACGCTGACCACGACCGCGGACTTGCCGCGCCGCACCGCAGGCTCGACGATCGCGCGCAACTGGCTGCTCGGGGCGCACTCGACCACGATGTCGGCGGCGTCGCCGAGCTGGTCGATCGGTAAAACTTTCGGAGGGCAGCGCAGGCTGCTCAGGAAGCTCCGGTGTTTCGCGGGATCGCGCACGGCGACGGCCGACAACGTCAGTCCCTCGATACCCTGATCGAGCGCGGTCGCGATCTTGCTGCCGATCGAACCCAGGCCCGCGATGGCCACCCGCAACTCGTTCGAAGCTTTCTGTTCCCTCATCGCAACCCACCTTCTCGCCAAGCCCAAGTCATAGCGCCTCACGCCTCCCGCGCATAGCTGCGCAGGCGCGCCTCGAGCACCGCCAACATCGCATCGCGGGCGGGATCGCGCGAGCCGCGCAGCCAAGCCGCCGCCAACGGCAGCCGGCCGACAGGGCCGCTCTGCTTCGGCCGGAGCGGCACGAACCGCACGCCGGAGACCGCCATCCGTGTGGTCCAGCGCGGCACGATCGCGACTCCGAGCTTCGTTGCGACCAGATGGATGATCGTCTGCTTCTCGTCGGCGACCTGCACGATGCGCGGCGTCAATCCGGCCTGATCGAACAGTTTGATGGTGAGGTCGTGGCTGTGCGGCCGAGAGCGGCGGTCCGGCACCAGCATCGGCTCGTCGGCGATGTCAGCCAGCGTGATCGACTTGCGCGCGGCGAGCGCGTGGCGTTGTGGAAAGGCCACGATCGCGGTCTCCTGAAGCAGCAGGCGGAATTCCAGACGCTTGTCCGGCCGGTCGGGCGGACGGACGAAGGCGAGATCGAGCGCACCGGTCAGAACCTTCGGCAACAGCCGGACGGTCTTGTCCTCCAGCAGTTGCACCGCGACCTCGGGGTGTCCGGCGCGGAAGTCACGCAACAGCAACGGCAGCAGCCCTGCCGCGGCGCTGTCGATGGCACCGACCCGCAAACGCCGCGCGGCCCCTGCGCGCGAGCGGTTGCGCAAGTTGCTCTCGACGGCCTCGACCCGGGCCAGGATGGCGCGGGCATCGCGCAGCAACGTCGTGCCGTCCTCGGTAAGCGAAACGGCGCGGGTCGTGCGCGCGAACAGGCGCGTTCCCAGATCCTCTTCCAGCAGCCTGATCTGGCGGCCGAGCGCGGACGGCAGCATCTGAAGATGCTGCGCGGCGCGGCCGAAATGCAGCTGCTCGGCCGCCGCCACGAAACATCGCAGCTGATGCAATTCCATCCCGGCTCCTCTCGTCTCGCCTCTGCGGAGGATTATATCATTTTTTTGTATAAACCAGCGGCAATTGAGTCCACCTCCCGCCCCCGCCTAGGCTCGCCGCCACAGAACCAAAACCGGAACTTGAGGGAGGCCAGGGTGGCGAGCGAGGTTCAGACGCGCGTGCTGCGCAAGATCACTTGGCGCATCGTTCCCTTCATCATGCTGCTCTACTTCGTGGCCTTCATCGACCGCGTCAATATCGGCTTCGCCTCGCTGACGATGAACAAGGACATCGGCCTGTCCCCGACCGTCTACGGTTTTGGCGCCGGCATCTTCTTCTGGGGCTACTTTCTGTTCGAAGTGCCCTCCAACATCATCCTGCACAAGGTCGGCGCGCGGATCTGGATTGCGCGGGTGATGATCACCTGGGGCCTGGTCTCGGCGGCGATGGTCTTCGTGCAGGGCGCGACCAGCTTCTACATCCTGCGCTTCCTGCTCGGCGTTGCCGAGGCCGGCTTCTTTCCCGGCATCATCCTCTATCTCTCCTACTGGTTCCCGACGCGCCAGCGCGCCGCGGTGACCGCATTGTTCATGGCCGCGGCACCGCTCTCGACCGTGCTGGGCTCGCCGGTGTCCGGTGCGCTGCTGGAGATGGACGGACTGTTCGGCTTCAAGGGCTGGCAATGGCTGTTCGTGCTGGAGGCGCTGCCGGCCGTGCTGCTCGGCTTCGTCGTGCTGGCGTTCCTGACCGATCGGCCGGAGAAGGCGAAATGGCTTGCGGAGGACGAGCGCCGCTGGCTGGTCGAAACCATGAACGTGGAGACCACCAGCAAGGCCGCGACCGCGACCCACAGCATCTGGCGCGGGCTCGCCGATCCGCGCGTGCTGGCCCTGTCGCTGATCTATTTCGGCACCTCGGCCGGCCTCTACACGCTCGGCGTCTGGGCGCCGCAGATCATCAAGCAGTTCGGCCTGTCCACGCTCCAGGTGGGCTTCCTCAATGCGCTGCCGGCAACGGCTGCCGTCGTCGCCATGGTGCTGTGGGCGCGCCATTCGGACCGCACCGGCGAGCGCACCTGGCACGTCGTGTGGCCCTGCCTGATCGCCGCCGTGGGCCTTGCCTATGCAGGCCTTGCATCCGGCGTTGTCGCAGTTCTCGTAGCGCTGACGCTCGTCAATATCGGTATCTCCTCCGCAAAGCCGCCGCTCTGGAGTATGCCGACGCTGTTCCTGTCCGGCCCCGCGGCCGCCGCCGGCATCGCCACCATCAACTCGATCGGCAATCTCGGCGGTTTCGTCGGTCCCGCCATGATCGGCTGGATCAAGGACCAGACCGGCAGTTTTGTCGGCGGGCTTTATTTCGTCGCCGGCCTGCTCGTTCTCTCCGCGGTCCTGACCCTGCTATTGTCGCGCGCGCCGACCGCGCCCGTCGAACCCGTCCCGCAATCCCACTGATATCCCATACGGAGCTTTCTCATGCGCACCCATTCGATCGCAGCCATTCCCGCCGACGGTATCGGCCCCGAGGTGATCTCGGCTGGTGTCCGCGTGTTGGAGGCGCTGGCCAAGCGCAGCGGCGACATCGCCTTCAACGTCAAAACCTTCGACTGGGGCTCGGACTATTACAAGAAGCACGGCGTGATGATGCCGGACGATGGTCTCGCTGAGCTAAAGAAATTCGACGCCATCTATTTCGGCGCGGTCGGCGCGCCCGACGTGCCCGACCACATCACGCTGTGGGGCCTGCGCCTGCCGATCTGCCAGGGCTTCGACCAATACGCCAATGTGCGGCCGACCAAGATTTTGCCCGGCGTCGCCTCGCCGCTGCGCAATGTCGGGATCGGCGATCTCGACTGGGTGATCGTGCGCGAGAACTCGGAAGGCGAATATGCCGGTATGGGCGGGCGCGCGCATAGGGGTCTGCCGGAAGAGGTCGGCACGGAAGTGGCGGTCTTCACCCGCGTCGGCGTCACCCGGATCATGCGCTATGCGTTCCAGCTCGCGCAATCGCGCCCGCGCAGGTTCCTGACCGTGGTGACCAAGTCGAACGCGCAACGCCATGGCATGGTGATGTGGGACGAGATCGCAGCCGAAGTCGCCGGCGAATTCCCCGACGTCACCTGGGACAAGATGCTGGTCGATGCCATGACGGTGCGCATGACGCTGCACCCGAAGAGCCTTGACACCATCGTGGCGACCAACCTCCACGCCGACATTCTCTCGGACCTCGCCGGCGCGCTGGCGGGGAGCCTCGGCGTGGCGCCGACCGGCAACATCGATCCGCAGCGCCGCTTCCCCTCGATGTTCGAGCCGATCCACGGCTCGGCCTTTGACATCACTGGCAAAGGTATCGCCAACCCTGTCGCGACGTTCTGGACCGGCGCGCAGATGCTCGAGCATCTCGGCGAGAAGGACGCCGCCGCACGGCTGATGAAGGCCGTTGAACAGGTCTGCGCCGCCGGGGTGCTAACACCAGATGTCGGCGGCAAGGCGACGACGAAGGAAGTGACGGATGCCGTGATCGACGCGATTCACGGCTCGAACGTCTGAGAGAAACCTACTTCCGCCCCGAAGGTGCCACCGCCGGCGGCACCGCCATCGCGGCGGCGGCGTCGGGCGGCATCAGATGGCGCGGAACGATGATGGACTGGCCCGGGGTCAGCGTCGCGTTCTCTGCAAGCGAGTTGCTTTGCGCCAGCGCCCACAGCGGCACGCGGTTCGCCGCGGCGATGCTCTCCATGGTGTCGCCGCGGCGGACCGGCAGACGCACGCCGCTGTCCCACAATTCGACCAGCGTGTCTCCCGGCACGAGATAGCGCAGCGGCACCGCATCGGCCTCGGTCTGCGCCGCCTGGATCCGCGGCAACTGCGTCACCATGTCGACGATCTGTCGGTGGATGTCGTCCGACTTCTCGATGTTGATATGCGAGACGCGACTGTTCTGTTTCAAATCGTAGCTCGCATAATGGCCACGAAAGCCCGGCACTGCCACCACGTTGCCGCCGCCGAGCACGCTATCGGAGAGGAAGATGTTGATGAAGCGCTCGACATTGAGCGGCACGTCGTCGGTCGCATGGGCGGGGTCGATGGTGATGACGAGGCTGATCGGGATGTTCTCCTTGGCCGCCATTTCGGAGATGATGATCGAACACAGGCCACCCATGGAGTGGCCGATCAGCACGATCGGCGCCGGCGATTCCTTGTAGCTGGAGATGGCGCGATCGCCGATCCATCGGCAGATGGTGAATTCGTAGACGTTGGCCGAAAAACCGGCCTTCGTCAGTTTCTCTTCGAGCCGGTCCATGCCGGTCGAGAAGATCGGCCCCATGGCGCCGCGGAACAAGTAGATCTTCGGCGGCGGCAGCGGCTCGGCTGGCGGCGCTGGAGGTGGCGGTGTGACAGCCGGGATCGCCTTCGGCTTGGCCGGCGAGGCCGCGGCCAGACCGGGGTTCAAGGCGAGCAGCGCAAAAGCTGCCAACACCACAAGTCGCCTTGGATCAATCATCAAGTCCCGCAGTCCCACCACGGGAGGCAGGCGCCTCCCCCGCGAGGCTTAGTGACCACCGATTGGGTGGATTTTGGGGCACGGAACCGGGACCGGCGCTATTGCGGCGAGCCCTTCTCTTGTTCGGCGACGGCCCTTTCAACGCGCAGCCAAATGAAGCCGCCGTCGACCATGAAGTCGACGGCGGCACGATGAAGTCAGCCGTTGCCGGCGATGGGCGTCAGTTCCTCGTCGGCGCCATAGCGGCGGCCGAGCGCGCAGCCCGCGGCGCGCGGGGTTCGGCGACCGGTCCAACCGGACCGCGCGAGCGGGCGATCGCGGCGTCGATCTCGGCGATGACGCGGCGCTGGATCGCCTCGTTTTTGTCGATAGTGATGTGGCCGACGCCGCTACCGCGCACGTCGACATTGTCGAGCTTGCCGCGGAAGCCGGATGCCGCCCGTACCGGCTCACCCGGACCGTCGCCGACATAGATGTTGATGTAGCGCTCGGCGCCGGTCGTCAGCTTGGTCTTGAACACCGAGTCCAGTCCGATCGCGAGCTTCACGGGCACACCGAGCCGGTTGAGCTTGGCGATCATGTCGGGCAGCGCGGTCGCACCCGAGGAATGCCCGACCAGCACGATGGTCTTGACCCGGCCGGCCCTGTAGTTCGCTGCGGCCTCTTCGGCGAGCGAGGACCAGGACACGAAGTTCGCGACGGTCACCGGGATGCCCTGCGCCTGGAGCCTTGCGCCGATCGTGTCGAGCCCGAGCGAGAAGATGTTGAGCACCCCACGAAGCAGATAGACATGCGTCGTCGCGGCGGCCTGGCTCGGCGCCGCCTTGGCGGTGGTCGGGCTCATGGCAACAGCTGACAGCACAAGCAGGCAGGTCGCCCACATGCGGAGAGTGGACAACTGGCTGGCGCCGGCTGCGTAACGGCCGTTCGGTCTCATCGATTGTTTCCCTGGGGACACTTGGCAATTGGCCGGAATCGTAGTCACGGCCTGCTCGCAGACGCAACAAAGAGCCGCGTGAACGGCGATCTTAGCCGCAACCCGTGACCATCGCGCAACACTTGCCTGAAACTTGCCATTGAAGCGCCTGTTTTGAGACCATTTTTCTTCAGGCAATTGCGACCGGGCAAGGCCATTCCTATTTCAGGGCTCCGCTGCTCTCCGCCCGCCAGGGTGCGGGTTCCGGCGCCTCCCTCCCCACCCCCACACCGGCCCCCATGTCCTCCATCATTTCCGTCGCCAATCTGTCCAAGACCTATGGGTCCGGCTTCAAGGCGCTCAAGAACGTCAATCTCGACATCAAGCGCGGCGAGATCTTCGCGCTGCTCGGTCCCAATGGTGCGGGCAAGACCACGTTGATCTCGATCGTCTGCGGCATCGCCAATCCGAGCGAGGGCAAGGTTCTCGTCGGCGGGGAGAACATCCAGACATCCTACCGCAAGGCGCGCTCGCTGATCGGCCTCGTGCCGCAGGAACTGCACACCGACGCCTTCGAGAGCGTCTGGGCGACCGTGAGCTTCTCTCGCGGACTGTTCGGCAAGCCGAAGAACCCTGCGCATATCGAGAAGGTGCTGAAGGACCTTTCGCTGTGGGACAAGAAGGACAACAAGATCATCACGCTCTCCGGCGGCATGAAGCGCCGCGTGATGATTGCGAAAGCACTCTCGCACGAGCCGCAGATCCTGTTCCTGGACGAGCCGACCGCCGGCGTCGACGTCGAGCTGCGAAAGGGCATGTGGGAGGTGGTGCGCAGGCTTCAACAATCCGGCGTCACCATCATTCTCACCACGCACTACATCGAGGAAGCCGAGGAGATGGCCGATCGCATCGGCGTCATCAACAAGGGCGAGATCGTGCTGATCGAGGACAAGGCGACCTTGATGCAGAAGCTCGGCAAGAAGCGGCTGACGCTGCATTTGCAGGGCAATGTTACTTCGCTGCCAGAGAGCCTGAGCCAGTATGAGCTCGACCTCTGCGACGGCGGTGCGACGCTGGTCTACGACTACGATACCAAGGGCGAGCGCACCGGCATTACCAGCCTGCTCAGCGATCTCCGCACCGCCGGCATCCGCTTCAACGATCTCGACACGACCCAATCGTCGCTCGAGGATATCTTCGTCGATCTCGTGAGGGCGTCATGAATCACCGCGCTATTCGCGCCATCTATCTGTTCGAAATGGCGCGCACCTGGCGCACGGTGTTGCAAAGCATCGTCTCGCCGGTCGTTTCGACCTCACTCTATTTCGTGGTGTTTGGCGCCGCGATCGGCTCGCGCATCAGCCAGGTCGAAGGCGTCAGCTACGGCACCTTCATCGTGCCGGGCCTCATCATGCTCTCGGTGTTGACGCAGAGCATCGCGAACGCGTCGTTCGGAATCTACTTTCCGAAATTCACAGGCACGATCTACGAGATCCTGTCGGCGCCGATCTCCTATTTCGAGATCGTGCTCGGTTACGTCGGCGCTGCCGCGACCAAGTCGATCATCCTGGGCCTGATCATTCTCGCCACCGCCGGCCTGTTCGTGCCGCTGCACATTCATCATCCGGTCTGGATGCTGGCCTTCCTGGTGCTGACGGCGGTGACGTTCAGCCTGTTCGGATTCATCATTGGCATCTGGGCCGACGGCTTCGAAAAGCTGCAGATGATCCCGATGCTGGTGGTGACGCCGCTGACCTTCCTCGGCGGCAGCTTCTATTCCATCGACATGCTTCCGCCCACCTGGCGCACCGTGGCGCTGCTCAACCCGGTCGTCTACCTGATCTCCGGCTTCCGCTGGAGCTTTTATGAGATTGCCGATGTCAGCGTATCCGTCAGCATTGGCATGACGGTGACGTTCCTGGCGGTTTGCCTGGCCGTGATCTGGTGGATTTTCCGGACCGGGTACCGGCTGAAGAGCTGACCGACGCCGTCATTCCGGGTTCGCGCTTCGCGCGACCCGGAACGACGACGGCAGGTTACCGATAGCAGCGGAAGTGGTGATAGCCGTCATAGTAACCGCGGCAACGGCGGTGGCCGTGATAGGGAATGCCCAGAATGCCGTCGACGGCACCCACGGCGCCGCCGACGCCGGCACCGACGACACCTCCAACCGCACCACCGACAGGACCGGCAATCCGATTGCCTTCATAGGCGCCATCCTGGGCGCCGCGAACGATGCCTTGAGCATGACTGGGCTGCGGCAGACAAGACAGCGCGAGAAGGAGGGCGGCGCCCGCGAACAGCAGGCGGACAGGCAAACCGGCCGGCGACTGCGCGGCGGCGATACGAGCTTTGTTCATCTTGAGTCCCCCGGGAGTAGACGGCGGCGACTGCCGCCAATTGGTAGGCGTCATTCAACGCATGAAAAGGCCAAATGGTTGCGCCTTTGTGACGAATTGTCGGCGTTGTGACCGGATGCCCGCTCGCGAAAATGTCAGCACGGCCAGAGCCGGCGCGGCACAAAGCGGCCTTGCTTACGCCCGGCATCACGTTAACGATGGCTGGGCAGGCCGCTGGAACGAAAGCCGGATTGCAGGCATATTGCATGCCGGGGGACGGAGAGCCGCGGCGCCTAGCGTGAACAGGCCGGAGGCCAGACGTCAGATGCGTTCCTTTTTCATTGCGTTCACTTCCCTGATGCTTTTGAGCGCGGGCGCCGCGCAGGCCAAGGTCGACATTACCGTCGACAAGGACAATCAGCAGATGACCGTCGTGGTCGACGGCGTCACCCGCTACCACTGGCCGGTGTCGACCGGCATCCCCTCGCGCGAAACGCCGGCTGGCTCGTTCCGCGCCTTCCGCATGGAAGAGGATCACTACTCCAAGGAATTCGACGACGCGCCGATGCCGCACTCGATCTTCTTCACCAAGGTCGGGCACGCGATCCATGGCACCGACTCGGTCGGACGATTGGGCACGCCGGCCTCGCATGGCTGCGTGCGGCTGTCGCGCCAGAACGCCTCGACGCTCTACGCGCTGGTGCAGGAACAGGGCGTGCTCAACACCACGGTGACGCTGACCGGTTCGGCGCAAGTGGCGCTGGCCCGCAACCCGCGCGGCCGCACCAACAATGCGGTGGCCCGCGCCCAGCAACCAGCTGAGGAGCAGTACGCGACCTCAGGCGATCCCGTGAATCTGACGCCGCCGGCGCAGCCCGCCCGTCGCTACATGTCGCAGGATGACAATTACATCTATCCGGCCGACGGCAGCGACACCGGCGCGCGCTATCCGGCGCCGCGCCCGATCAACCGCCCTAATGGCGCGCAGGTCTACCAGCAGTTGCCGCAACCGCAGCCGGGCTACGGCTACGACCCGGCGTATAGCCAGCAGGGCTACTATTATCAGCAGCAGCAACCCCGGCAGTACTATCAGCCGCGCGGCTACTATCAGAACTGACGCTACTATTTGAAGGCGGCATCGCCGCCTTCAACGATTTTCCGCACAGCATCGACGAAGGCGCGGGCGACCGGCTTGAGGATCTCGGGCCCGGTCGCGGTGAGATCGTCTGCAGGCGTGTGGAGGCTGACCTTGCCGAGGAAGTTGGCGTAGCTCGCCGCATGCGCGTCGCGCGGCTCGCCGACCGCTAGTCAAGCCGAGCGAGCCACCATCTGCGACGTCGCAGCGTTGATCTGCGCCAGCAGCGAATCAAAATCATTGCCGAGCTGGGCCGAGGTCGGCTCGGATACGACCAGGGCCGCGAGAATAAGGGCGGCGAACAAGCGGGCGCAGCCCATGCGAAAATCCCGTCACGCGCGTCAAACTGCAACTTTGGGAGGATAAGGGCGGGCTACGGCTCCTGTCGACCGCGGGAAATCGCGCCCGCATGTGCATGATTGAGCAACAGGCGACGCAGGAAAGCAACAGTCCCCAACCTTCAACGCTGCGGCGTTCGGGTCAAATTGACAACCTTGAGGTCGCCCCTATTGTCATTCCGACTGTTTCTGGGAAATGACATGACACGCGAGCAGATTTCGGATTTCTGCGTTACGGCGCTGGCCAATATCCTGAGAATCTCGAAGGACCGCGTCGACACCGGCACAAAATTCAGCCGCCTCGGCCTCGATTCGGCGATGCTCGTCTATCTCATGATGGAGCTCGAAGAGAAGCTTGACCTCGAACTGTCGACGGACGACTTCTACGACCACCCTACGGTTGAGGCGCTGTCGCGATTTCTCGCCGACAAGCGCGCGCTCCGCTCCGCCGCCTGAGGGCGGCTGAAGCCGGTGCAACCCAGATGGACAGTTTCCACTCGCTCGTGGCTCTGCTCGCCCGACGCGCATTGGAGCAGGCCGACGATCGTGCCTATGTCTTTGTCTCCGAACGCGGGACGGAGGAGGCGGCCCTCACCTTCCGTCAATTGCATGATGCCGCGCGCGCCCTCGCCACGCGCCTGATCCCGGCCGCGCGGCCCGGTGATCGCGCGATCCTGGTGTTTCCGCCGGGCATCGAATTCATGGTGGCGTTCTTCGGCTGCCTGATGGCCGGCGTAATCGCCGTGCCAATGATGATGCCGCGACGAAACAGCGCCCGCGATTCCAGCGCGGCGATCCTTGCCAATTGCACGCCTGCGCTGGCGTTGACGACCACCGCATTCGCACTGCGCGGTGACCTGCAAGCGCGCTTCGCGCAGGAGAATATCCGGTGGATCGAAGTCGATCTCTCCGAGGCGGATGGTGCGACAGTCGATTTGCCCGAACCGGCACCCGACGACATCGCGTTCCTGCAATACACCTCCGGCTCCACCTCCGAGCCCAAGGGCGTGATGGTAAGCCACGCCAATCTGCTCGCCAATCTCGAGATGATCCGGATCGCGCTCGGCAACACCAGGCAATCGACCTACGTCAATTGGGTGCCGCTCTATCACGACATGGGACTGATCCTGAACGCGCTGCAAGCGCTCTATGTCGGCGCGACCTGCGTGCTGATGGCGCCGAACGCGTTCATGCAGCGGCCCCTCGGCTGGCTGCGCGCGATCTCGCATTATCGAGCGGAGGTCGCCTGCGGCCCGAATTTCGGCTTCGACCTTTGCGTCAGCCGCTATCGCACCGATCAGATGGAGGGCGTGGATCTGTCCTCGCTCAGGATCGCGCTCAACGGCGCGGAGCCGGTGCGCGCCGACACCATCGCGCGCTTCACCGAAACATTTTCACCGCACGGGTTCGATTCCCACGCGATGTATCCCGCCTATGGCATGGCGGAGGCGACGCTGCTGATTTCCGGCGGGACACGAGGCGGCGGGCATGTGACACGTAGCGTCAGCCGCGGTGCGCTTCAGGCTCATACGGCCGGGGCGCCAGTCGATCCTGGCGACGCCCAGCTCGTGGTCGGCTGCGGCCGCGCGCTTGCCGGCGAACACATCGCCATTGTCGAGCCCGAGCGCCGCGTGCGGCTTCCCGCCGACCGCGTCGGCGAAATCTGGGTCAGCGGCACCAATGTCGCCCGCGCGTATTGGCGCAACGATGCAGCGACGCGCGGTGAACTGAAGGCGGAAATCGACGGCGAGGACGACCGATGGCTCCGCACCGGCGACCTCGGCTTCCTCGATCCATCAGGCGAATTGTACGTCACCGGTCGGATCAAGGATCTCATTGTCGTCCGCGGCATCAATCACTATCCGCAGGACATCGAGCGCACGGTGCAATCGCTGGACAACGCGTTGCGTGAAAACTGCGGCGCGGCCTTTTCCGTGCCGGACGAACATGGCGAGGAGAGCCTCGTCATCGTCCAGGAGGTCGAGCGCACCGCGCGCCATTCGATCGACACCGCCGAGATCAAGGGCCAGATCCGCGAGGCCGTCGCCGACAGCCACGAGCTCTCCGCGCGACACATCACATTGATCCGTCCCGGCGCGCTGCCAAAAACCACCAGCGGCAAGATCCAGCGCAAGCTGGCGCGTAGGCTCTGGCTCGACGGTGGGTTTGAGGAAGTCGGCTGAGCGAGCTCAGAAATCGATCGTCGCGCTCTCGCCATCGCGCAGGCTGGCGATAATGCCTTGCTCGATCCGGCGCGCGAGTTTTTGGCGATAGTGGATGAAATCCGCAAAGTTGTCGCGATCGCGGGTCAGCTCGTTGTCGACGCGATAGCTGATGAAGTTGCTGCGCGCACGTCCCACAGTGACGGATTTCAGCGCGGCATCGCAAGCGCCGCGCTCCAGCGCCACATCCGTGTCGGGCTTCGGCACGGTGGTCGCGAAAGTCGGCGGCACGATGATGACGATGGGCACATCGGCCGGCAGCTTCCTGACGATCTCTTCCAGCGCAGCGATCTCGGGAAACGTCGCCCGCGTCTCGGCGGACGCAGCCGGCGCGGGATCCCGGGGCCAGCCTACCTCCCTGAATTGGCCGGGCGGCCAGATGTCCTCATAGCTGACGAAGCCATCCGGGTTCATCCGCTGCCGCCAGCCGAGCCCGATGCTGAGTCGCTGAAAGGCCTGCTCGATCGCCTGCCAGGAGATCAGCCGCACCGCGTAGGTGACGACGCTGCTGTCGTAGAGCCAATACGGGAACGGCGCGCCCTCCTCCTTCGGCCGCGCATGCACGCACCAGCCTGGATCGGCCGCGATCACCAGCGCGCCGAGCTGCTTGTGGTTGCGCAGGAAGAAGTCGAGCACCGCGAGCTGTTCGCGCGGAACAGATCCGGTGGTGTAGAGCTGCACGAAGCGCAGGCCCGTCGCGCGCGACAACTCCGCCGGCTCGATCATCTGCGCCGTCGAGTTGCCGAAGATGGCGGCGTTGAAATTCGGGTCCCGGGCGCGGCTTGCGGCCGTGATCTGCGTCAGGCGATTGTCGACGCCGTCGATGCCGAGCAGGCCGAGCTTGCCGCTGTCATAGGGATCGACGGCCACCATCAGCGCCAGCACCAGCACAGCAGCGCCCATCAGTGTGCCCAGGCAGACTGTGATGCTCTTCCCCCAGCCGGGATCGGTGTCAGAACTTGAAGTAGACGAATTCATGAAGATCCCGACCACCCATGTGGAGCAACAAAGCGAAAAGGCAGATCCCGAGCACGCCCGCAAGCCAGGGGTTCGGGCGGCGCGTGAAGAACGCAACGATGTCCTGGCTCGCCGGCAACAGGAAGGCGAACAATGGCGCCACCATGAGCGGCCAGAGGTGCTGCCCGCGCGCAAGCGGCAGCGGTTGCGCGAGCCCGGCGAAGACATGCCAGGCGGCATCGAGCGAGCCGGCGCGAAAGATCACGCCGGTTGCCAGCACGAACAGCACGGTCAGCGCCCAGCCGAGCCATGACGGGAAGTGCGGGCCATAGCGTCGCCATAACGAGCAAACGACCTGCGCGAGGCCGTGCAGCACGCCCCACAGCACGAACGTCCAGCTCCCGCCATGCCACAACCCGCAGAGCGCCATGGTGATCAGCATCGCGCCGAAGAATTGCACCGGCAGCCAACGCCGCGGCAGAAAGCGTAGATTGACGAGGGGAAAGAACACGTAATCGCGCAGGAACAGCATCAGCGTAATGTGCCAACGCTGCCAGAAATCCTGGATGTTGGTCGAGCGCAGCGGCGCATTGAAATTGTAGGGCAGCTGCACGCCGAACAGCAGACCAAGGCCGATCGCGATGTCGGAATAGCCAGAGAAGTCGAACAGGATCTGGAACGAGAAGCAGAAGGCGAGCCAGCCGTCGCCACTTGCGAGCGGTCCAGCCGCCGCCTGCGTGTAAATGGGATCAAGCAGGTGCGCGATGCTGTCGGCAATCACGACCTTCTGGAACAGGCCGAGCGCGATGAAGCAGATCGCGATGCAGAACTGACGCTGCCAGCCTGGCACGTAGACCTGCCGGCCGAACTGGTGCATCACCTCCGACCAGCGCGCCAGCGGGCCTGCGATCGCCTGCGGGAAGAAGGCGATGTAGAGCGCATAGCGATCGAGCGCGTAAAGCGGCGCCTTGCCGCGCCGGAGATCGACCAGATACATGATGTGGTGGAAGGTGAAGAAGGAGATGCCGAGCGGCAGCCCGATGTCGAGCGTCGGCAGCGTGGCGCCCAGCACATGCCCGAGATTAGCGAGAAGGAAATTGGCGTATTTGAACAGCGCCAGCACACCGATATCGAGCACGATCACCAACGTCAGCACCGCGTTCCACTTCGCCCGCCCATAGGCGACCGAGGCGATCCAGTTGACGACGATCGAGGCAATCAGGAGCAGGACGAAGGACGGACTGCCCCAGCCATAAAAGGCGAGCGACAGCGCCACCTGCACGCCGATCCGAAAATGTGGATAGGGATCGACCAGGCGGTAGACCAGCAGCGCTGCCGGCAGGAACACCAGAAGGAAGGGGTAGTCGTTGAACAGCATGGTTCAGCGCTGCGCCGTCATCGCCGGATTCGGCCTCTAGCCTGTTTCCAGGTCGGGCGTCGCATCGCCCGGCTGCCGCAGCATGCGCCGCTCGATCTTCTCCTCGCTCGGCACCTTGACGTCCCAGGCAAGTCCGAGCACCTCCAGCGCGCGGATGAAGATGAAGCCGGGATCGAACTCGAACCAGCGCAGGCCGAAGGCGGCGGAATACGGGAAGGCGTGATGGTTGTTGTGCCAGCCCTCGCCCCAGGCGAGCCAGGCCATCACGCCGAGATTGCGGCTGTTGTCGTCACGCGTGACGAAAGGCTGCGCGCCAAAAGTATGCATGATGGAGTTGATGGCGGACATGGTCTGCTCGACCACGAACATGCGCACCACGCCGCCCCACAGCAGGCCGCTCAGTGCGCCCCACAGGCTCATCGTTGCGAGACCGCCGATCGCCGCCGGCAGCAGCAGGCCGAGCGCGACCCAACTATAGTAGTAGCTGTTGACGGCAACCAGGGCGCGGTTCGCCATCAGATCCGGCACGTAATGGGCGACGTTGGGATAGTCGTGCGCGATCATCCAGGTCAAATGCGCGTGCAGGAAGCCGCGCAGACGGCCGAACAGGCCATCGCCATGCAGGCGCGGCGAATGCAGATCGCCATCGTGGTCAGACAGTTCGTGGTGCCGCCGGTGCATGGCCGCCCAGGACAGCATCGGGCCGCGCCCGGCGATCGATCCCATCACGATCAGGATCGCGCTCATCGCGGTCGAGGTGGCAAAGGCGCGATGGGTGAACAGGCGGTGATAGCCGACGGTCAACCCAAGCCCGGCGATCAGCCAGAAGCCAAAGAACAGACTGAGCTCCATCACGCCAATCGGACGGTGGAACAGGAGGCCCAGCGCAACCAGCGTGCCGACGAAAGGCAAAACGTCGAAAATGATGAAATGCCGCCGCTGCATCTTGTGAAAATGCCGGCTGCGGATGATGCGGTGATCACGTTTCTGTTGCACGGTGGGGATTCCAAGGCGACGTCTAGAGTACATACCGGCTGAACCGACGCAACCCAAGCCGCGGCCCCAGGTTTCAACAGGCGCAAAAGGCCATAAATGGGCCGGACGCGCTCAGCCGCGTTCAAGCACTGTCGTTTCACCTGCCACCGGAACTGTGATGACGTCACGTATTGCGACGATTTTGACTATGCTGTCACTTCTTATTTCGGGAAAAGCCATGGCTTTCGACCTCGAAGCGCATCGCGGCGGGCGGGCGCTGATGCCGGAAAACACCCTGCCGGCCTTTGCGAATGCGCTCACGATGGGCGTGAACACGCTGGAGCTCGACGTCGGCGTGACCGCCGATGGCGAGGTCGTAGTGTCGCATGAGCGCGGGCTCAATCCCGATCTCGCGCGGGATGCGAGTGGCGCCTATATCGCTGCGCCCGGCACACCCTTCGTGAAGCTGCGGTTTGCCGAGGTCAGGTCCTACGACGTCGGCCAAATCCGGCCGGACAGCGCCTATGCCAAGCAGTTTCCCGACCAGCGCGCCGTGCCGGGGACCCGCATTCCGACGCTGAAGGAGCTGTTCGCGCTGGTGCGCAAATCCGGCAACGAACGCGTGCGCTTCAATATCGAGACGAAGATCGATCCGGATCATCCGGATGATTCGCTTGGGCCTCAGGCCTTCGTCGCGAAGCTGCTCGGGGTGATCGAGGACGAAAAATTCTCCGACCGCGTCATGATCCAGTCGTTCGACTGGCGAACCCTTCTGCTGGTCCAGCAACACGCCCCGACAATTCCGACTGTGTATCTGACGCTGCAGCGCGGTTCGGCGCCCACCATCGTCCTCGACAAGGCGACCAACTGGACGGCGGGTTACAGCCCGGCCGATCACGGCGGCTCGCTGCCCCGCACGATCAAGGCCGCCGGCGGCACGGTGTGGTCGCCCTATTTCGGCGACTTGACCGCCGCGCTCCTCGCTGAAGCCCATACGCAGGGATTGCGCGTCGTGGTCTGGACCGTCAACAAGCCCGACGACATGGCGCGGATGATCGAGTTCGGCGTCGACGGCATCATCTCGGACCGGCCGGACCTGTTGCGACAGGTCGCCGGCGAGAAGGGCCTTGCGCTGCCAGCGGGGACGCCGGTCGAGCCTTAAGTCTCAGCTTTACTGCTCCCCGTACCGCAGACGCCGGTACAGCGCGCCGAGGATGTTGGAATAGTCGTCGGTCCAGACCCGCACCTTCTCGTCGGCGTCGGTTTCCTCCCACTGCTTGGAGGACGCCAGCTTGCCGACGTCATCAGCCTCGCGCGCGGAGATGACGACGTCGGTCGAGAAAATGTAGTCGGCGTCGCGGCCCGAATCCTCGTCATAGACCCAGCTCTTCAGATCGTTGGCATCGGCAATGCCGACCACGACGGGCTCGAGGTCGAGGTGCCGGTTGGAAACGTGCATCACCACGGCGCCGTGCGGGGCGAGCTTGTCCTTGTAGATCTTCATCGCTTCTTCGGTCGCAAGATGAATCGGGATCGCATCCGACGAATAGGCATCGACGATGATGAGGTCGTAGACACCGTCGGGCTCCCTCGCGAAGGTGAGACGCGCATCCCCGATCACCGGCTTCAGGTCCGGCTGGCAGCTCGAGATGTAGCGGAAGTTTTTTGGATCGCGTGCGGCATCAACCATGCTCTGGTCGATCTCGAAGAACTTCCAATCCTCACCAGGCTCGGCGGCGCAGGCGAGCGTGCCCGATCCGACGCCGATCGCCGCGACTTTCAACGGCGCGCCCTTGCGCTCGCGGATCGCGGTGATGGCCTGACCGATGCCGCCGTCCTTGTGGTAATAGGTGATCGGCTCGGGCCGGCCGGTGACGGGCGTGCCGTCATTGTTAAGGAAGCGCTCCGCACCGTGAATCGTGGTGCCATGCATCAGCACGTGGAAATAGCCGCCCGGCGTCACCACGATCTTGTGCACGCCGAAGAAGCTGCGCACCGTTGTAACGCGGCCTTCGTCAGCCGGATAGATCCGCGTCAAGGCCAGCGCCAGCGCGACGGTGACAAATATCTTCCAGCGATCGGCATTGAGTGCGAGCGCCAGAAGCGCTGCGAGCACGCCGACGGCGCAGGCGATCCAGACGCGGTGGTCCTCAAACCAGGTCGAAAGATCCCCTGTCATGTAAGACGGCGCAACCAGCGCCACCGCGAGCACGGCAAGCGCGAGCCAGTACCATTTGACGATACCCGCAAGACGCTCGTTCGCCGATGGCCGGCACAGCGCGGCGAGCGCGACCAGGATCGGATATTCGGCGATCCATGAGAAGGTGAATGGCGCGACGAGGCCAGCAAAGAGGCCGCCGACCATGCCGCCGAACGACAGCGCGACATAGAAGCCGGTGAGATACTTGGCCGCCGGCCGGGTCCGCGCCAACTCGCCATGGCAGGCCATGGCGATGACGAAGAAGCACAATTGATGGCCGCCGAGCGTCAGCAGCAGATTCTGTTCGCCGCCGAAGGCCAGCAGGAAGATGATTCCCGCGATCGCGACCGGCTGCAGCATCAGCATCCATTTGTGCGGCAACAGCGGCCGCGACTGGAACACCACCACCCAGGTCAGAAGGTAGAGCGACAACGGCAGCACCCACAGCAGCGGCGCCGCCGCGACGTCGGTCGAGATGTGCGCAGTCACCGCGATGAGCAGGCCCGACGGCACCGCGGCGAGGAAGATCCAGCGTAGCCGCGTCACCAGGGTTGGCGCCGGCGCATTAGCTTCTTCCGCTTGCACATCGGCTACAGCCAGCTTTGGCGAGCGTAGCAAGAGCACGCCACAGGCCGCTATCAGAAGAATCAGGACGCCATAGCCGCCGGTCCAGAGCCGGTTCTGCGTGTGCAGTGTGAAGATCGGCTCCAGCAGGAACGGATAGGACAACAGCGCGAGGAAGCTGCCGATGTTGGAGGAGGCATAGAGGAAGTAAGGATCGCGGCCGTCGGGATGGCCGGTGCGAACGAACCAGGCTTGCAGCAGCGGATTGTTGGCGGCGAGCGCGAAGAACGGCAGCCCGATCGACATCACGAACAGACCGAGCAGCCAGAACGCGTAGCCGGCACTGGGCGGCTCGCCATAGGCGCTGGCGATGCCGAGCGGCAGTGTCACGAAGGCCGCGATCAGGAGCACGAGATGCACCACGACCGGAACCACGCGGTTCTTGATCTGCATGAGGAGATGCGCGTAGGCATAGCCCGCCAGCAGCAGCGACTGGAAGAACACCATCGCAACCGACCACACCGCCGGCGAGCCGCCGAGTCGCGGCAGCACCATTTTCGTGAACAGCGGCTGCACCGAGAACAGCAGGAGCGCGCTGACGAAGATCGCGGCGGTATAGACCGTCAGCAGCAGCCGGTTGCGCGACGAGGACGGCTGCTCCGTGGCGGCGGGTTGCACGATCGAATCCATGGAAGCTCCGGCTTACCCCCGGGCGAGCGCCGGGCGCGCGCAATGGAGCACACCGCGCCTGAACGGGCAATAAATGGTCTCGTGATGTTGCAGGAAGGAATGCTTGATATACAGGTGTCATTTCGGATCAGGTCCGACGGACCGTCCTCAAAGGAACAGCTCGAGCCTTCATGACTGAAACCGACGTCGTCATCATCGGCGCTGGCCATAACGGCCTCACTTGCGCGGCCTATCTCGCGATGGCGGGCCTGCGCGTCCACGTCGTCGAGCGCCGCAAGGTGGTCGGTGGTGCCGCGGTCACGGAGGAGTTTCACCCGGGCTTCCGCAACTCAGTCGCGGCCTACACCGTGAGCCTGCTCAACCCGCAGGTCATCCGCGATCTCGGCCTCGCCGAGCAGGGCCTTCGCGTAGTCGAGCGGCGCGCACAGAATTTTCTGCCTGCGCCCGATGGCACCTATCTCCTCACCGGCGAGGGCCGGACCAAGGCGTCCGTCGCGCGGCTCAGCGCACGCGATGCCGATGTGTTCGACGGGTTTTCGCGCGAACTGGAAGACATCGCCGACGTGCTGCGGCAGTTCGTGCTGCGCGCGCCGCCGAACCTGCTCGCCAGCTTTGGCGTTGGCGCGATCCGCGAGGCCGCGAACGCGCTGACCACAGCCAACATCCTGCGCGGCCTGACGCTGGAGCAGAGTCGCAGCCTGCTCGATCTCTTCACCCGCTCGGCCGGCGAGATGCTGGACGAGCGGTTCGAGCACGATCTCGTCAAGGCGCTGTTCGGCTTCGATGCCATCGTCGGCAATTATGCGAGCCCTTACGCGGCCGGCTCGGCCTATGTGATGCTGCACCACGCCTTTGGCGAGGTGAACGGCAAGAAGGGCGTCTGGGGCCACGCCATCGGCGGCATGGGCGCGATCACGCAGGCGATGGCGCGCGCCGCGCGCGGTCGCGGCGTCACGATCGACACCGATGCCGGCGTGCGCGAAGTGATCGTCGAGCGCGACCGCGCCGTCGGCGTGGCGCTGGAGAACGGCGAGACCATTCGCGCGAAATATGTCGCGGCCAACGTCAATCCAAAGCTGCTCTACACGCGGCTGGTCGCAGCCGACGCGCTGCCGGTGGATTTCCTCGCCCGTATCCGCCACTGGAAGAACGCCTCCGGCACCTTCCGCATGAACGTGGCGCTGGATCGCCTGCCTTCCTTCACGGCGCTGCCGGGCGACGGCGATCATCTTACCTCCGGCATCATCCTGGCGCCGAGCCTCGGCTATATGGACCGCGCGTATCTCGATGCGCGGGCGCAGGGCTGGAGCCGACAGCCGATCGTCGAGATGCTGATCCCCTCGACCCTCGACGACACGCTCGCGCCTGCGGGACAACACGTCGCGAGCCTGTTCTGCCAGCACGTCGCGCCTGAGCTGCCCGACGGAAAATCCTGGGACGACCATCGCGACGAGGTCGCCGATCTCATGGTCGCAACGGTGGACAGCTACGCACCCGGCTTTGCGGCGAGCGTGCGCGGCCGCCAGATCCTCTCCCCACTCGATCTCGAGCGGCAATTCGGCCTGCTCGGCGGCGACATCTTCCACGGCGCATTGAGCTTGAACCAGTTGTTCTCGGCGCGACCGATGCTGGGTCATGCCGATTATCGCGGGCCGCTGAAAGGCCTCTACCATTGCGGCTCCGGCGCCCATCCCGGCGGCGGTGTCACCGGCGCCCCCGGCCACAACGCCGCGCAGGCGATCTTGCGAGATCACCGCGGCCTGTTCGCAAGCCGTGGATAGGTCTGTGGATGGGCTGTGGACAGGCCTGTTGGCAGAGCTGTGGTAAAGCTGCGGAGGAGTGGCGCGGCCGCTTGGTACAAGCCCGGATCAAAGCTGTGGAGAAGGGAGTGGATAGCCGGGGTATAAGCCGGTGGACCGCCCTGCGGATCACAAGCGGACCGCCGTGGGCAGCAATAACGACGTCGCTTGCCCCCCAAAACGACTTCGCCCGCCAGGGGGCAATTCCCCCAGCGGGCGCTTGTCGAAGAAGCCGTCCATGAAGAAAGTAGCCCCCGCTGGGAAATGGGAGGCAGAAATTACTTCAAGGAGCTGCTAATCGAACCGAACTTGTCGTTCATCGCGGTGCCCAGGCCGTTCACCACGGTGATGATTGCCAGCGCGATACCAGCCGCGATCAGGCCGTATTCGATCGCGGTCGCACCGGACTCGTTGGACCAGAACTTCGAAACCATGCGCTTCAAGACTTGCCTCCATTTTCCATTTCAGGGTGTGTTGGTTGGTTCCAACATCCGGAAATCTACGGCCAACAACCTACGGTCTAGTTAATCCGGGAACTGCAAGTTATACGGAAAATTGGGAACAAAGTTCCTGAAATTGAACCTGGCGGAACCCAAGAATGCAGCTTTTGCCCACCCATCGCGCCAGCTTTCCGATCGGAAACGAGGCTGCCGCCAAGCGTGTCGTCGACCTGCTCACAGAGGTCCTTTTCGACGGTGATGCGGCGGTCGCAGGGTTCGAGCGGCCGGACGGGCAATGGCACGTCACGCTGCATTTCGCCGAGGCGCCGGATCAGGAATGGCTTCGCGAACTCGTTGCAACTTCAGCAGGAAATGACATCGCCGCGACGCTGGCTTTCGACACGATCGAGGCCAAGGACTGGGTCAAGGCGAGCCTGGAGGATCTCGTCCCGGTGCCGGCCGGGCGCTTCGTCGTCCATGGTGGCCACGACCGCGATAGCGTGGCGCCAAACAAGCTCGCCATCGAGATCGAGGCAGCGCTCGCGTTCGGAACCGGCCACCACGGTACCACGCGTGGCTGTTTACTTCTGCTTGACCATGTCCTGAAACACGCGCGGCCGAAGCGGGTGCTCGACCTCGGTACCGGAACGGGCGTGCTGGGGATCGCGGCAGCCAAAGCGCTGCATCGCGCGGTGCTCGCCTCAGACATCGACGCGCCGTCGGTGCGTGTCGCGGCCGAGAACGCGGCCCTGAACGAAGCCGGTCAATATGTGCGGGTGATCCGGGCCACCGGCTTTGCCGCGCCGGATTTTGGCACAAGCGGCCCATTCGACCTGGTGCTGGCCAACATCCTGGCCAATCCGCTGCGGCAATTGGCGGGCCCGATGGTCCGGCATCTTGCGCCGGGGGCCCGCGTCATCCTCTCCGGCCTGTTGACCCGCCAGGCCCCCGCCGTGATCGCCGCCTACCGCGCACGCGGCCTCGTGCCGCTCCGGCATCTGCGGATCGAGGGGTGGAGCAGCCTGTTGCTCAGGAAACTCTCATAGCAAGGGTGGGCAAAGCGCAAACGTGCCCACCATTTCGTCAGCGAATCCGGGAAAGATGGTGGGCACGGCGCTTTGCGCCTTTGCCCCCCAGGAGACCGTCAACGCAGCCTACTCCGCCGGCTTGTCGTCCTGGCGCATCGCGCCCTTGTCCTGCAAGGCTCGCCTCGCGCGGCGCTCGGCGACGCGGTCCATCATCTGATTGATGAGGCCACGCGGCTTCTTCGGTGTCGTTGCCGCGGGTGCGCGGCGCACCGGCGGCGAAATCTTCTCAAAGGAAAACGCTGGCATCGTGTGTCCCCTCGCCCTTGAGATGAACCACTTGCTCGAATTTCCCTGTTATCCGGACGAAGCGCAACAGCCGCACCCTTTACTCCACTCAATTCGAATGGAACATTTTCAAGCACAGTCCATGCCAGATGCGACCTCAAATGCGTCTACATTGCGGACTGATCTCCTTGCTCCTAAACTGAGCCATGTTCGAAGCGCACTTCCAGACATTCGAGGAGCCCGAGGCCGGCGTCGCATTGACGGCACGCCTGGCTGCGCTCCGTGAAGAACTCGCCCGCCGCAAGCTGACCGGCTTCGTCATTCCGCGCGCCGATCAGCAGCAGAATGAGTATGTGGCGCCCTCCGAGGAGAGGCTCGCGTGGCTGACCGGCTTTACCGGCTCGGCGGGGCTTGCGGTGGTGCTGACCCACGAGGCCGCATTGTTCGTCGATGGCCGCTACACGATTCAGGCGGCCAAGCAGGTCGACGCCAAGGCGTGGGCGGTGGAATCGCTGATCGATCCGCCACCGGAAAGCTGGGTCTCGTCGCATCTCAAATCGGGTGATCGCCTAGGATTTGATCCGTGGCTGCACACTTTTGCGGCAGCAGAACGCCTCTCTGCCGCCTGCGCCAAGGCCGGTGCCGAACTGGTCGCGGTCGACAGCAATCCCATCGACGCGGTCTGGCAGGACCGGCCTCAAGCCCCGGTTGCGCCGGTCGCGATCCACGGCCTGCAATATGCCGGCGTCGCCGAGACCGAGAAGGTGGCCCAGATCAAGAGCGAGATCGAGAAATTAAGCGCCGACGCGCTGGTGCTGTCAGACAGCCATGCGGTCGCCTGGACCTTCAACATCCGCGGCGCCGACGTCGCACACACGCCGCTGCCGCTGTCCTACGCGGTGGTGCCCAAGGTCGGCCGGCCGACCGTGTTCATCGACCATCGCAAGCTCTCAAATCTGACGCGTGACCACCTCGAGCAATCAGCCGACGTGCGCCAGCCCGACGCGCTGACGCCGACGCTGATGGCGCTCGCCAAGAGCGGCGCGGTGATCGCGCTCGACAACGCCACAGCGGCTGACGCGCTGAGCCGGTTGATCGCGGGCGGCGGCGGCAGGCCGGTGCGCGGCAGCGATCCGATTGCGCTGCTCAAGGCCGTGAAGAACGCGACCGAGATCAAGGGCACGCAGACGGCGCACCGGCGCGACGCAATTGCACTGGCGCGTTTCCTCGCCTTCATCGATCGCGAGGCGCCAAGCGGCAAGCTAACCGAGATCGACGCGGTCGAGGCGCTGGAGACCTTCCGCCGTGACACCGGCGCGCTGAAGGACGTGTCGTTCCCGACCATCTCCGGCACCGGTCCGAACGGCGCCATCGTGCACTACCGCGTCACCCGCAAGAGCAACCGGCGGATCGCGCCCGGCGACCTGCTGCTGATCGATTCCGGCGCACAATATGAAGACGGCACCACCGACGTCACGCGCACCATGGCGGTGGGCGAGCCGACGGAGGAGATGCGCGACCGCTTCACCCGCGTGCTGCGCGGCCATATCGCGATCGCGCGCGCGGTGTTTCCCGACGGCACCACCGGCGCGCAGCTCGACACGCTTGCGCGGCAATATCTCTGGGCTGCCGGCGTCGATTTCGAGCACGGCACCGGCCACGGCGTCGGCAGCTATCTTTCGGTGCACGAAGGACCGGCGCGGATCTCGAAGCTCGGCACCACACCGCTGAAGCGCGGCATGATCCTCTCCAACGAGCCCGGCTATTACAAGACCGACGGCTTTGGCATCCGCATTGAGAATCTCGAACTGGTGATCGCCGCCGATATCAAGGGCGCCGAGAAATCGATGAACGCGTTCGAGACGCTGACCCTTGCGCCGATCGACCGCCGGCTGATCGACACGGCGATGCTGAGCCGCGACGAGCTCGTCTGGCTCAACGCCTATCACGCGCGCGTCCGCGCCGAGGTGGGACCTGCGCTGGACGAGGCGACGAAGGCCTGGCTCGATCAGGCCACGGCGGAGCTGAAGGCTTAGACCGCGCCCGCATAGCGCTACGCGATTGGCGCAAGGCTGAGTGGCCTTCACCCGCGATCACGGCCGGCCTGGCGCGTTCCTCATGGCGCTTCTCCGTAAAACAACGGCTTCCCGTGCACCGCTATTATAACAGTCCCGAAATCAGTATAGCCGCATTCCGAAACGCCGATATCCGTCTCGTGCGAGCACGCTACAGTCGGGTTCGAATTCGAGAGACGGACACGCATGCACGGCATGATCAGCAAGCCGCCGGGAACGGCAGCGAACATCGCGACCTCGCGCGTGATGTTGCTGCTGCTGGTCGTCATGACCGGGATCGCGCCGATCTCGCTCTACATCCTGGTTCCGGCGCTCCCCGTGCTGGCGACGACGTTCGGGCGCGACATCTCGATCGCGCAGATGACGGCGTCGCTCTACATGGTCGGCATCGCGCTGTCGCAGCTCATCATGGGACCGTTGTCGGACAAGTTCGGCCGGCGCCCTGTGCTGCTCTCCGGCCTCGCGCTGATGGTCGCGGCCAGCGTCGCCTGCATCTTCGCCGAAACCCTGCCACAGCTGATCGCAGCGCGCTTCTTCCAGGCGCTCGGCGGCGCCTCCGGCATGGTGGTCAGCCGCGCCATCATCCGCGACATCTACGAGCGCGATCGCGTCGCCTCCATGATCAGCCTCGTGGTTGCGGCCCTGATGATCGGCCAGATGGTCTCGCCGCTCACCGGTGGTCTGATCGAGACCGCGTTCGGCTGGCGCGCGATCTTCTACGCCGTCACGATCGGTGCGCTGGCGGTCGCGGTCGGTATCGCGATCGCGCTACCCGAGACGCGTCGCGACCGCGCGGTCGGCAGTGGCGGCTTTCGCGGCGACGTTGGCATGCTGATCCGGAGCCGCGCCTTCATCGGCTATGTCATGTGCCAGGTGCTGGCGTCCCAGATCATCTTCACCTTTGCGGGCGGCGGCCCCTATATCGTCGTGACACAAATGGGTCGGACCAGCGCCGAATACGGCGCCTGGTTCGCCACGACGGGATTTGCGTATCTGGTCGGCAACCTGCTCTGCGTGCGCTTCGCGCCGCGGCACTCGCTCCAGAAGCTGATCTGGTTCGGGCTCGGCCTGCAACTCTGCGGCAGCCTGTTGAACCTGCTCTGGAGCTTTGCCGGCTGGAATGAGGCGCCGGCCTGGCTGTTCGGCACGCAGATGATCGTGATGGTCGGCAATGCCTTCGTGATGGCGAACTCCGCCGCCGGCGCCATCAGCATCCGCCCCGAAGCCGCCGGCACCGCGTCAGGCGCGATGGGCTTCCTCCAGCAAGGGATCGGCGCGCTGATGTCGCAATTCGGCGCCTATCTCGGCGGCCACTCGGCAACGACGCTGCCGCTTACTTCCGCGGTGCTTGCGGTCTCGCTGCTCTGCGCCTGCACGATGATCTTCGTCGTCCCCCGCCGCGAAATGGTCGTGAGCGAGGAATTGATCGAACAGGCGGAGGAGGAAGAGACCGGGATGATGTAAGGGGCAGTACGCCCTCCCCGTCATTGCGAGCGAAAGCGAAGCAATCCAGAATCTCTTCGCGGTGACAGCCTGGATTGTTTCGTCGCAAGAGCTCCTCGCAATGACGAGGAGAGAGCTCACTCCCCGATCAGCGTCAGCCACTCGTCCTCGGTCAATACCTTGACGCCGTGCTTGTTGGCCTCCGCCAGCTTCGAGCCCGCACCGGGGCCGGCGACGACGACATCGGTCTTCTTCGACACCGAGCCCGAGACCTTGGCGCCGAGCCGCTCCGCGGTCGCCTTGGCCTCGTCGCGCGTCATCTTCTCCAGCGAGCCCGTGAAAACCACCGTCTTGCCGGCGACGGCGGAGTTGCTCTTGGGCTTCTCGGCGTCGACGATCTCGACCTCTTTCGTCAGCCGCTCGACGATGCCGCGATTGTGGCTCTCGCCAAAATAATCGGCGATGCTCTTGATCACGGTGTCGCCGATCTGGTCCAGCGCGTCCATTTCCGCCATCGCCTCCTCGTCGCCCTTGGCGACCTTGAGGCAGGCATCGTGAAAGGCATCCCAGGAGCCATAGCCGCGCGCGAGTGCGAGCGCCGTGGTCTCGCCGACATGACGCATGCCGAGCGCATAGACGAAGCGCTCCAGCGCGATTTTGCGCCTGCTCTCGATGGCGCCGAACAGGTTGCGCACCGAGGTCGCGCCGTAGCCCTCGATCTCTTCGAGCTTGAGCTTTGCGTTGCGCTTCTCCAGCGTGAAGATGTCGGCGGGCTCCTTCACCCATCCCTCATCGAAGAAATACTGCAGCTGCTTCTCGCCGAGACCATCGATGTCGAACGCGCGCCGCGACACGAACAGCTTGAGGTGCTCGATCTTCTGGTAGGGGCAGGCGAACTCGCCGGTGCAACGGGCGCGGGATTCCTCTTCGCCGGCGGCCGTCTCCCCGCGCACGACGTCGGTGTGCAGCGGGCACGGGCACTTCTTCGGGAAGTCGTATTCCCTGGCGCTCTTTGGTCGCTTGTCGAGGACGATGTCGACGATCTGCGGGATCACGTCGCCGGCGCGCTGGATCACGACAGTGTCGCCGATCCTGATGTCGCGCCCTTCGCGCAACACCTCGCCCTTGTTGCCGATGCCCTTGATGTAGTCCTCGTTGTGCAGCGTGACGTTCTGCACGATCACGCCGCCGACGCCAATCGGCTCGAGCTTGCCGACCGGCGTGAACGAGCCGGTACGCCCGACCTGGATCTCGATGTCGCGGAGCACCGTCATGGCGCGTTCGGCGGGGAATTTGTGCGCGATGCCCCAACGCGGCGTGCGCGAGACGAAGCCAAGCCGCTCCTGCCAGTCCAGGCGGTCGACCTTGTAGACGACGCCGTCGATGTCGTAGTCGAGTTTTGCGCGTTCCTCCTCGATCTTCTGGTGGAACGCGATCAGCTCCTCGACGGAGTGACACAGTTTGGTCAGGGGATTGGTCTTGAAGCCGCAGTGCTCGAACCAGTGAATCATATCGCTCTGTGTATCCTCGGGCATCGCGCTCATCTCGCCCCAGGCATAGGCGAAGAAGCCAAGCGGACGCGAGGCGGTGATGGTCGGATCCTTCTGCCGCAACGAGCCTGCGGCCGAATTGCGCGGGTTGGCGAAGATAGTGTCGCCGGCCGCCTTCTGCCGCTCGTTGAGCGCGAGGAACGCCTTCTTGGTCATGTAGATCTCGCCGCGCACCTCGCAAATGTCGGGGACGTTGCGGCCTTTCAGCTTCTGCGGCACGTCTTCGAGCGTGCGAATGTTGGCGGTGACGTCCTCGCCCTCCGCGCCGTCTCCGCGCGTCGCCGCGGTGACGAGCTCGCCGCCCTCGTAACGCAGCGACATCGACAGGCCGTCGATCTTCGGCTCGGCTGAGAAACTGATTTTATCGTCATCAAGCTTCAGGAAGCGCACGATGCGACCGACGAAGTCGCGCACGTCGTCTTCGGCAAAGGCGTTGTCGAGCGACAGCATCGGAACGGAATGCCGCACCTTTTTAAAGCGCCCCGACGGCGCGGCACCGACCTTCTGCGACGGCGATTCCGCGCTGACGAATTCCGGAAAGCGTTTTTCGATCGCGTTGAAGCGCTGACGCAGGGCGTCGTACTCCGCATCGGTCACTACAGGCGCATCGTCCTGGTAATAGCGCTCGTTGTGTCCCTCGATTTCGAGCGACAGCCGCATGTGCTCGACCTTGGCCTGCGCCCTGGTGAGGTCGGCGACGTCACGAAGCGGTTTGGGTTTTGCTGCTCTTGCCATTGTGCTTGGATACGACGGAGCGGGCGGGAGGGTAAAGGCGGATTGGGCTCTTTATTCCCCCTATGCAAGGCAGCGACGTCATGGGATCCGGCTCGCGCTGCGCGCGTCCGGGACACACCGCTATGCCGTCGCCGCCTTGAGCAGCCGGTCCGCGGCCGCCCTCGCCTCGGCGGTGATCTCGGCGCCGGCGAGCATGCGGGCGATTTCCTCGCGGCGATGGTCGGCGGCCAGCGCGTTGACGCGGGTGGCGACGCGCTTGCCCTTGTCCAGCGCATCCTTGGAGATCAGCAGATGTTGGTCGGCGCGGGCGGCGACCTGCGGGGCGTGGGTCACGGCCATCACCTGAACCTTGCCGGCGAGCCGCGCCAGCCGCGCGCCGATGGCATCCGCGACCGCGCCGCCCACTCCGGTATCGATTTCGTCGAAGACGAGCGTCGGCGCCGAGCCGCGGTCGGACAGCACAACCTTCAGCGCCAGCAGGAAGCGCGAGAGCTCGCCGCCCGACGCGACCTTCATCATCGGCCCCGCCTTGGTGCCGGGGTTGGTCTGCACCCAAAACTCGACCCGATCGAAGCCTTGTGGCCCGGGCGCGGCCTCGTCAGTCGCGACCTGGGTCATGAATTTGGCGCGTTCGAGCTTGAGCGGCGCGAGCTCGGCGTTGACGGACTTGTTGAGCTTTTCTGCGGACTTCTGCCGCACCAGCGACAGCTTCTTGGCGGCCGACGCATAGCGTGCATCCGCCTCGATCGCGGCCTGCTCCAGCTTCCTCAAGCGCGAGGCGCCGGCATCGATCAGCACGACGTCGGCGGCGTATTTGGCGGCAAGTGCCGCCAGGCCATCGACCGGCGTCGAATATTTGCGCGAGGCGGCGCGCAACGCGAACAACCGCTCCTCGATGCGTTCGAGCTCGCCCGGATCGAAATCGGTTGCGGCAAGCGCCGCCTGGAGATGCTGGTCCGCCTCTTCCAGCGCGTTGATTGCGATATCGATTGCCTTCACCGCGGGCTCGACCAGCGCGGGCGAGTTGACGCCGCGGCGCTCGAGCCGGCGCACGGCGGCCGACAAGGTTGCGACCGGCGAATGGTGGCCGCCGACGGCCTCCTGCGCCTCGCGCAAATCGGAGGCAATCTTCTCGCCCTGCATCATGGTAGTGCGCCGAGACGCCAGCGAGGTCTCCTCGCCGTCCTTGGGCGCGAGATGCTTCAGCTCATCGGAGGCGTGGCGCAAATAGTCCGCTTCGCGCGCGGCCCGCTCCATGCCGGCGCGATGCGCTTCCAGCTCGGTATTGGCGATGCGGCGCGCGTCCCAGAGCGCTTCGACGGCTGCGACATCCTTTTCGAGGCCCGCGAAAGCATCGAGGAGCTGGCGATGGGTGGCTGCATCGACCAGCGCGCGCTCGTCATGCTGGCCGTGGATCTCGACCAGCGCGGCGCCGACTGCCTTCAGCGTCTGCACGCTGATCGACTGGTCGTTGATGAAGGCGCGGGTGCGGCCGTCGGCGAGTTGCACGCGGCGGAGAATCATCTCGCCGGTATCGTCCAGCCCGTTCTCGGCCAGTATCTTCGTCGCAGGGTGATTCTTCGGGATATCGAAGACGGCCGTGACCTGCCCCTGCTCCGCGCCATGGCGCACAAGGCCGGCGTCGCCGCGGCCGCCGAGCGCCAACGCAAAGGCATCGAGCAGGATGGATTTGCCCGCACCGGTCTCGCCGGTCAAAACCGCAAGTCCGGTGGCGAATTCGATATCGAGCCGTTCGATCAGGACGATGTCACGGATCGACAGACGCGCCAGCATGGAACCAGATTTCCTAGCCGAGACCTAGAGGCCAATCTTCTTGAAGGTCCGGCTAATCCAGGACCCCTGATTCTCGCTCGGCTCGAGACCACCGGATTTTACAAGATTATAGGCGTCCTTGTACCACCGGCTGTCGGGAAAATTATGCCCGAGCACGGCGGCTGCGGTCTGGGCCTCGCCGACGATGCCGATCGCCATATAGGACTCGGTGAGACGGTAGAGCGCTTCCTCGACGTGGCGCGTGGTCTGGTACTGCGTCACCACCGCCTTGTAGCGGTTGATCGCGGCCGTGTAGTCGCGCTTCTGCATGTAGTAGCGTCCGACACTCATTTCCTTGCCGGCGAGCTGGTCGCGCGCGCCCTCGATCTTGGCCTTGGCGGAAGTCGCATATTCGGACGTCGGATATTTGCGCACCACCTCTTCCAGTGAGGCGATCGCCTTCTCGGTGCGGCCCTGGTCACGGTTGATGTCCGGAATCTGATCGTAATGCGAGGCGGCGATCAAATACTGCGCGTAAGCGGCGTCCGGGCTGCCGGGATGCAGGGTGACGTAGCGGGTGGCAGCGCCGATGCAGCTGTCATAGTCGCCGCCCTGGTAGGACGCGTAGGCCGACATCAGCAGCGATTTGCGCGCCCAGTCGGAGTAGGGATGCTGGCGGTCGACCTCTTCGAACTTCTTGTTCGCCGCCTTCATGTCCTTCTTTTCGTTCATGAGGTACAAGCCCTCATTGTAGATCTTGTCGGCAGGCTCCTCGGCGAAGGTGTCGTCCTTGTTGGTGAACTTGTCCCAGAGCGCGCCGGTGCCGCAGCCGGCCAGCGGCAACGCGAGCAGGAAGAGCGTTGCGGCCTGCAGCAGCCCACGGGTTCGCGGTGAAATTGAAAGATATCCGCGCGTCATACGCTGTGCCGACATGAATTTGAGACCTGACGCCCTGTGATGCAGTGCCCGCCAGCCCATGATCCCCGTCACGGGCGCGAAATGTGACCGTGGTGCCTGCCGTGCGACCACGTCGGTGTAACCGAAAATCGATTGTTAACCTACCGGATAGGCACGCATTCCGCCCGGATTAAGGCGAAATCGCCGCAATCCTAGTCGATCATGGTTACCAGGAGTTTCCCGGATAAAATCCCGCTTGGCTGCCTGCGGTAACAGGCGTTCAGGACACGTCCGGCCCGTAGGCAGCCGCGATCCGGCCGCCGACGATGCCGCTGCCGACCTCGACCACGGGACGCGTGGTGCGGCGGGCCACCTCGCCCTCGACCACCCGCCAAGCGGTACGGTCGGCGAGCAACGCGGTCAGAACGGCGTGGTTGAGCTTGTGGCCGCCACGCACCGAGCGATAGGCGCCAAGCAGCGGCAGGCCGGCCAGCGCGAGATCGCCGATGACGTCCAGCACCTTGTGGCGGGCGCATTCGTCGGCATAGCGCAGGCCCTCGGTGTTGAGCAGCCGCTCGTCGTCGAACACGACGGTGTTTTCGAAGGAGGCGCCGAGCGCATAGCCCGCGCTCCAGAGCCGCGCGACATCGCCCATCAGACCAAACGTCCGGGCACGACCGACTTCGCGGCGGAAGCGCTCCGGGCTGAGATCGAAGGCGTAACTCTGCTGGCCGATGACGGGATTGGTGAAGTCGATCTCGACCTCGGCACGGAAGCCGTTGGCGTAGGGCCGGATCTCACCGAAGGAGTCGCCGACCTTAACCGAGACCGGCTTCAAAACCTGGATGAACCGGCGCTGCGCCGGCTGGTTGACGATGCCGGCCTGATCGATCGCGGCGATGAAGGCAGCAGCGCTGCCGTCCATGATCGGCACTTCCGGACCGTCGATCTCGATGGTGGCATTGTCGACACCCATGCCCCGCAGCGCGGCCAGCACGTGCTCCGCGGTGGAAACCAGCGGACCACTGCGATCGCCAAGGACAGTCGCGAAATCGGTCGCGATCACCTGCTCGGCGGTCGCCTGAACTTCGCGGTCACATCCCTCGAGGCCGGTACGGACAAAAATAAAACCTGCATCGACAGGTGCAGGTCCAAGCGTGAGGGTGACGGGAAGACCGGAATGAACGCCGACGCCGGCCACGGTGGCTTGCGCACGAAGCGTTGTTTGCCGGCTAAATTTCATCAGGAACCCGCCCCACTACGACCCATTGCGACTTATACTAAACCCGACTGATCGATTGAGATCGACCGTCCGAATCTCCGTATCCCCAAGTCACGCTGAACCATAGTCACTGCCTCAAACGGCGCCAACTCACGCTTTTTTACCGATTGTTACCCCAAACCTGCCGTATTCGCGCCAAGGCTTAACCAAATTGCGCCGAGTTTTGGGGTCGTTATCGGCAGCTTTACTGAAGCACCGAACAGGTAATTAATGATTTAAAATCAGTTGCTTGAACGTGCAATCCGGATCTGCACGGGACAAAAGGAAAGGTCCCGGCAAGCTTCCCGCCGGGACCTTTTTTCGTCTGCCGTATTGTAACAATTCTCAGGTCGCCTGCCGCCGCAGGAAGGCCGGGATATCAAGATGGTCGTCGCCCTGTGGCGCCGGCGCAACAGGCGCGGGGCGGCCATGGGCGTCGAGACCCTGGGGCGCGGGCCGGCGGGCGTATTCGGACACCGGCTCGCTGGCTGCGATCTGCTGCTGGACCGTCCGCTGCGGCTTGCGCTCTGGCAGCACAGGCATGGCGGGACCCGTGGTGCGGGCCGCGATCGGGGCCTCGGTCTCCTCGTCGCGACGGCCGAGGCCGACATTGGCGAGGCGCTGGAGCAGCGACAGACGGGTCTTTTGCGGCGTCTCGTCCTCGACCTCGCCACGGGCCTGACGAATCTCGGCCTGGGCCGGCATCGGCAGCTCCTCGATACGCGGCATCCGCGGCGCACGCACCGGCGCACGCTCGGCCTGCGGTGGAATGAAGGTTTCCGGCGTCATCGGCTCATGCATGGCCATCGGCGCCTGCTCCGGCTCCGGGAACAGCGTGGGCTTCTGGGCGATCGGGCGGACGGTAACGTCGCCGTAGGTCTGCATCGGCGCGGGCGAATGCGGGACGTCGGCAACGGCAGCCGCGATGGCGGCAAGCGCCGCACGCTCGACATTGGGACGGGCTGCGGCGGCCGGAACCTGCCCTTCCTGCTTCTGGGCGCGTTCGGCCATGCGCTGGTTGTCGGCGCGGAGGCGTGCGGTCAGGTCGGCGAGACGACTCTCGGCAGCGGCGGCCGGAACAGCGGGAGCCTGCTGCACCTGTTGCGGCGCGGCGTTCGCGACGGGAACGCTGGTGCCCTTGCTGCTGCGGGCGATCGCGTCTTGCTCGATGCCGGTGGCGACGACCGAGACGCGGATCAGACCGTCGAGCGCTTCGTCGAAGGTAGCGCCGACGATGATGTTGGCATCCTGGTCGACTTCCTCGCGGATCCGGGTGGCGGCTTCGTCGACCTCGAACAGGGTCAGGTCCTTGCCGCCGGTGATCGAGATCAGGAGGCCCTTGGCGCCCTTCATCGAACTATCATCGATCAGCGGGTTGGCGATCGCAGCTTCAGCGGCAGTCAGCGCGCGCTTGTCGCCGGAGGCTTCGCCCGTGCCCATCATCGCCTTGCCCATCTCGCGCATGACGGCGCGGACGTCGGCGAAGTCGAGGTTGATCAGGCCTTCCTTCACCATCAGGTCGGTGATGCAGGCAACGCCGGAGTACAGCACCTGGTCGGCCATCGCGAAGGCGTCAGCGAAGGTGGTCTTCTCGTTGGCGACCCGGAACAGGTTCTGGTTCGGGATGATCAAGAGCGTATCCACGACCTTGTGCAGCTCGTTGATGCCGGCCTCAGCAGTGCGCATGCGGCGGCCGCCTTCGAAGTGGAAGGGCTTGGTCACGACGCCGACGGTGAGGATGCCCATCTCGCGCGCGATCTTGGCGATGACGGGCGCTGCACCGGTGCCGGTGCCGCCGCCCATGCCGGCGGTGACGAACACCATGTTGGCGCCGGAGAGATGGTCGCGAAGCTCGTCCATCACCTCTTCCGCCGCGGCCGCGCCCACGACCGGCTGCGAACCTGCGCCGAGGCCTTGCGTGGCGGCCGTCCCCATCTGCACGATGCGCTGCGCCTTCGACATCGTCAGCGCCTGCGCATCGGTGTTGGCGACCACGAAGTCGACGCCCTGGAGGCCGGCCGTGATCATGTTGTTGACGGCGTTGCCGCCAGCGCCGCCGACGCCGAACACGGTGATGCGGGGCTTCAACTCGTGAATATCAGGAACGTTGATGCTGATGGTCATGTTTGCCTCTCGATCACGCGCGCGTGGGTTCGCCCCGGCCGGCGGCCGCGGGAGTTGGTGAAATTCGAAGATTGCGGAACCGGTTCATCAGAAGCCCTCGCGTAGCCATCGTCCGACCTTTCCAAAATAACCGCCCGTCCCTGTCTTGACCTGCTGCCGCGTATGCCGCGGTTCGACATGCTCGTGGTGAACATATTGCGGGTAGACGAGAAGTCCGGCCGGCACCGCGAACGCGGCGTTCTTCGCCTCGTTGGGCAGCCGGCCAAAACCGAGCGGACGTCCGACCCGCACGGGCCGGCCGAGAATCTGTGTACCGAGCTCGACGAGACCGGTGAGCTGCGAGGCGCCGCCCGAGAGCACGACACGGCCGTTGGGCTCTGCCGCGAAGGGCGAATCCTTCAGCTTGTCCCGAACCATTTCGAAGACTTCCTCGGCACGGTGCTTGACGATGTTGGCGATGGTGGCGCGCGAAACGATTTGCGGCAGATCCTGCTCGTCACCGGCCGTCGGTACAGACATCAGCTCACGCGAGTCCGATCCGCCGGTGAGGACGGTGCCGTATAAGGTCTTGATTCGCTCGGCATCGGCAATGGTCGCCGAGAGTCCACGCGCGAGATCCATCGTGAGGTGTTGCCCGCCGACCGCAAATCCGGCCGCATGCACGAAGCGGCCGCCGGAATAGACCGCGATCGTGGTGGTACCCGCCCCCATCTCGACCACGGCGGCGCCCAGATCGGCCTCGTCGTCGGTCAGCACCGACAGGCCGGCCACGTAGGGGCTCGCCGCCATGGCTTCGACGTTGAGATGGCAGCGTTCCACCGCCAGCATCAGATTCCGCGCCACGGTGGCGTCGCAGGTGACGACGTTCATGTCGACGCCGAATTGATGCGCGACCATGCCGCGGGGATCGCGAATGCCCTTGACGCCATCCAGCGTGTAGCCGACCGGCAGCGCATGCAGCACGGTGCGGCCCTCGCCGGTAGCGTGGCGCATGCCGGTGGAGGTGACACGGCTGACATCGGCCGGCGTCACCGCGCCGCCGCGGATATCGGCTGCGGCCTCGACCAGCTGGCCCGCGAGGCGACCGCCGGAGACCGACAGCAACACGGACTCGACCCGCACCTTGGCCATTTTCTCGGCGAGCCCGACGGCCTGGCGCACCGCCTGCTCGCATTCACCAAGATCGACCACCGCGCCGGCCTTCATGCCGCGCGACTGGATCTGGCTGTAACCGATCAGTTCGACCGCATGGGTCCGGCCGCCCAGCGCTTCGCTCGGCGCCGACGGCTTCAGCCGCGCGATCATGCAGGCGATCTTGCTGGTGCCGATGTCGAGGCAGGCGACGAGACCGCCGCGCTTGTGCGGGATCTGGCGCGTCTTCGGCGTCTGGGTGCGATCAAGACCGGTCATGCGGCGTCCCCGGCCTTCTTTTTCTTCTTGTCCTTGAAGAGGTCCTCGCGCGCCTTGGCGGCGTCATCGGACAGCTGCACCACCAGACGGTCGGGCAGGCGCATGTCGATCGCGACGATGTCCTTCGAGAACAGCCTGTCGTCCTTGTCGAGCTTCGAGAGCGCGGCGAGTGCGTTACCGACATCCTGCTCGGGCAGGCGGATGTCGAGGCCGTCCTTCAGTCTGAGGTTCCAGCGCCGTTCACCGACATAGATCGCGGCTTTCGTCACCGAGTTCACCTGCGGATAGCGGGCGAGCAGCGCGAGGAAGTCGCGGGCCTGCGTGTCGGCGCCCTTCCCGACCACGAGCGGCAGCGACAGGAACCTGCGCGAGACATAGGGTTCGAGCAGCGCGCCGTCGTCGGCGATGACGGAGAGCCGGCCGGCTTCCTGCCACAGCGCGAACGCCTTGCGCTCGGTGATCTCGATCATGAGCTGGCCCGGATAGAGCTTCAGCACGGTCGCATCCGCGATCCAGGGATTGGCCTTGAGCTTGTCGCGGACGTCGTCGGCATCGAGGAACAACAGCGACGAGCGGCCGCTGACGCCACCGACCGCGAGGATCTCGTCCTGGCTGAGCTGCTTGCGGCCGTTGATCACGACCGAGGTGATGCGGAAGCCGGCCGAATTGGCCATGGCGTTGCGCGCGTCGCTGACGGCGGTGACGAAATCCTGGAGATGGCCGCCTTTGACGATGCCGAGGCCGCAGCTGCCTATCAGCAGCAGCACGGTCATGCTGATCCCGACCCGGCGCGGCAGATAGCGCTCGACCAGCGCGACAGCGCGCGGCGGCGGCTCGCGTTCGACGATGGCCTTGGCCTTGGCCTTCTGCTTGATCTTTTCCTTGGCGGCGGAGCTTTTGTCCTCACGCCTGTCCTGTACCCACTCGCGCAGAAGCACGACCGCTCCGATAGCGGCCGCCTTCAGGTCAGTTTGGGGCCTCAGCGATCTCAAAAACGACCGGGTGAGGCTTCCTGCACCATCCATTGCACGAGCTCGTCAACAGTTTGCCCGCGACACCGCGCGGGTCCTGGCGAACATGACGTCTCGGTCGTGCCGGGCCGGGTGATGGTCTTCGGCTGAAGAAACCGCTCCCCTTCAAAGCGTTCGCCGATCGAATACATCCGAAACGGTTCACGCACCGGCAGCCAAAACGCCATATGCGCCGCCAGCGTTAACCTTCGGATGTCCTGGTAAACAAAAGGTAAACTTCGTTAACGGGAGATGCTTTTTGCCCAGCCGTGTGAGGCAGTTATGTCACGATATCCGGCATTTTACCGGTTTTGGGGCCCAAACCGGCCGTTTCACCCGTTCAGCCGTTAACCAATCCTAACTATTTCCCCACTCGCCGCACCGCCAGCTCGATCAGGTCGCGGAGGAAGTCGACGAACGCGATGCCTTCGGCTTTCAGCGCCTTGGGGTAGAGCGAGGACTTGGTCAACCCGGGCAGCGTGTTGGTTTCGAGATAGACCAGCCCCTTCTCCGTGACGATGAAGTCCGAGCGGGAATAGCCGGTGCAGGACATCGCGCGATGCGCCAGCATCGCCTGCGCCTTGAGCGCGGCGGTGACCTCTGCGGTGAAGCGGCCGGGGCAAATCTCCTGGGTCGACTTCAGGAGATATTTTGCGGCGTAGTCGAAACTGCCCTCGCCCGGAATGATCTCGATTGGCGGTAGCGAGATGATCGAGCCATCGGTGCGCTCCAGCACGCCGCAGGTCGCCTCGATGCCGGCGATATAGGGCTCGATCACATAGTCTTCGTGCTTGGCCGCATTGCGGACGGCGACGAGATCCTGCCTGGCGTTGACGAAGATCAGGCCATAGCTCGATCCATCGCGCGCGGGCTTTGCGATCAGCCTTCCATATTCGGCGAAGGCGTCGTCGATATTCTCGAGCGCGATGCCCTCAGGCGGTGTGACGCCGCCGAGCGCTGCAAAGCGCTTGGCCGCGATCTTGTCGAAGGCGAGATGCGAAGAGGCCGAACCCGAGCCGGTGAACGGCACGCCGCGCGCCTCGCACATCACCTGCAATTCGCCGTTCTCGGCGCATCCGCCATGCAGGCTGAGCACGAGGACGCGGTCTTCCGCCTTGGCCTGGTCGAGCGCCTGCGCCAGCGGAATTCCTGATGTGCCCGGCTTGAACTCGTCCTCGAAGGGCCGAGAATGTTCGAGCAGCTGCTTGGACTGCACGACGTGCACCTTGTCCTCGATGTCCCAGAACCAGAGATCGGACTCGGGCAAAGCTTGATGCAGCGCCTGGGCTGAAGCGACGGAAACCAGACGCTCTCGATTGGAGCCGCCAAAGAGGATGGTGGTGCGCATGTTCTCTCGTCGCCTGTCTGCGTTGTCGTTCAAGCGGAAACCCCGATCCGCTTGATTTCCCAGTGCAGCTCAATTCCGGAGTTGGCCTTGACACGTTCGCGCACGGTCTCGCCCAGCGTCTCGATGTCGTGTGCGGTGGCATCGCCCGTGTTGATCAGGAAATTGCAATGCATCTCTGAGACCTGCGCTCCCCCGACGCGCAAACCGCGACAGCCGGCAGCATCGACCAACTTCCAGGCGGAATGGCCGGGGGGATTCTTGAAGGTCGAGCCGCCGGTTTTTTCGCGGATCGGCTGCGCGGTCTCGCGGTGGGTCTGCACCTCCGCCATCCGCGCGCGGATCGCCTCGGCATGCCTGATCGCGCCGCGAAAGCGCGCGGAGGTGAAGATAATGGAGGGATCGACGCCGCTGCTGCGGTAGACGAATTTCATGTCAGCGATGGAGAAGATGTGCTTCGCGCCGTCGCGTCCAACGCCGCGCGCCTCGATCAGCACGTCCTTGGTCTCGCCGCCATTGGCGCCCGCATTCATGCGTAGCGCGCCGCCGATCGTGCCGGGAATGCCGGCGTAGAATTCGAGCCCGCCAATATCGGCAGAGGCCGCGACCTCCGCGACGCGCTTGTCGAGCGCGGCCGCACCCGCGATGACGACGTCGCCGCTCGCAGCCGCCTCGCCAAAAGCGCGCGGTGCAAGACGGATCACCACGCCCGCAATGCCGCCATCGCGCACGATCAGGTTGGAGCCGACACCCACGACATAGACCGGGATGTCGCCTGCAAGATGGGCGAGGAAGTAAGCGAGGTCATCCTCGTCCGCCGGCGTGAACAGCACCTGCGCCGGACCGCCGACGCGAAACCAGGTGAGCTCGGCGAGAGACTGGTTGGCAAGCAGCCGCCCGCGAAGATCCGGCATCGCGGCTTTGAGCGAGGGCGTGATGTCGGGGAAGCTCACCGCCCTACCCCAGCGCCTTCAATTGATCCGGCAGCGCGTACGCCCATTGCGTGATGTTGCCCGCACCGAGGCACACGACGAGATCGCCCGACTTCGCCACGCCCTTGACAATGCCCGCAAGCTCCGACGCACCCGGCAGCGGCACCACCTCGCGGTGACCGTGCGCGCGCAGGCCTGCGACGAAATGATCTCGGTCCACGCCGTCGATCGGACTCTCGCCTGCGGCATAGACGTCGGCGACGACCACCGCATCAGCGTCGTTGAAGCAGGTGCAGAATTCCTCGAACAGCGATTGCAGTCGGGTGTACCGATGCGGCTGCACCACGGCGATGATCTTGCCATTGCTGGATTCCCGCGCGGCCTTCAGCACCGCCGCGATCTCGACGGGGTGGTGGCCGTAATCGTCGATCACGGTGATACCGTTCCACTCGCCGGTCTTGGTGAAGCGCCGCTTGACCCCGCCGAAGCCGGCGATCGCCTTGCGGATATCTTCATCGGATACGCCAAGCTCGCGCGCGACCGCGATCGCGGCCGTCGCGTTGGAGGCGTTGTGGCGACCCGGCATCGGCAGCATGAGATCGGCGATCTCGTGCACCGCACCGGTCTTGCGATCGCGGAATGCGACCTTGAATTTTGATCCGCCGCCCATTGGGGCGAGATCGAGCAGCCGTACATCAGCCTGCGGATTCGCGCCGTAAGTGATGATGCGACGGTCCTCGATCTTGCCGACGAGGCTCTGCACCACCGGATGATCGATGCACATCACGGCAAAACCGTAGAACGGCAGGTTCTCGACGAAATGGCGGAACGCGTCCTGCACGGCGTCAAAAGTCTTGAAGTGATCGAGGTGTTCAGGATCGACATTGGTGACGATCGCCACATCCGTCGGCAGCTTCAGGAACGTGCCGTCGCTCTCATCGGCCTCCACCACCATCCAGTCGCCGGCGCCGAGACGCGCGTTGGAACCATAGGCGTTGATGATGCCGCCGTTGATCACGGTCGGATCGAGCCCGCCGGCATCGAGCAGGGTTGCGACCATCGTGGTCGTGGTGGTCTTGCCATGCGTGCCGGCGATCGCGACGCAGCTCTTCAGCCGCATCAATTCGGCCAGCATCTCGGCGCGGCGCACCACGGGAATGCGCCGCTCGCGCGCCGCCATCAATTCCGGATTGTCGCGCTTGATCGCGGTGGACACGACAACGACCTCGGCCCCGTCGACATTCTCGGCCTTGTGGCCGACGGACACCTTCGCGCCGTTCTTGCGCAGGCGGTCGAGATTGTAATTGTCGGAGGCGTCCGAGCCCTGCACGGCGTAGCCGAGATTGAGCAGCACCTCGGCGATGCCGCTCATGCCGATCCCGCCGATCCCGACGAAGTGGATGGGGCCGATCTCGCGCGGCAGTCTCATGCTCTGTTCCCTGACCTCGCCGCCTTGCGCAGGCGGCATCTGGCAAAGGTCACGGCCAAATCAGCCGCGCCGTTCTTACTGGATGCCCCGCTTTAGAAGGCGAAGACAAGGGCTTTTTCGCGTCAGATTCCCGCGACTTTCGCCACCAGATCGGCCAGCCGCTCGGCGGCATCGAGCCGGCCTGTCCCTTTCGCCGCGGCAGCCATGGCGGCAAGGCGCGCCGGCTCGGCGGCAAAACCCGAAATCTCGGCGGCGAGACGATCGGCGGTGAACTCGGTCTGCGGAATGCGGATGGCGCCATCGACCTTGGCGAGCACGCCGGCATTGGCGAACTGGTCCTGGTCGATCGCGCCCGGCAGCGGCACCAGGATCGAAGGCCGGCCGATCGCGGCAAGCTCGGCGACAGTACCGGCGCCGGAGCGCGACACCACGAGATGGTTGGAGGCGAGCCGCGCCGGCAAATCCGTGAAGAACGGCGCGAGTTCGGTCTTGATCTTGAGCTTGTCGTAGACCGCGCGCACGCGGGTCACGTCCTCGTCGCGGACCTGCTGGGTGAGGATAAGCCGGCCCCACAGCGCCGGCTCGAGCCGCTCGATCGCACCAGGCACGATGTCGGCCATGATGCGCGCTCCCTGGCTGCCACCGACGACGAGCAGGCGCAGCGGGCCATTCATTTCGGGTGCGACATATGGCACGGCGGCAGCCGCGAGGACCGTCGGCCGCATCGGCGTGCCGACCGTCGTGGTCTTGCCTGACAGCGCCGGATCGCGGTCGAGCACGCCGGGCAACGATGTCGCTATGGCGCGGACGCGGCTCGATAGGAACCGGTTGGCGCGGCCGAGCACGGCATTGGCATCGTGGATAATGCCGGGCACGCCTGCGAATTTCGCTGCAATCAGCGGCGGCAATGTCGGATAGCCGCCGAAGCCGACGACGGCAGCAGGCTTCAATCGTTTGATCAGGCGGTAAGCGGACAGCGTGCCGGTCGCGAGCGTGAGGCCAGCATAAGCAAGCTGGAACGGATTGCGGCCTCGCGCGGTCTCGCTCGCGACGACGTCGATCATGTCCTTGGTAAACAGCCCGCTGTAGCGCAGTGCGCGCTCATCCGTGACAAGGCGGACCCGAAAGCCGCGCCGGATCAGCTCGACGCCGAGCGCCTCGGCCGGAAACAGATGCCCGCCGGTGCCGCCCGCCGCGAGAAGAATCAAGGGGGATTTATCCATGGAGACGCCTTTTACAAGGTCTCCGCCGTCATTGCGAGCGCAGCGAAACAATCCAGATTGTCCCCCCGCGGAGGGATTCTGGATTGCTTCGCTGCGCTCGCAATGACGGAAATTACGCGTAGCTGCGCATCGCGTCGGCGTGGCCGCTTGCCTCGACTTCGGTGCGTGGCCGCAACCGCGTCAGGGCCAGCATCATGCCGACGCCGTAGGAGAGCGACACGAGCGAGGAGCCACCGTAGGAGATGAAGGGCAGCGTCATGCCCTTGGCGGGGATGAGCTGGAGGTTGACCGACATGTTGATCGCGGCCTGCACGCCGAACAGGATCGCAAGGCCCGAGGCCGCAAAGCGTGAGAACATGTCCTCATTGGCGTAGGCGCGCGACAGTGTGCGGATCACGACAAAGGCGAACAGCGCCAGCATCGCCAGGCACAGGATGATGCCGAACTCTTCGGCGGCGACCGCGAACACGAAGTCGGTGTGGCTGTCCGGCAGGCTGCGCTTGGCGACGCCCTCGCCCGGCCCGAGGCCGAACCAGCCACCGTTATAGAAGGCCTCCATCGCAGTATCGACCTGGAAAGTATCGCCGGAGGCCGGGTTCATGAAGCGCTTGATACGGCCTGCGACGTGAGGAACAAAGAGGTAGGCGCTGAACAGGCCGGCTGCGCCGATGCCCGCCAGACCGAACACCCAGATCATGCGCATGCCCGCGATGAAGAACAGCGAGCCCCATACCATCAGGATCAGCATGGTCTGGCCGAAATCAGGCTCCATCACCAGCAATGAGACCAGCATGAGGAGCAGCACCAGCGCCATCGAGGTCGCCGGCATCTCCGGACGCTTGGTCGATTCCGCGAACAGCCAGGCCGCGATGACGACAAACGACGGCTTTGCAATTTCGGAGGCCTGGATGTTGACGCCAAGCAGCGTGATCCAGCGTCGCGATCCCTTCACCTCGGGGCCGATGGCAAGCGTCACAACGATCAGGATGATGCTGATCGTGAAGATGATCAGCGCGCTTCGCCGGATCGTGCGCGGCGACAGGAAGGAGACGCCGACCAGCACCATGAAGGACGGTGCCAGGAACATCACATGGCGGCTGAAGAAGTGGAAAGGATCGAGCCCGATACGGGTCGCGACCGGCGGGCTCGCCGCCAGCGACAGGATGACGCCGGTCAGCATCAGCACCAGGATCGCGCCGAGGAGCGGCTTGTCGACGGTCCACCACCACTCGGTAAAGGGGGTGCGTTCTTCACGGGAGAGCATGGGCGGCCGCTTTCGGACAGAGGTCGGTCCATTGGTCGCCGAGGTTGGTTACCGCAGGGTTAAGGAAACGCGGATGATTGGAATTGTAGGTCCCTATTCGTAATTGATCGTGACGTCCCCGGCGCGCTGATCGCGCTTGTAGATCTGGCCCGGCTCCGGAATGAAGCCGACCCTGACGGCCCGCTCGCTGCTCCAGACAACGACGACCTCGAGATGCCCACCGACGCTGACAAAGGTCGGCGTGCTCTCGGGCGAGAACGTCCGGCCGCGCGCCACGATGCTGGCTTGCGTGCTGTCGGGTACTGTCGCCCCGCACGTCTTCCAGACCACGACAACCAATTGACCACCACTTGGGGAGGCAAATGCACGCTGGCGAACGACGCGGCATGCGCCGAATTCATGCATGACGCTGTCAACGAGGAAGACGCAGATGAAACCAACCGGAATAGCAAGAGCAGCAACGACAATTCCGATCCAGCGGCGCCGCGACATTCTCACACCGCCGGCTTCACACCCGGCAGCGCCTGCACCAGTTCGCGGAACTTTGTGCCGCGGATTTCGAAGTTGCGGTACTGGTCGAATGAGGCGCAGGCCGGCGACAACAACACGACTGCGTCGGTGAGCCCTGAGGCTTCCGCATCGCGCGCGGCGTGCTCGACGGCGACATCGAGCGTCTGGCTGATCTCGTGCGCGACCGGGCCCAGCGTGCCGGAAAATTCGGGCGCGGCTTCGCCGATCAGATAGGCCTTGCGGATGCGCGGGAAGAAGGAGGTCAAGCCAGTGATGCCACCCGCCTTCGGCTTGTCGATGGTCCACCACCACTCGGTAAAGGGTGCGCGTTCTTCACGGGAGAGCATGGGCGGCCGCTTTCGGACAGAGGTCCGTTCATTGGTCGCCGAGGTTGATTACCGGGGGGTTAATGGAGCCGATAACTTTTCGAAGTTGTCGAGCGACGTCCGCTCCGCTTTCGCCACGAAGCAATTTCCTTTTCCAAGTCGGGGTCCGTGGACAATTCCTCGATTGCCTGCTTCGCCGCTGCGTTCCTGGATTTTCTTAAAGCTCTCAATAGCAGCACGCGGCTCGCACCGTGTGACCTCTCCTTGGCAAGAGCAATCAGCTCATCAATCGTGCTGTCGGTTGCAGTTGCCGCCAACGCGACGGCAAGGCCGTCCTTTGCGCCACGACGGCGAGCACCATTTTCATAACCGGAAGGAGCTTTTCGGTATTCCGCGACAAGAATTGGCCAAGCGTAGCGCGCATCAGGAACGGCAAGAATTCTGGCCAATGTCTCCAGCGTTGGATCTGAGTAGGGCAATACAAGATGTTTCAGAAGGACCGGAATGGCGGCGGGATACGGGACCGACCTCATAATGAGGTCGGAGAGGAAATTAACGCCGACGCCCGCCGCCAGAAGTTCGCTAACAATTGGCGCCTGCTCTTCCTTGAAACGCGCAGTCCGCTCAGCCAAGGCAAGGTCGCGCTCTCTCTTCCTGGCCATAAATTCGGGATCGGATTCCAATTTAGCGGCGAGTTCGGCAGCTGTTACAGGTTGGCGCCTCTTTGTCATCGATCATCCCATAACCAGCGAACCTCACACCACCGGTTTCACACCCGGCAGCGCCCGCACCAGTTCGCGGAACTTTGTGCCGCGGATTTCGAAGTTGCGATACTGGTCGAACGACGCGCAAGCGGGCGACAGCAGCACGACCGCGTCGGTGAGGCCCGACGCTTCCGCATCGCGCGCGGCGTGCTCGACGGCCACATCGAGCGTCTGGCTGATCTCGTGCGCGACCGGGCCCAGCGTGCCGGAAAATTCCTGCGCGGCTTCGCCGATCAGATAGGCCTTGCGGATGCGCGGGAAGAAGGAGGTCAAGCCAGTGATGCCGCCCGCCTTCGGCTTGCCGCCTGCGATCCAGAAGATGTCGGCAAAGGACGACAGCGCATGCGCGGTGGCATCCGCATTGGTGCCCTTGGAGTCGTTGACGAACAGCACATTGCCGCGGCGGCCGACCTGCTCCATGCGATGCGCCAGCCCCGGAAAACTGCGCAGGCCGTTCTGCAGCACATCCAGACTGATGCCCATCGCGAGCGCGGCAGCGGCTGCGCACGCCGCGTTCTGCGCATTGTGCAGGCCGCGCAGCGAACCGATGCCGCCGAGTTTTGCGACTTCGCCACGCGCACCGCCCGAGGTACGCACGATGGTGCCGTGCTCGACATGGATGCCGCTCGCGAGCGGGTTCTTGACGGAGATGCGCACCACGCTCTTGCCGGCGCGGTCGAGCCGATCGGCGATGTCGCGGCAATAGCCGTCATCGACGCCGACGATCGACGTGCCGCCGGCTTGCACGCCAGCAACCAGGCGCTCCTTCACCGCAGCGTAATGTTCGATGGTGCCGTGACGATCGATGTGATCCTCGCTGACATTGAGCAAGATGCCGACGGAAGGATCTAGCGAGGGTGTGAGGTCGATCTGGTAGGACGACATTTCGATGACGTGGACGCGGCCCATGCGCGGCGGCTCCAGCGACAGGATCGCGGTGCCGATGTTGCCGCCCATCTGGGTGTCGTAGCCGGCGACCTTCGTCAGATGCGCGATCAAAGCCGTCGTGGTCGATTTGCCGTTGGTGCCGGTGATCGCGACGAACGGCGCGTTCGGGGCGTGCCGCCGGCGCTCGCGGCAGAACAGCTCGATGTCGCCGATCACCTCGACGCCGGCTTCGCGCGCTTTCAGCACACTCCAGTGCGGCACGGGATGGGTCAGCGGCACGCCGGGTGCGAGCACGAGCGCCGCGAAATTCGACCACGAGACGTTGCGAAGGTCCGCCGTGATGAAACCCGCCTGCGCCGCCTTGGCGACGTTCTCGGCACTGTCGTCGGCGGCGATCACTTCGGCGGCGCCGGCCTTCAGCGCGTGGCAGGAGGCGAGCCCCGAGCCGCCGAGGCCGAACACCGCGACCGTCTTGCCGGCAAAGGATGTGACCGGGATCATCGTGGTACCGTCAGCGCAGCTTCAGCGTGGAGAGGCCGGCGAGCGCCAGCATCACCGAGATGATCCAGAAGCGGATCACGATCTGCGGCTCGGTCCAGCCGAGCTGCTCGAAATGGTGGTGGATCGGCGCCATCCGGAAGATGCGTTTGCCCGTGAGCTTGAACGACACCACCTGCACGATGACGGAGACCGCCTCCAGCACGAACAGGCCGCCGATCACCGCGAGCACGATCTCGTGCTTCACCGCGACCGCGATCGAGCCCAGCATGCCGCCGAGCGCGAGCGAGCCGGTGTCCCCCATGAAGATCGACGCCGGCGGCGCGTTGAACCAGAGGAAGCCAAGGCCGGCGCCCAATAGCGCGCCGCAGAGCACCGCGAGTTCGCCGGTGCCGGCGACATATTTGATCTGGAGATAGTCGGCGAACACCGCGTTGCCGGCGAGATAGGCGATCATCGCAAAGCTCGCCGTCGCGATCATCACGGGCACGATGGCGAGGCCATCGAGACCGTCGGTGAGGTTCACCGCATTGCCGGCGCCGACGATGACGAAGGCGCCGAAGACGATGAAGAACCAGCCGAAATGCAGCACCGTGTCCTTGAGGAAGGGAATCGTCAGCGCGGTCGACGCCGGATCGCGGTTCAACCGCACCAGCGCATAACAGGCGACCAGCGCGATGAGCCCCTCGATCAGCAGGCGCAGCTTGCCGCCGAAGCCGGTCGTGGTCTGCTTGGTCACCTTGAGGTAATCGTCATAGAAGCCGACGAAGCCGAAGCCGAGCGTCACCGCAAGCACGATCCAGACATAGGGATTGAGCGGATTGCACCACAGCACCGTGCCGACCGTGAGGCCGGACAGGATCATCAACCCGCCCATGGTGGGCGTGCCCTTCTTGGCCAGATGCGATTGCGGGCCGTCGGTGCGGATCGGCTGGCCCTTGCCCTGGCGGATGCGCAGATGGTCGATAATCCAGGGCCCGAACAGGAACACGAACAGCGCGCCGGTCACGACGGCGCCGCCGGTGCGGAAAGTGATGTAACGGAAGACGTTTAGAACGGTGTGTACCGCACCGAAGCCCGGAAATGTGTTGGAGAGTTCGATCAGCCAGTAAAACATTCAGACGGTCCTATGGCGCTTTTCGCACACGGCCTTCGTTTTGGCCTCAATGTGTCTCACGCGCATTCGCTGGTCTTCATCATGGGGTCAGGCGACCTCAAAGAAACCGGACGGCGGCGCGCCGCAAAGGTGGGATTCGGGAACAGCGCCTTCCAAGCAGTTTACGCCTTTGCCTGCAAGGCGGCCACTAGGGCCGGCACAAACTTGTTGACCCAGAACATCTTCTTGCTGCCCTTGACAACCACGACATCGCCTGCCTTCAGCAGGCCGGCGACCTCGCCCGGCTTCAGCGTGGCGGGATCGTCGTGCCAGCCGAGCGCCTTGCCGGCGGGAAGCGCGTCGTAGAGGTGCCGCATCAGGGGGCCGACGCAATAGATGCCGTCGATGCCGTCGAGATGCGTGGTCAGCGCGCTGTGGTAGCTTGGTGCGTCGTCACCCAGTTCCAGCATGTCGCCCAGCACCGCAATGCGGCGGCCGCCCGTCAAGTTGCGCGCCTGCAGACTTTGCAGCGCAGCAGCAATGCTTGCCGGATTGCCGTTGAAACTGTCGTCGATCACGGTGACACCGCCGACCGCCTGTTCCACGCCGCGGCCGGTCATGATACCGACGCGGTCGAGCTTGATCGCGAGCGTCGCGGCATCGAGATGCGCGGCATGAACAGAAGCGAGCGCGGCGAGTGCATTCTGCACGCGGTGCGGTGCGCCCGGCGTCAGGCTGAAGGCAATCTCCTTCTTGCCGATCGCGGCCACGACCTGCCAGCTCTCGCCATGCGGCGCGTGAGCAACCTCATGCACCTCGGCCTTCTCGCCAAAACGCACCACCTTGCCCTTCCAGTCGGAGGCCTTGATCCCGGCCGGCAGCACCAGCACGCCGCCCTCGGGCAGGCCGAGCGCGATTGACACCTTCTCGCGGCGGATGGCTTCGAGCGAGCCGAGCTTTTCCAGATGCACCGGCTGGACGTTGACGACGAGCGCGACCGTCGGCCGCGTCAATTCGCTGAGCCGCGCGATCTCGCCGGTTTGGTTCATGCCCATCTCGACGACCCAGAGGCTGGCATCAGGCCGCGCGTTGCACAGCGTCAGCGGCACGCCCCAGAAATTGTTGAAGCTCGCGGGGCTCGCATAGGCATTGGGATAGGCCGCGAGATACTCCTTGGTACTGGTCTTGCCGGCGCTGCCGGTGAGCCCGATCACCGGCCTGTTGAAGCGCGCGCGGGCGGCGTGCGCGAGGGCCCAGAGGCCGTCGATCAGCGTGTCCTTCACGACGATCTGCGGAATGCGGATGCCCGCGATCTCGTGCGGCACGATCATCGCGACCGCGCCCGACGCTTCCGCCTTGTCCGCGAACTCCCAGCCGTCGCGCGCGCTCGCGAAGGCCGAGATGAAGCCGCCGCTCGGCGTGCCGCTCAGCGCGACAAAGAGACTGCCGGGCTTCACCAGGCGGCTGTCCTGGGTAACGAGGTCGATCGGCGTGTCCGGGAATGATCCGGCAACGCCAAGCGCACGCGCCACCTCGGCAACCGTCCATATTGGCGCGCTCATGCGACCCTCGATGCTAATGCGGCGGCAACCGCCTCGTGATCACTGAACGGCAGGATTTCGCCGCCGACGATCTGCCCGGTCTCGTGGCCCTTGCCGGCGACGAGCAGTGCATCGCCATCCTCCAGCTCCTCGATCGCGGCGCGGATCGCGGCCGCGCGGTCGCCGATTTCGCGCGCGCCCTTGGCAGTGGCGAGGATCGCGGCGCGAATGGATTCCGGCCTCTCGCTGCGCGGATTGTCGTCGGTGATGATGACGCTGTCGGCGTTCTCGGCCGCGATTTCGCCCATGATCGGACGCTTGCCGGCGTCGCGATCGCCGCCCGCGCCGAACACGACGACCAGCCTGCGCTTGGCGTAGGGCCGCAGCGCCTGCAACGCCTTCGCCAGCGCATCGGGCTTGTGCGCGTAGTCGACGAAGATCGGCGCGCCGTTGCGTTCGCCGACGCGCTCGAGCCGGCCCTTGGCGCCTTCGAGATGTTCGAGGCTCGCAAACACGTTGGCGGCATCGCTGCCGGTGCCGATCGCGAGACCAGCCGAGACCAGCGCATTCTCGATCTGGAATTCGCCGACCAGCGGCAGCCGGACCGCATAACGCTTGCCGCGATGTTCGAGCGCAAGCTTTTGCGAGAAGCCTTCGACCACCGCCTCAGCGAGACGGATGCCCTCGCCCGCCCCGTCGCCGTGACGGCCCACCGCCATCACGCGCAGACCGCGCGTCTTCGCGGCACCGATCGCTTCCGCCGAGCAATCATGATCGGCCGAGATCACCGCCGCGCCGCCGGGCGGAACAAGCTCGCGGAACAGCCTGAGTTTTGCCGCGAGGTAGTGCGCGACGGTCGGATGGTAATCCATATGGTCGCGCGAAAGATTGGTGAAGCCTCCGGCGGAAACGCGCACGCCATCGAGGCGATATTGATCGAGGCCGTGCGAAGACGCTTCGAAGGCGAGATGCGTCACGCCCTCGCGCGCGATCTCGTCGAGCTGCCGGTGCAACGCGATCGGATCCGGTGTCGTCAGCGAACCGTAGACGGTGCGCTTCGGCGAGACGAGGCCGATGGTGCCGATGCTGGCCGAGGCGTGGCCGAGATGCTCCCAGATCTGACGCGTGAACGCGGCGACCGAAGTCTTGCCGCTGGTTCCGGTCACCGCTGCGATCGTCGCAGGCTGTGCCGGGAAGAATCTCGCCGCGGCAAGCGCCAGCGCGCGGCGCGGATTGGCAGTGGCGATGAATGGCACCTTGCAGCCATCAGGCGCGTGATCGCCGACCACGGCCACAGCGCCGGCCGCAATGGCAGCATCGACGAAGCGCGCGCCGTCAGTCTTGCTGCCTGCGAGTGCGAAGAAGAGATCGCCGGGCTTGACCACGCGGCTGTCGAGCGCAACACCGCTCACATCGAGTGCCGCGACAGCGGGCTCGATTGCGGCATCATTGGCCAAAACATTCTGACCCAGGAGGTCGCGCAGCTTCATGGTCTTCCAGTCGCCGTGCCGGAAAGCCGAATCCCAGGGAAATCCCCGACTCGGCAGCGGATACGGCCTACCCGTTTGATTACTGGGTTGTCCTGGATGCTGCAAGAATAAGGCGCTCCGCGGGCGGCAGGTCGTAGCGGGGCTCGATACCGAGAAGCGGTCCGATACGGCTAATGACGTTGCCTGCGGTGGGAACGGCGTTCCAGCCCGACGTGATGAAGCCGTAGGTTTCCTTCAGGGGCTGCGGCTCGTCGAGCATGATCAGGAGCTGGTATTTCGGCTTGTCGGCCGGCAGGATCGCAGTGAACGCTGTCAGCACCCGCTTCTTGGCGTAGCGGCCGTTGACCACCTTCTCGGCAGTACCGGTCTTGCCGCCGATATAATAACCCTTCACGTCCGCCTTGCGTGCCGTGCCGATTTCGGCGTTCAGCCGCATCAGGAACCGCATCTTTTCCGAGGTCTCGGGCTTGATCACGCGCTTGGCGATCGCCCGCGCCTCCTCTTCGGTGCGTTTGAGAAAGGTCGGCGGAATCAGAAGGCCGCCATTCGCGAGCGCGCTGACGCCCATCACCGCCTGCAACGGCGCGACCGCCATACCGTGACCAAACGCGATGGTGATGGTGTTCAGCTCGCTCCAGCGCCGCGGTAGGATCGGCGAGGCGCTCTCCGGCAATTCGGTGCGCAACCGATCGAGCTGCCCCATCTTGCGCAGGAATGCCTTGTGCGCTTCCACCCCCTGCGCCAACGCAATCCGCGCCGCGCCGACGTTGGAGGAGAAGGTGAAGACTTCTTTCATGTTCAGGAAGCGGCCCTTCGGCTCGTCGTCATGGATCGCGAACTTGCCGTAGTGCAGCGGCCCGCGCGCATCCCACAGCGAATCGAGGCCGTACTTGCCGGTGTCGAGCGCCATCGCCAGCGTGAACGCCTTGAAGGTCGAGCCCATCTCGTAGACGCCGGTGGTCAGGCGGTTGATGCGGTCCGGGTCGTGCACTTCCTTCGGATTGTTCGGATCGAAGTCGGGCAACGACACCATCGCAATGACTTCGCCGGTGTTCACGTTGGTGACGAGGCCGGAGGCCGCCTTGGCGTGGAATTTTTCCTTGGCCTTGAGCAGCTCATCGCGCAGCGCGTGCTCGACGCGCAGATCGACCGACAGCTCGACCGGCTTCTGCAGCCGATCGATGGCAAAGCCCGCGCGGTGGAGATCGGCGAGGCCCTGATTGTCGAGCCATTTCTCCATGCCGGCGATGCCCTGGTTGTCGATGTTGACCAGTCCGATGAGGTGGGCGACCTCATTGCCGGTGGGATAGACGCGCTTGTTCTCGCGCAGGAAGCCGATGCCGGGCAAGCCGAGTTTGTGGATGTCCATCTGCTGCTTCGCCGTGATCTCGCGCTTCAGCCAGACGAAGCCCTTGCGCGACGACAGGCGTTCGCGCACCTCGGCTTCGTCGAGGTCGGGCACGGTCGCGGTCAGGAGCTCGATCGCCTCGTCCTTGTCGATGATGCGGCGCGGCTCACCGAACAGGCTGCTGGCCTTGACGTCGGTCGCGAGGATCGCACCGTTACGGTCGACGATGTCGGGCCGCGCGGTCGCAACCACTTCCTGCGAGGCGGCGCGCCGCGCGCTATGAGCATCGGCGCCGATCGCGAACATCACGAGTCGGCCGCCGATCAGGGCGTAGACGGCGACAAATGCCAGTATCGCGAGGCCAACGCGCGCGCGCGCCTTCGCGGCGCGATCGACATTGCGCCCGTAGAGCAGGCTGCGGATCAGCCGCTGCCGCCAGGGTTCAGCTGGCCGCCCGGTGGGTTTGGCCGGAACAGCGCTCATTGCTTGTCCTCGGGCTGAGGCACGGAACCCGTCACGCTATCCGGATCGCTCGCGGCCTCGATGGTGTTGATCATGGACCCGATCGGATCAGGCTCGCCCGGCCTGAACATCCGCGGCGGACGATCGGGCAGGTTCTTCAGTGAATCGTATTGTGTGCCGTTGACGGGCTTGAGCGGCAGATGCCGCTCGGCGAGTCCCTGCAGGCGCAAGGGCGCATCGAGCTTGGCCCATTCGGAGCGCAGCACCGCGATCGCGTCGCGTTGCTCGCGGATCTCCGCGTGCAGGCGCAGAACCCTTTCGGTGCGGGCGGTCGAGTCCATCTTGATCCGGTAGACATAGGCGGCCGCGAAGATCAGCGCGCCGATGACGAGAAGGTGGATGATGCGCATGCGCTAGCCACCCCTCATGACATCGGAGAGCTTTGGCCAGGACGATTGCTCGTCGTCACGATGCGCGAGCGCCGAGGTGCGCTCGGCGGCGCGCAACTTTGCGGAACGGGCACGCGGATTGTGCGCAACCTCCGCCTCACCGGCGATCACGGGCCGCCGTGTCAGCAGCTGGAAGCTCGGCGCGCCTTGCGCCACCTCGGGCAGATGGCGCGACCCGCCACCGGTCTTGGAGCGCTCGGAGAGGAAATTCTTGACGATGCGGTCTTCCAGCGAATGGAACGAGACCACCACGAGGCGGCCGCCGGGCTTGAGCACGCGCTCGGCCGCCGCGAGCGCGGTCTGAAGCTCCTCGAGCTCTTCATTGACGAAGATGCGTAGGGCCTGGAACGTCCGCGTCGCCGGGTGAATATCGCCAGGCTTCGAGCGGACCACTCTGCCGACGAGATCGGCGAGCGCGCGCGTGGTGGTGAACGGCGTCTCCTGCCTGTCAGCGACGATGGCGCGGGCGACGCGGCGCGAGTGCCGCTCCTCGCCGAAGAGATAGATGATGTCGGCGAGATCGCTTTCCGAGGCGCGGGCGACGATTTCGGCCGCCGTCGGTCCTGCCTGCCCCATCCGCATGTCGAGCGGACCATCGAGGCGAAACGAGAAGCCCCGACCGGCCTGATCGAGCTGCATCGAGGACACCCCGACGTCCATCACGACGCCATCGACCGCATCGACGCCTTGCGTCGCACAGACCTCCGCGAGATTCGAGAAGCGGTCCTCGACCAGCGTCAGCCGGCCCGCGGCACGCGCGACCAGCTCGGCACCCCCAGCGATCGCCGTGCGGTCACGATCGATCGCGATCAGGCGGGTTCCCGGCACATCGAGGATGGCGCGGCTATAGCCGCCGGCACCGAAGGTCGCATCGACATAGATGCCGCCCTCGCGCGGCGCGAGGTGCTCGATCGCCTCGCGGCCAAGCACGGGAATGTGCGGCGCGTCGCTCATGCGTCGCGCCTGCCGAACGCACAGGTGAAATCGGGGGCGAGAAAGCCCATCACGCCTCGAATAATTCCGCGTCGCGGCGGTTCCACGACCCAACCCCTCTCCAGCAGGCTTGCCAGCATGCGTGCCGAGCCCGGTCGTCCCAGGTAGCAGACCCGGTGTTCCCAGTGGAATTTGTCGGGCAGCCATAGGATTTCGAGCCAAGAACGCTTTTGGCCGCCTCCGGACGCAGGTCGGCTCTTCACCTCTCAGTAACGGCCCTTAGCGTTAAGAAAGCGTTGATCGGCCCGTTACAAGTCGAATAGGTCGTCTTGTGGTGATGCGTCATCCACACACCTGAGCCAAAATACACCCGTTAACCGAACCACGCGATTGCGCGGATCGGAAGGTAAAGGAATAGTAAAGAGAAGGGCTTGGCCCACTCTCCTGTCCGACTTGAGTTGTTTATGTCGTCCGGTCCGTCCACGCCGTCTGGAACTGATTCGAAGCGTCAGCGCGTTCTCCCGGTTCCAAAGGCCGCGGCGAATATGCGGACATTCGAGACGGATTCGTCGATCGTCTCCGACATTATTCCCTCGCCCAATCATGGCGAGCGCAACAAGGGACGGCAGCCCGACATGATCGTGCTGCACTACACCGGCATGCCCGATGTCGAGGGCGCGTTGGCGCGGCTGTGCACGGCCGGCACCGAAGTGTCGGCCCACTATGTCGTGCTGGAAGACGGTCGCATCGTGCAATGCGTACCCGAAGCGCGGCGTGCCTGGCACGCCGGCATTTCGTCCTGGGCCGGCGAGGACGACATCAACTCCTGCTCGATCGGGATCGAGATCATCAATCGCGGTCACGATTGGGGCTATCCGGAATATCCGCTGCGCCAGATCGCCGCCGTGATCGCGCTGTGCCGCGGCATCATGCTCCGTCGCAAGGTCGCGCCGCACCGGGTGCTCGGCCATTCCGACGTCGCGCCCGCGCGCAAGAAGGATCCCGGCGAAAAATTCCCCTGGCACTCGCTGGCCAATTCCGGCGTCGGTCACTGGGTGACGCCCGCGCCGGTCGTGCGCGGCGAAACCCTGATGCTCGGCACCATCAGCGACGAGGTGCTGAGCCTTCAGCAGGCTCTCGCACGCTATGGCTATGGCGTGCCGCTGACCGGCAAATACGACGCATCGACGATGGAAGTCGTTACCGCCTTCCAGCGGCACTTCCGCCCGGCGCGGCTGGACGGTGTCGCCGATCACTCGACGCTGTCGACCTTGCAGGCCCTGCTGGCGAGCCTGCCGACGGACGGGACGACGACGCTCGCCGCGAAGTAAGACGCTTCCTTTGCGACAAGAAACCTTCCGCTGTTCGCTCGAATGTGATCACGCAATCGTCGCTGCGATTGCGTGCGTCGCGCTAATGTCCGGCGATCGGACGCGAGCGGAACGAACGATACGATGCAGATCGATCGCAAGCCACTGATTGAGCGACTCGCAGCCTTTCCGCGTCTGGGACTGGCCGATCTTCCCACACCGCTCGAACCCATGAAGCGGCTGACGTCTCATCTCGGCGGGCCGCGGCTATGGGTGAAACGCGACGACGCAACCGGGCTCGGTTTCGGCGGCAACAAGTTGCGCAAGCTCGACTACGTCCTGCACGATGCCGTCTCAAAGGACGCCGATACGATCGTCTCGGGCGGTGTCGTGCAATCGAACAGTCAGCGGCAGGTCGCGGCGGTCGCTGCAAAGCTCGGGCTCGTCTGTCATCTGGCCGTCTATCACGGCCGGCTGGCGCCGCCGACGCCGGAATACGAGACCTCGGGCAACGCCTTTCTCAATCGGCTGTTCGGCGCGCACCTGCATGACGTGCCCTGGACCGGTGACCGCAATTCGGCCATCCGCTCGCTCGTCGACGATCTCCAGGCGAAGGGGCGCAGGCCGTATTTCGTGCCCTACGGCGTCTCGAATGCGTTGGGCGCGCTCGCCTATGCCACCACGATCTGCGAAATTGAGCAGCAAGCGGCGCTGTCGGGCTTCAGGCCGGCCGCAATCGTGCATTGCACCGGAAGCGCCGGCACACAGGCTGGTCTCGTCGTCGGCGCGGCGGCGGCGATGCCGGGCACGAGAATCGTCGGGATCGATATCGATGCCGAGCCCGCGCGGGTGCGCTCCGATGTGGTGGCCCTTGCGCAGCAAGCGGCGGATCTGATTGGCGGTTCCTTCGACGAGTCCACGGTCGACGTGGTCGCCGGCCATGCCGGACCAGCCTACGGCGTGCCGCACCAGGCCACGATCGAAGCGATCCGGCTTGCAGGACAAACGGAGGCGCTTGTGCTTGACCCCGTCTACTCGGGCAAGGGGCTCGCCGGTCTGATTGCGATGATCCGCCAGGGGCGTTGGCGCAACGATGAGGATGTCATCTTCCTGCACACCGGCGGCGCTCCCGCCCTGTTCGCCTACCAGAGCGCGCTCGGGATCTAGTCGAGCTCCCGCACCCGCCGCGTATACAGCCGCCGCAACGGCGCGAGCTGCGTCGCCTCCGTCGCCACACGATAGGCCTCGCGCGCTTCGTCCCTGCGGCCGAGCCGCCGCAGCAAATCCGCGCGCACTGCGGGCAGCAGCTCGTAGCCGTCCAGCCCACCACGTGCGACGATCGCGTCGACGAGATCGAGCGCCCGCGCCGGGCCATCGACCATCGAGATCGCGGCGGCGTGGTTGATCTCGATCACGGGCGACGGATTGATGCGCAGCAGAACCTCGTAGAGCCCGGCGATCTGCGGCCAGTCGGTTTGTTCGTAACTCGGTGCGCGGGCATGCAGCGCGGCAATCGCGGCCTGCACCACATAGGGCTGCGGTCGGCCAGGCACCCGCAGCGCATCATCGACGAGACGCGAGCCCTCCTCGATCTGCACGCGATCCCAGAGCGAGCGGTCCTGCTCCTCCAGCAGCACGATGTCGCCGGCCGCGGTCTCGCGCCCGGCGCGGCGCGCATCGTGGAGCAGCATCAGCGCGAGCAGGCCCTTGATCGCGGCGCGATCGGGCATCAGCCGGTCGAGCAGACGGCCGAGCCTGATCGCTTCGACCACGAGGTCGGGCCGCATCAGGTCGGCGCCCGAGGTTGCGACATAACCTTCGGTGAAGACGAGGTAGATGACTGCGAGCACACCGTCGAGCCGCGGCGCCAGCGCGGCACGCTCGGGCACTTCATAGGGGATGCCGGCAAGCCTGATCTTCTGCTTGGCGCGAACGAGGCGCTGCGCCATCGCATCCTCGCCGATGAGAAAGGCGCGCGCGACCTGCGCGCTGGAGAGGCCACAGACCGTGCGCAGCGTCAGCGCGACTTGCACCTCAGCCGCGAACGCCGGATGGCAGCAGGTGAAGATCAGCCGCAGCATATCGTCGTCGAGCATCGCCGGCGGCTCGGCCGGCGTGTCTGCGTTGAGTTCGAGCTCGTGCAGGAGCGCCTGCTGCTTGCCGCGGAAGGCGGCCTGACGGCGGACACGGTCGATCGCCTTGTTGCGACCGACATTGACCAGCCAGGCGCGCGGATTGTCAGGGACTTCGCCCGCCGACCAGCGCTCGAGCGCCACCGCGAAAGCATCCTGGAGCGCGTCCTCGGCCAGATCGAAATCACCGACGAGGCGGATCAGGGTGGCCAGCGCCCGCCCCGCCTCGTCGCGGAAGATCTTGTCAATGTCGGTCGAGGCGATCACTTGTAGATCATGACTGGCCTGACCTCGATCGAGCCTTCCCGGGCTTCGGGAATCCGCGCAGCCAGCGAAATGGCGGTGTCGAGGTCCTTGGCCTCGACCAGATAGTAGCCGCCGAGCTGTTCGCGGGTCTCGGCGAACGGGCCGTCGGTCGTCAGGGTCTTGCCCTCGCGTACGCGCACGGTGGTCGCCGTCGTGGTCGGCTGAAGCCCGTCGCCGGCCTTGAAATGGCCGCTCTGAACGATGGACTGCGTGTACGTCCCGTACTCCGCCGACACCGCCTGACGCTCTGCGGGGCTCATGTTGACCAGCTTCGATTCGTTCCGGTAGATCAGCAGCAGATACTGCATCGCTTAACTCCTGTTGTTCGGCTGGATTGCCGACACCAGTCGAACGGGGCCGGCACCAAACGACATCATCGCGAGATTATTTTCGAGATCATTTGTAGATCATGACCGGCCGAACTTCGATCGATCCGTCCCGGGCGCCGGGAATCCGCGCAGCCAGTTCGATTGCCGCGTCGAGATCTCTGGCTTCGACGAGATAATAGCCGCCGAGCTGCTCGCGGGTCTCCGCGAAGGGCCCATCGGTCGCAAGCGTCTTGCCATCGCGGACGCGCACCGTGGTCGCAGTCTTGGTCGGCTGCAGTCCGTCGCCCGCCTTGAAATGGCCGCTCTGGACGATCGACTGGGTGTAGGCGGAATACTCGGCCAGCAGCTTCTGGTAATCCGCGGGCGCCATCTGGCCCTGTTGCGCTTCGTTCCGGTAGATCAGCAGCAGATACTGCATTGCTCAACTCCTGTTGCTGGCGGGATCGCCGGCATCCGGTCGAACGGGGTCCGCGCCCAACGACACGTTCAGGATAAATTATTTACGCTGCCGCGAGCGCGACGATCTCCGCTTGACGAAACCGTCACAATTGCTCAATGCCTAGGCCGTCAGTCGGCCGGACGGCCGCTCCAGCAAGTGCCGAAAGGCCGCCGGGGAGGAAAGTCCGGGCTCCCTTGACATACGGTGCCGGATAACGTCCGGCGGGGGCGACCCCAGGGAAAGTGCCACAGAGAACGAACCGCCCGCCTTCGCAGCGCAAGCAGCGTAGGTGGGTAAGGGTGAAAAGGTGCGGTAAGAGCGCACCGCGGGTCCGGCAACGGAGCCGGCATGGTAAACCCCACCGGGAGCAAAACCGAATAGGGACGGCGTAGCGGGCTGTTCGCGCAAGCGATAACGCCGCGGGGCGATGTCAGGCCCGCCGTCCGGGTAGGTTGCTCGAGGCCATGTGCAAACTTGGTCCCAGAGGAATGGCCGTCACGTATCGCTTGCGCAAGCAGGCGGTGCCCTACAGAACCCGGCTTACAGGCCGGCTGATATTCTAAAGCGCTTTCGAGCGAAGTGGAGTTCCGGTTCGCGTCAAGAAAGCGCGTCTTAACTTGGAAGCAACGAGGGGTTCGATGCCGACGCATCGGACCCCTCACCAATTTCACCGCGGTCATTCCGGGGCGTGCGTAGCACGAGCCCGGAATCCATCGAGCCGCAGAGTTGGTGGATGTCGGGCTCGCGACTTCGTCGCGCCCCGGAATGACGAGAGCGAGTTACCCCACGATCTCGTTCAGCACGCCCATCAGCGCCTCCGGCGCCGTGACGTTCGGCGCGTGACTGGCGTCGAGCTCGCAATAGCGCCAGCCCTCCTCGCTCTTCGTCCGCTTGGCGAACTGCCCGAACACATCGCCCGGTGGAATGCGCTTGCAATAGATGTAGCTGCGCGGCATCGCGGGTTCGCCGTGTTGAAGCTTCAGCTTCGTCTCAAAGCATTTGATCGGCATGTTGATGCGGCGCGCGTTGAGCCAATCGAGATCAGCTTGCGGCGTATCCGGCGGCGGGGGATTCGGCGGGATACGGTAGCCGTCACCGGCAGCAGCCGCCTTGCGCATCGGTTCGCGGCCCCCTTCGTTGAGATCAAACAGCGACTGGCCGTCACGCGGCACGAAGGCGTCGAGATAGATCAATTGCGTCACGCGCTCGCGCGCGCGGTCGGCAACGCCGGTTGCGACCATGCCGCCATAGCTGTGGCCGAGCAGCACGATGTCGCTGAGGTCCTCGAACGTGATGACGTTGAGGATGTCCTGGATATGCGTCTCGAGATCGACCGCGGGACTGGCGAGATGCGAACGCTCGCCGAGCCCGGTGTAGGTTGGCGCGACAAGGCGGTGGCCGGCCTGCGCCATCAGCGGATGCATCTTCCGCCAAGACCATCCGCCGGACCACGCGCCGTGACAGAGCAGGAAAGTTTTCGCGCGTGCGGCCATCGGCGTTTCCATCGTTCTTGTTTTGATACGATGGAGTGTAGCGGGCGGAAGCGCGATGTAAACGCCGCCGGGCCTCAGGCCGCGCGCGGCGCCTTCACCAGCACTGGCGCAAGCTGGCCGGCCTCACGCCGTAGCTTGCTCGCCTCAAAGCCATGCATCCCGATCTTCCATTGCAGCCCGACGATGGCGCCCTTGGTCGGTTGCAGCAACGCGAGCGAAGCAAACAACGTCACCGGCAGCCACACCGCAAGTTGCAGCCAGACCGGCGGGGCATAAGCGGTCTCGATGGCGAGGATCGCCGGCACCACGAGATGGCCGACGACGACCATGACGAGATAGGCCGGGAAGTCGTCGGCGCGCTGGTGAGACAGATCCTCGCCGCAATGGTCGCAGCTGACTGCCACCTTCAGGAAGCGCCCGAACATGTGCCCTTCGCCGCAGTTCGGGCACTTGCCCCGGAAGCCGCGCCACATCGCCTTTGCCAGAGAGATCGAACCGGTCGCCATGACGACACCTCTTCCATTTCGTTGATCCATACAATAATATCCTAAATCCATACATTCAAAGGATATGGCCTAAATTGCATGGATTGGTCCCCTACAATCTCGGAGCTGAGCGGACCGCGCTATCAGCGCATCGTCGAGGCCATGGAGGCCGACATCGCTGCTGGCCGGCTGGTGCGGGGACAGCAATTGCCGACGCAGCGCGCATTGGCTAAGGCGCTCGGCGTCGACCTGACCACCGTGACGCGCGCCTACACCGAGGCGCGGCGCCGCGGCATCATGGAGGCCCGCGTCGGACAGGGATCATTCGTGTCGGAGACCAGCGCACGCCGCACGGTCGACCTGCCGCATCCGGTCGCGATCGACCTCTCGATGAACGTGCCGCCGCATCCGCTCGAGGCGCAACTCGACGAGCGCATCATGGCCGGAATGGAAGCCATTCGCGCCCAATCGGGCCTGACCGCATTCCTGAACTACCAGCCACCCGGCGGCAGCGCGCATGAGCGCGAGGTCGGCGCGCGCTGGATGCGTACGCGTGTTCCGCATGCACATGCCGACAAGCTCGTGATCTTTCCCGGCGCGCAGACGATCCTGTTCAACCTGCTCGCCCATCTCGCCCGGCCGGGCGATGTCGTGCTGACGGAAGCCATCACTTTCCCCGGCATCAAGGCCGCAGCAGCACAACTCGGCGTCAAGCTCGTCGGCGTCGCCATGGACGACGCCGGCATCCTGCCCGATGCGCTGGCGAAGGCCTGCCGCACGCACAGGCCGAAAGCCGTCTATCTCATTCCGACGCTGCACAATCCAACCACCGCAACGCTCTCCCCCGAGCGGCGCAGTGCGATCGCCAAGATCATCGGCGATGCCGACACGATCCTGATCGAGGACGACGCTTACGGATTGCTCGACCGAACGGCATCGCCGATCGCCAACCTCATCCCGGAGCGGACGTATCTGGCGACCACACTGTCAAAATGCATCGCGCCGGCACTGCGGGTGGCCTATTTGCTGACGCCCGACAGCGTGACCCAACAGGAGATGCGGAGCGCATTGCAGGCCACCGTGCAGATGCCGGCGCCGCTGATGGTCGCGCTGGTGACGCACTGGCTCGAGACCGGTGTCGCCGACCGCATCATCACCGCGATCCGCAACGAGGCCGTCGGCCGCCAGCAGCTGGCGCAGCGCGCATTGAAGGAGTTTCAGTTTCAGGCGAAGCCCGCCGCACATCATTTGTGGCTGCGACTGCCGGAGGGGCGACCGGACGTCGCCGCGCATCTGCTGCGAAATGGACTCGCGATCGTTGCCGGCGACGCCTTCACCGTCGGCGGAACCTCGCCGCATGCGGCGCGCGTTTCACTCGGCGCGGCGCGCAACAGATCGGAATTGACCGAGGCGTTGCGCATCCTCGTCGGCGCGCTGCACAAGCCCGCCGATACCAGGCAGATCGTGTAGCAAACTTTCTCCGAAATTGACCTCCGGCGCCGCATCTGTGCTATGCGCCATGAGGCGGTCACGGCTTCGGAATCGCCCGCAACGGCAGGGATTATTGGTGGAAACGCTCACTTACGCGCTGCTCCTGTTCGGCGCGCTGGCCGGCGGCTTCGTCTCGGGGCTGGCGGGATTCGGTACCGCGCTGATGGCGCTCGGCATCTGGCTCTACGTGCTGCCGCCCTCGCTCGCGGTGCCCCTGGTGCTGATCTGCTCGGTGATCGCGCAGACCTCGACGCTGCCCTCGATGTGGAAGAGCTTTGACCTGTCGCTGGTGTGGCCGTTCCTGATCGGCGGGCTGATCGGCGTACCGCTCGGGACCATGCTGGTCGCCTCCGCCGATCCAAAAGTGTTCAAGCTGAGCGTCGGCGTGCTGCTGCTGATCTTCTCGAGCGCGCTGTATCTCAACAAGAAGCAATTCGCCATCGCCTTCGGCGGCCGCATCGCGGACGGCGCGATCGGCTTTGCCGGCGGCATTCTGGGCGGACTCGCGGGTTTGTCCGGGCCGCTGCCGATCCTGTGGGCCAACATCCGCGGCTGGAACAAACACGAGCGGCGCGGCATCTTCCAGCTGTTCAATTTCACCGTGCTCGCCGCGGCTCTGGCGTTGCAGACGGCGTCAGGCCTCGTCGAGCTGAAAGTGGTCTGGCTCGCGCTCGTTGCCTTTCCGGGCACGCTGATCGGCGCATGGGCCGGCGCGCGCGTCTATCACGCGCTCAGCGACAAGCATTTTGGCGATGTCGTGCTGGGGCTGTTGTTCCTGTCCGGCCTCACCCTCCTCTGGAACAGCATCGGCTCGTTCTAGCTTTTTGAGCATGATCTCCGCACAAACGCGTTCCGCGTTGTCGCGAGAGAAAACCGCTGCACATTCTCCCAGAGCATCCGCCATCCCACGGCCCGGCAAGCTGCCGAGCCGGGGGGGGCGACAAGCGTTCGGTCCTTGCTACGCGGGCTCGCGCAGCGAAGGCGCAACGGGCTCAGGCGCCGACTGCTTCGGAGCATCCGGCTGCAGGCGTGGCACCAGCCGCTTCCTGAACTGGCGGCGCAGCAACCACAGGCTCTGGACAGCCTGCAGCGTTGTCGCGGCATTCGAGAGATACCAGACGTACTCGATCTGAAACCCGGGCCGCGTCGACAGCCAGATCGCGGGCACGGAATAGGTGAGAACCCGCGTCGCCGAGCTCCACAACACCGGCCTGGTGTTGCCGAGCCCCTGGAACATGCTGGAGCAGGTGAAGATCAATCCCTGCGCCACCATGTTCAGCGAGATCATCTTCAGAAACAGCAACGCGACCCTCATCGTCTCCGGATCATTGGAGAAGCCGGCAAGCAACCATCCGGGCTCGAGCTGCACGAAAATCGTGAGCGCGATCATCACGGCGGTTGCGATCAGCGCCGCCTTGACGAAGGTCTCCCGCACCCGCTCGAAATTACCCGCACCGAAATTCTGACCGACGATCGGCCCCGCCGCGAGCGAGACGGCCAGGGCCGGCATCTGGATCAAGCCCACGACGCGCGTCCCGATGCCAAAGCCCGCCTGGGCCGCCGGGCCGAGATCGCGCAGCACGTAATAGATCGCTGCCATGAAGATGAAGATCATCACGAACTCGCCACCCGCGGGCAGGCCGACATTAAGGATCCTTCTCCATTGCCGCAGTTGCGGACGCCATTGCGCGGGATGGAAGGCGACGTAGCGCTCCAACTTGCGGAAATAGGCGAGCAGCATCAGCACGCCGATGAAGACGGCGATCGAGCTTGCGAGGCCCGCTCCGGCAACACCGAACGCGTGTCCGGTGCCCCAGCCCGAGATCAGGACCGGCGCCAGCGCAATATTGATGAGTACGGCAACCACCTGCACCAGCATGCTCGGCCGCACGATGCCGGTGGCGCGCAGCGCGGCCGCCATCACCTGCGTGACGAATTGCAGCGCCAGTGCCGGCATGAACCAGAGAAAATAGGTGGTACCGGCCTCGATGGTGGCCTCGTCGGCGGCAATCGCCCGCATATAGGGGCGCGCCAGCGCGAAGCCGCCGAGCAGCGTCAACAGACCGAACAGCACCGACAGGACGGCCGACTGGTTGAAGACCAGATTGGCATCGTCGCGATCCTTGCGGCCGACGGCGTGCGCGATCAGCGCAACCGTGCCGACGCCGAGCATCTGCATCAGCGCGTTGACGAGAAACCCAGCGTTGCCTGCTGCGGCGACGCCCGCAACAGCGGCATCGCCGAGCCCGGACACGAAGTACAGGTCGACCAGCTGACAGATCATGATCGTGATCATGCCGACCACGATCGGTGGCGCCATGCTCAGGATGTGGCTCACGATGGAGCCGCGTGTCAGGTCCTTCATCTCATTCCATCCTTGACGGCGTGACCGCGGGGCTTTCGCCCCGCCGCCGCGCGTCTCATTCCGCTGCCGCGATATGCCCGAGTTCCACCACCTGGCGCTCGAACAGGCTGCGATAGATGCCGCCGGGCCTGCCCGCGAGCACGACATGCGTGCCCTGCTCGACGATCTCCCCGCGGTCGAACACCAGGATGCGATCGAGGCTGCGCACCGTCGACAGACGGTGCGCAATCACGATCGAGGTGCGGCCCTTCATCAACCGCTCCATCGCCTGCTGGATCAGCGCCTCCGATTCCGAATCGAGGCTCGACGTCGCCTCGTCCAGGATCAGCACCGGCGCGTCCGCCAGGAAGGCGCGCGCCAGCGCCACGCGCTGCCGCTCGCCGCCTGACAGTTTGACGCCGCGCTCGCCGACCAGCGTGCCGTAGCCCTTCGGCAGGCGCAGGATGAAGTCGTGCGCATTCGCCAGCCGCGCTGCCTGCTCGATCGCCTCGAGGCTGGCGCCGGGCCGGCCATAGGCGATGTTCTCGGCGAGCGAGCGGTGAAACAGGATCGGATCCTGCTGCACGATCGCGATCTGGCTGCGCAGCGATTGCTGCGCCGCCTTCGCAATATCCTGTCCGTCGATCAGCACACGGCCCCCGGTGACGTCGTAGAGCCGCTGCACCAGCTTGACGAAGGTCGTCTTGCCGGAGCCGGAGCGGCCGACGAGACCGACACGCTCGCCGGCGCGGATCTTGACCGACAACCCGTCGTACAGCGGCGCGCGATGGCCGCCATAGAGGAAGGTGACGTCGTCGAACACGATCTCACCATCCTCGATCACGATCGGCCGCGCGTCGGCAGCATCGGCGATGCCGATCGGCTCGTCATGGATCGCAACCAGCTCCTCCATGTCGTTGACGGAGCGCTGCAGGTTGTTGATGTGCATGCCGACGTCACGCAAGTACGCGTGGATGACGTAATAGCTCGTCAGCACATAGGTGACGTCGCCCGGCGAGGCATGCCCGTACATCCACAGCAGCACCGCCCCGCCGATCACGGACCCGCGCAGGCATAGCAGCAGCGAGAACTGCGCCATGGCCGTGTAATTGTAACGAAGCCAGGTCCGCCGCGCTCGCACGCGCCAGCGCCTGATGACGCGGTCAAGCCGCGCATCCTCACGCGCTTCCGCGCCGAAGGATTTCACCACCGCATTGCATGTCAGCGCATCCGCCAGCGTGCCCCCGACCTTGGTGTCCCAGGCATTGGAGATACGCGCGGCGGGGGCGATGTAGCGCGTCGAGAACAGCACCATCATGACGACATAGGCGAGCGCGCCGAGCGCGATCACCACGCCGAGCGAGGCCCAGTGCACGCCGAGCAGGATCATCGACCCGATCAGCACGACCAGCGACGGCAGCAGCGCCAGCAGGATGGTGTCGTTCAACAAATCGAGCGCCCACATGCCGCGCGTGATCTTGCGCACCGTTGAGCCGGCGAAGGAGTTCGCATGCCAGTCGGTCGAGAAGCGCTGCACGCGAAGGAAGGCGTCCTGCGCGACGTCGGACATGATCTTCAGCGTGAACGGCACGATGATCTGGAGGCCGGTCAGGCGCAACACAATCGAGGCCGCGCCGAGCGCGACGATGCCTGCGAACGCCACCAGCGCGGCGTGGCGCGCATCGGCATCGGACGGGCCGCGCGTCAGCGCGTCAATCAAATGTCCGGAAAACACCGGCATGAACAGATCTGCGACGGTCGCGCCTAACAGGCTGCCAGCCATGGCGATCGTGCGCCCCGGCTGCTTCACCCAGTGGCGGAAAACGAAGGGCAGCACCACGCGAATAGCCGCGGGCTTTTTTGACAATGCGGTCATGGCGTCATCCGGCCGCTTTGCCGCGGGCCGGCTCCATCGATGGACGCAGGCCGGCCGAAAGGGCCGAGACGGCGTCACTTAAAACTGAATTTGACTTGGGAAGCGAAGCGATCGGGGCGTTTGGTCGAAACCCTGGCCCAATCGAAGCTGGCGGAAGCGGCCTCTAACAGGCCGAAGACGTACCGAGCCAGACCGTCATCGAGCGCGGAAACACGATCTGCGAATACGACGAAATCATGCAAATCCCTCCCCGGTTCGATTGAATGAGGTGCGCTTTATAGATGTGTGATTCGTAATTTGCAACGGGCCCCGCGCGAGATCACGCACGAGTGTTGCATTTTGGTGCGCGGTCGCCCGGTCGAGCCGGGCGACGATGCCGCGCTTGTGGCCCGCCTAATGCGCGTCGCCACCGCCGCCAAACGGCGAGGCCGGCCTGTTCAGCAGTGTGACCAGCACACTGAGGCTCAGATAGAACAGGGTCAGAATGAAGAACGCGTCGCCGAAGCTCATCACCACGGCCTGGCGGTGCACGATCTGATTGAGCTGCTTCAGCGCCATCAGCGTCGAGTCGCCGAGGCCCTGGAACTTCTGCTGGAGCATGGTCAGGGTTTCGGTCGCGGTCGTGTTGCCCCAGGTCACGCGATCCTGGAGGCGCGCGATGTGCAGGTCGGTGCGGTCGTTGAGCACGGTGTTGATGACGGCAAGCCCGACCGCGCCGCCGAGATTGCGCATCAGGTTGAACAGGCCGGAGGCATTCTTCACCTTGTCAGGCGGCAGCGTGCCGAGCGCGATGTTGTTGGTCGGCACCATCGCGAACATCATGCCGATGCCGCGCAGGATCTGCGGCACGAGCAGCTCGTAGAAATCGAAATCGCGCGTGATCCAGGTCATCTGGTAGGAGCCGATCGCGAACACGATCAGGCCGAACGCGATCATGTAGCGCATGTCGAGGCTCGCCATCAGCCGGCCCACCAGCGGGGCGACCAGGAACATGGTGATGCCCGAGACGAACATGGTCTCGCCGATCATCAGCGCGCTGTAACCGCGCACCTCGGCGAGATAGCGCGGATAGATGTAGGTCAGGCCGTAGAGGCCGATGCCGATGCAGAATTGCAGCGTAGAGCCGACCGCGAAATTGCGGTTGGTGAAAGCACGCAGATTGACGATCGGCTCCTCCGCCGTGAAGACGCGCACGAAGAAGGCAATCGCCGAGACGACGCCGATCCAGGCGCAGATCGCCACTGTCGTGTCCTGCAGCCATTCATATTGCGGGCCTTCTTCCAGCACATATTCCAGCGTGCCGAGGAAGCCGGCCATGAAGATCAGGCCCCACCAGTCGAAGCGGTTGAGCAGCTCGAAATGCGGCTCGTCGAAATCGACCAGCGCGAGCACTCCCAAGGTGATGCCGATGCCGGGTACGACGTTGATGAAGAACAGCCAATTCCACGACATCAGATCGGTGATGTAGCCGCCGACGGTCGGGCCAATGGTCGGGGCCAGCGTCGCGACCAGCCCGATAATCGGACCGACGATGTGGAATTTCGAGCGCGGAAACACGGTGTAGGCCGAGGCAAACACCGTCGGGATCATGCCGGCGCCGAGAAAGCCCTGAAGCGCGCGCCAGAGGATCATCTCCTCGACGGTCGTGGCGAAGCCGCAGAGCAGGCTCGACACCGTAAAGCCGGCCGCCGAGATCGCGAACAGCATCCGCGTGCCGAGGGCGCGCGACAGGAATCCCGACAGCGGGATCGCGATCACTTCAGCGATCAGATAGGCGGTCTGGACCCAGGAGACCTCGCTCGAGCTCGCCGACAGGCCGGCCTGGATCTCGCTCAGCGATGCCGAGACGATCTGGATGTCCAGGATCGACATGAACATCCCGAACACCATGATGATGAAGGCGATCAGCCGCTTCGGCGCGATGCGATCCGAAGCGGCGGCCGCCATCATGGCAGGTGAAGCAGTCGTGGCGGTCGCCATGGTCTGACCTCGCAGCGCCGGTCGCGCGCTTACTGCGGATGGATCATGGTGGAATCGTCGAGATCAATCTCGCTATCGGCATCGGCGGCACCCTTGTTGGTGTCGACGGTCGCATAGACCGACATGCCGGCGCGGAGCAGGTTCTGCCTGGCAACCGCCTTCGGCACGCGGATGCGGACCGGGACGCGCTGCACGATCTTGGTGAAGTTGCCGGTGGCGTTGTCGGGCGGCAGCAGCGTGAACACCGAGCCCGAGCCCGCCGCGATGCTGTCGACGAGACCGCTGAACTTGCGCATGCCGTAGGCATCGACCTTGATCGTCACCGGCTGACCGGGACGGATGCGCTTGAGTTGGGTCTCCTTGAAATTGGCGTCGATATAGACGTCGTCGAGCGGCACGACGTTGCCGAGGCGCTGGCCGACGGCAACGAAGTCGCCAGCGCTGACGAGACGGTTGGAGAAGATTCCATCGACCGGTGCGCGCACTGCGGTGAAGGCGAGATCGCGCTCGGCCTTGGCGAGCGCGGTCTTGAGCTCGGCGAGCTGCGCCTGGGCTTCGGCCTGCTGCGCCTTGGCGACATCGACATTGCTGATCGCGACGTCGTAGGCGGCCTGCGCGGCCTTGACCGCGGCGGCGCCCTGGTCACGACTGGCTTCCGAAGTTTCGAACGTGGCGCGCGAGGCAAAGCCCTTGCTGCTCAACGCCTGCTGACGCTCATAGTCGAGATCGGCGCGCTTGAGGCCCGCCTCGGCAGAGACGAGCTGCGCCTTGGCCTGCGCGACCTGGCTGTCGAGCGCCGCGATCTGGCGGCCGATGCGGTCGATGGTAGCCTGCTGGGTCGCGATCCGGGTCGCGGCCGCGTCGACGGCGATCTTGTAGTCGCCGTCGTCGATGCGCAGCACGGTGTCGCCGGCATGCACCAGCGTATTGTCTCTGGCCAGGATCGACGAGATATGGCCGGAAACGCGGGCGCCCAGCATGGTGTTGTTGGCGCGGACATAGGCATCGTCGGTGGAAACGAAGAAGCGGCCGACCAGCGTGTAGTAGCCGGCATAGCTTGCCGCCGCGAGCGCCAGCACCACGCCGACGCCCATCATGATAAACTTGCGTTTGCCGGATTTCGGCGCGGCAGCGGCGGGGACGGTCGAGGCCGGCTGGTCGGTCACGGGCTTCTCCGGCACCTCATTGGTGCGGCGCTTGGTTTCTTCGGCCACATGAGACCGCAACTGATCGGCGAGGACTGCGGATGTCCCTGTCGCAGCTTCACCGCTCGCCGTCTCCCCAGCTTCCTGGCGAAGCACGCGCGCAGCCTGATCTCTCGATGTGGCCATAAAGGCCTCCCCAACAAAAAACGCGATCCGGGGCAGCCGTCGCACGGCCGCTTTCCCGCTCGCCCATTCCAAATACCATTGACCGAACGGTTCGGTCAATGTACTTAATATTCCGGGCGGGACCCTACTGGCCCGAATCCTTTACTTACGTTTCATGGTCCAAGCCCCGGTCCAAAACCTTCCGAGACCCTAAACCAATGGTTGCACCCAACCGCGAACAATTGCACGCATTCCCGGACGAGGACAGCTCGAAGCGGCGCCAGATTCTGGACGGCGCCCGTAAGGTATTCATGGATTTGGGTTTTGACGGCGCCAGCATGGGCGAGATCGCGCGCGCGGCCGGCGTCTCCAAGGGCACGCTCTACGTCTACTTCGCCGACAAGTCCGCGCTGTTCGAAGCCATCCTCGAGGAAGAAGCGCTCCAGCACGGCCAGGTTGTGTTCAATTTCGACCCCGCGCGCGATGCCGAGACCACGCTGAGGGATTTCGGCGCGGCCTATCTTCATCTGCTCTGCCGGCCCGGCGGCGGATCGGCGATCCGCACCGTGATGGCGATCGCCGAGCGGATGCCCGACGTCGGCCGCCGCTATTATTTTCGCGTGCTGGACAAGACCATCAGCCGGTTGTCCGAATATCTCAAAGCCCATGTCGCTCCCGGCGATCTCGCGATCGACGATTGCGACCTTGCTGCCTCGCAGTTCATGGAGCTGTGCAAGGCCTCGCTCTTCCTGCCTTTCGTCTTCCAGGCCGCGCCGCCGCCGTCGGAAGAGCGCATGAGCGAAGTGATCGACAGTGCGACGCGGATGTTCCTGGCCGCCTACAAGGCGAAGTAACGGCAGCGGTTCGCGCGTTGCGCATGCGGGGCGCGCGGCACTATATTAAGTACCATGTCCCCTGATCTTCGCCCGCCGGTCGATATCCTTCACTATGAGATCGTCCAGGAACAGGCCTCGGCGCTTGGACGGATGGGCCGCACGCTCGAACAGACGCTTGCGCAATTGCGCGCGTTCGACGCCGCCCATGCGCTCCCGGAGACGCCGGCCGCGATGCAGCCCGCCAGGCGCAAGCTGGTGACGGCAGCGGGACAGGCACTCTGGATGTTCGTGGTGCAACGCGAGGCGACCGGCCTGCGCGACACCCGCCATATCATGCGGACCTACAACGTCCCGGCCGAAGTGCAGCTGTGCATGGGGCTGGCGCCAGCGCCGTCGACGGACGGCGCAAAACTCGGGTCCTGATCACCGACGGCGCCGTGGCTGACGAAGAGAACGTCGCCCAGTCGATTGCGCGCCAGCACCGCCTCGGCTTCGCGGACGATGCGTGTCTGCGGCGCGCTCCCAACTACGGACGCTGAGATGTGGCCCTGCGACAAGCTGGTCAGCGGCCTCATCGAACTCGGCCGGCTTCAGGAAGCCGGCCGCGGAGCGATCATTCTCATTCGGCGGGCATTTTGGATTGTGTCCGTCTAGTCGTCCGAGAACGCGTCTTCCTCGTTGATCTTCTCGTGCTTGCTCTTGCGTGCACCGAGCGAGCCCGTAACGGAAGCATCGCGGTTGTTCGCATAAGGACTACGCCCGCCCGCCCGCGCGGCGACCTCTTCGCCGGAGACTGCGGCCGGCTGGCAGATCAGGCGGCGGCTGGCGCGGCGCATCAGGTCGACGTGGATGTGATCGTAATGATAGACGTTCGAGCCCGGCGCGAGCACGGTGGTGAAATGCGCGCACGCGCCCGACTGGACGTCGCGCAGAAACCCCTGCTCTTCCGGCATGCCGCGCCAGCCGTCCTTCACGCTGATGCGGCGGCCATCGGCGAGCACGAAGGCGGCGACATCGAGCGCGTTGCCGAAGGCGTGCTCGGAAATATGGGCGTGCGGGTTGCCGTTCATGCCGCGGCAGGAATAGGCGGAGATCTGCTTGATCTCGACCACGCGGGCGCCGAACCAGCGCATCGCCGACGGCTGCACGCTGTCGGCGAACCAGCGGTCGAGTTCGGAGACGATCGGACAAGCCAGCGTCGCAGCCGGCTTCACCGCGACCGGACCGACAGCGCTGACGGGATTGCCTTGTGCCGGACCAAGACGCGGCAGCGCCTGTTGTGTCGGCGCTTGCGAGTAAGGCGCCGGCTGTCGCGCCGGATAGCTCGGTGCATTCATGTAACGCGCGGCGCCCGCAGCGTCGGTGCCTTCGGGCGGCAGGTCGATCTCGTCTTCCTGCGGCGCCACGCCAGGCGCGCTGAGCGACACCGGGCCGGAGGACGCGCCATAGCCGGAGGGCTGGCGCACCGCGCTCTCGGGATAGTTCGACCGCTGCGGATAGCCGGAAGTCGGATAATTCGATTGCGGCTGCTTCACGGGCCAGCGCGGCTGATTGCCGATGCTCCCGGGCGGGCGCAGATCCTCATCGGCGAAACCGTAGCTGCTCGAGCCTTCGCCGATGGCGGCGACCTTCAGCGGAAACTCGGCGCCACACATGCCGGGGCCGGAGATCGGCTCGATCCGGACGATGTCGGAACTCTCCTTCACGGCGCCCGATTTCAGGCACGCCGCTTCTGCCTCGGCCCGCCACGGTTCGCGTTCGGCCTGGAACAAGCCGCGTCCGCAACCCGCGAGAGAAACGAGGACGATGGAGCCGACGAGATACAAACGAACTCCGCGCGTCATGCGCGCACGTTCGGCGAATTTACTTAAGGACTCTTTAGCGCATCGATTTCAGTGTTCTTTAACCATACCGGCCGTGCATCGAGCACCCGACCGGTAATAAGGGAGCGGCATCGGAAATTCGAGAAGTCCGATCCAGTGATGCCGCCGATCTTGAAGTCGTGGCAGACAAGACCGGGGTTGTCGGGATCCGGAGAACCGTCGTCCTTCTCGCGCGCGCTGCGCGAACACGCCGCTCGGCGTGTGGGCGACCGAAGAGAACAAGGGCAATGTGCGCGTCGAGCAGTGCGGCACTAATCTCTGCGGCTTCGCCGAGAAGAGCAATGAGCGCATCCTGATCAACATGAAGCCCGACGGCGCCAAGTGGAGCGGCCGCATCCACGATCCCGACTCCGGCCGCAACTACGACTCGACGATCGCCATGAAGGGCCCGAACGCGATGCGCGTGCAGGGCTGCGCCTTCGGCGGCATGTTCTGCGGCGGCCAGATCTGGAAGCGGGTGAGCTGACGCCGACGGCCTCGCCGCTGGCAAACGTTCTTGTTCTCAGGATGGCGCCACGTCCCTGGACACCGGGACGTGGCGTTTGAACATTCGCCCGTCCCATGCGACAGACGTTCATCCGCCATTCAGCCAGCTCCGGCTGATATCGGCCGATCTCGCCTCGTGTTTCTCACCGGGACCTCATTCGTGGCATTGATGGTGGCTTGGCGCCGCGTCGTGTTTGCTTTGCCGCTGCTTGCGCTGCCGCTCGCCGGCGCGGACCACGCGTGCGCGTCCAACGCGATCGAGCTCGCGCAAGCGCAGCCGCAGGCACAGCCGGCGGCCGCGCCCTCTCCGAACCCATCGGGCTCACCTGCGCCGGCGGCCGATGCGCAGCCCGCCGCCGTGGAGCCGATCGGCAACGTCGCGACCGTGACGGGAATCGCGACCGTGATCCGCGACAGGAATTCCTATCCGCTGAAAGTGCGCGACGACATCTATCTCAACGACGTCGTGCAGACGTCGTCGAACTCGTCGCTCGGCATCACCTTCAACGACGCCACCACATTCAATCTCTCCGCCAGCGCCAAGATCACCATCGACAATTACGTCTATGAGGACGGCGGCAAGCAGAACTCGGCGATCTTCGACATCGGCAAGGGCACGGTCGCCTTCGTCGCGGCTGCGGTGGCGAAGACCGGCGACATGAAGATCGCAACCCCGACCGCGACGCTCGGCATTCGCGGCACCACCGGCGTCGTCGACGTGCCCGAGGGCGCGGCCGCGACCAGCGCCAACAACGTCAACATCAAGCTCTATCCCGACGCCGATGGCCGGGTTGGGCATATCGAGGTCAACGACCGCGCCAGCGGCACGCGCCTTGGCGCACTGACGCAAGGATCGAGCGGGTTTGCGATCCGGCCCGGTGCGGCCGGCCCGGGCGGCATGCGCTTTGCCGCGGTGCCGATCACGATCCCGCCGCAGCAGATTGCGCGCGACCGCGGCTTCGTCAGCCAGGTGCACGCGGCCCAGACCACCGGCCGCCAGATCGTCACCGAGCAGCGCGACTTCCGCCGCGCCAATCCGGCCGCGATCAGCCGGATTCCGCGGCCGGCGCAGCCGCAGCAGCAACAGCAACTGCGTCCGAACACGGCGCCAGGCCAACAGCCGCAGCGACCGAACGGCCAGCCGGGTCAGATCCGTCCGGGTCAGCCGCAGCCGGGTGCGCCGAACCGCCAGGGAACGCAACAGCCGCGGCGGCAAGGTCAAGGCGGCGCCGCGCAGCCAGGCATGGGACAGCCGCGCACCGGACAAGGCACGCAGACCGGCGTCGCGCCACAAACGCGGCCACAGCGCAGCGGACAATCTCCGCAAGCGCCCGGCGCGGTCGGGCCTCGGCCGGGCACGACGCCACAACTGCAAACGCCGCGCACCGGATTGCAGCCCGGCACACAGCCAGCCGCCCAGCCGCAACAAGGCGCCGCACCACGCCAGCCCGGCCTGCAGCAGCACCTGCCCGCCGCGCAACGCCCAACCGCGCCGCGCAGAACTGCGCCCGCTCCGGCGCCGAAGGAAAAGAAGAGGCGATAGATGGGAGGGCTCGGCTCGCTCCCTCCTCCGTCATTGCGAGCGGCTTGTCCGCCATAGCTCGAAGAGCGACGGCGGAAGTGAAGCGATCCAGAGTCCCTCAACGATGACAGTATCGTAGGGTGGGCAAAGGCGCGTTAGCGCCGTGCCCACGTCATCGGTATCGTGGGCACGCTGCGCTTTGCCCACCCTACGATTCCGGGCCCGCGGAGCGCCTACGCCTCGCCGCGCAACCAGGCCCGCACCTTCTGCAGCAAGCCGTGCGGCAGCTCGTCGACGGAAGCGACCTCAGCCGGTGTCAGAGTCTGCAAGGCCGCATCGACATCGTCGGCGGCCAGCGCCGGCTCCGGCCCGGGTGACGATGCGAGGCCTGCCGCGGCAATCGCGATCGGGCCAACCTGGGTGAGGAAAGCGCGCTCATATTCGCGCGACAGGCGTGCGAGCGCGTCGTCCAGCGTCAGCCAATCGACCGCCTTGATGTCGTTCATCAGCTTGCGAACGGGATCGCCCCCGGCCTCCATGCGCCAGAAATGCACGATCTTGATAGGGCCGCCGGACTGGTAGGCGATCGTGCCCAGAAACTCGTGCACGATGACGTCGTGGCCGGTCTCCTCCAGCACCTCGCGGTGTGCGGCCTCCTCCGGAGTCTCACCGTCGTCGACCTTGCCCTTGGGCAAAACCCATTCATTGCGCTTGCGCTGACGTACGATGGCAAACAGCGGCGTGTCCCAACGCCGCAGCACAATACCACCCGCCGCCATCGCCGGCGCCCGTGCCATCATAATTCCCGTCGTGTCGTCAACTGGTCCCCGCAGACGATATAGGCGCCCGACACGGCGGATTGAAGACTAGTTCCGCCGAAGTAAGGCTTGACCGGCCCGGATGCGCGTCCCCTCAGCAATGCCGTCGCAGAACGAAAAGTCACCGGGTGCAAGGATGATGATGGTCGAGCCGTGCTCGAACCAGCCGAGCTCCTCGCCCTTGGTCACGTTGACGTCGCAGGGGAAATTAACCGGCCCCTTGGTCTGCGCGTTCAGCACCATGTCGAGGAAGTGCAGGCGGATGCTGGCGACCAGGATCGCTGCGACCGGCACCAGCGTCACGGCCTCGCCGGTCGACAAATGCGTGCGGATCACCGCGCGCTCGTTCTTGCAGAACAGACGCTCGACCCGCTTCAGCGCGATCGGATTGACGTTCCAGACGTCGCCATGGATCAGCGTGACGCGCTCGATATGCGCATCAAACGGTGCGTGGAAGCGGTGATACATGCTCGAAGTCAGCCGCAGCGTGACGAAGCTCCCGTTGCGGTGCTGCTCGACCAGCGCGGGATCGCCAAGCAAATCGAGCAGCGAATAGGGCGCGCCCTTGACCTGGAACAGCTCGGTGTCGGCAATCCGGCCGTGGGCACCGACGATGCCGTCCGACGGGCTCGCAACCACCAAGGGATCCGGATCAAACGGCCGCAGGCCCGGCTTGAGCTCCCGGGTGAAGCAGTCGTGCAGACTCCTGAAATGGTCTTTCTTCGCCTCCGACAGATCGAGGTCGGAGAACAGCTTCCACAGCGCGATGGAGCCGTCCCGCACCAGCGGGTTCTCGATCTTGGAGAACCAGCCCATGAAGCGGGTCAGCGCTGCGCGGGGGATGCGGTTGGTCAACAGGAAGTTGAGGTCTTCCTGCTGGGTGAAAGAAGCGATGAGGGCTTTGACTGTCATGAATCTGTCAGCTCGCAGTATTAGCGCTTGTTGTCATGGAAACGACACTCCCGATTCTCTCATTTTCCGTGGCCGCCGCAGCGTCCGCTGCCGCCGCCTTCCCGAAGATCAAGGCGCGCATCGCGCTGTCCCGTGCCAAGCACCGCTCGCTCGCCGGCCACTCCAAGATGTCGCGCCGGGTAGCAAAGCTGCTCCCGTTCTACGAGTTCGAGGGCGACAAATATTTCGGCTGCGACGGCGCGCCTGACAATGTGGTGATGCAGCGCAAGGACGCTTTCTTCCGTCTCGCCCGTATCTACGCCGATCGCTACCCCAAGGGTCGCGCGATGACGAAGGAAGCGGCGGAGACGATTTCCGATCTCAACTTCACCGAAACCTACCGCGTGCCATTCCCGTTCTCGCGTCTCGTTCGCGAGCATCTGGGCACCTCGACCTTCATGGAATCGTCGAGCGGCGTCACTGTCACGGACGTCGACGGCAACACGTCCTACGACCTCACCGGGTCCTACGGCGTCAACATCTTCGGCAACGACTTCTACAAGGAGTGCATCGAGGGCTCCGAGAAGCGCGCGCATGCGCTCGGTCCGGTGCTCGGCCCCTACCATCCCGTCATCCTCGAGAACGTGCAGCGGCTCTGCCAGATCTCCGGCCTCGACGAGGTCTCGTTCCACATGTCCGGCACCGAAGCCGTAATGCAGGCGGTGCGGCTCGCGCGTTATCACACCAAGCGCACGCATCTGGTTCGTTTCGCCGGCGCCTATCACGGCTGGTGGGGCGACGTGCAGCCCGGCGTCGGCAACCCGATCGCCGCGCACGAGACCTACACACTTTCCGAGATGTCGGAGAAGACGCTGCATGTCTTGCGCACGCGCAAGGACATCGCCTGCGTGCTGGTCAACCCGCTCCAGGGCCTGCATCCGAACGGCAACGCGCCTGGCGATTCCTCGCTGGTCGATTCCTCGCGCGGCGGCAATTTCGATCGCGCGGCCTACACCGACTGGCTGAAGAAGCTGCGCGAGGTCTGCACCGAGCGCGGCATCGTGCTGATCTTCGACGAAGTCTTCGTCGGCTTCCGCCTCGCCGCCGGCGGCGCGCAGGAATATTTCGGCGTCAAGGCCGACATGGTGACCTACGGCAAGAGCCTCGCCGGCGGCCTGCCGGTCGGCGTGGTCTGCGGCAGACGCGAATTGATGCGCCGTTTCCGAGACGATCGTCCCGCCGACATCTGCTTCGCCCGCGGCACCTTCAACTCGCATCCCTATGTCATGACGGCGATGGACGAGTTCCTGAGCCGGCTCGCCAGCCCGAACTTCCGCGCTATTTATGACGGCCTGGATGCGAGCTGGAACGGCCGCGCGCAAAAGCTCAACCAGATGATGACCGATGCCGAGCTGCCGGTCCGGTTCGCCAACTTCTCGTCGATCTGGACGGTGAAATACACCACTCCGTCCCGCTACAACTGGATGCTGCAATATTACCTGCGCGCCGAAGGCCTGTCGCTGAGCTGGGTTGGCACGGGACGGCTGATCTTCAGCCTGAACTACACCGACGCCGACTTCAGCGAAGTCGCCGACCGCTTCGTCCGCGCGGCCGAGAAGATGAAGGCGGATGGCTTCTGGTGGCACGACGGCGTGCTCACCAACAAGAACATCAAGCGGCAGATCCTGAAAGAGATGCTGGCCAGGCGCTTCGGGCGCTGAGGCCACCGCCTTTTCCCCGAACACCGTCCGCGCTTCTCCCTCGCCCCGCTTGCGGGGAGAGGGTCGGGGTGAGGGGGACTCTCCGCGTGCGCGGTGAAAGTTGGCGGACAACTCGCTAGCAATACCCCCGCGGAGAGCCCCCCTCACCCGGATCGCATCTGCGATGCGCTCCGGCCTCTCCCCGCAGGCGGGGAGAGGCGAAGAAGAAGCCCCCAAGACGTGGATGCCCGGGACAAGCCCGGGCATGACGTAAACCATAGACATTCGCGATCTGGGCAACGGCCGTATCAGGCGCGCTGCTCTTCGAGCGTGGGCCCGGAGATCAAGCCCAGCGTATGCTCGGGCTTGAGGTGCAGGCCGGGATCCATCAGCTCGCCGCGCATCAGCGCCAACGGAGCGTTACGATAGAGCATCAGATCGTGGAACGGGTCGGTCAGGATCTTGGTCATCCAGACGAGGCCGGTCTCGACGTCGCGGATGAAGAACAGATGCACGGTGCGGAACAGGAGACCGCCGCCGCCGATCACGAGCCAGATCTTCGCCACCTGACGCATGAAGTCGGTCGCGCTCGCCCAGGGCGTGAACAGGCCGAACAGTGTGGGATCGACGAACAGCACCAGCGGGGATGCCGCCCAGATCGCCATCAGCACCACCTTGCGCTGAAGGTTGTAGCCGACCTTGATGTCTTCCTTGTACTCGTGGGTCGCCTGGTTGATGTGGTCGAAATCGTGCGGCTCGAAGAAGAAGTGACCGGCCTGGCGCGAGGTCATCGAGACCAGCCAGCCGACCAGCGCGGAGAGCATGGGATCGACGAACAGCCAGACATAGGCGAAGAGAAAGCTCAACGCGCTGACGAAGTGCAGGCTCTGATTGATGCGGCTGTGGTGATAGTAGCGATGGTCGTCCCAGCGCTGGATTCGCAGCTGCTCGAGATAATTCTTGATCATGCTATTCCCCAAAATGCTTTCGGGTAAGGGATTTACAGAGATTCGATGTAGGTCGTGTGACATCATCATTTTGTCATATGACGATGTGCAGCGACGCGATGACGCACGCGAACGCGTGAGCGGCGGATCGAAACCGCCACTCTCTCGCAGCCTGGCTCAAGCTGCCTTGGCGACGTCGACCTTGCGGAAGCGCACCAGCGAGAAATGACCCAGCGGCGGAATCAAACGGCGCTCGGCGAGCTCGATTCCCTCCGCGCCGGCGAGCCATTTGGCGTAGCGCGACCAGGCGAACTCGGCAGTGCGGAAGCCGAGCGGACGCACCACCGGCTGGAGCTTCTGCTCGATGAAGCGGCGCATGCCGGTGTCGGCGCTGACGCGGGTGAGAATGATCAGCTCGCCGCCCGGACGCAGCACGCGGGCGAATTCGTCGAGCGCGACTTCCGGATTCGGCACCGCGGTGACGACATATTGCGCCATCACGACGTCGAAGGAATTGTCGGGAAATTCGAGCTTCTCGGCGTCCATCACCGCGAGGCCCTCGACATTCTTCAGATTGCCCTCGGTGACGCGCTGGCGCGCCTTGTCGAGCATCGCTTCCGAAATATCGGTGCCGAAGATGCGCAGGTTCGGGGCATAGAGCGGCAGCGAGATGCCGGTGCCGACGCCGACCTCGAGCACACGACCACCGATCTTGTTGGTGGCCGCGATCGCGGCCTGACGGCCCTTCGCGAACACACCGCCGAACACGAGGTCGTAGACCGGCGCCCAGCGATCATAAGCCTGCTCGACCGTGCCACGAGTGAGGTCCAGCTGCTGGGTGCCGTCAAGGTTCATGATCTTAGCCATCGATGAGGTTCTCGCTGTGGGTCAAAGGAAGGATCAGCCGCGCACCGGCCGCCGCGCCATGACCGGCGATGCGCGCAGGATGCGGCTGGGCTGAAGCGACGTGAGGTTTCCGACGAACTGGCGCGCGCTGTTCTCCCAGGAACGCTCCAGCGCGAAGTTGCGGCAGGTCTCGCGCGACATGGTGATCGCGCGCAGGCTGGCGGCGCGCAGATCGTTGTCGATCGCGCCGATGGGATGATCCGCAATGACGTCCTTCGGGCCCGTCACCGGAAACGCCGCAACCGGCGTGCCGCAGGCGAGCGCTTCGAGTTGCACAACACCGAACGTGTCGGTGAGGCTGGGGAACACGAAGACGTCGGCGGCAGCGAGATGCGCGGTCAGATCCGCGCCCTTCTTTTCGCCGAGGAAGACGACCTCCGGATATTTCCTCTCAAGCGCCGCCTTCTGCGGACCGTCGCCGACAACGACCTTGGTGCCGGGCAGATCGAGCGCGAGGAACGCTTCGAGATTCTTCTCCACCGCGACGCGGCCCATGGTCATGAAGATCGGGCCCGGCAGATCGAGCCTTGCCGGAGCGCCCGGATGGAACAGCTCGGTGTTGACGCCGCGCCCCCAGAAGCCGAGCCGCTTGAAGCCGCGCCCGGAGAGCTCCTGCCGCAGCGACGGCGTCGCCACCATGGTCATGGCGGCGGCATCGTGGAAGTGGCGCAGCACGGCATAGCCGACGGCATCGGGAATGCCGGTCCGCACCGAGACGTATTCCGGAAAGCGCGTCGTGTAGGACGTGGTGAAGGCGAGGCCGTTGCGGCGGCAATAGGCGCGCGCGGCCCAGCCGATCGGGCCTTCGGTTGCGATATGCAGCGCTTCGGGCGCGGCCTTCTCGATCCGCCGCGCGATCTCCTTACCCGTCGGCAGCGCCACGCGCAGGCCCGGATAGGTCGGCAGCGGCCACGACCTGAAGCCATCGGGCGTCAGGAAGTCGATCTCGACATCGAGGGCTTTGGCGGCGGCCGCCAGCGAGGTCAGCGTCCGGACCACACCGTTGACCTGCGGATGCCAGGCGTCAGTCGCGATTAATACCCGCATGGGGAAATCCCGAGAGTTTGATGATTCTCGGCTTAGGACCATCAACCACGGATATTTCAGGCGTGTGACGTCACATAAGTGTCGGCGCGCTGTTTTGTTCGTTAACGGCTTCGCCGGGCCACGAAACTGTCATGAAACAATCCTTGCCGCGACGAAACCGTTTTCGGTTTTCCGAGCAAACGTCCCGAAACTTTTTGCCGCTAGTGAATTGGGCAACGGAGCACCGAAACGGTGCCGGGGTGACCAAGAAACACCACGCAAACAGGGGCGACCAATGTTCAATCTGGACACGTTCAAGACGTTCTCGCGCGCCGTTGCTGTCAGTGCAGTGGCTGTGACCGCAATCGCATTCGCCGGCCCGGCCAAGGCCGCGCCCGTGCAATTGTTTCCGTTCTTCCAGCCGCTGCCGGCGATGACCGGGCCGCAGCCGTACCAGCCCTATCAGGCGCCGACCGATCAGGCCGCGCCGCCCGAGGATCAGGACGCCGTCGAAATGCCGGCCCGCTTCCGCCGCCAGACCGTCAGCTACGCAACACGTGAAGCCCCGGGCACGATCATCATCGATACGCCCAACACCTATCTCTATTACGTGCTCGGCAATGGCCGGGCGGTCCGCTACGGCATCGGCGTCGGACGTGACGGGTTCACATGGTCCGGCACGCAGTCGGTGACCAAGAAGGCCGAGTGGCCGGACTGGACCCCGCCGCCTGAAATGATTCAGCGCCAGCCTTATCTGCCGCGCCACATGGCCGGCGGTCCCGGCAACCCGCTCGGCGCACGCGCGATGTATCTCGGCGGCACCGTCTACCGCATCCACGGCACCAACGCCCCCGAGACGATCGGCAAGCACGTCTCCTCCGGCTGCATCCGACTGACCAATGACGACGTCTCCGACCTCTACTCCCGCGTCAACGTCGGCACCAAGGTAATCGTGCTGCCGATGACCGAGCGGCGCGCGGAGCTTCGGTAGGCGAGACGGTCATACGCGAACGACATTACGAACGGCCCCGGCGAACCCGGGGCTGTTTTCGTTTGGCTTTGGCGATCGTAGCCATCCTTCGAGACGCCCGCCTTGGGCGGGCTCCTCAGGATGAGGGCGAAGTGTGCGGATACATGCTTGCAGCGAACATCGAATGCCAGTTAGCCTCATCCTGAGGAGACCGCGAAGCGGTCGTCTCGAAGGATGGGGCGGGCACGATGGCAGACGGCGCGTACCTCTACATTCTCAGATGTGCCGATGGCAGTTACTACATCGGCACGACGCGGACCGAGCTCGAAATCAGAGTCGCGCAACACAACGCTGGCACGTTTGCCGGCTACACAAAGTCGCGCAGGCCCGTGACGCTCGTCTTCGCGCAACGATTCGATCGGATCACCGACGCGATCGAATGCGAGCGCAAGCTCAAGAAATGGAGTCGCGCCAAGAAGGAGGCCTTCATGCGCGGTGATTTTGCCGAGCTCCAGGAATTGGCAAAGCGCGGATCTCATCATCCTTCGAGACGCCCGCCTACGGCGGGCCCTCAGGATGAGGTCTGAGTGTGCGGCTCGCTGGACGGCAGTTGAGCCTCATCCTGAGGAGCCGCGCCAGCGGCGTCTCGAAGGACGAGGCGGGCGCGGGACAGACCCTAGGCTTACTCCACCCTCAAGCGCCGTCCCGAGATCAGTCGCAGCCACGCGGCCGAGTGAAACGCGCTCATCAGCAGATACATCGGCACCATCCCGCCCAGCGACAGCCCGTGTCCGGCGGAGCAGAGCATGTCCGCCGAACCGCCGCCGAGCACGGCCGTCAGCACGGCCATGATCGCGAATGTCGGCGTGGCCGCAAGACCCAGCCATCGGGCGAGGTGGGATGCGGTCTCGCTGCGGTCACGGCTGGCGAGGGCGGGATGGACGTCGCTCACTGCGCGCCCGGCGTGCGGAGCGCGATCTCGCCGGCGTCCGACACCTCGACCCACTTCTTGTCGGGTGCCGCACCCACCTCGTAGCTGTCGTTCCAGTTCCACCATTTGTAGGTCGGGGTCTGCGGATAGCCGGCCGGCGAGTCCTCCCAGACCTCCTGGCGGCCGATCGGCGTGATATCGAGGTAGTTCCAGGTGCCGCCCATCTGCTCGTCGCCGCGGCTCTTGATCAGATAGGTGCGGAAGATGCGCTCGCCGTCGCGGTAGAACACGTTGGTGCCGTGCCACTCGCCGACGCCGAAATCGGCATCGAAACTGTCGGTGATGGTGACCCATGGGATGTTCCAGCCCATTCGCTGCTTCAGCCGCGCGATATCGGCCTGCGGCGCGCGCGAGGCGAACACCAACGTGGTGTCGCGGGCGTTCAGATGCGAGACATGGGCGACCTGGTCGGCCACCATGGAGCAGCCGCGGCAGGCATGATCGGGCCAACCGAACACGCCCGGCTCGAAGAAGGCCCGGTACAGGATCAACTGGCGCCGGCCCTGGAACAGATCGAGCAGACTGGCCTTGCCCGAGGGCGCCTCGAATGCGTAGGTTTTGTCGACTTCCATCCACGGCATGCGCCGGCGTTCGGCGGCGAGTGCATCGCGGGCGCGGGTATGCGCCTTTTCCTTCACGAGCAGTTGCTGACGGGCTGCCTCCCAGTCCTGCGGCGACACCACTGGCGGTGTTTGCATGGCGGGCTGTCCGTTAGTTCCTGCTTTCTCTGCTGATGTCATCATGGCTCTCCAAACCTCTCGCTCACCGCACATTGTCGGCCGTGAACGATTTCTGCCACCGGACGGTTGCGTGGTGGGAGTAACAAGTGTGGCGGGATTTTCATGGAGTCGCTGATCACGGCCGCGGCGCGTGCGCTCGAAGCCGGCGATCCGCTCGGCGCCCTGAACCGCGTGGCGTTGCGCAGCGATGCACCCTCGCTCGCGCTGCGCGGCATCGCGATGGCGCAGCTCGGCGATCTCGCGAAAGCCAAGACGTTGTTGCGAAGCGCCGCACGCGCCTTCGGTCCGCGAGAAGCGGTCGCGCGCGCCAGATGCGTGGTGGCCGAGGCCGAGATCGCGCTGGTCTTGCGCGACCTCAGCTGGCCGGCCAAGACTCTCGCAACGGCGCGGGCGACACTCGCAAGCCATGGCGATCTCGCCAATGCCGCGCATGCCGGCCATATCGAGGCCCGCCGTCTGCTCCTGCTCGGGCGCGTCGACGAGGCCGAGCGCACGCTGGCCGGGATCAGCGCCTCCCCGCTCCCGCCTGCATCCCAGGTCGTTCGCGAGCTCGTGGTCGCCGGCATCGCCATCAGGCGGCTGAAAACAAGAGATGCGCGCGCGGCGCTGAACCGCGCGGCCGGCGCAGCGCGGCAGTCAAATATCCCGGCGCTCGTGGCCGAGGTCGACAGCGCGAGCCACATCCTGAACACGCCGGCAGCGCGCCTGATCGCGCGCGGCAGCGAACACCCGCTGTTGCTCGGAGAGGTCGAAAGACTGGCGACCTCGGCAGCGCTCGTCGTCGACACCTTCCATCATGTCTTGCGCAGGCAAGGCGTTGCCGTGTCGTTGGGAACGCGGCCCGTGCTGTTCGCGCTCGCCCGGCTGCTGGCGCAGGCCTGGCCCGCGGATGTCTCGCGCGAGGCGTTGATATCGGGCGCGTTTCAGGCAAGGCACGTCGACGAGTCGCACCGCGCGCGATTGCGCGTCGAGATTGGGCGGCTCCGCACCCAGCTCAAACCGCTGGCCGACATCAGAGCGACGAAGCTGGGCTTTGAGCTGGCGCCGCGGAAGACGCGCGACGTCCTCGTGCTGGCGCGGCCGGTCGAGGAAAAGCACGCCGCCGTCCTCGCCATTCTCGCCGACGGCGAGCCGTGGTCGAGCTCGGCGCTCGCGCTCGCGCTTGGAATCAGCCCGCGCACGGTGCAGCGGGCCCTCGAAGAGCTGGCGAAATCGAACAAGGTGCAGTCGTTCGGACACGGAAGGGCGCGGCGCTGGATGACCCCGCCCGTTCCGGGTTTCCCGACAGGCTTGTTACTCCCCGGACCGCTCCTGAAGGCGTAGGTTGGTCGCATCACAGGGATCGAGCAGATGAAGCGTTCCGCCGCAGAGATTGTTACGGAGTACGGCCCTTTTCCGGGCGTCGAGGCCGTGCACGGCGTCACCTATGACGGCAGCCATGTCTGGTTCGCGTCCGGCGACAGGCTGAATGCGGTCGATCCGGCCAACGGCAGGATCGCGCGGTCGCTCGATGTCGCCGCACATGCGGGCACGGCGTTCGACGGTCGCCACCTGTTCCAGATCGCGGAAGATCGCATCCAGAAGATCGACGCGGCGACCGGCAAGGTGCTCACCACGATCCCCGCGCCCGGCGGCGGCGGTGATTCCGGATTGGCCTGGGCCGAAGGTTCACTCTGGGTCGGGCAATACCGGGAGCGCAAGATCCATCAGATTGATCCGGACACGGGGACGGTTCTCCGCACCATCGAGAGCAAGCGCTTCGTGACCGGGGTGACCTGGGTCGAGGGCGAGCTCTGGCACGGCACCTGGGAAGGCGAGGACAGCGACATCAGGCGGATCGATCCCAAGACGGGCAAGGTGCTGGAACAGCTCGACCTGCCCGCCGGGACGATGGTTTCAGGGTTGGAGTCCGACGGCGGTGATCGCCTGTTCTGTGGCGGCGGCGCCGCTGGCAAGGTGAGAGCTGTGCGCCGCCCCAGGCGCGGCTAGCCGCGATGACAGCCTGAACAGACGGACACGCCACGGCCGCAGCCGTTAACCCATTTGCCGCAATTCCACCCCATCGGTGCGCTCTAGCGCCCCTCTCGCCTGCCCTATAAACTCCGGCCCGGGCAGCCTGGGGGATCGATGCGTCTGACGTTGAACTTGAAGACTGTCCTGATTGCCGTCGCGGTGCTCGTGGCGTCGTTTTTCATCAGCCTGAAGGCGATGGACTGGCTGTCGCCGCGCGCGACCAATCCCGCGCCGCCGGTCGCGCAACTGCCGCCGCTGCCGCCGGTGTCCAAGAGCTCGATCGTGGTGGCGCCGGTGGCGATCGCGCTGTCGGCGATCCGGGACCAGGCCGAGAAGGCCTCGCCGCGCAATTTCGCCGGCAAGGCCGAGAACCCGATCTCGCAGATCTTGCAGGACGCCGATATCGGCTGGACCGCCGTCCGCGGACCGATGTCGGCGACCGGTGACAAGGACGTGCTGACGCTGTCGACGCCGATCAGCGGCAAGCTGAACGTGACGGGATCGCTGTCGGCGAAAGCCACCGGCGCGCTCGGCGATGCGCTCGGCAGCGTGCTCGGCGGCGACGCGGCGAAGCGGATCGGCGCAGTCAACATCAAGAATTTGAACGCCAGCGCCGAGATCAAGGGCAATGTCGTCGTCACCTCGCGGCCAAAACTAGCGGCCGCCTGGCATCTCGAGCCGAATTTGGGCGCGCAGGTCAATCTCGGCGACACCAACCTCAACGTCGCCGGCGCCAAAGTCAACGTGCCCGCGCAGGTGAAGCCGCTGATCGACAAGACGGTCGGCGATCAGCTCAACGTCGTCTCGGAGCGCATCCGCAACGACCCCAGCCTGCGCGAAAACGCGAAGGTGCAATGGGCCAAGGCCTGCCGCTCGATCCCGCTGCAAGGTGGCGGTTCCTCGGCTGCGCTGCCGCCGCTCTGGCTCGAGATGAAGCCGACCCGCGCCATCGCAGCGCAGCCGCGCGTCGACGCGCAGAACGTGACGCTGCTGCTCGGCCTCGAAGCCGAGACGCGCGTGACGTCGACGCAGACCAAGCCGGACTGCCCGTTCCCCGACAAGATCTCGATCGTCCCGCCGACCGGCACCGGCGTGAACATCGGCATTCCCATCGACGTGCCCTTCACCGAGATCAACAAGCTGATCGCAGCACAGATGGTCGGCCACACCTATCCCGAGGATGGCTCCGGTCCGGTCGAGGTCACGGTGAAGAACGTCAACGTCGTTCCCTCCGGTGAGCGGCTTCTGATCTCGCTTTTGGTGCGCGCCAAGGAGAAGAAGAGCTGGCTCGGGCTTGGCGCCGAGGCGACCGTGCACATCTGGGGCCGGCCGATGCTCGATCAGGCGCAGCAGACGCTGCGGCTCGCCGACATCCAGCTCGCGGTGGAGTCCGAGGCCGCCTTCGGCCTGCTCGGTGCGGCCGCCCGCGCGGTGGTGCCGCAGATGCAGCAGGCGCTGGTGCAGAAGGCGACGCTCGATCTCAAACCGATCGCCGCCAACGCGCGCGAGAAGATCGCAGGCGTCATTGCCGACTTTCAGAAGAGCGAGGACGGCGTCAAGGTCGAGGCCAATATCAGCAGCCTCACGCTGGCCGACATCGCCTTCGATTCCAAGACACTGCGCGTGGTCGCCGAAGCCGGCGGTACACTCAACGTCTACGTGACGAAGCTGTCGGGGATGTAGTGCATCTTCGCGCGCCTGCCCCGTGCGCGCCACTGGCATTCTCATCGGAGGGTGCTAAGCTGTTTCTCGCAACCTCGAGCGAGGGTGCTGACGGAATCGTAGGGGACACGCGAGGATAACATGGAAGCCGGCATGGTCACGCCTGCGCCGGCACTGGTGCGCTTTTCCGGCATTCAGAAGACTTATGATGGCGAGCATCTCGTGGTGAAGAACCTCGATCTCGACATCAGGAAGGGCGAGTTCATCACCCTGCTCGGCCCCTCGGGCTCGGGCAAGACGACCACGCTGATGATGCTGGCTGGCTTCGAGGTTCCGACCCAGGGCGAAATCTACCTCGCGGAACGGCCGATCAAGCACATGCCGCCGCACAAGCGCGACATCGGCATGGTGTTCCAGAACTATGCCCTGTTTCCGCACCTGACGATCGCGGAGAACGTCGCCTTTCCGCTCTCTGTGCGCAAAATCAACAAGGCGGACGTGCAGGAGCGCGTCAAAGCGGCGCTGCGCATGATCAAGATGGAAACCCTGGCGCAGCGGCGGCCCGGGCAACTGTCCGGCGGTCAGCAGCAGCGCGTGGCGCTGGCCCGCGCCCTGGTCTTCAACCCGCAGCTCGTGCTGATGGACGAGCCTCTGGGTGCGCTGGACAAACGTCTGCGAGAGCAGATGCAATTGGAGATCAAGCAACTGCACGAGACGATGGGCATTACCGTCGTCTATGTCACCCACGACCAGAGCGAAGCGCTCACCATGTCGGACCGCATCGCCGTGTTCAACGACGGCATCGTGCAGCAGATCGACAGGCCCGACGCGCTGTATGAGCATCCGGTCAACAGTTTCGTCGCCAACTTCGTCGGCGAGAACAACGTGCTTGCCGGCACCGTCGAGACGATCGACAAGCAATATTGCCGCGTCGCGCTGGCTGGTGGCGGCGCCGTGACCGCGCGAGCGGTCAATGTCTCAGGCGCGGGCGCGTCGACCTCGCTCTCAGTGCGGCCGGAGCGGATCGACATTGTTCCGGATGGCGGCTCCAGCGAGGGGCCGAACCGCCTGCCGGCCAAAGTGCAGAACACCATCTATCTCGGCGACCATGCGCTGGCCGTGCTCGATGTCTCAGGGAACGCCGAGTTCATGGTCAAGCTTCAGCCGGGAGCGCATGAAAGCCTCGCACACGGTGAAAGCGTGTTCATCACATTCCGCCCCGAGGACTGTCTGGCCCTCGATCCCGTCTGATCCAAGTTCGATGCAAGCAGACCTGCATCGATCAACTTCAACGCAACTCACATGAAGAAGGAATAAAGACCATGCTGAAGCGCAACATTGCACTGGGTTTCGCCGCGGCGTTCAGCGCCAGCGCTGCACTGGCCACGGTTGCGCATGCGCGTGACCTCACCGTCGTGTCGTGGGGCGGCGCGTATCAGGACGCGCAAAAGAAGGTCTATTTCGAGCCGTTCAAGAAGGCAGCCGGCATTCCGATGAACGACGAGTCCTGGGACGGCGGCGTCGGCGTATTGCGCGCCAAGGTGCAGGGTGGCGCCGCCACCTGGGACCTCGTCCAGGTCGAGAGCGACGAACTCGCGGTCGGCTGCGAGGAAGGCCTGTTCGAGAAGCTGGACTATTCCAAAATTGGAGGCGAGGCCGCCTACATACCGCCGTCGGTCAATCCCTGCGGCGTTGGCGCCATCCTCTATGATTTCGTGCTCGGCTACGACAAGGACAAGCTGAAGGACGCGCCCAAAGGCTGGGCCGACTTCTTCGACACCAAGAAGATTCCAGGCAAGCGCGGCTTGCGTCAGGGCCCGAAGACCACGCTCGAGATCGCGCTCATGGCCGACGGCGTCGCACCAAAGGACGTCTACAAGGTGCTGGCGACCGACGAGGGCGTCGAGCGCGCATTCAAGAAGCTCGACACGATCAAGAGCGACATCGTCTGGTGGAAGGCGGGCGCTCAGCCGCCGCAATTGCTCGCCTCCGGCGAGGTGGCGATGACCTCGGTCTACAATGGCCGCATCGACACCGCGAACAAGAACGAGAAGAAGAATTTCGGCATGGTGTGGGACGGGGCGCTCTTCACCCTCGACAGCTGGGTCATCCTGAAGGGCAGCCCGAACAAGGACGCGGCCTACAAGTTCCTGGACTTCGCAGGCAAGGCTGAGAACCAGTCAAAACTGTCGGAGAATATTGCCTATGGCACCACGAACAAGGACGCAGCCGCCAAGCTGCAGCCCGCCGTTCTCAAGGACCTGCCGACGGCGCCCGACAACATCAAGAACGCAGTCGAGATCAACGTTGCGTTCTGGCTCGAGAACATCGACCGCCTGACCGAGCGCTTCAACAAATGGGCCGCGAAATAGCGCGCGACTGAACCGGCGTGCGGCGCAGGCGAAACGTGGCGGATAGCTCGCCCGCGGCGCATCCTTCGAGACGCCCGCCTACGGCGGGCCCTCAGGATGAGGTCTGACTCTGTGGCAGCGACTTTACAGGCACTGATGTCGATGAGCCTCATCCTGAGGAGACCGCGAAGCGGTCGTCTCGAAGGACGAGGCGCGCGCTCAGGCCGCGGGTCAAAGAGGCTCTCCTCATGACAGCAGCGTCCCTGACAGGCGCCAATGCGTCAACCGAAGTGCCGCTCAAGCGCCGCCTGAAGCGTGCGGAACGCGCGCGCCAGATGAAAGCGCTGGCTCTGGTTCTGCCGCTTCTGCTGTTTCTGCTCTTCACTTTCGCAGGCCCGATCGCCGGCATGTTGTGGCGCGCTGTCGATGACCGCGAGGTGCGTCGGGTTCTGCCTCAAACCATCGCTGCTCTCGCCGATTGGGACGGCAAGGACCTGCCGGACGAAAAGACCTATTCGGCGCTGGCAAGCGACATCGCGGCGGCGCGCGCTTCCGGCACCATCGCCATCGCGGCCAAACGGCTCAACTATGCACAGAACGGATTCCGCACCATCCTGACCAGCACGGCACGCAATCTGAAGGCGGCGCCGGAGCCCGGCACGGCCAGGGATGCACTGGGCAAGATCAACCCAGCCTGGCGCGAACGCGCCACCTGGACGACGATCAAGGATGCCGGTGGCCCGGTGACCGGATTCTACCTTCTGGCGGCGCTCGACCTGACACGGAACGCGGACGGCGCGATCGTCGCGGCCCCGCCGGATCAGGCCATCTACCGCGAAGTTTTCGCCCGCACATTCCTCATCAGCTTCAGCGTCACGATACTCTGCCTGTTCCTTGGCTTCCCGGTCGCATACCTGCTGGCGACGCTGCCGCCGGGCCGGTCGAACCTGCTGATGATCTTCGTGCTGCTGCCGTTCTGGACCTCGCTTCTGGTCCGCACCTGCGCATGGATCGTGCTGCTGCAGAGCAAAGGCGTCGTGAACGACAGCCTGCACTGGCTTGGCATCATCGACGAGCCGTTGCGCCTGATCTACAACCGCTTCGGTGTCTGCGTGGCCATGACCCACGTTCTCCTGCCGTTCATGATCCTGCCGCTCTACAGCAGCATGAAGGCGATCTCGCCTGCCTACATGCGCGCCGCCGCCTCGCTCGGCGCGCCGCCCCTCACCGCCTTCATGCGGATCTACCTGCCGCAAACCCTGCCCGGCATCGGCGCGGGGAGCCTGCTCGTCTTCATCCTGGCGCTCGGCTACTACATCACACCGGCATTGGTAGGGGGCGCCGCCGATCAGATGATCAGCTACTTCATCGCGCTCTACACGACCGAGACCGCCAATTGGGGCCTTGCCTCTGCGCTGGGGGCTGTGCTGCTGCTGGCCACTGTCCTGCTCGCTCTCGTCTACGGCAAGCTGGTGCAGGGCCAGCAGGTCACGGGAGGCATGAAGAATTGAGCGATCATTCTTCCCTGCGCACGCCCAGCCAGCGCATCGCGTGGACCGCGACCATCGTCATCTCCACGCTGGTGTTCGTCTTCCTGATCGCGCCGATTCTTGCGATCATGCCCCTGTCCTTCAGCTCGGGCTCCTACCTGACCTATCCGCTGCCGGGCCTCTCCTTGCGCTGGTACGACGACTTCATCAGTTCGCCGCGCTGGATGAATTCGCTGAAGAACAGCATGATCATCGGCGTCGCCTCGACCGCGCTGTCGATGGTGCTTGGCACGCTGGCAGCACTCGGGCTCGCGCAGTGGAAGAGCCGGTTCAAACCGCTGGTGCTGGCTTTCGTGCTGTCGCCGGTCGTCGTGCCCGGTGTCATCACCGCGGTCGGTCTGTATTTCTTCTTCGCGCCGATTGGACTGACCGGCAGCTATCTCGGCTTGATCCTGGCTCACACCGCGCTGGCGACGCCCTTCGTGGTGATCACGGTCGGCGCGACGCTGCAAAGCTTCGACACCAATCTGGCACGCGCCGCCGCCTCACTCGGCGCATCGCCGCTTCAAGCCTTCCGCCGCGTGATCTTGCCGCTGATCCTGCCCGGCGTGGCGTCCGGTGCGCTGTTCGCCTTCGCGACCAGCTTCGACGAGGTGGTGATCGTGCTGTTCATGGCAGGCCCCGAGCAGCGCACCCTGCCACGCGAGATGTTCAGTGGCATCCGCGAGAACATCAGCCCGACCATCACCGCAGCCGCGGTGATCCTGACAACGGTCTCAGTCATCCTCCTCGCCACCCTGGAAGTCCTGCGCCGGCGCAATGAACGGCTCAAGGGCAGCAGCGCCTGAGCGGGGGTTCTTCTTCCTTCTCCCCTTGCGGGAGAAGGTGGCGCGAAGCGCCGGATGAGGGGTTCTCTCCGTTCGCAAGAGTGTCCGTGAGGATAGAACCCTCACCCGTCTCGCCGCTTCGCGACGAGCCACCCTCTCCCGCAAGGGGCGAGGGCAAGAACACCGCCACCCCCTACTTATTTCCCACTTCTCCTCACGCCTCCCTGGCTTTGCCCCCAGGACGGTTTGTCGCTAGAACAGTCCCCGCAACAAAGCCCAAACAACAAGGCTGAGGGAGAGAACGATATGCAGAAACTCATCGCCGCCGTCGCGGCCAGCTTCGCCATCGCCGCAACCTGCGGTGCGGCGCAGGCGCAGATTTCCGACAGCGTCGTCAAGCTCGGCGTGCTCACGGACATGTCGAGCCTTTATGCCGACGCCACAGGCAAGGGCTCGCTGGCCGCTGTCGAGATGGCCGTCGCCGATTACGGCGGCAAGGTCGCGGGCGTTCCGATCCAGATCGTTTCCGCCGACCACCAGAACAAGCCCGACGTCGGCGTCAATATCGCCCGCAACTGGTACGACAACGAGAAGGTGGACGCGGTCCTCGATGTGCCGACGTCATCTGTCGCGCTGCCGATCTCGGCGCTGACGCGCGAGAAGAACAAGATCAACATCAATTCCGGCGGCGGCTCCTCCGACATCACGGGCGTCGCCTGCTCGCCCAACACGGTGCACTGGACCTACGACACCTATGCGCTGTCGAACGTCGCCGGCAAGGCGATGGTGAAGCGCGGCGAGGACACCTGGTTCTTCATCACCGCGGACTACGCCTTCGGACAGGCGCTCGAGCGCGACGCTGCCAACGTCGTCAAGGAGAGCGGCGGCAAGGTGCTCGGCGACGTCCGCCATCCGCTGAACTCGTCGGACTTCTCCTCCTTCCTGCTTCAGGCGCAGGCTTCCAAGGCCAAGGTGGTCGCGCTGGCCAATGCCGGCGGTGACACCACCAATGCGCTGAAGCAGGCGGCCGAGTTCGGACTCGTTCAGGGCGGCCAGAAGATGATCGCCCTGCTCATGGAGATCACCGACGTTCATTCGCTCGGCATCAAGGCGACACAAGGCCTGATCATCACCGACGCCTTCTACTGGGACACGAACGACGAGACGCGGGCCTTCTCCAAGCGTTTCAACGAGAAGGTCGGCCACATGCCGACCATGATCCAGGCCGGGCTTTATTCCGCAACAATGCACTATCTGAAGGCGATCGAGGCCATCAAGACCGACGAAGCGCCGAAGGTAATGGAGCAGATGCGCAAGACGCCGATCAACGACTTCTTCGCCAAGAACGGCAAGATCCGCATCGACGGCCGCATGGTCCACGACATGTATCTGTTCGAGGTGAAGAAGCCGGAAGAGTCCAAGGGCGAGTGGGACCTCTACAAGCTGATCGCCACCGTGCCCGGCGACGAAGCCTTCCGCCCGCTCGACAAGGGCGGCTGCCCGCTGGTGAAGTGAGCCTGAATTCATCCTCCGTCATTCCGGGTGGCTCCTCGCAATGACGGAAAGTGAAAACACGAGAGCGCGCCCGGTGAAAACCGGGCGCGCTTCGTTTAGGACATCACGCGATGCGCATTACTCCGAGTACTTGAACTCGGGCATGCTCTTCAGCTGATCCTTGGTGGCGTTGAACACGGCGTGGTCCGGATACCATTTGGATGAGGACGACGTCGCGGTGTTGGTGGTCGTCGTGGTTGTCGTGGTCTTCTCGGTGCCGGTCGCAGCACCTGTCGTCGTGGTCGCGGCGGGCTTGGTGCCGGTGCCGGTGTAAGCCACCGCCTCGTTGACGAATTTCAGCTTCTCAAACGGCACCGCGACGAGATGCTCGCCCATGCCGAGGAAGCCGCCGACGCCGATGACCGCGATCTTCACGGCGCCGCTCTTGTCCATCAGCAGGTCGTTGATCGAGCCGATGTTTTCGTTGGCGTCGTTGTAGATCTTCAAGCCGGCCATTTTGGACGCGCGCCACTCGCCCGACGCGGTCGTGGTTGTCGTCGTCGCGGTGGTGGCCGCGGTTGGCGACTTGTCGGTAGTGGTGGTCGGGTTTTGCGCAAACGCAACGGTCGCAAGCAGGGCGGTGCCGGCAAGACCGGCGGCGATTGATTTCATCAACATTGTTGTCCTCTCCTTCAGCAGAAAACTTGTGCGGAGAGAACATCCACGATCACCCGCAGTTCCTGTGCTGCGGCAATTTCGTCGCGCCATTTCGGCGCTGCGTTGCGAGAAAGTTCCTGCGTTACACAGCAACGTTGTGCGGTTCCCCGCCGACGATCACGCGCCCTGGGTGAAGCATGATCGCGGCGAGGAACGCGCCAACCCGCGTCGCACAGGTCAGCTCTGATAGTCGATCAGAAGCGCGGAGATGTCCGTGCTGCTCGCCGAGCTCGCCGTGCCGCTCGCGCTGTAGGATGAGCTCGCCGAGGACTGCGATTGCTGCAGCGCCTGGAGGAACTGCTCGAGGATCTTCGCCGTGCTGCTATCGGTCGAGCTGCTGCTCGTCGAATCCGTGGACGACGAATCCGAAGAGCCGTCATCCGAGGGCGGCGGACCGGGCGGCGGGCCGCCTGCACCATGCGCGCCGCCGGGACCGCCGGGCCCCTTGCCGAAGGCGGACTGAAACACGCCCTTCAGCTCGTCGGCCTGATCCGACGTCAGCGTCCCGTTCGAGACCTCGCTGGAGATGAGATCGTCGATCTTCGACTTCAGACCGTCCTTGGACGGCGTGGTGCCGCTGGACTGGTCGCTGGACTTGCTCTGCTGGAGCGACGTGTCGATGTCCTGCAGGGCGGTGGTGAGGGCGGACTGGTCCGACGACGAAATCGTGCCGTCCGAGACTTCCGATTGCAATTCCTGCTGCAGCTTTTGCAGCGGAGACTGGTAGGTGCCGGCGGAGGCCGCCGAAATCGAGGTCATGATGGCTCCGTGGTTTTTGCGGGGTTTCTTGCTTGATCACGCCACGGTATGGTTAACGGCCTTAACGAGACCTTGCCGTACGGCAACGCGGTCGTTGCGGGGGGTTGCGGAAATCCATTCGGAAACAAACTGAAACAAAAATCTTCGCCTTTTGGCCCGAATCTTGGACAAACAAAGCTCATGGCCATTCCTTCTCCCAACATCCTGGTCGTCGAGGACGACCGCGAAACCCGGACGTTGATTGCCAAGTACCTGCGCAACAACTCCTGCAACGTGACCGCCGTGAGCGACGGCCGCGAGATGTCGCGTGCCATGGCCAACCACCGCGTCGATCTCATCATTCTCGACGTCATGCTGCCCGGCGAGGACGGTCTCAGCCTGTGCCGCAAGGTACGTGCGGAAGCGCAGACGCCGATCATCATGCTGACCGCGCGTGGTGAGGATGTCGACCGCATCGTCGGCCTCGAGATGGGCGCAGACGATTATCTGTCGAAGCCGTTCAACCCGCGCGAGCTGCTCGCCCGCATCAATGCGGTGCTGCGGCGTCAGGCTTCGGCACAGGCCGCGAGCTCGATCGAGGGCGCCTCGACGCTCGCCTTCGATGGCTGGCGCATCGATTTGCGGCTGCGCGAGCTGCGCAATCCGGAAGGCGCGCGCGTCGCCGTGACCAGCGCCGAGTTCGACTTGCTCAGGACGTTCTGCGAACGACCCGGCCGCGTGCTGTCACGCGACAGCCTGCTCGACCTCACGCAGGGCCGCAACACCGGCTCGTTCGAGCGCTCCATCGACGTGCTGGTCAGCCGCATCCGCCGCAAGATCGAACCCAATTCGGCCGACCCCACCATCATCAAGACGGTGCGTTCCGGCGGCTATCTGTTTACGCCTCGAACGGAAGCGGTTACGACGGCCCTGACCAACTGACGGGGCGTGCGACGATGAGGCCGTTCGGGTTCTTCCACCTCAAGGGCATCGGCGGGCAGATCGCGGCGCTGGTGCTGGCTTCGACCGTCGCGCTGCATCTCGTCGTCACCACCGCCTTCCTGATCACCCGGCCCGATCGTCCGGACGTGCCGCCCGATGGCGCGCCGCAATTGGCGGATGCAGCGCTGCTGCTCGGCTCGGCCAAGCCGGATGAGCGGCCGCGCCTGATCGCAGATCTCGCCCGCGCCTTCCCGAAGCTCGACATCGAGACATCAGCGCCAAGCACGGCGACAGTGATCGAGGACAGCGAAAGCCAGCACCTGCACGGGCTCCGCCGCCATCTCGGCCGCGGCTACAAGGTGGTGCAGCTCACGCCCGAGGGCAACGCCCACCGCATCGGCGTGATCCTGCCTGACGGCACCATGATCGCGGGCCATGTCGAGAACGGTCCGCGTCCGTGGTTCTGGGGCGCGCCGTGGCTGGTGACGCTGATGACCGCCTTTATCTCCATCAGCGTGCTCGGCCTGTGGGCGGCGCGCGCGCTGGCGACGCCTTTGTCGTCCTTTGCCAAGGCGGCCGAGAATTTCAGCCTGGACGGCGGAGCAGAACCCCTGCCCGAGCGCGGCCCGGAGGAAATCCGCTCGGTGGCCCGCGCGTTCAACCGCATGCATGAACGGATCGCGGGGCTGATGTCGGATCGCACCAGAATGCTGGCGGCGATCAGCCACGATCTGCGCACCCCGATCACGCGGCCGCGCCTGCGCGCCGAGTTCATCGAGGACGAGGGCAACCGCAAGCGCATGCTGATCGACCTCGACCAGATGCGTTCGATGCTCGAAAGCGTGCTGTCGCTGCTGCGCAACGACCGCAAGATCGAGGCGGTGACGCTGGTCGATATCGCGAGCACATTGCAGCTCATCGCCGACCAGTTCGGCGACATGGGCCATGTCGTGCATTACGACGGCCCGACATCGGCGACCGCCGCCGCGCGGCCCGACGATCTGCATCGCGGCGTCACCAACCTCGTCGAGAACGCGGTGCGCTTCGGCGCCGAGGTGACGATCCGCCTCGATATCGCCGGCACGAAACTCGTCATCGACGTCGAGGACGACGGCCCCGGCATTTCGGACGCGCGCAAGCAGGAGATGCTGGAGCCGTTCGTGCGCGGCGACGACGCGCGCACCATGGACGATTCCACCGGCTTCGGCCTCGGCCTGTCGATCGCGCGCGCGATCGCGATCGCCCATGGCGGCGAGTTGTCGCTGCACGACCGCCAGCCGCACGGGCTGATCGTGCGGATGCAATTGCCGGTGTGGCAGCAGCCGCGGCTGGCGGCTTAACCTCAGGCCGCGAGCGGCGGATATTCGACGGCGGGCTCGTCGAAGATCGCGATCGCCTCGAAGCGATAGCCGCAGGCGTGGCAATTCCAGAGATAGGAGACCCGTCCCTCGCCCGGCTCGATCCAGTCGGGCTGCGCGATCGGCGCGCCGCACTGGGCACAGGGGTTATGTCTGGGGACATCGCTGGTGTGGGTTTTGACCATGGTTGTTTTTGTCATGGCACCTCTCCCTATTCGCAGGCGCTTCATACTCGCTTTCGCGCGCTTGCGCGAATAGACAGGCCTGCTGTCGCGAGTTGGTCCGCGTGAGGGAACTCCTGCGCCAGCATGGAGTCGTATTGACGGCTCGGTGCCGCCAAATCGTTTAACGGCGGCGTTTGGTCACATCATCGCCGGGTTCCGGAGGCCTAACGGCAACCGGGTCAGGCCACTTGAAAATTACCACTCAGGCATTCCGGAATATCCGATGAAAATTTTACGCATTGCCGCGTTCGTCGCGGCCGGACTGGTGTCGCCGCAGGCTGCATTCGCAGGCCAGGCCGAGTATGCCGAGATGGTCGCGGCCCATGCGCGCGCCAATGGCGTACCGGAAGTGCTGGTGCATCGTGTCATCATGCGCGAAAGCCGCTATCAGCCCGGCCTGGTCGGTCGTGGCGGCACGATCGGCCTGATGCAGATCAAGCTCGCGACCGCCCGCGGCCTCGGCTACACCGGCGATGCCGCCGGCCTGCGCGACCCCGACACCAATCTCACCTATGCCGTGAAGTACCTCGCCGGCGCCTACCACGCCGCCAATGGCGACCACGACCGCGCCGTGCGTTATTTCGCGGGCGGCTATTACTACGTTGCAAAGCATCAGCGCCAGCGGCCGATGCTGCAAGAGGCCAGCACCGAGACCTGGCTGGAGCCGAACGGCAATCCGCAGCCGATGTTCGGCGCCGCACCGCATCGCAAGCTCTCCCAGCACGTCCGCAATGCGCGGGCGCAGGCGCTCAAGTCGTCCCCTGTTCCCGGCCAAACGCGTTGACACCAGCCGTCACAAGCCTACATTAGAGTCGTTCCGAGGGGTGCTCCGAGGAGGAGCTGAGATACCGCTAAATGGGCAAAGTCTGCAAATCAGCAGGCCTTCCCAGGACCGCGGTGACCCTTTGAACCTGATCCGGGTCATGCCGGCGAAGGGACAGGGATGTTGCAGACGACCAAGCGACCGGATCCTCCGGTATCCATCATCGGTGCAGGCATAGCGGGCGCCTGGCAGGCGCTGTTATTCGCGCAGGCCGGCCATTCCGTGACGCTCCACGAGCGCGGTGACGCAGGCATGACCGACGCCACCAGCCATTGGGCGGGCGGCATGCTCGCGCCCTGGTGCGAGGCGGAGGTCGCCGAACCCGTCATCTCCAGGCTCGGCCAGCGCTCGCTCGACATCTGGCGGCGCGAGCTGCCCGACACCCCCTTCAACGGCTCGCTCGTCGTGGCCCATCCGCGCGAGCGCAACGACTTCGAGCGCTTTGCGCGGATGACCGAAGGCCACCGCCGGCTCGATGCCGCCGGTCTCGCCGCGCTCGAGCCGTCGCTGGAAGGCCGTTTTCGCGATGCGCTGTTCTTTCCGACCGAGGGCCATGTCGAGCCGCGCCGCGTGCTGCCGAAGCTGCATCAGCGCATCGTCGCGGCCGGTGGCACCATCAAGTTCGGCAGCGATGTCAGCGCCGCCGATCTCGACGGTCTAGTGATCGACTGCCGCGGCCTGTCCGCGCGCGACGAACAAAGCGAGCTTCGCGGTGTCAAGGGCGAGATGATTTTGATCGAGACCCCCGAGGTTCAGCTGGCGCGCCCGGTGCGGCTGATCCATCCGCGCTGGCCGCTCTACGTCATCCCGCGCGAAGACAATCTGTTCATGCTGGGTGCGACCTCGATCGAAGCCGAGGACACCGGCGTCAGCGTCCGCTCGGCGCTGGAGCTGCTGGGCGCGGCCTATGCCGTGCATCCCGCCTTCGGCGAGGCCCGCATCGTCGAATTCGGCTCGGGCCTTCGTCCCGCTTATCCCGACAATCTGCCGCGCATCGGCGTGCGCGGCGGCAACATCAGCGTCAACGGGCTCTACCGCCACGGCTTCCTGCTCGCGCCGGCGCTCGCCGAGCTGACGCTCGGCTATGTCGAGCGCGGCCAGATCGACAATGAGGTGATGCAATGCGCGTAATGATCAACGGCGAGCAGCGCGAGATCAATGCCGCCAGCGTCGACGCGCTGCTCGGCGAGCTCGACTACGAGGGCACCCATTTCGCGATCGCGCTCAATTACGACGTCGTGCCGAAAAGCCGCTGGGCCGAGACCCATCTCAAGGCTGGCGACGAGATCGAGATCATCACGCCCCGGCAGGGAGGGTGAAGGGCATGGTGGCGCTACACATTCCGCTGTCATCGCCCGGCTGGACCGGGCGATCCAGTACGCCGCGGCTTCACGATTCTAGCCGCGCCGCCGCGGAGTACTGGATCCCCGCCTCCCGTGCGCAATTGCGCACTAGGGCGGGGATGACACCGTCACTCAAGGAGACACCTCAGACATGGTGACCTTCTACGGCAAACAATTCGCCTCCCGCCTGCTGATCGGCAGCGCGCTCTATCCCTCGCCTGCGATCATGCAGGACGCGATCCGGGCCTCAGGCTCGAACATCGTCACGGTGTCGCTGCGGCGCGAATCCGCCGGCGGCAAGACCGGCGACGCGTTCTGGAAGCTGATCCGCGAGCTTGGCGTCACCGTGCTTCCGAACACCGCCGGCTGCCGCAGCGTGCGCGAAGCGGTGACCACCGCAAAACTCGCGCGCGAATTGTTCGGCACGTCCTGGATCAAGCTGGAAGTGATCGCCGACAACGACACGCTGCAGCCTGACGTCGTCGGCCTGGTCGAGGCAGCAAGCGTCCTGATCAAGGACGGCTTTGAGGTGTTCCCCTATTGCAGCGAGGATCTCTCGGTCGCCAATCGCCTGGTCGACGCCGGCTGCAAGGTCGTGATGCCGTGGGCAGCTCCCATCGGCAGCGCGAAAGGCATCACCAACCGCGACGCGCTAAAACTGATGCGCGAGCGGCTGCCCGACATCACGCTGGTGGTCGACGCCGGCATCGGCGCGCCCTCGCACGCGGCCGAAGCACTCGAGCTCGGCTATGACGCCGTGCTGCTCAACACCGCGATCGCAAAAGCCGCCGATCCCGTCGCCATGGCCAACGCCTTCCGCCTCGGCTGTGATGCCGGCCGCACCGCTTACGAAGCCGGGCTGATGAACGCCCGCGACTTCGCCTCCCCCTCCACCCCTGTCGTTGGGACCCCGTTCTGGCATGCCGTATCCTGATCGCTTCTATCCCGTCGTCGACAGCCTCAAATGGGTCGAACGCCTGACCAGGCTCGGCGTCGGCACGATTCAATTGCGCGCGAAAGACCTCGACGACTCCCAGGCTCTGCAAATCGTCACTGATGCGCTCGCCATTACGAACGGCACGCCAGCCAAATTGGTCGTGAACGACTATTGGCGCGCCGCGGTCGTCGCCGGCGCAAAGTATCTGCATCTCGGCCAGGAGGATCTCGCCGACGCCGACCTCGCGGCCATCCGCGAGGCCGGCCTGTCCCTCGGCGTCTCCACGCATGATGAGGCGGAGCTTGACACCGCGCTCGCGGCAAAGCCGGATTACGTCGCGCTCGGCCCGATCTTCTTCACCACGCTGAAGTCGATGCGCTTCGAACCGCAGGGCATTCCCAAAATCACGGAATGGAAGAAGCGTATCGGCACCATCCCGCTGGTCGCGATCGGCGGCATCAAGTTCGAGCAAGCCGCGGAGATCTTTGCCGCAGGCGCGGATTCCATTGCCGTCGTCAGCGACGTCACCCAGAACGTCGATCCGGATGCGCGGGTGCGGCAATGGCTCGGCCAGGCGAAGGAGGCCGCGTGATGCGCCCTCCTCTCTCCCCCCGTCATTGCGAGCGAAGCGAAGCAATCCAGAGTCTCTCACAGGAGACAGTCTGGATTGCTTCGTCGCAAGTGCTCCTCGCAATGACGGAGCAAAAGCCTGCCCACCTCACTCACTCTCCATCCCGTCACCCTGAGGTGGCCGCGCAAGCGGCCCTCGAAGGGCGACAGCCCGGCTCTTTCATCCTTCGAGGCGCGCCCTGCGGTGCACATGCACCGCACGGCGCGCACCTCAGGATGACGAGATCAGACATCGCACACCAGAATTAAACCGGAGGATCCCATGAACATCCGCTCCAACCCCGACAAGACCGTCCCCGCCGTCACCACCGGCCCGCTGCCCTCCTCGCGAAAGATCTTCGCCTCGCCCGACGCCGCGCCGGATATCCGCGTGCCCTTGCGCGAGATCATCCTGTCCGAAGGCGCCGGCGAGCCGAACCTGCCGGTGTACGACACCTCGGGCCCCTACACTGATCCGTCCGTGACCATCGACGTCAACGCCGGTCTCGCACGCGGGCGCAAGGCGTGGGTGCTGGAGCGCGGCGGCGTCGAGGAATATCAGGGCCGGCAGATCAAGCCGGAGGACAATGGCAGCGTCTCCGCCGACAAGGCCGCGCGCGCCTTCTCGGCCTATCACCAGCCGCTACGCGGCCTCGACGGCCACAAGATCACCCAGTTCGAATTCGCCCGCGCCGGCATCATCACCAAGGAGATGATCTACGTCGCCGCCCGCGAAAATCTCGGCCGCAAGCAGCAGCTCGATCGCGCCGAAGCGGCGCTCGCCGACGGCGAAAGCTTTGGCGCGGAAGTCCCCGCCTTCATCACCCCGGAGTTCGTGCGCTCCGAGATCGCGCGCGGCCGCGCCATCATCCCCTGCAACATCAACCACAGTGAACTCGAGCCGATGATCATCGGCCGCAACTTCCTCACAAAAATCAACGCCAATATCGGCAACTCGGCGGTGACGTCGTCGGTCGAGGAAGAGGTCGAGAAGATGGTGTGGGCGATTCGCTGGGGCGCCGACACCGTGATGGACCTCTCGACGGGACGCAACATCCACACCACTCGCGAATGGATTCTGCGCAATGCGCCGGTGCCGATCGGCACCGTTCCCATCTATCAGGCGCTGGAAAAGTGCGACGGCGATCCGGTCAAGCTGACCTGGGAGCTCTACAGGGACACGCTGGTGGAGCAGTGCGAACAGGGCGTCGACTATTTCACCATCCACGCCGGCGTGCGCCTGCAATACATCCACCTCACCGCCAGCCGCGTCACCGGCATCGTGTCGCGCGGCGGCTCGATCATGGCGAAGTGGTGCCTGGCGCATCACAAGGAAAGCTTCCTCTATACGCATTTCGACGAGATCTGCGACCTCATGCGCAAGTACGACGTCTCGTTCTCGCTCGGTGACGGCCTGCGTCCGGGTTCGATCGCCGACGCGAACGATCGCGCGCAGTTCGCGGAGCTGGAAACGCTCGGCGAACTGACGAAGATCGCGTGGGACAAGGGCTGCCAGGTCATGATCGAAGGCCCCGGCCATGTTCCCATGCACAAGATCAAGATCAACATGGACAAGCAGCTCAGGGAGTGCGGCGAAGCGCCGTTCTACACCCTCGGGCCCCTGACCACCGACATCGCGCCGGGCTATGACCACATCACCTCGGGCATCGGTGCCGCCATGATCGGCTGGTTCGGCTGCGCCATGCTCTGCTACGTCACGCCGAAGGAGCATCTTGGTCTCCCTGACCGCAACGACGTCAAGGTCGGCGTCATCACCTACAAGATTGCCGCGCACGCGTCCGATCTCGCCAAGGGCCACCCGGCAGCACAGCTCCGCGACGACGCGCTCTCCCGCGCCCGTTTCGACTTCCGCTGGAGCGACCAGTTCAACCTCGGCCTCGATCCCGACACCGCGAAGAACTTCCACGACGAAACCCTGCCGAAGGAAGCCCACAAGGTCGCGCATTTCTGCTCGATGTGCGGACCAAAATTCTGCTCGATGAAGATCACCCAGGACGTGCGGGATTACGCGGCGACGCTGAATGATCCGAACGGCATCGGTATGTCCATGAGCGGCACCGCCGAGGACGGCATGGCGAAGATGAGCGCGAAGTTCAAGGAGATGGGCGAGAACTTGTATCTGGATGCGGAGAAGGTGAAGGAGAGCAATCGGGTGTTGTGAGGGCCCCTGTAACTCTATTATCAGGCGCCGCCGAGAATGTCGGCGCCGCACTTCTAGAGCTACCGAAGACACAAGGACAATGGATAGCTAGAACAGTTTCGCTGGGGCATTCCAAGCCATGAAAGTGCGCCATAAGATAATCGCGAAAGGAAGAACGCATTTTCAGCGTTTTGTGGATTGCCAAGCGAATTCCGCGGAGGAGTCGCTTCCGCTAACACACACGACTGACGCGTTCGATCTTCGAGACATAATCGACAGCCAAGAGATCAAGCCTCGCTTCTGTCCCGTGTTTGGAGAGGACCTATCTTATCAGTTTTACGGACGACCAGCCTACCGCAAGAACGGAAGCGTCCAAGCCAACAGCTTAGCTGCATATGCGCCAATTATTCTCATCTTTAGACCATCTGTTTCCACCACAGCTATTGCAGCCTTCCCCTTCGATTCTGGCGCATTCAAGAGCGACCGATATTCGGAGCTCGCCCATCACCGAATGTCGGTTGAGGATTTTGGCCTTGATCCATCGTACGATCGGATCGGCAAGATGGTGGCGTTCTTCTTTGGCGACAACAAACGCTATTATGATCAGCTCGCATCAACTGACTGCACGATCGGCAGCGATGAGTTCGAAGCTCAAACGGTGAGAGAACTGACCACCTATCGCGGCAGAAACGATCGGGACGATAGATCAAGCACAATCGAACTGATCTTCAGCGACGCTATAAGCCTACACGGGAATCTGCTCGGCATCATCGTTCCCGGCTCGTTTCTAGAAGACAAGGTCGTAAGCGCCAAGTTACATTCGCTTGATGTGCACATTCGCAGCTATATTGATGGAGCAAATCTGACTCCAGCTAGCCAAATTCCCCGGCTAGCGGACGTCGTACGGCACTTCTACATTGAACAGGGAATCTTGAGAACATGAACTCAAGACCGGCAAGACTTTATGGAGTTATCAGTCCGACGGGGCTGAATGATGGCTTTTACGTGCCCGTCTTTATTGATCCAGAGCATTCAAATCATCAGCTTGTACAAGTCGTCAATGAGCAGGACTACATTGAGTCCTTCGAACCGTTTTTCGCGACAGCGAATGTTAGAGTTGTCAGCCTCGACGTCGTGAGGAGAGTTGGCGACCCAGCTTTCTGGTATTTTGAACTCAAAGACGGTCCGCTCTATGGAAGCATAGAAGATGTGCAATCCGGATTCCAACGAAGACGAGTCAACATCGAGGAGAATCCGCATATCGCGCTGCAAATCATGATCGCATGTGGAATTGAAGGGCAAGAATCAACCATCCAAGCTGTCCGCAATTCCATGTTTCAGAACATAGGTCGCACAGGCGCGGACGCGTGGTTGGACACGAACATTCTTTCTCCAAAAATCCGAGGCTGGTTGGTCCACTCTTCTCGAAGAGGACGAAAGGCCGATTTTGAATCCCTTTTGTCCAAAGTCCTCGTCATCACTAAGGACAACGTCACCAGCGTATTGGCTCCTGAAGCCCTGAGAGATCAAGTCGGCGCGTCAGGTTGGCGCAATATGACCACTCAATTGGCCTTGCTCTTAAAGCAATTTGGTCTTCAGTTCGCCGAGGTTACGTTCCTTGAACGTGGTACCTCGCAAAGGAGTGCCCCCTCCAACGTACCGCTCTTAAAACGAGAGGCTGCATCGGCCTTTGCGAGAGCGAGGGAAGTTACACTGCAGCAAATGACGAAAAGCTATTTCGAGGCGCCCTCTGGAGAGATGCGCGTAGTCTGCACGTTCTCGAGCCGCTACGAAAACAAGGGCAAGCGCAAGTACTGGTTTGGGTATCACAAAATATGGGATCGTTGGCTTGAAGGTTCCAGAGAAGGTTTTTTGCTTCTGGGTTGCAAAGATTCCCGCCGCTGTTTCGCTTTGCCGCTGAGTTTCGTGCAAACGCAATTACCCAACCTTCGCTTCACCGGGACTGGAAAAGATCAATACTGGCACTTGGATATAGTGGACGTCGGCAACGAAAAAAATCTTCTTGATGTACCTCGTCTTCAAAAAACGATCGAGCTCTCCAGGTATTCTTTTGTCTTCTAGCGACACGGGTCTACCCGACAAAGGCACCTTGGCTTCCGATATGCGTTGTCCTAGCCCACGGACACGTTTGCTCCGTCCCATGACTGACCGGCCCCCCGACCAGCTCCGTCCCAACCTCCGCCTCGTCTTCGTCGGCACCGCCGCCTCTACGCGCTCGGCCGAGCTCGGACACTACTACGCCCATCCCATCAATCGCTTCTGGCGCGCGATCCATGAGGGCCGGATCACACCGCGGCGTTATCGGCCAAGCGAGTTCGAATCGCTGATCGAGTTCGGGATCGGCTTCACCGATCTCTCCAGGTCGGGCGCCTCGACAAATTGATCCTCCGCGCCTATTCTGGTTGCATGAACATCATTCGCCGCACGCTGGATATCGACACCGATGCGCGGTTGCGCGAGATGGCCGACGAGCGCGGGCAGGATGTCGCAGCCGTGCTCGCGGAAGCCGTGGCGCTGCTCGATTCCGTGGTCGATATCGCCGGCCCCGACATCGCTGAGGATCGCCGGCGGCTGGATGATTTCAAGAAGACTCGCGCAGCTGTTCCGCTCGACGAGGTGAAGGACTGGGTCGCGAGCTGGGGTTCGGCGAAGGAGCTGCCGCGCCCGGCGGCGCGCAGGATCGGATGATCCGTAGCCCGGATGGAGCGAAGCGCAATCCGGGGCCGTCCTCTCCGCTAGTTCTGGTCCCGCATTACGCTTCGCTTCATGCGGGCTACGATGCCACGGACGATCGACGTGGTTGAAGCCCACCGCCTCCCCGACCAGCTCCGTCCCAACCTCCGCCTCGTCTTCGTCGGCACCGCCGCCTCTACACGATCGGCCGAACTCGGGCACTATTACGCCCATCCCGGCAACCGCTTCTGGCGCGCGATCCATGAGGCCGGGATCACGACGCGGCTCTATCAGCCGGGTGAATTCGCGGCGCTGATCGATCTCGGGATCGGCTTCACCGATCTCTCCAAATCGGGTGCGGGGATGGATCACCAGATCGCGGCTGAGACGATCGACGTGCCGGGCTTCAGGGCCAAGATGGAAGAGTATCGGCCGCGGACGATTGCGTTCACGAGCAAGAAGGCGGCGAGCTTGTTTTATGGCAGGTCGTCGAGCGGGATTTTGTTGGGGCGGCAGAAGCGGGATGGAAGTTGGCCGGAGGTCTTCGTGCTGCCCTCGCCGTCCGGTGCCGCGTCCGGGCATTGGACGATTGAGCCGTGGCGAGAGCTGGCAAAGTGGATCGCTGCGTAGGGTGGGTTAGACACGCGGCGGCGCGAAGCGCAGTCCGCGCGGCGTAACCCACCGCTTCTGTCGCCGGGGACACAGAAGTGGTGGGTTACGCCTTGCGCCGTTCCGTGCTGAGCGACCGCGTTTGTGAGCGGCGAACCCACCCTACGCACCGGGCACCACCATCACCTCAGCTCAGCGACGCCAACTCGCGCGCGAGGTTGTCGCGGGCCTGCCGATCATACATCGCGGCGAAGTCCGGATCGGGAAAGATCGCTTCGCGCGCCGCGAACTGGCGGAGCACCCGGGCGCGGCCGGTGCGGTAGTCGCTGTCGCTGACATGGCTGAACTCGCGGCGGATCGCAGCGGCATAGGCGTCATAGCGCGCGGGCACGGCACCGAGAATGCTGAGGTCGATCGAAATCAGGATCGCCCCGAGGCGATCGCCGGCGTCAACATCGTGCGCTTTCGTCAGGCGGATCAGGCGTCCGACCTCCTGGCGAAGCTCGGCGCGGACGTGCTGCTCGGCGAGTTCCGCGCTGCGCTCCTCGTTGTCCCGCCGGGTCGGATCGTAGACGACGTCGTGCCACCAGATCGCCTCCGTCAGCGTTTCGCGCTCGTCGGCCGATAGGCCGTCGACACGCGCGAGCGCGGCCAGGCAATCCTCGATATGCGCGAGATTGTGATAGTGGCGGCCGGGCGCCGCATAGGCGACGGCTAATTCCTCGCGGGTCATCGGCAGGCCGTCATTCCTCGAACAATTCCTTGAACAGCGCCTTCGCGCGTTCGAGTCCCTCGTACGTGAATACCACCGATTTTACCTTGCCCACGGGATCGTCGATCATTCCCTTGTCATACAGGCGACCGAGCACACCCCAGTCGAAGCCCTTCCATGCACGATAGCCATCGTGCAGGGTCAAATAAAGCAACGCTAACGCGGCGTCGTCGATCTTGTCCTTGTTGACAGCCATCTTGACCTCCTCAGAGCGAGCTTGAGGTCATCCTATTGCACCGAAGGCAATTCGCAACGCCCCCACGGGCTCGGCTTCGTAGCAAGGGTGGGCAAAGGTGCTGTTGCGCCGTGCCCACGATCTCTCGCCGCAATCCAGCAGAACGTGGGCACGTCGCGCGAAGGGCGCGCCTTTGCCCACCCTACGAGAGCATGCCTAAAGATCGAAATTCGTCGGCAGCATGACCACGTCCCGGATGGTCATGCCGCGCGGCCGGGTCAGCATGAACATCACCACGGCAGCGACTTCGCTGGCCTCCAGCAGGCTGCCGGACTCCCTGGCCTCCTTCAGCTTTTCGGGCGGCCAGTCCGCGAGCAGCGCGCTCACGACCGGGCCGGGCGAGATCGAGCCGACGCGAATGCCGTGCTTGAAGACCTGGCGCCGCACCGTCTGGACAAAGCAGTTGATCGCCCATTTGGATGACGCATAGACCGGCTCCCATGGCGTCGGAAAATGCGCCGCCAGCGAACTCGTGACGATGATGTCGCCGGTCCGGCGCGCGATCATGTGCGGCAGCACGTCGTGCACGTTCTTCATCACGACGTTGACGTTCAAATTCAGCATCCGGTCGATCGCCATAGTGTCGGCATCGATGAGATCGCCACCGACATAGGTCCCCGCATTGGCATGCAGGATGTCGAGCTGCCCTGCTTTCTCCAGGACGCGCGGCAGCAGCGTGGCGCAGTCCCCGGGATCCAGGAGGTCGACGACCAGCGGGATCACCGCGTCGCCATGCTTGTTGCAGAGCGCCTTCAGCGCGGCCTCGTCGCGGTCGACCATCACCACCCGCGCGCCCGCGGCCAGCATCGCCTCGGCACTCGCCAATCCGATGCCCGACGCGGCCCCGGTCACGGCGGCAATCTTGCCCGCCAATTCGTTTGCCATGAGATCACCATCCAGCTGAGGTCGGCAGTATAGCGATCCAAGGCGGATTGGCGAAGCGGATCGCCGGCCTCGTAGGGTGGACAAAGGCGCAACGCGCCGTGCCCACCTTCGATCAACACACTCGGTGTGAAATCCTCATGGTGAGGAGGCGCGAAGCGCCGTCTCGAACCATGAAGGCCCAAATGTCACCTGCGGCCATCCTTCGAGACGGCCGCTCCGCGGCCTCCTCAGGATGAGGTCTGTGCTTGCGGAGGCAAGTGCTGGGCACGGCGCGCGAGAGCGCGCCTTTGCCCACCCTACGAGACCGTCACCGCCTCAACCTGCATACGCCTTGTCCAGATCCGCAATCACGATCTTCCGCATCCCCATCATCGCCTGCATGACGCGATTGGCCTTCGTCCGGTCAGCGTCGCCGAGATAGCGGCCGAGCGCTGTCGGCACCACCTGCCAGGAGAGACCAAATTTGTCCTTCAGCCAGCCGCAGCGAGACTCCTCGCCACCATCGGCGGTGAGGCGGCTCCAGAAGTAGTCGACCTCCTCTTGCGTCTCCACGCTGATGAAGAACGACACCGCCTCGTTGAAGCGGTATTGCGGGCCGCCGTTGAGCGCGTTGAAGCGCTGGCCTTCGAGCTCGAACACTGCCATGAAGTCACTGACGGTCTCGACCTTCGCGTTGGGAAACACCGATTTGTAGAAGGCGACGGCTTCCGGGACGTTGTTGTCGAACCAGAGAAACGGCGTGATGGAGGTCATGTCGGGATATCCTTTGGCGTCGAGCCGGACGCGCCGATGCGCGCCGTCCGCTCAAAGGACGCACGCGCGGGCCATAATCCGACAGGCGGAATAGCATTTTTTTGGATTCCGGGAGGCGCTTGTCCGGCCTCCGCCGAACGATTGATGCCGTACCTCCTCCGATCGATCGATCGACGTCGCGCGCGGACTATTGCAAGGGCGTGATGGCGGCGATACGACTTGGAGTGGACGAACGTGGGACGGAAACAGCCGGGCCTCAACCGGCGCTCATCATGTCGAGGAAGCCGCCGCCATGAGCGACGATCTCTCCGGTGTCTGGGACGGCACTTACATCCAGCCCGGCACGGGAATGGTCACGTTCACGGCGACGCTGGTCGAGGCCGGCGGCGCGATCACAGGCCACGTCACCGAGCCCTGCTCGAACCCGCGCTGCCCCTTGCGAACCCACAGCGCCTCGATCGCGGGCCATCGCGCCGGCAGCGTCGTGTCGTTCGTCAAGCGCTACGAGCCGCCGGGCTACGGCTTCGACATCGTCCAGTACGACGGCATCATGAATGGGGAGGCGACCGAGATCGACGGGCGCTGGCGGCTGCCGGGCACATCAGGCTCATTCCTGATGATCCGCGCCGGCAAGCGCGCGGAGGCGAGCACCACCGACGATCAGACCAGGCAGCCGGCACGCTGACAACGCGCGTGAGCGGAGCGTAGCCACGCTCGGAATCTCGTAGGGTGGGCAAAGCGAAGCGTGCCCACGATCTGTTTCCATCACGGGAGAATGGTGGGCACGGCGCTAGCGCGCCTTTGCCCACCCTACGGCACCGAGCCCTACGGCACTTACGTCCTACCGCATCGTGATCGCGAGACCGCTCAGATCCGCATTCGCCATCAGCCCGACCTGCGTGCCCGACAGCTCCAGCACCGCGCCCTTCTGGTTGGTCAGCACGATCGCACGGGCGCCGCGGCCCACTGCAATGCCGGCACCGGCAGCGCCGTAGACGCCGGCGATATCGGAGGGACGGTTGATGTTGGAGACGCGGCCGCGCAGCACGGTCTTGGAGCCGCCGAAGACCAGGCCGTAGTCGAGCCCGCCGGTCGAGAGCGAATAGGAGCGGCCGCGGAAGTTCAGCACGCCGCTTCCGCCGGACCCGCCGATGATCCAGCCCGCCTTGTAGATCGTCAGCACCACGGTGCCGCCATCGGCCATCGCCGAGGTCGAGAGGCCGGCCAGCGCGGCAATGGCGACGAGCGCAGCACGCAAGGTGGAAGCAATCTTCATGGGGCGTCTCCGGAGGCTATTTTTCAAGGGAGGAAAAGCGAATCAGATGCCGCAATCTATCCGATCGATCGCGGCGGCAAAATGATGGGATTTCTCCGTCATTGCGAGCGTAGCGAAGCAATCCAGAATCCTTCCGCGGAGACGGTCTGGATTGCTTCGCTGCGCTCGCAATGACGGGCGGATGGATTCCGGCCTCTCCACGCCAGCGGGTCGCACACGGGCAAGGCCTCCGCGAACATCACTCCCACCATGCCATCCTGCCAGTGTTTTGCCCGACGGGTCAAACATTATTTCTGTCTTCCCGAAATTTGAATCCCACCAATGATTTCTACTGTGCATGGGGTTGTTTTCGCGTTTTGTGTTGGAGCATGCCCCGCACACCGCTACGCTGGTGCCAGCTCCGTCACCCCCGAGGTCCCCATGCCGATCCAGCATTTCGCGCCCCCGCCGCATGTCAAGGCACCGCCACTCTCGTTCGCGACACGCGTCGGCGACCTGCTGTTCATCTCCGGCATTCCCGGCTTCGACGCCCACGGCGCGCTGCCTGACGGATTCGAGACGCAGTTCGCCAATGTCGTCGTCAACATCAAGCGCGTGCTGGACGGGGCCGGCGCCACGACGCGCGACCTCGTCAAGGTCAACGTGCTGCTGACCCGCGCCGCCGACGTCGCCGCGATGAACGCGCTCTACGCGGGCGCGTTCGGCCCGCCACCCTACCCTGCACGCACCACGTGCGTCGTGCAGGCGCTGCCTGACCCAAAGATGCTGATCGAGATCGAGGCGGTGGCATCGCTGGCGAAAGGATAGTCAAGGGATCATCCGCGGGCGGGCTCCTGACATATCCGTGAACAGCGCCGCTGCGGCTTGCCAGCCGCGTGGTTTTGCCGCACGAGTTTCCCCCTCACGTTCCCATCAGGAGATACTTCATGCGTCGCGTTTTCGCCCTCTGTGCCGTTGCCGGCATCGCCTCGTCCATGTTCGCCGTGCCCGCGTCGGCAAAGACCGGCTATTACGTGATCCGCTGGGACAACACCGGCATCTGCCAGGTCTGGAACGAGGACCTCCGCTACAAGCCGTTCCAGTGGGGCGTGTCGACCTACAAGGTCGTCAGCAAGCCGCTCCCGACCTTCACGCAGGCCTCCGATCTCCAGATCAAGATGCGCGCCGAACGCCGCTGCACGCTCTGAGCCGATCGGCCAGTTCAGTTCGAGGGCGGGTTGCGCAGGCAGCCCGCCCTCTTCGTTTGGCTGGCGAATTCCGCCATTTCCCCCGCGCGCGCTTTGAACCCGATGAGCACACGGAACTACTCACATCTTGTCCGGGGCGCAGGCTGAGAAGCGCTTCCTCGACGCGATCGCGCTAAAGGATCACGCGTTGAAGGCCGGCCACTGCAGCTGGTAAGAACTGGCAGCTGGTAGGAATTGGCAGCTGCTAAGAATTCGGTCGGCGGACGACAAGGGCCGGGCAAGGATGCGATGCTAGCATCCTTGCCCGGTCGTTTTTTTACCTCGCGGATGTGGAGCAGGTCGATGCGTGCACGGATGACGACGCCAGCTGCTCTCACCGCATCGCTCCTGCTCGCGGCAACGGCGCATGCGCAGGCCCCGCAATCCCTCCGCGTGATCTCGCCGATTTTCGGCCAGCTCGTCAGTTTCGCGATGCCGTCGAATTTCGCAGCCGTGTTCGAGAACACCAAGGGCGGCCACTACATCCGCGAGGCCGTGCTGAAGGGCGAGACGCCCGAGCGCTGGACGCAGATGATCACCGTGACCGGCGAGAAGGGGATGACACTGACGCCCGGCAGTTCGCCGCAGATTTTTGCGGGCACAATCGCCGGCGGATACAAAACGGCCTGCCCGGACAGTTTTGCCGCCAGGCCGCTGGGCGAGACGACATTCGGCCGCTTCGAGGGCTTTGTCGCCGTGATCGGCTGCGGCCGCATCGACAGCGGCCCGACGCGGCACAGCGAGACCGCGCTGCTGATCACGTTCAAGGGCGCGACCGACTATTACACCATCCAATGGGCCGAGCGCGGTCCCGAAAGCGATGAGCCGCCCGTCAACGACGACCGCTGGCAAGCGCGCCTGCGCGATCTGAGCCCGATCGATCTCTGCCCGATCATGCCGGGCGAAGCTGCGCCCTATCCGAGTTGCGTGGACAAGAGCTGAGCGCTCTCTCACGCGTCCTTGTGCGCGCCGGGATGAATCAAAACATCGCGCGCGGTGGAGAGGTCAATGAAGGCTTGCGCGCTGCCGCCCTGATCGGGATGCATGCCCTTGGCGGCGCGGCGATAGGCGTGGTTGATGTCGTCGCAGGTGAGCTGCACCGCGAGCGGCAAGCCCAGCATCTTGCGGGCACGATCCTCTCTGGACAATTTCCTCGGCGTTGCGTTGCGGCGGCCGAAGCGCGGCGCGGTCAGATCATGGACGACATCGAGGATCACGCCGACGCGGCGCCGGGCCGCCAGCGCGACGCTGTGATCATCATTGTCCACGGCCTGGCGCAGCACCGGCAGAGCCTGCTCGGCGGCCTGCCGCAGCATCACATCGGTGCTCATCCGCACGATCTCGGCCACGAGCCGGCCGGCCTCCGCCCAATCGGCGTCGTCCGCCGACCGCAGGCGCTCGAGAGCGAGTTTCCAGGATTCAAGCCGTTCCATCATGCGCGCAACGTTTAACAATGCAGATCAGTATGCCAAGGCCGCCGTTTCCGACCCCTTAATTTCGGCTTAGGCTTTCATGAAACTTAGAAACGAATCCGGGAGGAAATTGTCATGGCATTGCTCGCAAATCACGTCGCTGTCGTCACGGGCGCCGGTTCCGGCATCGGCCGGGCGATCGCCGCCGGCTACGCCCGCGAGGGCGCACACATCGTGCTGCTCGACGTCAATGCCGACACGGTCGCGGAGGCCGCCGAGGAGATCCGCAAGGCCGGCGGCAAGGCCGAGAGCTTCGCCCTCGACGTGACCAAGCGTGACGACTGCTTCGCGCTGGCGAAGCAAGTCGCCGACAAGGTCGGGCAGGTCTCGATCCTCGTCAACAATGCCGGCATCACCCGCCGCAATGCCTTCACCGCGGAGCCCGAGACGGTGGCGAAGGATTGGAACGACATCATCTCGCTCAACCTCAACGGCGTCTTCAACATGACGCAGGCCTTCCTCACCCCCTTGCGCGCGAGCAAAGGCCGCATCGTGAATATCGGCTCGATCCAGTCCTTCGTACATCTGCGCACGCCGAGCTCGGCGGCCTACACCACCTCGAAACACGGCGTGCTCGGCTTCACCAAGGCGCTCGCGGTCGAGCTCGGCAAGGAAGGCGTGCGCGTCAACGCGATCGGGCCCGGCTTCATCGAGACCAACATCAACGCCAATGTGCGCGCCACCAATCCGGCATTGGTGCAGGCCTTCGTCGATCACACCCCGCTCGCGCGCACCGGCAAGCCCGAGGACATCGTCGGCCCCGCGATCTTCCTGGCGTCGGACCTGTCATCTTACGTCACGGGAACGATCGTGATGGTGGACGGCGGGTATCGCACGGTGTGAGCGCGAGATCGGTCCGCATCGCTATGCATCCTGTGCCAATCGCGGCGGCTTCGCGGTATTCCCAAGGTCAATTGGTGCGATCGCTCGCAGTTAACCTTTCGTTAACCAAACCCGCCCACCGTAGATTTACGGCTTGGGGTCGTTTGTTCTCGATCCGCTTCCAACGATGGAAGCGGGCGTTGATCGGGGAGTATGTTGATGACCACGTTTCATGTTGCGGCGCCCGAACAGGGCGCGCAATTTCTTGCCCCTAACCAGATCGTTCCACTGTTGATCGGTGCAACCGTTGGTGAGGTCGAACGCGAGCTCGTGCTCCAGACGCTCGCGCGCTGCGACGGCAACCGCACGCGTGCCTCGCGCGTACTCGGCCTGTCGGTGCGCACGCTGCGCAACAAGATCAGGATCTATGCGGCCTCCGGCATCGAGGTGCCGGCCTACCATGACTAGCGCATGATGGCGTGCGCCGCGGCGCCGATTGATGTTGATCAGGCCCGCCACGATGCGCGGGCGGAATTGCTGCTGTCGTCAAACGCCGCTAAGTAGATTCCTTGCGCAGAAGGAGTCGCGGCGTGGCAGACGAACAGGGACGGCAGGGAGTGCGCGGGCGGCAGGGCGAACCGGGACGGCCGGGGCCGCAGGGTCATCCGGGCAAGCGGGGCCCTGACGGCGCACATGGCAAGCCGGGTCCGCAGGGCAAGCCGGGACCGGCCGGAAAGGCCGGTGCGCAGGGGAAGGCCGGTCTGCCGGGCAAGGCGGGCGAAGCCGGTGCGCGGGGTACAGCCGGACCGCAGGGCGCCGTGGGTCCGCAAGGCCCTGCCGGCCCTCAAGGCCCGCGCGGCGAGGCCGGTCCGACCGGCCAATTGCCGTCGATCGAGCAGGTGCTGCCGTGGCTCGAGCAGCTGTTCGACGCCTGGGACGAACGTCGCCGCCAGCGCGAGCAGGAGGCCGCGGAGCGCGCCGCGCTCGAAGCGGCCGTCCACGAGCCTGAAGATGCGTCGTCCGACGACGACGCCGAGAACGACGATGCCGAAGGCGACGAGCACAGGAAAAAGAAGAAAAAGAAGAAGCACGGCCACAAAGACTAGCAGCCGGCTACTTTACCTGGTCCTCACGCCGCGGCAGCATGCCTATGCGCTCGAATTGCCAACGCATGGCGCGGTACCAGAGATAGCCGACCGCCGCGCCGCAAACGGCCAGGATCACCATGTTCGCGCTCGAGAACGAGCCGCTCCACCACATCATCCACGCGGTCCACAACAGCGTGAAAACGATGGCACCTGCTTTCAGCGAAAGAAGGGGGCGGTTCATGGTCGAGCTCCGGGTTGTCAAAACCCCGGCGAATATCATCGCGCATGAAGGCCGGCACTTCCGTGAGCCAGATCACGGTTGACCTTTACGGAACCGCTAGCCGAAGCGCAGCCGCGAACGCTCCCTTGCCTTCTCCGCCTCGACCTCGCGGTCCCGCGTCGGCGCGTGGGTGAGCAACGAGGTCAACAGTTTTCGCGCCGCTTCCGAGACCTCGACCACGGCAAGGTCGAATGCCGCCTCATTGGCCTGCGACGGCTTGTTGAAGCCGGAGAGTTTTCGCACGAACTGGATCGCGCTGGCGTGGATCTCGTCCTCCGTCGCCGGCGGCTCGAAATTGAATAGCGTCTTGATGTTGCGGCACATGCAGTCTCTCCCGTGGCAGGCCTGATTTCACAAGGACGAATGGAGAAGCCGAAACCCTACAACGCACGCAGCCGGATGTCACAGGCGCCCGAATATTCCACTTGGGCGCCGCAACATCGAAGAAATGTTTTTCAGGGGTGAGCAGCGTTCCGCTCTCGATCCCGGACGGCCTGCTGATAAGATCGCGCGCAACGCGGCCAGGAGCCATGAGCCGCACATGGGGAGACAAACATGAAAACTTCTTGCGCGGCGCTCTCGGCCGTCCTGCTGTCCATCTCGACATCGGTATTCGCCGCCGACTATCCAGCCCCGAAACAGGGCGATTGGGTCGCCAAGGATTTCAAGTTCCACACCGGCGAGGTCATGCCGGAACTGAAGCTGCATTACACCACTCTCGGTGAGCCGACCGGACAACCGGTACTGGTGCTGCACGGCACCGGCGGTTCGGGTGCGAGCATGCTGACGCCCGCTTTCGCCGGCGAAATGTTCGGGGCCGGACAACCGCTCGACCCCGCCAAATATTACATCATCATCCCCGACGCGATCGGCCACGGCAAATCGTCAAAGCCGTCCGACGGCATGAAGACGAGCTTCCCGAAATACAATTACGACGACATGGTCGAGGCGCAGCATCGCCTCGTGACCCAAGGCCTCGGCGTCAAACATCTGCGACTCGTTATCGGTAATTCGATGGGCGGCATGCAGACCTGGATGTGGGGCGAGAAATATCCGAAAGAGATGGATGCGCTGGTCCCGATGGCTTCGCAGCCGACCGAGATGGCGTCGCGCAACTGGATGCTGCGGCGGATCATGCTCGACACCATCCGCAGCGACCCAGACTACAATGGCGGCAATTACACCAGCCAGCCGCGCATGATGAAATACGCCATCACGGCCTATGGCATCGCCAGCATTGGCGGCACGCTCGCCTATCAGCAACAAGCACCGACCGCGGCCAGGGCCGACAAGATCGTCGACGAACGGCTGGCGACGCCGATCACAGCGGACGCCAACGACTTCGTCTACCAGTGGGACTCCTCGCACGACTACAATGCGACTGAGAAACTGGAGGCAATCGAGGCCTCGCTGCTACTGATCAATTCCGCCGACGACGAGCGCAACCCGCCGGAGACCGGCGTGACGGACGCCGCGATGAAACGCGTCAAGAACGGCAAGCTGTATCTCATCCCAGCAAGCACCGAGACGCGCGGCCACGGCACCACCGGCAACGCAAAATTCTACAGCGAGCAGGTCCGCCAATTGCTGCAGACTGCACCGCAACGCACGATGTAGGCAGCGTCGGAACTGCCCGATATCGCAACGCATCATATGCGGCGCTTCGGCGCCGCGTTCGCGTTCGGCAATGGTCAATACGACAACGTCCCGCTCGACATCCGCGCCTGGTTTCAAGAGCGTGATCGCGCCGAACCACGTGCCTTGCACCACTGCGGCGCGATCATCATCAATTGCTTCGTGCCGGCGGACGCGGTGTAGGCCACTCAGGCCTTGAGGTCTCGCTTGGGCGGGGCCTCGACACATTCGATATCATCGCTGAAATCGTCGAGCCCAGCGCGAACGGATTTGGCGTCGGCTTCAGCGACGGTGAAGACCGCGGCGAGGGTTTCCCGCTTCTGTCCCGGCCCCAAGCCGGTGCAGTGGCTACTCAGCGCCGCGCATGCTATTTGGGTTGATGCAATCTGATCCCGCCAACGGCCTTACGCGCGCCGTCATGCGATACGTGCTGGCGGCGTTCTTCCTGGCCGCCGGCATTGCGCATCTCCAAGTCCCGGACAAGCTGCTCGCAATCACCCCGTCCTGGGTTCCGTTTGCTGCGCAGGTCATCCTCGTCACAGGCGCTTGCGAGATCGCACTGGTGACGAAACCGCTGCGCTGGTGGGCCGGCGTCGCACTCGCGCTCTATGCGCTCTGCGTGTGGCCGGCGAACATCAAGCATGCCATCGAGGGCATCGACCTTCCGCCCATTCCCAACAGCTGGCTCTATCGCGGGCCACGGCTGGCGCTTCAGCCGGTCATCATCTGGTGGGCGCTGTACTGCGCCGGCGTGATCGATTGGCCGTGGCGGCGCCACAAAGCGGATAGCGGTCAGGCCCGGCAATGATAACCTCAAGCCTTCCATCAGGGAGACCTTCGTGACCGACCTCTGCGCCGAAGACCTCGCCACTATCTATGCGAAGCCGACCCCGCGCGTGATCGCAAAGGCGCGTCCCGCGATCGACGCGCATGCCAAGAAATTCATCGAGATGTCGCCGTTCTGCGTGCTCGCGACATCCGGCACCGACGGCAGCGTCGACGCCTCGCCGCGCGGCGGCAGCATCGGTTTCGTCCATGTCGCCGGCCCCAATCAACTACTGATGCCCGACCGTGCCGGCAACAACCGCATCGACAGTTTCCGCAATGTCGTCGAAGGCTCGGGCTTCGTGCATCTGTTGTTCTTCGTGCCCGGCATCGACGAGACGCTGCGCGTCGGCGGCCGCGGCACGCTGTCGGCCGACCCGGATCTGCTCGCTTCGATGGTCGAGTTCGGCAAGCCGCCGCGCGCGGTGCTGAGCGTCGCCGTCAGCGAAGTCTATTTCCACTGCGGCAAGGCGCTGATGCGCTCGAAGCTATGGGCGCCGGAGAAGGTGGAACGCTCGGTGATGCCGAGCATCAGCCAGGTCATCCACGACCAGACCAGCCTCGGCGAGCCGGAGAGCCAGGCAATCGTGGAAGAGCGCTACAAGACGCAGCTATAGCGGGCGCCCGAACCAAGATGTCGTCCCGGCCTACACCGGGACGACATGGGATTCCGCGGCCGATGCCGGAGCTTAGTGCCCCTCGCCCTCGAGGCCGCCGACATGCTTCTGGGTGTAAAGTTCGAGGCCGATGCGGCCGATCAGGTCGAGCTGGGTTTCGAGGAAGTCGATGTGGTGCTCCTCGTCGCTCATCAGCTTCTCGAACAGGTCACGCGTGACGTAGTCCTTGGCGCTGTTGCAATAGCCGGCCGCCTCCTGGTAGAGCGCCCGGGCGCTCATCTCGGCCGCGAGATCGCACTCGATGATCTCCTTGACGTTCTGACCGATGCGCAGGGGATCGAGCACCTGCATGTTCGGGAAGCCGTCGAAGAACAGGATCCGCTCGGTGAGCTTGTCGGCGTGCTCCATCTCCTCGATGGACTCCTTGCGCCAGACCTTGGCCATGTCGCGGAGGCCCCAATTGTCGAGAAAGCGGTAGTGCAGCCAGTACTGGTTGATCGCAGTCAGTTCGTGACGCAGCGCCTTGTTGAGATAGTCGATAACCTTTGCGTCGCCCTGCATGGTTCACTCCAGCTCTTGCAGTCCAAATCGGTCATAACCCGAGTTTAGAACGCTTCTAAATGAGTTTACGGATGAGGGCAACCGGCTACGGGGACGCAGCCGGGAAAAGCTCAGCCGGATTTGCGGATGTTTTCAGCAGGCCGCGAGCGCGAACTGGGCGGGTTGGGCCGCCTCATCATTGGCGGCCACGGTGTGGCTGTGCGGGCAGCCGGAGCAGCAGGACTTGGCGCAGGGGCCAAGCGCTTCGTCGATGATGGTCTTGATCGTCCGCGCGCAGCGTCCGCATTCAGCGCTGCAACCAAGGCATCCATATACCTGCCTGGCGTGGCGCACAGCGTCGTCGGACTCGGCGACGGCGGCGCGGATGTCGTCATCGCTCAGCACGTTACAGGAACAGACAATCATGGGAAGCGGCAGGCCCTTTGGTGATGCGCCATCATCGATATTCAAGGGGGCGGCCGGATGCAAAAGGAAAAACCGGTATTTCAAGCTATTCCAAACTGGCGCGGATATAGCCTGGAACGGCTCTAAAATAGGGAATTGCGCTGGATCAAGATGGTCCCGGATAGGGCCTAGTCGCTGCTCCCGCCTCCCCCGCTATCGCCGCCACCTCCGCAATCTCCACCCCCGCCGCTATCGCTCGTGGAGCAGCTACTGCTGTCAGTTGAGCGTCCGGAACTGCCGCTGGAGAACCAGCTTCCGAGCGAGAATCCCTCATTCGTGGTATCCGAATAAGTGTCGCTTCCGCCATCGCCGCCGGCCCTGGCGCGCGGCCGCGGGGCGCGGCTCTGCAGATGGGTTATCAGGGCATAGCCGACCACGCCGACGCCCGCGAAGGCGATCAGGGTATTGGTCAGGATGTTCATTATCGCCTCCCAGGCTCGAAATCGGCCATTTCTACCAATTGGTAGCACCCAGCCAATCCGCCGTTCATTGATCGTTCAAACGAAGTATGGAACTTTGGCCGCAAGAGTTCCGCGTTCGCTGTGAAAGGTCGCCCCAATGAAGAAGTCGCTTATGGCAGTCGCTGCCGCCGCCACCCTGGTTTTGACCGCGGGTGCGCCGGCCCATGCACAGCGCGGCGTCGCTGCAGGCGTCGCCGCCGGTATCATCGGGGGCGCGATCGTCGGTGGCGCGCTGGCCTCCCCGTATAGTTACGGACCCGGACCGGGCTACGGATATGGTCCGGGTTATGGCCCCGGTTACTACCCGCCCCGCTACTACGCGCCGGGCCCCGGCTACGTCGCCGACGACTATTACGGCGATGGCTGTGTCTGGCAGAAGCAGCGCTTCTGGGACGGCTACGCCTGGCGCATCCGCCGCGTCCGAGTCTGTGGCTAAGGCGCGTTAGACCGGTTCGATTCAGTGGACTGAGTTGAGCCGGTCCAATACGGATGCGCCGTTCATCTCCGGGCCTGAAAAAGACCGCTTTTTCTCGTCACAGCTCCGTGCGCGTTTACCGCGGATTGACCATTTGCGCGCTTCCTAGCTGCAAGGCCAATTCCATCAGAGTCTGCGTGAACCTTTGAACCCCGGGTGCTTCTAACAAAAGCATCCATCTCTCAGGAGAGCCAAGAGTATGAAGAAGACTTTAGTTGCCGCCCTCACGGTTGCGACGATTGCCGGTTCGCTGGTGACCGCCACTCCGTCCGCCCAGGCCCATGACGGCGTCGGTGTCGGCATCGCCGCCGGCCTGCTCGGCGGCGCGATCATCGGCGGCGCCATCGCGTCGAGCCGTCCCGCTTACGGCGGACCAGTTTACGTCGCCGAGCCGGGCCCGCCGCCCCCGCCCTGCTATTGGCAGCGCCAGCGCTACTGGGACGGCTACGGCTGGACCGTCCGCCCGGTTCGCGTCTGCTACTGATCTGATCGCACGGCGCTCACCATGCGCCGCGATCGAAGCCCGGCCGAGACCATCGGCCGGGCTTTTTCTTTTTGGCGGCTTTGTCAGCGCGCCGTCTGGATCGAACGCAGCACCTCTTCGCTCGGCCAGCAATCGACTTTGAGCCCGGCCGACTTCTGATAGGCACCGAGCGCAGCGCGCGTCTGCATGCCGGACTTGCCGTCGATCTTGTCCTTGTACAGCCCGGCACGCGTCAGCCCGCGCTGCATCGTCTCCACGTCCTTCGTGCGCAATTGCTTCGACGCAGACCACGGCGTCGCGAACGGCAGCGGGCTCGTCATGCGATCGCTGAGATGACCGACGAACAGTACGTAGAGGTCCGAGAAATTGTATTCCTTGATGACGAAGTAGTTCTTCGTAGTCAGGAACGCCGGACCATAGATGCCCTCCGGCTGGAGCAGCGACGCCGGCTGCGCCTGCTCGGCCGCGCTGAGCTTCTCGCCACGGACCGGGACAAAGCCTTCACGCAGCCACTGGCCGATCGGCTTGGTCACCTCGGGCACACCCGTCGTACAATCGACCTTCGCCGGTGCCTGCACCTCATAAGCCCAGCGCACGCCGCTCTGCCAACCCTTGTTGACGAGTTGCTGTGCGGCCGAGGCCAACGCATCCGGCACCGAATGCCAGATGTCGATGCGGCCGTCGCCGTCGAAATCGACGCCATGCTTGTAATATTCTGACGGCAGGAACTGTGTAAGCCCGGTGGCGCCGGCCCATGACGAGCGCATGTCCTTGCGCGTCACCACGCCCTCGCCGAGGATCTTCAGCGAAAGGATGAATTCGTTGCGATAGGTGTCCTTGCGGCGGCCGACATAGGCCTGCGTCGCCAGCACGCGGACGAGATCGTAGGGCAGCGTGTAGCGGCCATAATCGGTCTCGCGTCCCCAGATCGCGAGCATGACAGTCGCGGGCACACCGGAGCTCTTCTCGATTTTCATCAGCGCGGGCTTGTATTTCTGCAGCAACCGCTGCCCTTCGCCCGCAAGATTCGCAATCGAGCCTTCCCTGACATAGTCCGCCGGCACCTGCACGAATTCGGCCTGTGACGGCGCGCCGGTCGCGGGCCGGCCCGGCAGGATCAAATCAGGCAGCTTGTAATCCGGCTCGAGCCTGCGCGTCTGTTGCTCGAACGTCGCGCGCGAGACGCCGGCTTCCTGCGCTTCTGGCCAGAGCGAGGCGATGAACTGCGTGAAGGCCGCGTCGGCGGCGTGGGCGGACGACCAGTTGCAGGTGATCACGATCACCGCAGCGATGAGCGTCCGCCGCATCATGACGCCGTCACCGCGTCAGCTTCTTGTACTTCACGCGGTGCGGAATGATGCTGTCCTGGCCGAGCCGGCGCATCTTGTCCTTCTCGTAGTCCTGGAAGTTGCCTTCGAACCATTCGACATGGCTCTCGCCTTCGAAGGCCAGGATGTGGGTCGCGATGCGGTCGAGGAACCAGCGATCATGGCTGATGATGACGGCGCAGCCGGCAAAATCCTCCAGCGCCTCCTCGAGCGCGCGCAGCGTGTCGACGTCGAGGTCGTTGGTCGGTTCGTCGAGCAGCAGCACGTTGGCGCCCGACTTCAGCATCTTGGCGAGATGCACGCGGTTGCGTTCACCGCCTGAGAGCGCGCCGACCTTCTTCTGCTGGTCGGCGCCCTTGAAATTGAACGACGAGCAATAGCCGCGCGAGTTCACTTCCTTCTTGCCGAGCAGGATCAGCTCGTTGCCGCCGGAGATTTCCTCCCACACGTTCTTGTTGCCGTCGAGCGCATCGCGCGACTGGTCGACATAGCCAAGATGCACGGTCTCGCCGACAGTGATCGTGCCCTTGTCCGGCGTTTCCTGCTTCGTGATCATCTTGAACAGCGTGGTCTTGCCGGCGCCGTTGGCGCCGATCACGCCGACGATGCCGCCGGGCGGCAGCTTGAAGGTGAGATCGTCGATCAGCAGACGATCTCCATAGCCTTTGCTGAGCGTTTCGAAATCGACCACGTTGGCGCCAAGCCGCTCGGCGACCGGAATGATGATCTGCGCGGTCTGGCTCTGCTTGTCGCTCGCCTGCTTGAGCAGATCTTCGTAGCGCTGATAGCGCGCCTTGGATTTGGCCTGACGCGCCTTCGGCGAGGACGCGACCCATTCCTGCTCACGGGCAATCGTCTTCTGGTGCGCGGCGTCCTCGCGGCCTTCCTGCTCGAGACGCTTCTGCTTCTGCACCAGCCAGGACGAGTAGTTGCCCTCGTAGGGAATGCCCTTGCCGCGATCGAGCTCGAGAATCCAGCTCGTGACGTTGTCGAGGAAGTAGCGATCGTGGGTCACGATCAGGATCGCGCCGGGATAGGCGCGCAGATGGCCTTCGAGCCACGACACCGACTCGGCGTCGAGATGGTTGGTCGGTTCGTCGAGCAGCAACAGCTCAGGCTGGTCGAGCAGCAGCTTGCACAGCGCGACGCGGCGGCGCTCACCGCCCGAGAGTTTCGTCACATCGGCATCATCGGACGGGCAGCGCAGCGCGTCCATGGCCTGGTCGACCTTGCTGTCGAGATCCCAGAGGCCTTGCGCCTCGATCTCGTCCTGCAGCTTGGTCATCTCGTCGGCGGTCTCCTCGGAATAATTCATCGCCAACTCATTGTAGCGATCGAGGATGGCCTTCTGCTTGGCGACTCCCAGCATGACGTTCTCGCGCACGGAGAGCGTCGCATCGAGATGCGGCTCCTGCTCGAGATAACCGACGCGGGCGCCCTGGGCGACCCACGCCTCGCCGTTATACTCCTTGTCGAGGCCGGCCATGATCTTGAGCAGCGTCGACTTGCCCGAGCCGTTGACACCGAGCACGCCGATCTTGGCGTCCGGGTAAAAGCTCAAATGGACGTTATCGAGCACCTTGCGGGTCGGGTAGCTCTTGGTCAGGCCTTGCATGAAATAGACGAACTGGCGCGCCATCGGTCCCGAAAACCTTCGATTTGAGGAAATTTGCTTGCCGCCGATGTAGCGATCCCGCCCCCAAAGGGCAATGTTTTCCCTCCGTTCACCACGAATGAATACGGGGCGGACACCATCCGGAGTCCGTTCCGGACAATTGAAACCATCTTTTAATAAATCAGGCCAAAGCTCGGTTTCGCGCGGCAACAGCGCCACCCGCTCAGAATGAACGGAAGCACAGCGAGGCCCATCATGGCTCTGATCGAGAGCAACCACATCATCGCCGTTCCGCGAGGAGCCGGGAACACATCCGGACTCGTCTCGGAGATCAAGGGTTTCTGGAAGCGCTTCTTCGCCACGGCCTTCAACCCCTACCGGCCCGAGCTGCACTATATGCGCGGCCCCGGCCCGGCCTGGCGCGCCAAGCACGGCATGGATGCGCCGATCCGGTTGAAGCCCCGCAACCTCTGAGTCATCCTCACCTATCGGATTCTTGCCTAGCGGATTTTTGAAGACCCAGACTGCTTGCGCGATAGCATGATTGCGCGCAACCATGGCCCGGTTCCGACAATGGCGCCCCTGCCCGGCGCCGTTACCTCTCGCCATGGATGAACGCTGATGACGCGGCTGCGCTGTGCAATTCTCGACGACTATTTCAACCTTGCCCTCGACGTCGCCGACTGGGCGAAACTGTCCGACCGTGTCGACGCCACCGTGTTCAGCCATCCCTTCGCCTCCGAGCAGGCCGCAGCCAGCGCGCTGGAGAATTTCGACATCATCTGTGCGATGCGTGAGCGCACAGCGTTCCCCAACAGCCTGTTCGATAAGCTGCCGAAGCTGAAGCTGCTGCTCACCTCGGGCATGCGTAACGCCTCGATTGACATGGAGGCCGCCAAGGCACACGGCGTCGTCCTTGGCGGCACGCAATATTCCCGCGATCCGACTGCCCCGCTCACCATGGGCCTGATCCTGGAACTGACCCGCGGCATCGGCCGCGAGAATGCGCGCATGCATGCCGGCGAGCCCTGGCAGACCTTTGCCGGTGTCGAGATCGAAGGCCTCACACTCGGCGTCGTCGGGTTGGGCAAGCTCGGCACCAAGATGGCCGGCATCGCGAAAGCGTTCGGCATGAACGTGATCGCCTGGAGCCCGAACCTCACGCCGGAGAAGTGCGCGGCGGCCGCCGTGGGCTACGCCACCAGAGAGGAGCTGTTCGCCAAGGCTGACATCATCACCATCCATGTGGTGCTGAGCGATCGCTCGCGCGGATTGGTCGGCCGCGCAGACCTTGCGCGAATGAAGCCGACGGCGTTCCTCGTCAACACCGCGCGCGGGCCGATCGTGGATGAGCAGGCGCTGCTGGAAGCCTTGCAGCAGAAGAAGATCGCAGGCGCCGGCATCGACGTGTTCTCGGTCGAGCCGCTGCCGGTGGATCATCCCTTCCGCAAGCTCGACAATCTCGTGCTCACGCCGCATCTCGGCTACGCCACTGAGGACGGCTTGCGCATCCATTACGGCCAGATGGTCGAGGCGATCGACGCCTTCACCAAGGGCAACGAGCTGCCGCGGAAGCTCGCCTAGAATGACAAAGGGCGCGCCGATGGCGCGCCCTTCGCAATTTCAATCGTCTTGCAGCGCTTAGCGGACGGTGACCGGCGCGGGCAGCGGCGGCACCACCGTCGGCTGGGTACCCCCGACCGGACCAGCCGGCGCCGCGCCCGGAGCCGGCGCGGCCGATGCGGTCGCCGTCCCCGGCGCCGGACCGCCAGGCATCACCACGACGCGGGTGCCGACCTTGGCGCGGTCGAACAGATCCGAGACGTCCTCGTTCAGCATGCCGATACAACCGGAGGAGACAAACTTGCCGATCGTCGAGGGCTGGTTGGTGCCGTGGATGCGATACACGGTCGAGCCGAGATACATCGCCCGCGCACCAAGCGGATTGCCGGGGCCCCCCGCCATGAAGCGCGGCAGATAGGGCTGGCGCTCGATCATTTCCGCCGGTGGATGCCAATCCGGCCACTCGGCCTTGCGGGTGATCTTCTGCACGCCAGTCCAGGTGAAGCCGTCGCGGCCGACGCGGACGCCGTAGCGGATCGCGCGGCCGTTGCCGAGGACGTAATAGAGGTAGGTGTTCGGGGTATCGACGATGATCGTACCGGCCGGCTCCTTGGTCACCAGCGACACTTCCTGGCGGCGCAGGTTCGGCGCCAGCTGCGCCGGTGCTGCGTCAGGCTGCTCCTCCGGCGGCAAGGAGGCGACCGACATCGGCCGGCCATCGGCGTCGACGGCGGGCGGCTGCGAGACCGTTCCGGTCGCGGCCGGACCACCGACGACGGCTTCGGGCGGACGCATGCCATCGCCGGGCGCCTGGCCCGGACGGTCGGCATAGATCACCGCGGGCGCGCCAGCGGGGCGGCCGTAGCGGGGATCATCGGGTGACATCACCGGACCCTGAGGCGGCGCGGCCGAGTAGACCGGCGGAGCGCCAGCAGGACGGCCATAGCGCGGATCGTCCGGCGACATCACGGGGCCCTGCGGAGGGGCGGCGGAGTAGACAGGGGGAGCGCCGGCGGGGCGGCCGTAGCGCGGATCGTCGGCCGGACCGGGCGGCGGCAGCGAGGCCTGCGGCATCGCGTCGTCATCTTCCAGCGAGTCGAAATTCGGGGCGCGGTCGCCGGGGCGATATTCGGCCGGGGCGCCGTAGCTCGGCGCCTGCTGAACCGGATAGCTCTGGGCCTGTGCGAGCGAAGTTCCCGCCGCAGCGACTGTTGCGGCAGCGCATATCGTCAGAAAATATTTGATCATCATCGCTCTTTTTAGTCCCCGGGCCCCGTCCGAGCCGCCAACGGCCAGATGACCGAAGATAGCGGCACATTCAAGACATAACAGGCTGATTTGTGCCTGATTCAGCGATTTGTGATGCGATTCCACACAGTTGCCCCGTTGCATCACGGGGCGGAAATCGCATCACGCCGTAGATTGCCGGAGTCATCAGCCCGATTTTTACGGAACTGTGCGGAGACGTTGCGATATGTTCGAATCAGCCTGATTCGCCACCGCTTTGAGCTCAAATCCCGGGTGGCGAACGCGGCAATCAGTACCGTCACCGCGTTCAGATGGCTCATGGGCCCTGGCCACACCCCGCCGGGGCGGAAATTCGTAATCCGTCAATGCTTCCCGGCTTTCGCTTCCTGCTTGCCGCGATCCTGGTATCTACCTCCATCCTGGTGTTCGGCTTAGGGGCCACCTCGCTGCTGCGGGCGAGCCATGAGCAGTATGTCAGCAACCCGTCCTGGCGGAACGGCCCGCAGGAGCAGGTGTTCGCGCAGGCCCCCGAACCGGCCCAACCGGTGCTCGCGGCGCTGCGCGTGGAGCCGGCCGCGCCGATCGCCGACGAGGCGACGCCGGTGACGCAGGATCAGGTCCCGAGCATCGGGCTGCCGGCGGTCGAAACCGGGCCCGAGCAGATGGCCGCAGTGACGCTCGAGGCCAAGGTCCAGCCTGAGCTCCAGGTCGCCGCCGTCGCGCCGGCTGCGGAGGCAGCCGCGCCCGCCACCGAAACGCCAGTCCCGGAGTTGACCAAGGTCCAGGCTCCCGCGCCCGCGGATACACTCACTCCGGCCGACACGACGGCTTCCATCGCCACGACGACGCCGGCCCCAGCGATGAGCGCCACCGAAGTGCCGCGAACCGCGACACCGGCGCTGGCATCGCGCGTGAGCGACATTGCCGCGGCCAGAGTGGCGGCGCTGAATGAGCTTGCGCCGGGGAAGACCAAAGCCGGCGGCGCGACGACCAAGCCGCGTGCGCACAAGCCGAAGAAGCGCCACCGCATCGTGCGGCGCCCGCCGCCTCAGCAGCTACAACAGGCGTTCGATCCGTTCGGCCAGCAACAGCCGACGCTCGCGGCAGCCGCTACGCGCCCGCGCCAATAGGGCTCACGCCGGGCCGGTTGCGATCGGCGGGCCCTTTTCCTGGCCCCATTCCGACCATGACCCGTCGTAGAGCGCAGTGTCGGTGACGCCAAGGCGATAGAGCGCGAGCGTCAGCACGCCGGCCGAGACGCCGGAGCCGCAGCTCGTGACGATCGGCGCATCGAGCTTGACGCCGGCGCCCGTGAAGGCGGCGCGGAGATCGTCGAGCGGCTTCATCGTGCCGGTCGCGGCATCGAACAGCTGACTATAAGGCACGTTACGCGCGCCCGGGATGTGACCGGAGCGGATGCCCGCGCGCGGCTCGGGCGCGCGGCCTTCGAAGCGATCGGCGGCGCGTGCGTCGATCACCTGCTCGGCGCGGCTTTCGACGTTGGCGACCAGCTGCTGCATGCTGCGCACGCGCTTGGTATCGTAGCTCGCCTTGAATGTCGCGGGCTTCGGCCTCACCTCGCCGCTCTCGACCGTACGCCCCTCGGCGCGCCATTTCTTCAAGCCGCCATTGAGGATGCGCACATTGCTGTGGCCGAAAGCCAGCAACATCCACCATGCGCGCGGTGCGGCGACCCAGCCGCCGGCATCGTAGAGCACGACGGTGTCAGCATTGGAGATGCCGAGATTGCCGATGTCGCGACCGAACTGCTCGGCGCTTGGATACATGTGCGGCAGCGGATTGGAATGGTCCGACACCGCATCGACGTCGAAGAACGCCGCACCCGGCAGATGCGCGGCGAGATAATCATCCTTCGGCAAAGGCAGCACGCCCGGCAGCTTGAAGCTGGCGTCGATCACCTTGACGTTGGAATCGTTGATGTGGGCGGCGAGCCATTCGGTGGAGACGAGGGGATCGGTGGTCATGCGGAATTTTCCTTGTCATTCCGGGGCGTGCGCAGCACGAGCCCGGAATCCATCGTGCGGCAGAGTTCGTGGATGAATGTATCCTCAGATGCGCAATTGCGCATCATAGTTCGCGCTTCGCGCGCTCCGGGATGACGGAGGGGTTACCCCTTCTTCTTCGGCTCCCACTGCTCCGTCGCCCCACCAGCGTCGCGCCAGGCGGCGTAGCCGCCGGCGATGTGGGCGACGGGCTTCAGGCCCATGTCCTTTGCGGTCTTGGCCGCGAGGGCGGAGCGCAGGCCGCCGGCGCAGTGAAAGACGAATTTCTTGTCTTCCTGGAACACCGGCTTGGCGTAAGGGCTCTGCGGATCGATCCAGAATTCGAGCATGCCGCGCGTGCAGGCGAACGCGCCGGGGATGCGTCCATCGCGCTCGATCTCGCGGGGATCGCGGATGTCGACGATGACGACATCGCCGTTCCTGGAGATCTCGATGGCGTCCTTGGCGGTCAGCGTCTCGATCTCGGCATTGGCCTCGTCGATCAGCACCTTGATGCCGCGGGTGATGTTTTGGGGCATGTGCTCTCCCTCTTGTCGCCGGCTAGCGCGGCCGTCCAGACTGACCGCACGTGCAGCTAGTGCGTCAATTCCTTCATCGCACCTTCGAGACCTTCGATCGTGATCGGGAACATGCGGTTGGCAAAGATGCGTTTGATGATGGTGGTCGATTCCGAATAGTCCCAGTGCTTCTGAGCGACCGGATTGAGCCACACCGAATGCGGATAGGTGCGGATGATGCGGTCGAGCCAGATCGAGCCGGGCTCCTCGTTGACGTGTTCGACCGAGCCGCCGGGCACCATGATCTCGTAAGGCGACATCGAGGCATCGCCAACGAACACGACCTTGTAGTCGTGCGGATATTTGTGCAGCACGTCCCAGGTCGGCGTGCGGTCGGTGAAGCGGCGCTTGTTCTGCTTCCACACGCCTTCGTAGAGGCAGTTGTGGAAGTAGAAATACTCCATGTGCTTGAACTCGCTCTTCGCCGCCGAGAACAGCTCCTCGACCTGCTCGATATGCGAATCCATCGAGCCGCCGATGTCGAAGAACACCAGAAGCTTCACGGCATTGCGCCGCTCGGGGCGCATGTGGACGTCGAGATAGCCGTGATTGGCGGTCTCGCGAATGGTGGTGTCGAGATCGAGCTCGTCCGGCGCGCCGGTGCGCGCAAACTTGCGCAGGCGGCGCAGCGCCACCTTGATGTTGCGGATGCCGAGCTCGACATTGCCGTCCAGGTCTTTGAACTCGCGCTTGTCCCAGACCTTCACGGCGCGGTTGTTGCGGTTCTTCTCCTGGCCGATGCGGACGCCTTCGGGATTGTAGCCGTGCGCGCCGAACGGCGAGGTGCCGGCGGTGCCGATCCACTTCGAGCCGCCCTGGTGGCGGCCCTTCTGCTCCTCGAGCCGCTTCTTCAGGGTCTCCATGAGCTTGTCCCAGCCCATGGCCTCGATCTGCTTCTTCTCTTCCTCGCTGAGGTACTTTTCGGCGAGCTTCTTCAGCCACTCCTCCGGGATCTCCGCCTTCTCCATGGCGTCGAGCAGGCTTTCCAGCCCCTTGAACACCGTGCCGAAGACGCGGTCGAACTTGTCGAGGTTGCGCTCGTCCTTCACCAGCGAGGTGCGCGACAGATAGTAGAAATTCTCGACCGAATAGTCCGACAGATCAGCGTCGAGCGCCTCCATCAGCGTGAGGTATTCGCGCAGCGTCACGGGGACCTGCGCATCGCGCAGAGAAGTGAAGAATTGCAGGAACATGGGTGACAGATTGCCCGTCGGGTGGCGAACGTCAAGGGGCGGAGGCCAGCGTGGAGCGCTGGACCGGGGAGCTTTTTGCTCTAGAATTGGGGACTTCAAGGGGCTGTTTTTGGGGACGTTTGCAATGGGTATTCTCGCAGCGCTCATCATTGGCGCGATTGCCGGCTGGTTGGCCGGCAAGATTGTCCACGGGGCGGGATTTGGGCTGATCGGCAACATCGTCGTCGGCATCATCGGTGCGCTGGTGGCGGGTTGGGTGCTGCCCCAGCTTCACATCGAGCTTGCGACCGGCACAGTCGGCGCCATCGTGGATGCCACGGTCGGTGCAGTGATTGTGCTCGTCATCCTTTCGCTGATAAGACGGGTCTGAAAGCCTGACCGAACAGGAACGGCCGCCAAGAGCGGCCGTTCCCTTGTCGCGACCGGGGCCATGAAATTGGCAATTCCTGGGACGATGACCAACAAGGACGCGCAATGAAATTTACCGGCACCAAGGACTATGTTGCGACCGACGATCTCAAGGTCGCCGTCAACGCCTCGATCGTGTTGGAGCGCCCGCTCCTCATCAAGGGCGAGCCCGGCACCGGCAAGACGGTGCTGGCGGAGGAAGTGGCGAAGGCGCTGAATGCGCCGCTTTTGACCTGGCACATCAAGTCCACCACCAAGGCGCAGCAGGGCCTCTACGAATACGACGCGGTGTCGCGCCTGCGCGACAGCCAGCTCGGCGATGCCAGGGTGTCCGACATCAAGAACTACATCAAGCGCGGCAAGCTGTGGGACGCCTTCGCCGCCGAGCAGCGCCCGGTGCTCCTGATCGACGAGATCGACAAGGCCGACATTGAATTCCCGAACGATTTGCTGCTCGAGCTCGACCGCATGGAATTCCATGTTTACGAGACCGGCGAGACGATCAAGGCCAGGCAGCGCCCGATCATGATGATCACCTCCAACAACGAGAAGGAGCTGCCGGACGCCTTCCTGCGCCGCTGCTTCTTCCACTACATCAAGTTCCCCGACGCCGACACGATGGGCCGCATCGTCGACGTCCACTTCCCCGGCATCAAGAAGCGCCTGGTCGAGGAAGCGCTGCGCATCTTCTTCGAGGTGCGCGAAGTGCCCGGCCTGAAGAAGAAGCCATCGACGTCGGAGTTGCTGGACTGGCTCAAGCTGCTGCTCAACGAGGACATGAGCGTCGAGCAGCTGCGCGAACGGGATCCGCGAAAACTGATCCCGCCGCTGCACGGCGCGCTGCTCAAGAACGAGCAGGACGTGCATCTGTTCGAGCGACTGGCGTTTTTGAGCAGACGGGAAGTGTAGGCTTCTCCCGTCCCGGACGCGGCGACGGTGCCGGGTGGGCAAAGGCGCAAAGCGCCGTGCCCACCATTCACATCGCGGACGACGGATAAGATGCGTGGGCACGCTTTCGCTTTGCCCACCCTACGATACCGAGTGTGTAGCACGCTCTCTCCACGTCATTGCGAGGAGCGTAGCGACGAAGCAATCCAGAAGCCCGCCGTAGCGGCAGTCTGGATTGCTTCGCTGCGCTCGCAATGACGGAGTATGAGGCAGCAGCCTCGCTCTTCCAGTTCGCATTTTGAATCGCAGGCATACCTTCGCATCCTCGCGGCTCATCTCGCCCGAGCTTTGCTTCAATCTCGCCCCCTCCAAAAGCAGAGGGCGCAGGGAAGGCCGGGTGCTGACCTCGCACCCACGGTCCGCTGTGCGCGTGTAGCGCAATCAGAAATGCACAGCGGCATACAGGTGAAGCCGAACACACGGCCTTCCCTGCGCAGTGGGTTGACAGCTTATGCCGTGCTCTCCCGGGAGCCGAATTCCTTCTGGCCTCCCTCGCCCCGCAGATTGACGATGTGGTTGACCCGGTTGGGCGCTCCACACCTCCGCAAAAGGCTTGACCGTAGCGACGACGGTCGGGACCACACGGTTTTGCCGTACGCGCTCAGCGCTGTCCGTCTACACATGGCCGCGGACTCACAGGGACTACCCGCCCTGCCCGCACCTCTCGTGCCAACGCTGCCGCGTCCACCGCAACCCGGCCCGCGTTTCGAACGACTCGCGAACCGCCCCTCTTCGTGGGCCGGGCTGTTTCTATATATGCCGTAATTCCGAATTTCGGTAAAGTGGAATATTTTTGCGAGAAGGGGTTGACGGGGTGCGCGGTGTTTTGCCCGACGGACAGTTTCGTAGCTTCGTAGCAGCCATTAGATGGTGGCTACGAAGCTAGTGTCTCACGCCACCGCCGTATCCGGTATCCGCGCCGCTTCCATCGGCGCCTTGCCGCGGAGGAGGTCCGAGGCTCGGTCGGCGATCATCATGGTGGAGGCGTTGAGGTTCGCCGAGATCATGCGCGGCATCACCGAGGCGTCGATGACACGGAGGCCCTCCAGGCCGTGGACGCGGAGCTGGTCGTCGACCACCGCCCAGGTCGAGTCAGCCGGGCCCATGCGGCAGGTGCAACCGGGGTGGAAGGTGGTGGTGCCGCGCTCGGTGGCTGCCGCCAGGAATTCGTCGTCGGTGTTGATGTTGGGGCCGGGGAAATCCTCGTAGGCGTAGTAGGGCGAGAGCGGCGCGGATTTCAGGAGATTGCGCGCGAGCTTCATGCCGCCGACGATGACGCGGCGGTCGAGTTCGGCGTCAAGATAATTGGTCTGGATGATCGGCGGCGCGAACGGATCGTTGGAGCGAATGCGGACATAACCGCGGCTCTCCGGGCGCTGCTGCCAGGAGGCCACCGTCATGCCGGGCTCGTCCTCGAGCTGGCCCTGCACGCCTTCCTTGTAGGACGCCGGCGTGAAGGTGAGCTGGAGGTCGGAACTGTCGGCGCTCTCGCCGGAATGCCAGAAGCAGTAGACCATGGTCGGCGACAGCGAGAGCAGGCCTTTGCGCGCGGTCGCCCATTTCAGCGCCTCGATCCACAGCGAGAAGCCACGACGAAGCTCGTTGATGGTCTTGATGTCTTTGACGCGCGCCACCGTGCGCGGGGCGTAATGGTCCTGCAAACCCTCGCCGACAGGCAGCGCGTGGCGCACGGCGATGCCGTGAGCGCCGAGCAGCTCGGGCGAGCCGACGCCGGAGAGCTGCAGCAGCTGCGGCGAATTATAGGTGCCTCCGGAGAGGATCACTTCCTTGTTGGCGCGCACTTCGACCGGCGTGCCGCCGCGGCCACCCTTGGTGTAGCGCACGCCGACGGCGCGCTTGCCCTCGAAGATGATCTCGGTCGCATGCGCATGCGTATGCACATGCACGTTGGGCCGCTTCATCGCGGGCTTGAGGAACGCGGTCGAGCCGGAGACGCGCAGGCCCTTGTCGATGGTGCGCTGGCAGTAGGACACGCCCTCCTGCTTCGCACCGTTGTAATCGGGATTGCGGGGAATGCCGAGCGAGACCGCGCCTTCCATGAAGGCCTCGCAGAGCGGATCGCGCCACTCCATCGTGGTGACCGTGAGCTTGCCGTCGCGCCCGCGGAAGGTGTCCTCGCCCTCGCCGACCCGTTTCTCCAGCCGCTTGAAATAGGGCAGCACGTCGGCATAGCCCCAGCCGCGATTGCCCATCTGCGCCCAGGTGTCGAAATCCATGCGCTGGCCGCGGTTGTAGATGTGGCCGTTGATCGAGGACGAACCGCCGAGCGTCTTGCCGCGCGGCGCATAGATGCTGCGCCCGCCGGTGTAGGGCCCAACTTCCTGCTGGTAGGCCCAGTTGATGCTCTTCATATGGAAGGTCTTGATGAAACCCGCCGGCAGGTGAATGTAAGGGTGCCAGTCGCTCGGCCCGGCCTCCAGCACGCAGACGCTGGTGTTGGGATCTTCGCTGAGCCGGCTGGTGAGGACGCAACCGGCGGAGCCTGCGCCGACGATCACATAGTCAAATCTATCCATGGTGCCCCGGCCGCCTTTAGCGCGGCTTGTCGTTGAGTTGATATTCGAGATGAGCCTTCACCGTCGGCCATTCGGCCGCGGTGATGCTGTACACGACCGTGTCGCGCAGCGTGCCGTTCGGCGCGACCTGGTGGCTGCGCAAAATGCCGTCCTGCTTGGCCCCCAGGCGCTCGATGGCACGGCGGCTCTGGTGATTGAAGAAATGCGTGCGGAATTCGACCGCGATGCAGTTCAGGGTCTCAAAGGCGTGCGTGAGCAGCAACAGCTTGCACTGCGTGTTGAGGGGACCGCGTTGGGCGCTCTTGCCATACCAGGTCGAGCCGATCTCGACACGGCGGTTGGCGGCATCGATGTTCATATAGGTGGTCTGGCCGACGATCTCGCCGCCGGCGTCGAACACGGTGAACGGCAGCATCGAGCCCGCAGCCTGCAAGCCTAAACGGCGGTCGATCTCCTTGGCCACGTTCTCCGGCGTCGGAATCGCCGTATACCAGATCGTGTGGAGCTCGCCGTCCTTCACGGCCTGCACCAAGCCCTCGCGATGCTCCTTCGACAGCGGCTCGAGACGGGCGTGCTGTCCACGCAGGGTGATGGGATCAGGCCAGGGCATTTGAAGTTTCTCCTTACGTGCGGCGTCGCGTCATTGCGAGGAGCGAAGCAAATCCAGAATGCCAGTTCCTCATCCTGAGGAGCGCGTCTTCGCGCGTCTCGAAGGATGAAGGCCCGGCTGGTGGCCTCGCCCTTCGAGACGCGCGCGAGATGCGCGCTCCTCAGGGTGAGGGTCTGATAGTTGCCTCGCCTTCCGTCCAATGAGGGCTTGGCTCACTTGTTCAGAAAATTCAACGGCAAACCGCCGCGCGGCCAGTCCATGGCGACCAGCTCGCCCTTGCCTGACAGCGTGATGTAGGCGGTTTTCAGCCCGGGGCCGCCGAAGGCGATGTTGGTGGTGACGCGGTCGCCGGTCGGGACCTGCTCGACCAGGGTGCCATCAGGCGCGATCACCGAGATGCAGCCGGAGACAAGCGTGGCGACGCAGACATTGCCGTTGGCTTCCACCGCGAGCGAGTCGAACATCTGGTAGCCGCCGAGGCCGCAGATCGGTTTTCCCCGTTCGCCGCGATAGATCACGTCGCGCGGCTTCAGCGTGCCCGGCGCGGAGAGCTCATAGGCCCAGAGCCGGCCCGTGGGCGTCTCCGCGATGTAGACGGTGTTCTCGTCCGGCGAGAGACCGATGCCGTTGGCCGGCAGCACGCCGTGCACGACTTCCACGATCTCCTTCATGCCGGGCTTGAGATAATACATCCCGCCGACATCCATCTCGCGCGCGCGGCGCTTGCCGAGATCGGAGAACCAGAGGCCGCCATGCTTGTCGAATACGAGATCATTCGGCCCGCGCAGATCGTGCTCGCCGCACTTCGTCACGACGGTCTCGACCTTGCCGGATTGCAGATCGACGCGCTGGATCGAGCCGCCGAGATAATCCTCCGGCTGCGGACCCGGCATGATCATGTTGCGGGTCGGAATCCAGGAGAAGCCGCCATTGTTGCAGATGTAGATCTTGCCGTCGGGGCCCAGCGCCGCGCCGTTCGGGCCGCCCGGGACCTTGGCAACGATCTCCTTGCGGCCGTCGGGATAGACGCGGGTCAGGCGCTGGCCGCGGATTTCCACCAGCACCACCGAACCATCCGGCATCACGACCGGCCCTTCTGGAAATTCGAGGTCGGTGGCGAGAACGCGGACGTTGGACATGGGTACCTCCCGGCTTGCTTTTTTGGCTTGCACGGGATGTCCGGCGTCGGCCCCGCAGGCAAGTGTTGCCTGCGGTTATGACAAAGTCACCCGAGCTTGCCAAGCAAGCGGGATGGTATGCCAGCGTTGCAGCCTTACTGCTTCACCGGCACCCAGATTTCGAAGCCGCCATTGCCGGTCACGGGATCGAACTTCTCGTCATAGCGCTCGAAGTTCGGCGCGTCAGCCGCCTTCAGGCTCGAGGCCGGCAGCCATTGATTCCAGATCGTGTTGACGGTGCGCCTGATCGAGGCGACGTGGTCGGTGTGGGTGAACACGGCATAGCGCTGCTCGGGGATGCGGATGCGGCCGATCCCGCGCGGCAGATCGGAGAAGTTGGCAACCTCGACGCCGGCGATGTAATCGAAATTGCCGGAATCATCACCGTTGCAACACACGCCGTAAGCCACGTTGCCGACGCGTTCAGGGATGCCGGCGACCTCCTGATGGAAACGCTGCCACAGGCCGGGGATGGCGGCGCCGTTGTCGCAAGAGATACGCTCGGCAAGGCCGGCGACGAGGAAGGCCTTTGCGGTTTCGAAACGCGGGGCCGCGAGATCGTCTGATATGGTGGACTCCATGAGGATTGGCTCCCGAAGCTTGAGCTGGTTGACGCACGTCGCCGCCCTCACCGCTTCGGGCGTGGTGCCGAATTGGTCGCGGAACGCGCGGGTGAATGCTTCGTGCGAGCCGTAATCCGCCTCCAGCGCCAGCGACAGAATGTCCGGCGCGCCCTTGGCAAGACTGCGCGCCGCTTCCGTCAGCCGCCGTGCACGCACGTAACGCATCACCGACAGACCTGTGGCTGCGGCAAACGCACGCACCATGTGGAACCGCGACACGCCGCCGATCGCAGCAATCTCGTCGAGCGTCATCGGCTCGGCCAGATGGCTCTCGATGTACCAGAGCGCGCGCTGGGCTGGATTCATGGGTTACGACTCTCGTTCGAAGCGCGGCCATGATGCGCGCCGCCACTCCAGCGCGCTTGATCGGGATTGCGGTCCGCACCCCGGACGCTGAACTCGGGTGGGCAAAGGCGCATTTGCGCCGTGCCCACCATCTCCCACCATTGAGAAAGTTCGTGGGCACGCTTCGCTTTGCCCACCCTACGGCACCCCTACTTCGCATCCTTCGGCGGCGGCGCGTCTTGCTTCTTCTTCAAATCCTCGGCCTGCTTCGTCTGCGCGGCCTGGAGGTCGCCGATGGTCTTCTGCAAGCCGGCGAGGGTCACCTTCAGCGCATCGATCTGGCGGTTGGCACCATCGATCTTCTGCTGGTGATCGAGATTGAGCTTGGTGATGGTCTTGTGGAGGAAATCGACATTGCTCTGGAGACAACTCGTACGCCGCTCCATGGTCTTCTCGACCGTGCAGATCTCGATGCCGGGCACGTCCTGCGCGAGCACAGGCGTATGCGCGACGAGCGGTAACATGGCGAAACAAGCGGCGGCGAGCGTGCGCGGCATCCAGGTTCCTCGTCAAAATAATCACGGCAATGTGCGCCGATCGAGCGCGCCTTCCCGAAGCTACCACACTCGCACCGCATTCTCGCGTTGAGCTTGGCCTGTTCCCTTGGGCGGGGAGCAGTGAACCGCGCGCGGAAGAAGTGGGCGCTCCTTCTGCGGCTTTGATTAGGGGAGATTTTAGGAATGGCAACGCGCGATAGACGTCTGGCGGAATTCGATGGCGCGGGAGAGCCACCGCCTGGCCTGCCGGTCGAAGTGCTGTGCGAGGATCACAGCGGAACGTATCAACTGCCGTTCGCCTGCCGCTATGTCGAGGGCCGCTGGCAGAATCATGCGGCCGGGGTCCCGGTTGAAGCCACCGTCATTGGCTGGCGCGTCCCGCGCCTGAAGCATTCCGGCGTGGCCTGAAGGCAGGCTCCTGTCTCAAAATGCAACGGGGCCGCGCTCTGCCTTAACTAACGGAACGCGGCCCGAACGAATCACGTCCGAATCAGCCGTTTAGCCCTGTACGCGGCTGTTCACGGCTAGATGTCGACAAGGGCCAGCCGTCGCGCACAATATCTGCGCGAGCTACGAACGGCTTCCCGCCGGGAACCGACCCCAAAGGTTAATGATGACAAGGGCATAGTGGTCGGCGAGGGCGCAATGTGTCTTCGCCCCGGAAACAGGCAGAGCCGCATGCCGCCTGCCTAATATTCGACCTCGAGCTCTTCGATCTCGGCCGGCTCGTCTTTGGCGGCAGCGATCCATTCCTTCATCTCGGGCATCGCCATGATGGTATCGGCATAGGCCTTCAGAGGTGGCTCGAGCTTGACGTCATAGGTGACGAAGCGCGTCACCACGGGGGCGTACATCGCATCCGCCATGGTGCGCTTGTCGCCGAACAGGAACGGGCCGCCCGACTTCGCCAGGCAGTCGCCCCAGATGAACCAGACCCGGTCGATGTCGGCCTGCGCGCGAGACCAGATCTTGAAGCCCGGGAAATGCCCCTTCAGATTGACCGGCAGCGAGGCGCGCAGCGTGGTGAAGCCGGAATGGATTTCGCCGCAGATCGAGCGGCAATGGGCACGCTGGACGCGATCGGCCGGCAACAGGCCGGCATCCGGCATCGCCTCGTTGAGATATTCGGCGATCGCCAGCGTATCCCAGACCGTGGCGCCGTCGTGGCGCAGGCAGGGCACCAGGATCGAGGACGACAGCAGCAGAATTTCAGCACGCGCCGACGCGTCGTCCGGCGCGGTGACGATTTCCTCGAAATCGAGCCCGGAAAACTTCGTCAGCAGCCAGCCACGCAGCGACCAGGACGAGTAGTTCTTGCTGCTGACGGTCAGTGTCGCCTTCGTCATCTTGCCCTTCCCTCACGCCTGATATCGGCGCCCTGCCCGGCTTGCAGGCGTGCCCATTAGCTGTGCTTCCCGTAAAAAGAGCAGCAAGCGACGTGCCAATTTTACGGGCGTTTGACTCGCGTCTGGCTCCGATATTGCATGGCAGCACGGGACAGGTGGGCGCTTCAGTATGATGTCGATGTATTATCAGGCCTTTCAGAACCAAATGGACCTGACGGCGCCATGGCGGGCGGGAGCCTCGTCCGCGCTCAAATTCCTCAATCTGGTGCCGCAGGGCATGTCCGATCGGGTCGTCGGCCGGCTGTCGGCGGCGCTGGAGCTGATCTCGCGCTCCACCCTCACCTATCATCGCCCCGCCTACGGCATCGACTGCGTGATGGTGGGCAATCGCAAGGTCGGCGTCACCGAGGAGATCGCCTACGCGACGCCGTTCGGCTCGCTGCTGCACTTCAAGAAGGATGGCGTGGCGGAGCAGCCGCGTATGCTGCTGGTGGCGCCGATGTCCGGCCATTTCGCCACACTGCTGCGCGGCACCGTGAAGACACTGCTGCAGGACCACGACGTCTACATCACCGACTGGCACAATCCGCGCGACATTCCGCGCAGCGAAGGCCGCTTCGGGCTCGACGACTACACCGAGCATCTGATCGACTTCCTCGGACAGTTGGGTCCGCGGCCGCATATGGTGGCGATCTGCCAGCCTTCGGTCTCGGCGCTCGCGGCGGCAGCGATCATGTGCGAGGGCAACCATCCGTCGCGGCCTGCGACGCTGACGCTGATGGCGGGGCCGATCGACACACGGATCCAGCCCACGAAAGTCAACGACTTCGCCAAGAGCAAGCCGATCGAATGGTTCGAGCAGAACCTGATCAACTACGTGCCCGTGCAGTGCCGCGGCGCGTTGCGGAAAGTCTATCCCGGCTTCGTGCAGCTCACCGCCTTCGTCTCGATGAATCTCGAGCGCCACGTCAAGCAGCACATGGACCTCGCCAACCACATCGCCAAGGGCGAGAAGGAGAAGGCGGCCAGCATCAAGACCTTCTACGACGAATATTTCGCCGTGATGGATTTGCCGGCCGAGTTCTACATCGAAACCGTGCGCGACGTATTCCAGGAGCACCTGCTGCCGCAGGGTAAGCTGATGCATCGCGGCCGTCCCGTGGACACCAGGGCCGTCAGCCGCATGGGACTAATGACCGTCGAGGGCGAGAAGGACGACATCTGCTCGATCGGCCAGACGCTCGCGGCCCAAGACCTATGCACCGGCGTCCGCGCCTATCGCCGCGTCCATCACATGCAGGCCGGCGTCGGCCATTACGGCGTGTTCTCGGGCAAGCGCTGGAATAACGAGATCTATCCGCTGCTGCGGGATTTCGTGCACGTGAATGCGTGAGGCTGACCAGCGATCCCAGCAGGCTGCGCGCGTGATCTGGGTCACAATACTGCGCCAACCCGATTCGCCGGCAAGTTAAGGCCCTGAGAACGCCTCGCCGCGATACAGCCGGAAATTGCCCTCGACGCCGCCGCAGGGAGTCTGTAGCTCCCATGGAGCCGGACTCATTTGACAAAGCGGACTTGGGGTACCTTGGGGGTCCGCGACTGACGTCGTTGGTGCGAGAGCATGAAACTCAGGGGGCTTCTGACACTCGCGATGGCCGCGCAGGTCGCCGTGACCGCCGCGGCTCTTCTCGTCTCGTATGCCGTGACCGGACCCGGGTTCGGCGTTGCCCAGATCATTGCCCTGCTCGCAAGCGGCGCCGTTGCGGTGCTGATCGCGCGGCTCTGCACGGATACGATTGAAACGGCGCAGGACAAGCGCGCTGCCGTGCTGCTGGCCGAGCAGGCGCAGTCGAGCGCACAGATGACCCAGGCCGTCATCAAGACCGCGCTGGATGCTTTCGTTCAAACTGACGCGAACGGGATCATCCTGGAGTGGAGTCTTCAAGCCGAGGCGCTGACCGGATGGACGCGCAAGGAGGCGCTAGGCACTGACGTCGTCAACCTTCTCATCGCCGAGCCGCTCCGCGATGGTTTCAGGCAACGCATGATGCGCCTTCTGCCGGAGCTCTCGCATGCTCCGATCGGCATCCGGTTTGAGGCGACCCTGCGGCACCGGGAAGGCGACGAGATCCTGATCGCGGCTTCGAGCACCACGCTCCAGCTCGGCGGGCGCACCGTCATCAACAATTTCATCAAGGACGTCACCCGGACGCACGCCGCCGAGGAGCAACTGATCCAGGCGCAGAAGATGGAAGCGGTCGGCCAGCTCACCGGAGGCATCGCGCATGAATTCAACAACATGCTCACGGTGATCACGGGCACGATCGAGATCCTCGCCGATGCCGTGAAGGACAACCCGCCGCTCGCCACCATCACCAAGCTGATCAGCGAGGCCGCCGATCGCGGCGCGGCACTGACCTCGAGCCTGCTCTCCTTTGCGCGCAAGCAGGCGCTGCGGCCGGCCGATATCGACGTCAACGAACTGCTCGAAGAGCTCGCAAAGCTGCTGCTGGCGACCTTCGGCAAGAAGATCGAGATCTTGAGGAGGCTTGACGGCACCATCTGGCTCGCCTTTGCCGACCGCGGGCAGCTCTCCGCGGCGCTGCTCAACCTTGCGATCAACGCCCGCGACGCGATGCCTGAGGGCGGCAGGCTGACGCTGACGACGCGCAACGTGGTCTTCGGCGTACGCGAGGCCGTCTCGGTAGGAGCTGGATACGCCGGCGACTATGTCGAGATCCAGATTGCCGACACCGGCACGGGCATTCCGCAGGCCATTCTTGAACGTGTCTTCGATCCATTCTTCTCGACCAAGGAGGTCGGCAAGGGCACGGGCCTCGGGCTCAGCATGGTGTTCGGCTTCGTCAAGCAGTCGGGCGGCGGCATCAAGGTCGATTCCGCCGAAGGCAGCGGCACGACATTCACGATCTACCTGCCGAAGGCCGAAACCAGTGTGCTTCGCCCGACCGGCTATGACGAGCGCAAGATCGTGGGGGGTAAGGAAACCATCCTTTGCGTTGAGGACGACCGCGATGTCCGTCACTACGTCACGGTCCAGCTCGAAAGCCTCGGCTATAAGGTCATCCCCGCGACCAACGCGAACGACGCGCTCGCCATCGCGGCCCAGGGCACGCCCTTCGATCTGCTCTTCACCGATATCGTGATGGCCGGCGCCTTGAATGGACGGGAGCTCGCCGACCAGATGGTGACGGCGCGGCCCTCCTTACGGGTGCTGTTTACGTCGGGCTATGCTCACGACGCCCCGCACGGACCGGGACACGCCACCATGGGTGCGCCGCTTCTGACAAAGCCCTACCGCAAGGCCGAGCTCGCACGCATGCTGCGCCGCTCGCTCGACACCGCCGTCGATCCGGCGGGCGACCCGATCCCGACGCCCTATTCGGTACAGGCCGAGCTCGAAAGCTTTTTGCGCAAGCAGGAGGCCGACAGCGACGGCACGACGCGATCGCGACAATGAACTTTCCCTAGCTCATCCGCCGCCGCAGCGTTACCGACGGTGTCTCGCCGAATTTTTCGCGGTAGGCTCCAGCCATGCGACCGAGATGGGTGAAGCCGAGGTCGAAAGCGATGTCGGTGATGGAGACGTCCGCCGAAGCCCGCGCGAGCCGGGCATGGAGACCGGCGAGGCGCATGTCGAGCAGCATCGTCGAGATCGACACCCCGTAGTGTCGGCGGAAGCCAAGCTGAAGCGCACGGATGCCGATGCCGGACGCGCAGGCGAGCTGCGCGAGATCGAGCGGCTCACCGGCATTGTCCAAAAGATAGTCGCGCGCGGCGCGGAGTGCTCGCGGCAGACGCTCGGCCCCGCCCGAGAACGTTTCGATGGCATTCGACAGGCTGTGCCGCTGGCCATTGAGGAGATGATCGAGCAGCGCCTCGCGCCAGTCGGCCATCGCGACCGATGAAAGCCGGCCGGACGGCCCGAGCCCTTCGGCAAGCCTCATCAGTTCGGCAAGGCTGACTTGCAGCTGGCGGCCGGACGGCGCGTTCAGGTCGATCGCAGGATCAAACTCGACCGCGCCGGCTGTCCTGCCCGACAGCGCCGCGGCACGCTGCTCGACCATGCGGCGGTCGAGCAGCAAAATCGCTTGCGCACAGTCGCGCCACATCATCCGGGTCGGGACCGTCGGCGACAGCAGCGACGCCGTCCGGCCCGGCGCCGCATCGAATCCGCTGGCACCCGCACAAATGTGCGCGGTGCCCGTGAGCGGTATCTGCACCAGGAAAAAGCGATCGAGGCAGCCGGGATTGATGCCGACAGTCCCGCCATAGGCGACGTAGTTGACGGAAAAGCCGTCGAACGCGGCGCAATTGTGCCGGGCGGAGAAGCCGGGCGCCTGTGCCGGTGTCAGGTGATGCGGACAGAAGATGCGTCCGATCTGCTCGGCCGCCTCGTCGACGTCATCGGTGGTGACGCGAGCGAACTCCGCAAGCCTTTCGGCTTGGGAGCACCGCGTGCTCATTTCCTGCACGGCTGCGGACATCGTCGACCACGCTTCGCGTCACGGAATTGCTTTAAGCCTATAATAGTCCCGCGGGCGCGAAAAGGGCCGCGTCGCAAAATCCTCGTGCTGCATGGCAATAGCCACCTCTGGATTCGTTTAGCGGATAGACACCGCCTCGCACGTGGCCGAAGCTCGGTACCAGCCGGAGTTCATATGGAGGCGAGCATGACTGCACTCGACAAGGGCATTACCGCTGTTGGCACAGGCTATGGCGGCACGACCTGGAATATCCTGGGTCAGGTCTATTTCCCCAAGGCCATCACCGAGTCCACTTTCGCGTTCGAGACCAACAGCGATCCCGGCCAGTTCGTGCCGGTACACATCCATCCGACCCAGGACGAGTTCATCCTGGTGCAGGAGGGCACGCTGGACCTCAAGCTCGACGGCCAATGGGTCAAGGCCCATGCCGGCGATCTCGTGCGCCTGCCGCGCGGCATTCCGCATGGCTATTTCAACAAATCCGACAAGCCGGCCCGCGCGTTGTTCTGGGTCTCGCCGATGCAGAAACTGGAGGCGTTGTTCAATCAGCTCCACAATCTGACCGACCCCGCCGAAGTCGTACGCATCTCGGCGCTGCATGAGGTCAATTTCCTGCCGCCCGAGGCCAACGACTAGGCCAAGCAACCAGGCAAGCCGCCCTCCTCGTCCACTTTCGTCTGCTTGCTGGTCCGCCGGCCGCGCCTTGCGGCCGAACGAGGCCGCTCGCGTGCGAAACACATGATTGCGAGCCATCCCATGGTCAGTCCAAAGCATGTCTGCGTGATCGGCGCCGGCGTCTCCGGCCTCGCCACTGCAAAAGCGTTCTCCGCCCGCGGCCACCGCGTCACCATCGTCGAGCGCAGCGCCGATCTCGGCGGCGTCTGGGAGCCGGCGCGGTCGTATCCGGGGGTGCAGACACAAAGCCCCAAGGATCTCTACCGCTATACGGATCGCGCCATGCCGGACTCCTATCCGGAATGGCCGACCGGGCCGCAGGTCCACGCCTATCTCGCCGACTACGCGAAGAGCTTCGGCCTCGACCGCATGCTGCTCCTCAACACTGCGGTCGCCGGCATGGCGCGACGCGCCGACGGCAGACCGGGCTGGACGCTCGCGCTATCAGGCCAGGACGGTACGACCACGAACGAGGATTTCGATTTCGTCGCGGTGTGTACCGGGCAGTTCAACGAGCCGCGCGAGCTGCATTGCCCCGGCGAGGACGGCTTTCTTGCACAGGGCGGGCAGATCCTCCATTCGTCGAAATACAGCGATCCCACGCTGGCGAAAGGACTCCGCGTCGTCGTGCTCGGCGGATCGAAGTCGGCGACCGACATCGCCGTGAACGCGGTGAAATCAGGCGCGCGCGAGGTCACCATCGTGATGCGCGAGCCGGTCTGGCGCATCCCCTATTTCATCGGCGGGCTCGTGAACTTCAAGCGCATTCTCTACATCCGTGCGCAGGAGGAGATGTTTCCGGGCTGGGGCATCGGCGCGATGTCGCGACTGGCTTACCGCATCGCCGCGCCCTTGATCTGGGCCAACTGGCGCGGGCTTGAGAGCCTGTTGAAGGCGCAGCTCAAGCTCAACCGATGCAAGATGGTGCCGAAGGAGCGGATCGAGGACGGCGTCAACTGCTCGGTACCGATCGCAACGCCCGGCTTCTACCCGATGGTTGCAGACGGCCGGATCAAGGCCGTGTTCGGCAGCTTCGACCGTTACGAAGGCGACACCATCGTGACGAGCGGCGGCGAGCGCATCAACGCCGACATCGCGGTGCTCGCGATCGGCTACAAGCTCGGCGTGCCCTTCCTGCCGGATGCTTGTCAGGCAAAGCTGGTCGACGCGGATGGGCAGTATCGGCTCTACCGCCTGATCGCCAATCCCGATCTGCCTGACCTCGGCTTCGTCGGCTTCAACTCGTCGTTCTGCACCGTGCTCTGCGCCGATCTCGCCGCAAACTGGCTGGTACGCTACGCCGACGGGCAACTCGCCAACCAGCCGACGGCACAGCAGATGGGCGACAACATCGAGATGATGCTGCACTTCAAGCGCGTGGAGCGGCCGGCCGCCGGCGTCTATGGCGGCTTGTGCGTCGCGCCTTATCACTATCGCCATTTCGACGAGCTGATGGCCGACATTGGCGCCAAGACCCGGAAGCGCGGCGGGCTCGCCGGACACTTCCTGCCGCCCGACGCCGATGCCTACGCAAAATTCCTGACGTCAGCGCCGGAGTACCGGGCGGCGGGATGAGATCGGAGAATCCCATTTGCGGCTCGCCAGGCCGCGGGTTGATGCTTACGATCCCATGGCCAACGAATCTCCGGGACATGGGAACTCGCCATGAGACGACGATGTCACGCCGCTGCGGCCGTGGCCGCGCTTGGGCTGATCCTCTCGACGCCCGCCGCAAGCCGGGCGCAAACGCTCACGACGACACAATCGGAAGCGCAGGCCGCCTACGATCGCGCGCTCGGCGATTTCAAATCGGTCCTTGCTGAGCGGCGCCGCCAGATCGAGGCAAAACAGCCCCTGCCCAACCTGCCGGGCCAAGCGCTCTATCTCGCGCGCGTCGCTGTCATCAGCACCTACAAGGATCTCACCGACGCCATGCCGTCGCGGATCGGCAAGCCGAACAAGTTCGGGATTCCGCCTGCCTATTTCGATGCCGCGATCGAGCAGCTGGTTGACGAATATGCAGACGTCTTCGAGATCATGGAGGCGGCGCCCGCGAGCGCGCAGAATTCGGCGACGCCATTCAAGGACGTCGTCGATCTCGGCACCGCGATTGCGCGCGCCAAGGGACTTGCGCCTGTTGACGCTGAAGCCGCCGGACGCATCAGCCTCGGGCTATTCTACGCCGAGACCAACGGCAAGCAGAACGTCCGCAATGCGCGCTCGAACACCTATATGGGCAGTTTCCAGACCGGCCCGTCGGAGGACCGCAACGGCCAGCGCAAATGGGAGGCGATCAAGGGCACGATCGCGGCAACCGATCCCGCGTTGAACGCGCGCGACGACAAGGAAGAGGCGCGATCCCGCGGGACCGATCGCCGATTCAATCACTGGACCAATGTGCGCGACGGCCTCATGAGCGCGCATGCGGAGCTGTTCGCCGAGATTCCGGCGATCGCGAAGACCCTGCCAGATCCGATCGACCAAATGAAGCTGTTCGAGCTGATCCAGATTATCCCGACGCCGACGCGGTCCGCGCTGAAGTCGGGCGATCTGCTGAACTACAGGGTATCCAGTCCCACCATCATGAAGCACCTGCGCAACAACAGCATCCTCGCCTTCGGCAAGGCCGACCGGGCGCGAAGCTCGGCCAGCTTCCGCGAGATTCTTGGCTCGATGTGGCTGTTCAAGCGGAAGTTCGAGAAGGCGATGGTGAAATACGCGGAGATCAAGCCGCGCTGACCGAAGCGCCTAGTTCTCCATCCTGTAACCGTCTGTGAGCGTCTTCAGGAAGGCGATGATATCGGCCATGTCCTGATCCGTCATTGCCGGCTTGTCGTCGAGATGACGATCGAACGGCGGATCGGTCACGTCGACATTGGCATGGTATTTTTGCGGAATGTCGTCGAATTTTTGTACGGCGCCGTCGGCCGCGCGCGAAAACACCTTCTCCGGGTTGGTGTCGCGGAAATTGTAGAAATCCATCACCTGTTCGAGGGTTTTGAAGACGCCGTTGTGGAAGAAGGCGTGACGCGTCGCGGTGTTGCGCAGCGTCGGCGTCAGGAACATGCCGCAATATTGCGTCTGCTCGGAGACGTCGGTGCGATGCGGGCCGCAGACGCCGAGATCGAAATAGCCGGGATCCTGGTTGCCCGCGAGCGCGGCGTTCCGTGGCGCGCCGAGCGCTTCATATTGATGATCGGTAAACATCGGCGGCAAGCCGTCGCGGGTCGGCGCCGAGGTGTGGCAGCCCGCGCAGTTCGCCTTGTCGGGGTCGTTGAACAATTGCAGGCCGCGCATTTCGCTCTCCGACAACCGCGCCTTGCCCTCGAGCCAATAGTCGTACTTGCTGCTATAGGAATGGAAGCTCGGCTCTTCGACCTGGTAACGCGCAACCGCAAACATCGCTTCCGCAATCAGCAGCCGCTGATTCCTCAGCACGCCGGCGCCGAACAGCTCGACGAAGCGGTTGACATAAGGCGCGCGGCGCAGCTTGTCGGCCACGATCTCTGCGCTGCCACCGTCCATCTCGTTGGCGTCGAGCAGCGGAAACAGCGCCTGATCCTGAAGCGTATCGGCACGGCCGTCCCAGAACAGGCCGCCCTGCGGCACGATGTTCGCCGAGGCTCCCGTGCCGCCCGCGGTCTTGGTGGTACGCGCGGCCGGCCGGCCGAGCGCGGCCATCTGCGCGAGGTCGATGATGTTGTCGTCGTCGCCCTTATCAGGACCGATACTGAAATTCGGCTGGCGATCGAGATAAGTCAGCGACGGCACCGCGCGTGCGCCCTGCCGCGAGAGACTGGCGCCGCCGAGCATCACCGGCCCGTCGTTGGGCGGGCCATAGGCGTGATCCGGGCTGTGACAGGATGCGCAAGTCAGGGAGCCGGACGACGACAGCGAAGCGTCGTAAAAAATCTCCTTGCCGAGCTGCGCCATCGCGGACAACGGGGCGATGGGCGGACGCATGAGGCGAATCGGGTTTGGGTTCGTGCCGGCCGGGTTCGCTTCTGCAAGTCCTTGCGTCTCGGCTGCAAAGACAGCGCCGGCCAGAGTGAGCAGGCCGGCGCAGAGGAGCCACAAGGTGCGGCTGTTCATTATCTCGTCCCGTTGGACTAGTGGTGGTGGTGCTCGTCCGGCGGGCTGACCATCACCGTGCCCGTGGTCGGATCAAGGAACAACGCATCGGTGCGGAAGTCATGGCTATGATCATGGTCGAAGTCGAACAGGTCCATGATCGATCCGGAGGTGGCATCGAACGAGCCACCACCGAGACGCTCGCCGCGCAGCCAATTGTCCTCGATGAAGCGAACCACCGAAGCCTGGGTCGTATAGGTGTGGCTGACGAAGTTGGTCTTGGCGTAGGGCGAGACCACGATCAGTGGAACGCGCGTTCCCGGACCGCAGCGGCCGTTCACCGGCTTGCCGCTGAGGCCCTTCGGCGCCGGCTGCTTGGTCGGGCCAAGGCCGCACAGGCCGGGGCCATTGACCTGATCGGCGGTCGCATCATACGAGGCATTCTTCGGCGCAACATACTGGTGATCGTACCAGCCGTCGGAGTCGTCATAGGTGATGATGACGGCGGTCTCGCGCCATTCCGGCAGCTTCTGGAGGAAGTTGATCAGCTCGACATTGCCGGCCTGCTCGTCGAGCGGGTCGGAGTTGCCGGCATGACCGTCCTGGAAGGCCGGCATCTTGACGTAGGAGACAGCCGGAAAGTTGCCGGCCTTGATCGCGGCATAGAGGTCTTCAAGGTCGTAATTGTGGTTGGCGGGATCGACCTTGCCGTTGAAGTCATGCGTATGGCCGATCGCGTGCACCGAGCTCGGCCGCGCATGGGTCGGGTTGGCCGTGGATGCGTGATACTGGAAGAAGGCGTGGTGCGGAATGTAGTCGACGATGGTGCCGTTGACGTTGGTCGAGAACGTGCTGCGGGCGCAACCGGTGGTGCCGTTGGCGTTCTTGAGGGTCAGGTCGAAGCCGCCCATGAAGCTGCCCCAGCTGATACGCTGGTCAGTGAGCAGGTCGCCGATGTTCTTGCCGCCCATCAGCATGGCGCTGGTCGTGCTGGAGCAGGCGTCATTGCCGGGATCGGTGTCACCGGTCAGGGTCAGGCCGCCCTGGCCATCCGCGATCGACGCCGTGGTGCCGATGACCGGCTGCACGCCGTTGGTCTGGCCACCGACCACTTCCAGCATGCCAGGCGTCGAAGGACCGAACGTGTCGGTCCAGTTGTTGTCGCTCATGGCGAAGTGCTGGGCGTAGTTCCAGAGGCCGGTGACGGTGTTGCCGTCAAAATAGCCCATCACCTGACCGTTGGTGCCGAACGCGCCGGCGCCGCCGGCAGTACCGCGGCCGGTGAATTTCGGGAACAGATCGTCCTTGCCGTTGTCGACGGCCTGCTGCTCAGGCGTATAGGAGTGGTTCTGCGAACGCGTGTTGGCCTGGGTGCGGTCGAGCCGGAACGGGTCCGTCGCGCCGGTGCCGTTGGCCGCATTGTTGTTCGGGTTGTTCACCAGCAAATTGGCATTGGCGAGGTTGTTGACCCGGGGCGTATGCGCCTTCGGCACGAAGGGGATCGCGCCCGACGGATTGGCCGCGTTCGGATAGGTCGCGAAATAATGGTCGAACGAGCGGTTCTCGTTGAATATGATCACGAGATGCTTGATCGGCGTTTCCGTATGAATCTCATGCGGATGGCGATGATCGCGGTCGTGATCATGACCGAACTCTTCTGCCAGCACCGGAATGCTGTACGCAAGGGTCGTCGCGGCCGCGAAAACCGCTGCCGTCGTCAAAAATCTGGATTTCATTTTTGTGTGCCCTGAAGGAATGACCCGACGACGGTAGCGATCACGGGTGACAGAGCTGTGTCAGTTTGACGCGAGAGACACTTTGCGAAGTTGTTGGGACAAGAAATTTTACAGGCGCCGCTCGCCGGAGGCTTGAGCCCCGCAGCATCCGAACCGCGGAACCGTTGAGACTCATCGATCGAGTGAGGCTAGAAACTCGTTGGCGACTGCACGCCATCGCTCGGGATAGAGCCGCAGCAAATGGCCGTCGCCGGGAACGCCGTGCAGCAGCTCGAAGCGCGCGTTGCCGCCGGCGGCGGCGAACGCCTGCTGATATTCGCGGATCAGTTCTTCCTTGTAGAGACGGTCGTTGTCGGCATAGAGCCAGAGCTGCTTGACTTTGGCGCCCGCGTCGCGGCCTGCATTCGCGTAATATGGCGTGGTCACCGGTCCGTACGGGTACCAGCCGCCGCAGAAGTTCACCACGCCCAAGATCTCGCCAGGCTTGAGGCCGGCATAGTGCATGGCGAGAAAGCCACCACGCGACTGGCCGGCGAGCAGCACCTTGCCCGGCTTGACGCCAGGCCGCGTGCGGCCATAGGCAATCGCGGACTCGAGATCCTCGACGCCCTCGGCAACGCCGGCCGAGACATCGATCAGGCCGCCGTCGTGATCGCGTCCGAAATTCTCCTCGCCATTGATGCCCTCGGAGTTGCCACGCCCACGGCGCATCAGCACCAGCACCGCAAATCCGTTGTCGCGCAGCCAGTGCGCCTCAGTCGAAAACGACCAGGACCTGAGCTGATTCCGGCCGATGTCGGATCCATGGGTGAAGATCGCGAGCGGTGCCGGCCCCGGCCCCGACGGCGGATAGAAAGTGCCATCGAGCGTGATCGGCCGTGTGCCATCAGGCGTGCGAACCGTGAGATGCGGAATCCGCACGCGCTCGCCAGGCCACGGCCAGTCATTTGGACGATCGCCTGCAGCAAGACGCGCTGGATCGGTGCGTACCAGCGCTCCGGAGGTGACGGCGCCATTCTTGAGCGTGGCCGTCATGTACAACCGATCCGGTCCGTCGAACGCATAACGGAAGATGCGAAATCCCGTCATCGTCAGCACGCCGTCCACGACCGTCGCCTGGTCCCGCCACCATTCGCGATTCATGCCGTTGAAGGCCGAGTCCGACCGGGCGAAGACGAGGTCCGCATGCCCGTCAGCCCTGACGTGCTCGACCACGAGGACGTGCCTGTCATCTTGCCAGGTCCCGATCCACGCGCCCTCGAAGCGCGCGATCTCGGGCGGCACGTCGGACGCCGGCGGCTCCATGTCGAACCGCGGCGGCAACGGGACGATGGTCTCGGGATCGACCGTTAGCGGTTGGGCCTGAGCGCTCTGCATCATCAGGATCAGCGACACCATCGCGGCTGCAACCCGACCTCCAAGCATGTGCGTCCAGTCGAAATTCAATGTGGCGGATAGACCTATTCGGTGCGGATCGGCGAGTCCTTCAGGCCGTTATCGTCATAGGCCTTGCGCAAGGTGCCGTTCGTCACCGCCTCGTTCATGAACTTGGTGACGAACGCCAAGGCTTGGCTGTGGCCGAGCGGGACCGCAATGGCCGTCACCGTCTTCTTGAACGTCTCGTCCAGCACCTTTGTCCCCGGAAGCTTCTGCGCCATCTTGTTGAGCTGGTCGCGCGACAGCGCAAAGGCATCGATCTCGCCACTCTTCAGAAGGCCAAAGATTTCGTCGTAGGTCTGATAGCCCGTGACTTTCGCGTTCTTCAGATGCGCAACGGCGCCGCGCATCGTGGTGGTGGCGTTGACCGCCGCGACCTTGATGCCCACCTGGTCGAGCGTGGCGAAATTGGTGACGCTCGAACCCGCCTTGACGATATAGGTGGCGTCCGCAACCTCGTAGATCGGGCCGAACATCATCTTGGTCTCGCGTTCGGGATCTTTCGGCAACCAGGTGACGTCCCAGTCGACCTTGCCGGCCGCGTCGGTGATCTGTCCGGAATTCTGGTACACGACATATTCGACGGGAATGCCGAGTTGCGCGGCCATCTCCTTGCCGAGATCGACAGGGACGCCGGCATAACCGGCTTCGGTCTTGGTCGACCAGAACGCCCCGCCCGCCGGGCTGATCGCAATCGCGACCCGTAGCTTGCCGGTTGGCGCGATCTCGTCCTTCAGGCCATCGGCTAGCGCGGGCATGGCGACCACCGCGGCGAGAACGAGGCCGGCGCAAGCCGACCAGAATGGCGTTGGCATGTCATTGCCTCCTCGCGTTTCTTCTTTTGTGTCTGCTTCATTCCGCCCGCCTCGCGCCCGCCGCGCGGCCTACAATTCTGGCTGATCATCGGCTCCTTGAAAAGCGGCATCTCATGACAAACTTCAAGTCCGTTTGCGGTGCAAGGCCTGTGACCACCATGGCTATGGCGGTTCCACGGCCGGGCATTTGTTGATAACCTCCCGCACCGACAGACAGCCATCGGGGGCCACCGAATGACGCGCGCGACTCTCGCTTCTCCCGCACGAGCCGACGGATCATGGCGGCGTATCGGCCTTCTACCTGTCGCGATCGCGGCCACAGTCACGCTCGCAGGCTGCGAGGACAAGAACACCTTCGTGGCGCCACCACCCCCCAAGGTCGATGTCGCCACGCCGATCCAGCGCCCGGTGACGCGCTATGTCGAGGCCACCGGCAACACCGCACCGATCCAGAGCGTCGATCTCGTGGCCCGCGTGCAGGGCTTTCTGCAATCGATCGACTACACCGACGGCACCTTCGTCAAGCAGGGCACCCAGCTATTCACGATCGAGCCGGAGATCTACAAGCTCAAGCTCGACCAGGCGCATGCGGCCGAGGCCGGGGCACAGGCTTCTCTCAAACAGGCTGAAGCCGACTACAAGCGGCAAGTCGATCTGGTTCAGCGCCAGGCGGTCTCGCAGGCGACCCTCGACTCATCGACATCGACGCGCGACAACGCCCAGGCCAATCTCCAGCAGGCGCAGGCCAACACAAGGCTTGCCGAACTCAACTATGGCTACACCAAGGTGAGCGCGCCGTTCGACGGCATCGTGAGCGCGCACATGGTCTCGATCGGCGAGCTCGTCGGCGTCTCATCGCCAACCCAGCTCGCGACCATCGTCGCGATGGACCCGATCTGGGTGAACTTCACCGTCAACGAGCAGGACGTGCTGCGCATCCGCGCCGAAGCTGCCCGTCGCGGCCTGACCGCTGCCGACCTCAAGCAATTCCCGATCGAAGTCGGGCTCCAGACCGAGACCGGCTATCCGCACGAAGGAAAGCTCGACTATGTCGCGCCGACCCTCAATTCATCGACCGGCACGCTCGCCGTGCGTGGCCTCGTGCCCAACGACAAACGGGTGCTGCTGCCCGGCTATTTCGTGCGGGTCCGCGTGCCGTTCGACCAGGACAAGAACGCCCTACTCGTCCCCGACGCCGCGCTCGGCAGCGACCAGGGCGGCCGCTATCTCCTGGTGGTCAACAAGGACAATGTGATCGAGCAACGCAAGGTGCAGATCGGCGCCGTCGACAACGGCCTGCGCGTGATCGAAAGCGGCCTGAAGCCGGACGACCGCGTCGTCATCGCAGGGCTGCTGCGGGTGATCCCGGGCCAGAAGATCGACCCGCAATTGACCAAGATCGAGCAACCGCAGGCGTCTGCCAAGTAGGAGCGCCGGCCATGATCTCCAAATTCTTCATCGAGCGGCCGGTCCTCTCGAACGTCATCGCGCTGCTGATGATCCTGATCGGCGGCGTCGCGCTGTTCAACCTCGCGATCGCGCAATATCCTGATGTGGTGCCGCCGACGGTGCAGGTGACGACGCGCTATCCCGGCGCCAGCGCCAAGACCGTGATCGACACTGTGGCGCTGCCGATCGAGCAGCAGGTCAACGGCGTCGAGGACATGCTCTACATGCAGTCCTATAGCGGCTCCGACGGTACCTATACGCTGACCGTGACCTTCAAGATCGGCACCGATCTCAACTTCGCGCAGGTGCTGGTGCAGAACCGCGTCTCCAGCGCGCTCTCGCAGCTGCCGCAGTCGGTGCAGAACCAGGGCGTCACCGTACAGAAGCGATCGACCTCGATCCTGCTGTTCGTGACGCTCACCTCGCCGGACAAGACCTTCGACAGCCTCTATTTGAGTAACTACGCCACCATCAATCTGCGCGACGAGCTGTCCCGCCTGCCGGGCGTCGGCAACGTCACGGTGTTCGGCGCCGGCCAATATTCGATGCGGATCTGGCTCGATCCGAACAAGCTGCAAGCGCGCGGATTGGTGCCGCAGGACGTGATCCAGGCGATCCAGCAACAGAGCCAGCAAGTCTCGGCCGGCCAGGTCGGCGCGCCGCCGACACCGCCGGGACAGGCATTCCAGTACACCCTCAACGTCAACGGCCGGCTCGAAGACACCGGCCAGTTCGAAAACGTTATCGTCAAGACCGGCACCAGCGGCGACGTCACCCGCGTGCGCGACGTCGGCTGGGTCGAGTTGGGTGCGCAGACCTACAGCCAGATCTTCTCGCTCAACAAGCAGCCCTCGGTCGGCATCGGCGTGTTCCAGTCGCCCGGCGCCAACGCGCTCGAAGTCGAACGGGCCGTCGAGAAGAAGATGACGGAGCTCGCCAAGCGTTTTCCGGAAGGCATCAAATACGACACGCCATTCGACACCACGAAGTTCGTTAACGCCTCGGTGCACGAGGTCTACATGACCCTGATCGAGGCCGGCCTGCTGGTGTTGGTCGTGATTCTGGTGTTCCTGCAGGACTGGCGTGCGATGCTGGTACCGGCGACCACAGTGCCGGTCACCATCATCGGGGCCTTCGCCGCGATGGCGGCGCTCGGATTCACCATCAACATGTCGACGCTGTTTGCGATCGTCCTGGCGATCGGCATCGTCGTCGACGACGCGATCGTCGTGGTGGAAGGCGCGGCCCACAATATCGAGAAAGGCATGAACGGCCACGACGCCGCGATCAGTGCGATGGACCAGCTGTTCGCGCCGATCGTGGGTATCACGCTGGTCCTGATCTCGGTATTTCTGCCAGCCTCGTTCCTCGCCGGCCTCACCGGGCGCATCTACTCGCAATTCGCACTGGTGATCGCGGCAACCGCGCTGCTGTCCGCCATCAACGCGGCAACGCTGAAGCCGACGCAATGCGCACTCTGGCTGCGGCCGACGGTGCCGCCGGAGCAACGCAATTTCTTCTACCGCGGCTTCAACGCCGTCTATGACCGCGTCGAGCGTGGTTACATCCGGCTGATCGGCGTGCTCTGCAGAAACAGCACGATCTCGGTCGTGTTCGCATTGGTGCTGATCGGGATCGGCGGCTACGGCCTCTCGCGGGTGCCGACCGGCTTCCTGCCGATCGAAGACCAGGGCTATCTGATCGCCGCGGTGCAGCTACCCGACGGCGCCTCGCTGGAGCGGACCCAGAAGGTGCTCGACAAGGCTGCCGACATCATCAAGGACACGCCCGGTGTCCAGCAGGTCATCACCATCGCCGGCATTTCAGCGCTCGACAACAGCGCGAGCCTTGCCAATGCAGGCGTCGCCTACATCATCCTGAAGGATTGGGGGGCGCGCGGCAAAGGCGAAGATTTGCGCTCGCTGGTTTATGGCCTGAACGACAAGGTCGCTGGAATCATGGAGGCGCGCACGCTGGTGCTGCCGCCGCCACCCATTCAAGGCATCGGCAACGCCGCCGGCTTTTCGATGCAAGTCGAGCTGCGCGACGGCAATAGCGACTTTGCCAAGCTGCAGGCCATCACCGGCGCAATGGTCTCCAACGCCCAGAGCCAGAGCGCGCTGCAGCGCGTCTCGTCCTCGTTCCGCTCTTCGGTGCCGCAATTCAACGTCGAGATAGACCGCATCAAGACTCAGACGCTGCACGTGACGACGGACGCGGTGTTCTCGGCACTGTCGACCTATCTCGGCTCGTCTTACGTCAACCAGTTCAACAAGTTCGGCCGCGTGTTCCAGGTCTACACGCAAGCCGACCCGGCATTCCGCGTCACCGAGCGCGACATCGCCAACATGCAGGTGCGCAACCAGAACGGCGACATGGTCCCGATCGGCACCGTCGCCACGATCACGCCGGTGACCGGACCGTCGCTGATCAGCCTCTACAATCTCTATCCCTCCTCAACCATCGTCGGCCTGCCGGCGGAAGGCTATTCGTCCGGGCAGTCGCTGAAGCTGATGGAAGAGATCGGCGACAAGACGTTGCCGCCGGGTACAGGCTTTGAATGGACCGCGATGTCGTACCAGGAGAAGGCGGTCTCCAATCAGATCTACTGGGTGTTCGGGCTCGCGATGCTACTGGTCTACATGGTGCTGGCCGGTCAGTACGAGAGCTGGTACGCGCCGATCTCGGTGATCCTCGCGGTGCCCCTATCGCTGATTGGGCCAATGCTGATCCTCAACGCGCTGAAGATCGACAACAACCTCTATTGCCAGATCGGCCTGATCCTGCTGATCGCGCTGTCGGCCAAGAACGCCATCCTGATCGTCGAGGTCGGGCTCGAACTGCACGGCCGCGACGGCAAGCCCGTGCTGGACAGCGCGATCGAGGCGGCGCGCGCTCGGTTCCGCCCGATCCTGATGACCTCGTTCGCCTTCATCCTCGGCGTGGTGCCGCTGGTGATCGCGACCGGCGCCGGCGCCAGCGCGCGCAAGTCGATCGGCATCACCGTGTTCTCCGGCATGCTGGCCTCGACCTGCCTCGCGGTGTTGTTCGTGCCGGCCTTCTTCGTGGTGGTGCAGCGGTTCGAGAACTGGCTCGGGTCGAGGAAGGCGCCAAAGGCGCAGCCGGCCGCTGAAGTGAAGCCCTAGGCTTGCTCGGCCGATACCTGCCGCGCCTCGCCGTTCGACACCAGAAGGACCGACGCTTTCGACTGCCTGAGCACAGCGTCGGCGACGCCGCCGAAGGAAAGATGATCGGCCTGGATGCGGTCGACACCCATGACCACGAGATCGACATCCGTGGTGTCGATCTCGCGCAGGATCGCTAGCTCCGGCGCCCGGTTGACGCGCAGCGTGGTGGTGATGTCGACGTCGTAGCGGGCGGCGAGATCGCTGGCATCTTTCAGGATGCCGGCCTCCTGGCTTAGCCCGCGCGACGCACCGCGCTGCGCACCCTTGTCCCGCGTCGTCGCCACATAGATCACGCGCAGCGAACCCGATCCCGCCTGCGTCAGCGCGACCGCGACCTCGGCGCCGCGCTTGGAGACGCCGCTGCCGGAGACGGGAACGAGGATGTTGAGCGCATCCGGCATCGGCTGCTTCAGATGCTTGCCCTTGGCCACGACGATCGCGAGCGGTCCGTCGAACTTTGCGGCAATGTCCTCGATCCTGCGGTCGAAGCGGTCCTTGGTCGCGGCGACCTTGTCGACGCCGATGACGAGGAGATCGAACCCCTTGCGCGCTTCGTCTGCAATCGTCTCGCCGAGTTCCGCGCGCCTGGCACGGGTGACGACATCGACGCTGCCGGCATCGTCACCGCCATTGGCGGAGACGGTTTCGGCGGCCTTCTTCACCACCGCCTCGTGGCTCTCTTGCTCGTCGCGGCCCTTCTCCTGCTCCTTGGCATGTTTGCCGATATGCAGCACGGTGATCGGCAGGCCGCGCATGCCGGCGAGCAGGCCCATGATGTGCGAAGCAAAGGTCGCGTTGACGCTCTCGTCGACTGCCAGCAAGGGACGTTCGAGATTGGCGACAAAGCCGCGCTTCTCGAATTCCTCCCGTTCCAGACGCTCCTTCTCTTCCTTGTTCATCGGCAGCTTCGCCAGTGCGGCGCGCAGCATCGGGGGCATCGCCATCGTGGTCACGATCGCCATGGTCACGATCATCGTGAACAGGTTCTGGCTGAGCACGCCGATCGAGAGGCCGATGGTGGCAATGATCACCTCGGTCGAACCGCGGGCATTCATCCCGCTCGCGAGCGCCAGCGACTCCCGCCTGCTCAGCCCGCCCAATGTGCCGCCGACGAAGGCGCCGCCGAACTTGCCGACGCTGGCGATCACGACCAGCAGGCCGGTGAGCAGCAGGAGATTGGGATCGCGCAGCACCGAGAGGTCGGCGCTAAGGCCGGCAAGGCCGAAGAACACCGGCATGAAGAAGCTCGAGATCAGCCCGCGCAGGCGCTCGTCGATCTGCCGCGTCAGGATCGGGGACTCGCCGACCAGGATGCCGGCGACGAAGGCGCCGAGCACGGTGTGGACGCCGATCAGGTGCGTGATCATCGCCATCGCGCACATCAGCAGCAGGATCACCGTGATGACCGCCGCCGTGCTGACGAGGTTGTCGTTGGCCCAGCGAATGAGCTGAAACACCAGCCGCCGGCCGATGGTGAAGCTGATGGCGAGGAAAGCGAGCGTGCCCAGCACCGCCTTCGCCACCGAGGCAATATCCAGCGTGCCCTGCGACGCCAGGCTGAAGATAACGGCGATGATGATCCAGCCGATGGTATCGTCGATCACGGCCGTCGCGACGATGATCTGGCCGACATTGCGGCGCATGAAGTTCATCTCGCGCACGACCACCGCGACGATCTTCACCGAGGAGATCGACAGCGCCGTGCCCATGAACAGCGAGGCCACCAGCCGCTGCTCCGGCTTCGGCAAGAGCGCATCCGGCAGAAATTCGCCAAGCGCGAAGCCGCAGGCGAAGGGCACCAGAATGCCGGCGATCGAGATCGAGATTGCGGCCTTGCCGACCTTCTTCACCAGCTTGAGGTCGGTCTCCATGCCGGTGAGCAGGAGCAGCAGCAGAATGCCGAACTGCGCGATGCCGTCGATCATCGCCTTCTGCTCGGGTGTCTTCGGGAAGATCGCGTGCTGTGCATCCGGCCAGATCCAGCCGAACAGCGATGGTCCCAAAACGATGCCGGCGAGCAACTCGCCGATCACCGAGGGCTGGCCGATGCGCTGCATGATCTCGCCGAGGCCGCGGCCAACGGCAATCAACAGCACGATTTGCGCCACCAGCAGGAATTCGGACGGACCGGTGGACTTTCCGCCCTCGGCGCTGGCCGCAATGGTGGTGAGGACAAGCGCCGCGGGGACAAGGCCGACCGGTCGGAGCAGGCTCCACTGCATGCAGGTGTCTTCCCCCGTGACTGCCCCGGCAAATGCCGAGGCCACGGGGATAGAACTTGCAGGAGGTCGCGCGGGTTCCCGCCTCTCTTACGGCCGGGTCGACGGGCGAAAATCGAAAACAACCCCATGCACAGTAGAGATGGGATCGAAAAGGCTTGAAAATTTCGGTCTTGCCGAAATCTCTTGCTCCGTCGGGCAAAACACCGGCATAATGGCATCGTGGGTGGTGTGCGTGACGGTTGAGAGGGTGGAGCAAGGCGCCGCCTCATCCCCCGTCATTGCGAGCCTCACGTCATTGCGAGCGCAGCGAAGCAATCCAGAGTCCCTCCGCGGAGGCAGTCTGGATTGCTTCGCTGCGCTCGCAATGACGAGTGGAGAGAGCTCCCGCCTCAAACCGCCGCCGGCATCCGGATCTCCCGCGGCAGGATGATCGCGGCCGCGATCGCCAGCAGGCAGAGCGCGGCAAACGCGTGCAGCATGGTGACGAAGCCGCCCTGCTCGTAGAGCCACGCGACCAGGCCGACCGAGGCGCCAGCCGCGGTGAAGCCGATGAAATAGCGCACCGCATAGGCGCGCGAGCGCCATTCCTCGCTGGTGTATTTGCCGACCATGGCGTCGTTGACCGTGACCTGTCCGAACGCGCCCATGACGATGCCGATCGACACCAAGATCAGCGGCAAATTGCTCAGGCTCGCGGCCAGATACAGGAACGGCGCCAGCATGAAGGACAGCGGCACGGCCACCGTCTTCAGCGAATAGCGGTCGAGCAGCCGGCCGATCGTGTACTGCGTCATGGCGCCGAACACATAAACGCAGGCCGCGATCACGCCGAGCAGCGCCGGGCTTTTGGTGAGGTCCGCGAGGCGCTCCGCAAACAGTTTTGGCAGCGCGACGGTGACGGCGTTGAACGTCGTCGAGATCGCAACCACGACGATCAGCAACGACAGCACCACGCGCCACATGTCCTGCTTGGCGACCCGCGCTTGCGCGGCCGCCTGCTTCGAGCCCTTGCGATCCTCATGCACGACCATCATCGCAAAGGCGATGCCGATCAGGATGGTGACGATGCCGGGGACGATGAAGGCAAAGCGCCAGCCGAAATACTGCCCGATCACGCCCGTGACCAGCGCGGACGAGGCGACGCCGAGATTGCCCCAGACGCCGTTGATGCCCATCTCGCGGCCGAGCCTGTCGGCATAGGACACGATCATCGCGGTGCCGACGGGGTGATAGATCGAGGCGAAAACGCCGATCACAAACAGCGCCGCGCCAAGTTGCACCGGCGTCTGCACGAAGCCCACCGAGATCATGGAAAGGCCGATGCCGACGAAGAAGATCAGCATCATGTGGCGGCGGCTCCAGCGGTCGCCGAGCCAGCCGGTGAGCAGCGAGCCGGCGCCGAAGGCGATGAAACCGGGGGTCGCGTAGGGAAGCAGTTCCGAATAGGCCATGCCGAGCGCCGGCCCCATGATGATCACGGCAGCGGCGAAGATCAGCATCGCATAATGATCGATGAAATGGCCTGCGTTGACGAAACTGATGACCCGGCTGGGGCTGTTCATTCGGAATCCTCTCCTGCTCCGAAATGAGTTATATGTCGGACCCATGACGGGATGCTGCCAATGACTGTCTTGGAAACGCCAATTTTGCAAACGCCAATCCTCCGGGAGGTCCGGAGCAACCATCGCTCGCCCTCGGGCGTGCATCTGGTTGCGCGCGACTATCCCAAGGGCATGCGGATTGATCCGCACATGCACCGCGAGGCGCAGCTGATTTATGCGGCCAAGGGCACCATGCAGGTGAACACGCCCGGGGGGCGCTGGCTGGTGCCGCCCGACCGCGCGGTCTGGGTCCCGGCCGGGCTCGAGCATGCGATCGACCTGCTCGCCGACATCGAGATGCGCACGCTGTATTTCGACCTGCCCTGGCTGAAGCGCGAGAAGCGCTATGAGGGATTGACCAGGGAATTCGTGGTGCGGGTGTCGCCGCTGCTCAATCAGGCGATCCTCGCGCTGTTCGACGCGCGCAACACCGAGGAGCGCACCGAGTTGCTGGTCCGCCTGGTGATGCTGGAATTGCAGCAGGCCGAGGATTCCGCGACCTTCGTGCCGCTGCCGCACGAGCCGCGCTGCCGGCGCGCCGCGATGATCGTGCTCGATGATCCCACCGGCCTGCACGACATCGACACGCTGGCGCGCGAGGTCGGAACCTCCGCGCGCACGCTGTCGCGGCTGTTCTCGACCGAGACACAGCTGAGCTTCAAGAGCTGGTGCCAGCGCGCCAGGATTGCGGCGGCGATCCAGCGACTGTCGACGGATGCAAGCGTGTCGGTAAAACAGCTCGCGACGCAACTCGGCTACGCCAGCGTGCCAGCGTTCTCGGCCGCGTTCCGCCAGGTGACCGGGCGGACGCCGACGGAATTTGCGGGGAAGGTGTAGCCCGTCATTGCGAGGAGCTCGCGACAAAATTGCGTAGCAATTTTGCGCTGATGCGACGAAGCAATCCAGAGTCCGTCCGCGGCGAGACTCTGGATTGCTTCGCTGCGCTCGCAATGACGGCGTATGGGGCAGGCGCCTCGTTCGCCAAAAATGCCGCTGCCGGGCATGGCGGCATTCTTAGAATGCACAGCCCAACCAAAGTTGCCCAAATCCCCTGCTTGATTGTGATCGGCTTCCGCTTAAATCCCGTGTAAGCTTCCGCATTGCACAAACCCGGATTCGAAAAGCCCAGATGGCCAATGCCTTCTTCTCCGACCTGCTTGCCACAATTTCAGAACGCGGCCGCACGCTGTTGCGCCGCGATTCAGCGGATACCGCACGGGACGCCGACGGGCTGATCGAGCTCTGCGGCGCGCTGCTGTCGGGCCGGGGCGAAGCCTCCGGCACCGCCATGGCGCGCGAAGTGCTCGACATCTACCGGGAGTTGGATGCGGCAGGACGCCGCGCCTTCTTCGAAGGACTGGTGCGCGATTTCGGCCCGGACCGGGAACGGCTGGCACAGGCGATCGAGAAATGGCGCGCGAAGCCGGCCGACGAGGACGCGAGCTCGCTGCATTTCGCCTCGGAGCCGCGGCGACAGGAATTGATCCGCCGTCTCAACCGCGCGCCGGGCGGCACCGGCGATCTCGTCGCCATGCGCGCCGATCTGCTCGGCATGGTGAACGGACACACCGACCTCGCCGCGCTCGACCGCGACGTCTCGCATCTTCTCGCTTCGTGGTTCAACAGGGGGTTTCTCGTGCTGCGCCGGATTGACTGGTCGACCCCGGCCAACATCCTCGAAAAGATCATTCGCTATGAAGCCGTGCACGAGATCAGCGACTGGGACGATCTGCGCCGCCGCATCGATCCGGTCGACCGCCGTTGCTACGCCTTCTTCCATCCCGCGATGGTCGACGAGCCCCTGATCTTCGTCGAGGTGGCGCTGACCGAGACGATCCCCGGCGCGATCGCGCCGCTGCTTACGGTCGATCGCCAATACCTTCCGATCGAGAAGGCGCGGACCGCCGTGTTCTATTCGATCTCCAACACCCAGCGCGGCCTTGGTGGCATTTCCTTCGGCAGCTTCCTGATCAAGCAGGTGGTCGAAGAGCTGCGTCGCGAGACGCCGAAGCTCGACTATTTCGTGACGCTGTCGCCGGTGCCGGGCTTCATGCCGTGGGTGAAGCAGGACAAGGACCTGCCGCTGTCGGACGAGGACCGCGAGATCCTGAAGCGCCTCGACGATCCCAAATGGTATGAGAATCCCGAGACGACAACGCAGCTGCGCGGCGTGATCGAGCCGCTCGCCGCGCACTACCTCCTGAAGGCGCGCACGCCGAAAGGCCGCCTGATCGACTCCGTCGCCCGCTTCCATCTCGGCAACGGCGCACGGCTGGAGCGCATCAACTGGCTCGGCGACCTCTCGCCCAAAGGCCTGCGCGAGTCGGCCGGCGTGATGGTGAACTACCTCTACCGCCTCGATGACATCGAGAAGAACCACGAAGCCTACGCCAATGACGGCGAGGTCGTGGCGTCCAGCGCGGTGAAGAAGCTCCTGAAGGGCGAAGGGCGGCGGTTGCTGGATATGCGGCTGTCGTAGCCCAACTCGCGCCACGTCGTCATTGCGAGGAGCTCTTGCGACGAAGCAATCCAGACTGCCGCCACTGAAAGATTCTGGATTGCTTCGCTGCGCTCGCAATGACGGAGTATGTGGCGGCGTCTCGCGCTATCCCCGCCACTATCCACCCCGGACCGAGCTCCGTGGACGACCCCGGCTCTCTCACCGTCATTGCGAGGAGCACTTGCGACGAAGCAATCCAGGCTGCCGCCGCGGAAAGATTCTGGATTGCTTCGCTTCCGCCGTCGCTCTTCGAGCTATGGCGGACAAGCCGCTCGCAATGACGGAGTGGGTTGCACCAGCGGAGCCTACTCCGCCAGCGCCTTCATCTCCTTGTAGAGATCGGACTTGCCTTCAAAACCGATGCCCGGCAGGTCGGGCATGGTGATGTGGCCGTTCTCGACGCGGATACCATCGGGGAAGCCGCCGTAGGGCTGGAACAGGTCGGGGTAGCTTTCGTTGCCGCCAAGGCCGAGGCCGGCGGCGATGTTGAGCGACATCTGGTGGCCGCCGTGCGGGATGCAGCGGCTGGGGGACCAGCCGCAGGTCTTCAGCACGTCGAGCGTGCGCTGATATTCGCACAGGCCATAGGACAGCGCGCAGTCGAATTGCAGCCAATCGCGGTCTGGGCGCATGCCGCCGTAGCGGATGAGATTGCGGGCGTCCTGGTGGCTGAACAGGTTTTCGCCTGTCGCCATCGGGCCCGGATAGAACTCGGCGAGGGCTGCCTGCAGCGCGTAGTCGAGGGGATCGCCGACCTCCTCGTACCAGAACAGCGGATAGTCGCGCAGCATTTTTGCGTAGGCGATTCCGGTTTCGAGATTGAAGCGGCCGTTGGCGTCGACGGCGAGCTGCGCGTCCTTGCCGATCTCCTTCAGCACCGCCTCGATGCGGGTGCGGTCGTCTTCGATCGACGCGCCGCCGATCTTCATTTTCACGACGTTGTAGCCGCGATCGAGATAGCCGCGCATCTCGCCGCGCAGCATCGAGAGGTCCTTGCCGGGATAGTAGTAGCCGCCGGCGGCGTAAACGAAGACGCGCGGATTGGCTTTGACGCCATGACGCTCGGCGAGCAAACGAAACAGCGGCTTGCCTGCGATCTTCGCGACCGCGTCCCACACCGCCATGTCGATGGTGCCGACCGCGACCGAGCGCTCGCCGTGACCGCCCGGCTTCTCATTGGTCATCATCGCACCCCAGACCTTGTCGGGGTCGAGATTATCGCCGACCGCATTCAACAGCGACTTCGGATCGGCTTCGGTGATGCGCGAGGCGAAACGCTCGCGGATCAGGCCGCCCTGCCCGTAGCGGCCGTTGGAATTGAAGCCGTAGCCGATAACACGCTTACCGTCGCGCACGACGTCAGTGACGACGGCAACGAGGCTCGTCGTCATCCTGGTGAAGTCGATATAGGCGTTGCGGATCGGCGATGAGATCGGCTTGGTGATCTCGCGGACGTCGACAATGCGGACGGACATGGGGTTTGGCCTTCGGTGGTTATTGTCGTCATTGCGAGAAGCGGAGCGACGAAGCAATCCAGACTGCTACCCGCGGAAAGATTCTGGATTGCTTCGCTTCGCTCGCAATGACGGGAAGAGAGAGTGCGCTCCTCGCAATGACGAGGAGAGAGTGTGCGTGCGCGCAGCGCTTACTTCTTGTCCCTGAAATACGGCTCCACCGGGCCGTGAACCTTGATGGTCAGCTGGTTGCCGTAGCGGTCCTTGGCACTGCCGGCGGCGACGCGGACCCAGCCTTCGCTGATGCAGTACTCCTCGACGTTGGTCTTCTCGACACCCTTGAAGCGGATACCGACGTCGCGCGACAGGATGTCCGCGTTGTAATAGGGGCTGTTCGGGTTGACCGACAGGCGGTCGGGAAATTCGTCGCTCATGATTGTCTCGCTCATAACAGGGTCTCGATCTTCTGCCGCAGTCCTTCCGGCCGCGCGGTCGGGGCTTAGCGCACGATCACCTGGCCGGCACGGTCCACCAGGAATTTGGTGAAATTCCATTTGATGGAGGCGCCCAACAGACCGGATTGCTGGCGTTTCAGGTACTCATACAAGGGATGCGCGTGGGCGCCGTTGACGTCGACCTTCTCGAACAGGGGAAAGGTGACGTCGTAGTTGGTGGAGCAGAAGGCCTGGATCTCGGCTGCCTGCCCCGGCTCCTGTGCGCCGAACTGGTTGCAGGGAAAGCCGAGCACCGAGAAGCCGCGCGGCGAGAGATCGCGATGCAGATCCTCCAGCCCGCGATATTGCGGCGTGAAGCCGCATTTGCTCGCGGTGTTGACGATCAACAGCACCTGGCCCTCGAAGTGGCGCATCGGCACCTCGTCGCCGAGAAGCGAATTGGCCTTGAAGTCGTAGATCGCCGACATCGCTAACCCACGGGGTCGATCGGCGACGGCGGCACGCCGCCCGCCTCGATCGCTTCGCCTGCGAGAAGACACAGATCCTCGCGATAGCGGCCGGAGACGATGTGCACGCCGACGGGTGCCTTGCCGACGAGGCCGGTGGAGACCGCAAGGCCCGGCAGTCCCATGAAGGGGATGGCGATCTGCGGCAATTGCGCTTCCCAGACGCGCTTGAAGGATTCCGCGTCCTTGCGATCGAGATGATCGGGGAACGGCAACTCGCCGGAGACCGGCGTCAGCAACACGGCATATTTCTCGAAGAACAGCATCCAGTCGCGGGTCAGCGTGGCGCGGCGGGTCAGTGCCTTCGCGTAGTCCGCCTGGTCCATCGGCGTGACCCTGCTGCGGTTACCGCGCAGGCAGGCGAGCGCACCGGGGTCGCCCTCGCGCTCGGCCATTTCCAGCTGCGCCTCGTAGGCCTCGCCGAGCCAAAGCTTGATCTGCCAATCAACCGCTTCACGCATCGGCGGGGTGTTCTCGATCGTCTCGACCGTCCAGCCGGCACGCTCGAGCCGCTTGCCGGCGTCGGTCACGGCCGCTTTCACCTCCGGCGTGGTGGCAAGGCCGTCCGGATTGAGGCAGAGCGCGGCGCGCTTCGGCTTCGCAGGGCCTTCCAGCGGCGCCGGCACGAACCAGGGGTCGCGGACATCGCGGGCCGACATGGCCGCGAGCGAAATCCGTAAATCATTGACCGTGCGCGCCAGGGGTCCCGACACCGCCATGATCTGCGGGCCGATCGGGCGCTCCGGCAGTGCCGGATTGAAAGCGGGGATGCGACCCAAGGTCGGGCGCAGGCCATGTACACCGCAGGCATAGGCGGGATAGCGGATCGAGCCGGCGATATCGGTCCCATGGGCGATGTGGCCGATGCCGGCCGCGACCGCCGATCCGGCGCCGCCGGACGAGCCGCCCGGGGTCAGCGAGGCATCGCGGGGATTCTTGGTGTCGCCATGAACGAGATTGGTGGTGAACCAGCGATAAGAGAAGGCCGGGCAATTGGTGCGCCCGAGCAGAACCGCGCCGGCCTTGCGGAAATTGGCGACCACCGGATTGTCCTCCCGCGCGATCAAATCGCGCTGGAGCTTGAGGCCGTTGGTGGTAGCAAAGCCTTCCTGGTCGACATTGGCCTTGATGGTGACGGGCACGCCAGCGAGCACGCCGGGGTCTTCCCCGCGGGCAATAGCGGCATCGACGGCGTCAGCCTGCTTGAGCACGTCCTCGGGCCGGTGGTCGATCACGGCGTTGAGCTTGGGATTGACGGCATCCAGGCGGTCGAGGCCGGCCTTGGCCGCCTCCCGGGCGGACACTTTTTTGGCCTTGACGAGGGTAGCGAGGTCGGCGGCCGACAGGCGCCAGAGATCTTGCATGACTTGCTCCGTGTGACCGGCGTCTTTTAGCGCCGGGAACGCGGCAAAGCCATGCGGATTTCGCAGGGAGGAAGAGCGGGTTTGGCGCCGGATTCTCCGTCATTGCGAGGAGCCCTTGCGACGAATCAATCCAGACTGCCTCCTCGGAGAGATTCTGGATTGCTTCGCTTCGCTCGCAATGACGGGGAGAGACTCGCAATGACGGGGAGAGAGCTGGGCCCCGCTAATGCCTCGTCGCGGACTTGTCCGGTATGTCCAGCAGGGCCTCGCTGAACGGAAACTCCAGCACGATGTCACCGCCGACGTCCGTCACCTCGATAACCGCTTCGAGCAGGGCCGGCTGGGTCCCCTCGGATTTCAGCACCTCCAGGATCATCTGGCGGGCGACCTCCCAGGCACGATCGGGGTTGCGCAGATCCTCGCCCTCGGGGTCCACGATCAGTTCATCGCCGATACGGGTGTTGAAGAAGTATTTGGGCATCACGAGATCCAGCTAAAGCCGCCTCTATCGGATTGAAAGCAGCACCCCACTCACAACTGCTTTATCAGGACAGGGTTCGCGACCGAATGCGCCAAGCGCAAGGCTGCGTCGCGCGAAAGTGGCGTTCCCGTCGCATCTTTCGCAGCGCAACATGCCATTCTCGGGAAAATTTCACTGGCGAACTTTTCTGCCCGCATTACTTTAACCCTTGTGCGGATACGTCCCGAATTCGTGAAAATGGAGAGCCAAAATGGCCTGGAAAGCCCCCAAGATCGTCGAAGTGCCCTGCGGCATGGAAATCAACATGTATGTGAGCGCCACCCGCAAGTAAGCGGTTGGTGAGTATGCGTTCTGCGCAGGTGGGTCTTTCGGTCACGATCGGTTTCCGGGTGATGGAAACTGTGTCGGCCTGAGATCCACCTCGCGACGTTGCCTCCAGGAGACGGATCATGCTTCGCGTCGTCGTCCTGGGCGCCGGGGCTGGCGGCGGAGTCCCGCAATGGAATTGCGGTTGCGAGGGCTGCCGGGCGGCCCGTGCCAATGGCCATGAGCTTCATCGAACCCAGGCCTCGGTTGCCTTCAGCGGCGACGGCGAGCACTGGTTCCTGATCAACGCCTCCCCTGATCTCCGCCAGCAATTGAATGCGACGCCGCAGCTGCATCCCAAGGCAGGCGCGCTGCGTCATACGCCGGTCGCCGGCGTGATCCTGACCAACAGTGAAGTCGATGCGGTCGCGGGTCTGCTGTCGATGCGCGAGGGCTCACCCTTCACGGTCTATGCGCATGAGAAGGTGCTGGCGATCCTCAGCGCCAACAGCATCTTCAACGTGCTGAACGAGAAGACTGTGCGACGCCAGCCGATCGGGATCAGTGAGCCGTTTGAGCCACGGCTGACCGACGGGGCACGCTCAGGCCTCGAGGTGCTGGCCTTTGCGGTGCCGGGTAAATCGGCCTGGTATCTCGAAGGCAAGGCGCATCCCGGCGGCGCGAGCGGCGACGGCGATACGCTGGGGCTGAAGGTCACGGACAAGTCGACCGGCAAGTGTTTCTATTTCATCGCCGCGTGCGCCGAGATCACCGATGCGCTGAAGGCCGAGATCGACGGCGCCGCTTTGGTGTTCTTCGACGGCACGGTCTGGCGGGACGACGAGATGATCAGGGCCGGGCTCGGCCACAAAACCGGCAAGAGCATGGGGCATGTTGCGATGTCCGGCGACGACGGCGCGATCACGAGGCTGGCCGATCTCACGATCGACAGGAAGATGTTTCTGCATATCAATAACTCGAACCCGGCGCTGCTGCCCGGCTCGCCTGAACGCAAGGCCGCAGAGGCCGCGGGCTGGCAGATACCCGCCGACGGAACGGAGATCGCGCTGTGAATGCCGCGTCCATGACTGGAATGACTGCGCTCTCTGTTGGCAAGGACATCAGGCTCAACTCTGCCGAGGAGCTGGAGGCGACGCTGCGCCATATCGGCGCGACGCGCTATCACAGCCTGCATCCGTTCCATAAGCTCTTGCATGGCGGCAAGCTCAACAAAGGCCAGGTGCAGGCCTGGGCGCTGAACCGCTACTATTACCAGAGCACGATCCCGATCAAGGACGCGGTGGTGATCTCGCGCTTCCGCGACCGCGCCACGCGGCTGGAATGGCGCCACCGCATCGAGGACCATGACGGCGATGTCGGCAGCGAGGGCGGCATCGAGCGCTGGCTGAAGCTGACCGACGGCCTCGGGCTCGATACGGCCTATGTGGAATCGACCGAAGGCATCTTGCCGGCGACGCGCTTCGCGGTGGAAGCCTATGTCCACTATTGCCGCGAGAAAAGCCCGCTGGAGGCGATCGCCTCCTCGCTGACCGAGCTGTTTGCGCCGAACCTGCACGAGGAACGCATCTCCGGCATGCTGGAGCACTACGACTTCGTCAATCCTGACATCATGAGCTACTTCAAGCGCAGGCTGGCACAGGCGCCGCGCGATGCCGGGTTTGCGCTCGACTATGTCAAGGCGCATGCGACGACGCCGGAGCAGCGCGCGCAGGTCTGCAACGCGCTGATCTTCAAGACCAACGTGTTGTGGGTGCAGCTCGACGCGCTCCAGCACGCCTATGTCGAGGGCAACATTCCGCCGGGCGCGTTCGTCCCCAAAGCGAGTTAGAGGAACAGTATGGCCGGGCCGCGTAACATCAGCGTCAGCGAGGCAAGCCGCCCCGTGCTGCCGCGGCATGCCAAGCTGAAATACGACGAGACGCGAAAAGTCTGGGTGATCCTGGCGCCCGAACGCGTGCTGGCGCCGGACGAAATCGCCGTCGAGGTCTTGCAACTCTGCGACGGTCAGCGCAACGTCGGCGAATTGTCCGATCAACTGGCGGCGAAATACGCCGCACCGCGCGAGGCGATCCTGGCCGACGTCATCGTCATGCTGCAGGATCTCGCCGACAAGGGCTTTCTGACCGAGGCCCGGGAGAAGACGCCATGAGCGATGTGCTCGGCCATCCCGCCATCCCGCCCGACGCCAGCGACAGCCTCGCGGTGCTGGAGAAGGGCCGCTCGACGGCGGAGACGTTTGGCATTCCGCTTGCCGTGCTGCTCGAGATCACCCACCGCTGCCCGCTGCAGTGCCCGTACTGTTCCAACCCGGTCGAGCTCGACCGCTCCGGCAAGGAGCTGACCACCGATGAGTGGAAGAAGGTGCTGAGCGAGCTCGCCGAGATCGGCGTGCTCCAGGTGCATTTCTCCGGCGGTGAGCCGACGGCGCGGAAGGACCTCGTCGAGCTGGTCAAGCACGCCAGCGACGTCGGCCTCTACACCAATCTGATCACCTCGGCCGTGCTGCTCACGCGTGACCGGTTGAGCGATCTTGCCGATGCTGGCCTCTGCCATGTGCAGATCTCGTTCCAGGGCATCGAAGAAGGCCTCGCCGATCGCGTCGCCGGCTACAAGGGCGGGCACCGCAAGAAGCTCGAAGTCGCGAAATGGACGCGCGAGCTTGATCTGCCGCTCACCGTGAACGCGGTGATGCACCGGCAGAACCTGCACCAGCTCCCCGACATCATCCAGATGTCGATTGATCTCGACGCCGACCGCCTGGAGGTCGCCAACGTCCAGTATTACGGTTGGGCGCTGAAGAACCGCGCCGCGCTGATGCCGACGGTCGCGCAGCTCGATGAGTGCACGCGTATCGTCGAGGAGGCGCGCGAGCGGCACAAGGGCACGCTGGCGATCGACTACGTCGTGCCGGATTATTACGCGCTGCGGCCGAAGAAATGTATGGGGGGCTGGGGCCGCCAGTTCTTCAACATCTCGCCGGCCGGCAAGGTGCTGCCCTGCCACGCCGCCGAGAGCATCACCGGGCTCGATTTCGAGTCGGTGCGCTCGAACCATTCGATCGCCTGGATTTGGCAGAACTCCGACGCCTTCAACCGCTATCGCGGCACCGGCTGGATGAAGGAGCCGTGCAAAACCTGCGAATTCCGCGAGATCGATTTCGGCGGCTGCCGCTGCCAGGCCTTTGCGCTGACGGGCGATGCCGCCAACACTGATCCCGCCTGCGCATTGTCGCCGCTGCACGAGACCATCTTCAAGCAGGCCGAGCGCGAGGCCGAGGGCGAGACCAATCGCTTCCTGTATCGCAACTTCGCCGGCGGCACTCTGGAATCCGGGAATGACGCCTGACGCCGACGCGGCCGCATCGGCCAGACGTGCCGATCCCTTTGCGCCGCTGACCTCCGACATGCTCGACGTCGGCGACGGCCACGAGCTCTATGTCGAGAGCGTCGGCCGCGCCGACGGCATCCCTGCGATCTATCTGCATGGCGGCCCCGGCAGCGGATGCCAGCCGGATCACCGCCGGCTTTTTGATCCCGAGCGTATGCATGCCGTGCTGTTCGACCAGCGCGGTTGCGGTCGCAGCCGGCCGAAGGGATCGCGCGAGCACAACACGACGGCGCACCTGATCGCGGACATGGAGAAGATCCGCGAAAAGTTCGGCTTCGACCGCTGGATGGTGGTCGGCGGTTCCTGGGGCGCGACGCTGGCGCTGGCTTATGCGCAGGCGCATCCCGAGCGCGTCTCCGGCATCGCGCTCCGTGCGACGTTTCTCGGCACGCAGGCAGAGGTCGCGACGGCCTTCACCTCGCGCCTGGCGCAATTCTATCCGGCTCTGCATGAGGACTTCCTGAGCGTGCTCCCGCCGGAGGAACGTGCGCAGCCGGTGGAAGCCTATTATCGCCGCATCCTCGATGCCGATCCCGCCGTGCATGGGCCGGCCTCCCGCGCCTGGCATGACACCGAGCGCGCCTTGTCGGAACACAAGGCGGCCAAGACACGCATCGACCTGGCCTCGCTGAATGTCTGGCGCACGCTGCCGGCGACGCCGTTCATGGAGGCGCATTATTTCGTCAATGACAGCTTCATGACCGAGAACCAGTTGCTGCGAAACGCGACCCAGCTCGCCGGCATTCCCGGCATCATCGTGCAGGGCCGCTACGACCTGTTGTGCCCTCCTGAGACATCGGAGCGGCTAGCGAAACTTTGGCCGGGTTCCGAGATTCGGATCGTGGAAGAAGCCGGACATTCGCTCTATGATGCCGGCGTGCGGGACGCGGTCATGAAGTCGATCGCCGACCTCGCGTCAAAGGCCGCGCGTTAAGACGCGAAGCAAGGACAACAAGACAATGCCGCTCGCCGGGACAGGCATGCTGCTGACGTCGATGAACATCGACGCAGCCGATGAAGCCGATTTCAATCGCTGGTACGATCGCGAGCATCTGGAAGAGCGCGTCGCAATCGATGGCTTTCTTGAAGCGCGGCGCTATGTCGCGCACGCCGCCAATCCCAAATATCTCTCGCTGTATTCGACCGCGACGCTCGACGTGCTCGACAGTCCCGCCTACCGGGCGCGGCTCGCCAACCAGACCGAATGGTCGCGGCGGACCATGGCGCATTTCAAGAACATGCTGCGCGTGGTCGCGCGCATCACCATCAGCAAGGGCACCGGCCGCGGCGCGGCACTCGGCCTCGTGCGGCTGCGGCCCACAGCCGCTAACGCCGGCGCATGGCGTGATGCACTGCAAGAAAAGCTGGCGCCACAAGACCGCGAAGGCATCATCTCGATGCATCTGCTCGAAAGCGAGCCGGAATTATCCGGCGCAACGGCCGATATTCCGGCCGTTCGCAACGAAGGTGCGCGCGACTGGTTCGTCCTGATCGACGGCACGCATGTCGGCGCCGTCTCGGCCGTCATCGCCGAGCGCTTCACCGGCCCCGCTGCCGCGCCGTTCCCGCTACCGGTCTCCGTCGGCACCTATGCGCTGATGTGGGACCTCGCGCGAAGCGATATCGCGCACAGCTAACGCGCCATCCGCAACGCAGCATATTGCACCGCCGCATTGGTTGCGCGCGGCCGTTAATGCTCTGCGCGCGCAGCTCCCATGAAACCCGGTGATCGCGAAAATTTGCCGTTGTACTTGGGAACGGTTCTAATAAGCTAACCCAATGACGTCATTCAGAAACCAGATCGCCTCGCGTTAAGCGTTCGACAAGCTCAAGAAAAGGCCGCCAGGTCTTGAGCCTGCGCGGACAGGGTAGGAATGAAACCGACCGATATCGCGGCCCCCGACTACTTTCACAAAGTGGTCGATTGCCAGTGGGCCTGTCCTGCGCACACCCCGGTTCCCGAGTATATCCGACTGATCGCACAAGGCCGCTACAGCGACGCCTACATGATCAATTGGAAATCGAATGTGTTTCCCGGAATTCTGGGACGCACCTGCGATCGTCCGTGCGAGCCTGCGTGCCGCCGCGGACGCGTCGAGGAAACGCCCGTGGCGATCTGCCGCCTCAAGCGCGTCGCCGCCGACTTCAAGGACGACATCAAGCACCGCCTGCCGCACCCCACCGCGAAGAACGGCAAGCGCGTCGCGTTCGTCGGCGGCGGTCCGGCGTCGCTGACGGTGGCGCGCGATCTCGCGCCGCTCGGCTATCACTGCACTGTGTTCGATGGTGATCCCCAGGCCGGCGGCATGATGCGGACGCAGATCCCGAAATTCCGCCTGCCGAATTCGGTGATCGACGAAGAAACCGGCTACATCCTCAACCTCGGCGTCGACTTCAAGGGCGGTCAGCGCATCGAGAGCATGAAGGCGCTGCTCGCGGAGAAGTACGACGCGATCTTCGTCGGCTCCGGCGCGCCGCGCGGCCGCGAACTCGACATTCCCGGCCGCAAGGAGGCAGCCGCCCACGTCCATATCGGCATCGACTGGCTGTCCTCGGTGTCGTTCGGCCACACCGACAAGATCGGCAAGCGCGTGATCGTGCTCGGCGGCGGCAACACCGCGATGGATTGCTGCCGCACCGCGCGCCGTCTCGGCGGCGAGGACGTCAAGGTGGTCGTGCGGTCCGGCTTCGAGGAGATGAAGGCCTCCCCCTGGGAGAAGGAAGATGCGATCCACGAGGACATCCCGATCCTCAATTTCCTCGTCCCCGTCTCGTTCATCCATGATAACGGCACGCTCACCGGAATCACCTTCCAGAAGGTGAAGGCCGAATACGATGCCAAGGGCCGCCGCAACCTCGTTCCATCAGGTGAACCGGACCAGACCATCGAATGCGATGACGTGCTGGTCGCCGTCGGCCAGGAGAACGCCTTCCCCTGGATCGAGCAGGATTGCGGCATCGAGTTCGACAAATGGCACATGCCCAAGGTCGATCCGAAGACCTTCGTCTCGACCAACCCGAAAGTGTTCTTCGGCGGAGACGCCGCGTTCGGGCCGAAGAACATCATCTGGGCGGTGGCGCAGGGGCACGACGCCGCGCTGTCGATCCACAAGATGCTCTCGGGCGAGGACATCACCGAGCGGCCGCTACCGGATGTGCATGTCTCATCGCAAAAGATGGGCATCCACGAATGGAGCTATGACAACGACATCTCCAACGACAAGCGCTTCAAGGTGCCGCATCGCGACAAGGTGATCGCGCTGAAGGACATCCGCACCGAGGTCGAGCTTGGCTACGACGTCAAGCTTGCGCTCGGCGAAGCCGAGCGCTGCCTGAACTGCGACGTCCAGACCGTGTTTTCCACCTCGCTCTGCATCGAATGCGATGCCTGTGTCGACATCTGTCCGATGGATTGCATCACCTTCACTGCTAACGGTGAGGAAGACGATCTGCGCCATCGCCTCAAGGCGCCCTCGCCGCATCCGGACCAGGACCTCTATGTGTCCAGCGATCTCAAGACCGGGCGCGTGATGGTCAAGGACGAGGATGTTTGCCTGCATTGCGGGCTGTGCGCCGAGCGTTGTCCCACCGGTGCCTGGGACATGCAGAAATACCTCATCGAGATGACTCACGCAGGTTCGACATGTCCGACAAAAAGCCGATCAGCAGCGTAAACGACTTCGTCGTCCGCTTCGCCAACGTCAACGGATCGGGCTCGGCCAGCGCCAACGAAATGTTCGCGCGCGCGATCCTGCGCCATGGCGTGCCGGTGTCCCCCCGCAACATCTTCCCCTCCAATATCCAGGGCCTGCCGACCTGGTACGAGGTGCGGGTGACGGAAGACGGCCATCTCGGCGCCCGCGGCGGCGTCGACCTGATGGTCGCCATGAACCCGCAGACCTGGGACAAGGACCTCGCCGGCATCGAGCCCGGCGGCTATCTGTTCTACGATTCCACCAAGCCGATGCCGTCGACCAAATTCCGCGACGACGTCACCGTGATCGGCGTGCCGCTGACCGCGATCACCAACTCGACCTACACCGATCCGCGTCAGCGCCAGCTGTTCAAGAACATCATCTATCTCGGCGCGCTGTCGGCGTTGCTCGACATGGACCCGAAGCTGATCGAGCAGCTGATCGGCGAACAGTACAAGGGCAAGGAGAAGCTCTTGTCCTCCAACGTCCACGCCCTGCATCTCGGACGCGACTGGGCGCTGCAAAATCTGAAATGTCCGCTCGGACTGCGCATCAAGAAGTCCGACAAGATCGGTGACCGCATCTTCATCGAGGGCAACAGCGCCGCCGCGCTCGGCGCCGTCTATGGCGGCGCCACTGTGTGCGCCTGGTATCCGATCACGCCGTCCTCGTCGGTAGCGGAAGCCTTTACGGCCCATTGCAAGAAGTACCGGCACGACCCCGCGACCGGACAGGCGAAATACGCCATCGTTCAGGGTGAGGACGAGTTGGCCTCAATCGGCATGGTGATCGGCGCCTCCTGGAACGGCGCCCGCGCCTTCACCGCGACCTCCGGCCCCGGCATCTCCCTGATGACCGAGTTCATCGGGCTCTCGTACTTCGCCGAGATCCCGGCCGTGATCATGAACATCCAGCGCGCCGGCCCCTCGACGGGCATGCCGACCCGCACCCAGCAATGCGACATCATCGCCTGCGCCTATGCTTCGCACGGCGATACCAAGCATGTGCTGCTGTTCCCGGAAGATCCGGCCGAGGCCTTCGAGTTTGCGGCCGCCGCTTTCGATCTCGCCGAGCGGCTGCAGACCACGATCTTCCTGATGCTCGATCTCGACATCGGCATGAACCACCGGCTCTGCCGTCCGCTGAAATGGGACGATTCCAAGCAGTATGACCGCGGCAAGGTGATGACCGCGGAGATGCTGGACGAGGGCCGCGACTTCGGCCGCTATCTCGACGTCGACGGCGACGGTATTCCCTACCGCACCTATCCCGGCACGCATCCGACCAAGGGCTCCTATTTCACCCGCGGCACTTCGCGCGACCGCTATGCGCGGTATTCCGAGGAAGGCTCGGTCTACGCCGACAACATGCAGCGGCTCGTGCGCAAGTTCGAGACGGCGCAGGACCTGGTGCCGCGGCCGCTGCAGGCCAACGCGGAGCGGCCGACCAAATATGGCGTGATCTATTACGGCTCGACCTCGCCGGCGATGGACGAGGCGATCGGACTATTGGAAGCGCGCGGGCATCAGCTCGACCGCCTGCGCATCCGCGCCTTCCCGTTCCACTCCAGCGTGGCGAGCTTCCTCGCCGAGCACGACTTCGTCTACGTCGTCGAGCAGAACCGCGACAGCCAGCTCCGTCAGCTCATCGTCAACGAGAACGGCATCGATCCCGTTCGTCTGGTGCCGATCGTGCATTATGACGGCACCCCGATCACCGCCCGCTACATCGCAAAAGCCATTGGCGACCACCAGGATCACCTCAAGGTGACCCCGCTCCGCAAGGCCGTGTCATGACCTACATTGCAAAGCCGAAATTCCATCATCCCGGCCTCAAGAAGAACGAGCTCGGTTACACCCATCGCGACTACGAGGGCAAGATCTCGACGCTGTGCGCCGGCTGCGGTCATGACTCGATCACGGCCTCGATCATCGAAGCCTGCTACGAGCTCTCGATCGAGCCGCATCGGGTGGCAAAGATCTCCGGCATCGGCTGTTCGTCGAAGACGCCGGATTATTTCCTGGGCAATTCGCACGGCTTCAACTCCGTGCACGGCCGCATGCCCAGCGTGCTGACCGGCGCCAACCTCGCCAACCGCGATTTGATCTATCTCGGCGTTTCCGGCGACGGCGACAGCGCCTCGATCGGCTTCGGGCAGTTCGCGCATTCGATCCGGCGCGGCGTCAACATGACCTATATCGTCGAGAACAACGGCGTCTACGGCCTGACCAAAGGCCAGTTTTCAGCGACCGCCGACCGCGGCTCGAAGTCGAAGAAGGGCGTGACCAACACCGACAATGCCATCGACCTCGTCGCGATCGCGCTGCAGCTCGGTGCGACCTTTGTCGCGCGCTCGTTCTCCGGCGACAAGAGCCAGCTGGTGCCGTTGATTGCGGCCGCCATCGGCCACAAGGGCGCGTCCTTCATCGACGTCATCAGCCCCTGCATCGCCTTCAACAACCATGCCGGTTCGACCAAGAGCTTCGACTATGTCCGCGAGCACAATGACGCCGTGAACCGGCTCGACGTACTGGTCGGCCGCGATCCCATCGCAGTCGACTACGCGCCGGGCACGGTGCAGGTGGTCGAGCAGCATGACGGCAGCAAGATCGCGCTGCGCAAGATCGACGCCGATTACGATCCGCATGACCGGCTCGGCGCCCAGACCTTCCTCGCGAGGCACGCCGCCAAGGGCCAGATCGTCACCGGGCTGCTTTATGTCGACCCCGACGCGGAAGATCTGCACGCCCATCTCAACACGGTCGAGACTCCGCTCAACACGCTGGAAGCGGACACGCTCTGCCCGGGCTCGGCGGCGCTGGACAAATTCAACGCCAGCCTGCGTTGATTATTTGCTGCGCTGAGGCGGCCTGACGCGCACGGTGATCTTGTCCGACACGACGGGCGGATCGAACGGATAGTGCTTCGCATCGCCCAGCACCAGCTGCAGCGTATGGGTCCCCGGCGGAAGCTCGAGCTGGGTCTCGGTCTGCCCTGCACCGAAATGCAGATGCGACTTGTCCTGCGGGATCGGCTCCTTCGGATCGATGGGGTCGTTGACGTCGACCAGCAAATGGTGGTGGCCGGCGTTCTGATAGTCGTCGCCGGCATGCGTCACACCCATGTTGCGCAAGCCGAACCGGACCAGGAATTCGCCGCGCACCCTTTGCCCGTCATGCGGGGTTATAAAATAAACCTTTGCGTCCTTTGGAGCAGCCTTACCCTGCGAGAAGGCCATGCCAGGGAGCAACGCGAGCACCGCCGACAGCGCAACGCAGCGAAGGATTTGCATCAATCTACTCCGGCAGTTAAGGACTGAGCGCGACACGGAATCCATGCGTCGGGTATCGAACATTGGTATCGTAACTGTCGCGGTTGGACGGCCTCACATATCTCGAGTCGTTCTTCCAGGAGCCCGAGCGCAGGACATGCGAGGCACAATCCCCGCTGTTCCATGCCGACCCGTCCCCGGGTGCGCCCTGATAGGTCCTGTGCCAGCAATCCTCGACCCACTGATCGACACTGCCACCCATATCGTAGAGACCGAACGGATTGGGCTTGAAGCTGCCGACCTTCGCCGGCTGCTCGGCCGCGAGGTCCCCGCAATCCTTGCACCCCGCCATGCTCGGCTGGAGCTTGTCGCCCCACCAATATTTGGTTTGCGTTCCGCCGCGCGCGGAATACTCCCATTCCGCTTCGCTCGGAAGTCGATAAGGCTTTTTGGTCACCTGCGCGAGGAAGGCGGCATATTGCTGCGCGTCGGTCCAGCTCACATTGGTGATTGGCGCATCGTCCTTGCCGGTGGCAGTGAATCCGCACGCCTTTGCAGCGGCGCATTCGTTCCATTCCTGCACGGTCACCGGATATTTTCCGAGCGAGAACGGCTTGATCGTGACCTGATGGACAGGGCGCTCCGTCGAGTCGTCATTGCTTCCCATCGCAAAGCCGCCGCCGCGAATGGCGATCATCTCGGGCTCGCGGAGCGGCGCCGCCGCTGGACTTGGTACTTGAACTGGTTCTTGACTTGGCGCCGGAGCGGGCGATGGAGATGATGCCACGAGTGAAGGAGACGGCTGCGGAGTTTGCGGGCTCGGCGATCCGACCGGAGCAACAATCGGCGCAGCGGCCTGCTTGTTCAACCTGCCCGGCTGCGTCAGCAGATACCACAGCACACCGGCAGCGATCACGAGGAGCGTGACGCCCAGAAGAAAGATCAGGGCGTTCTCGCGCCGGCCGCGGGTTCTTCCAACCGCGTCCGCGTCCGGCAGCACGCGATAGATGCGTACGGGATCGGTGATATTCTTGACTTTGCGATCGCCGAGCGACTCATATCCGCACACGACCTTGTGCTTGATCTGCTCGTAGATCGCGCCGGAAATGTAGACCTGACCGGGTTCGGCGATGCCCTCGATGCGGGTGGCGATGTTGACGCCGTCACCGTAAACATCGTCCGGCTCTATGATGACGTCACCGAGATTGACACCAATCCGGTACTGGATCCGGGAATCCTTCGGAAGAGAGGCGTTGCGGCCGACGAGATTTTGCTGGATGACGATGCCGCATCGAACCGCCTCGACGGGGCTGTCGAAAATCGCGATGAAGCCGTCGCCCGTCGTCTTCACCAGAGATCCATGGTGCTCGACGATGCTGGGCTGAATAAGATCCCGTTCGATCCGCTTGACGCGGACATGCGTGCCCTCCTCGTCGGCCTCCATCAGGCGACTGTAGGACGCGATGTCACCGACGATAATCGCCGCGAGACGACGAGGCATCGAGCCGTTTGGAGGCGGCCCATCCTGATTCCCGGATCTGAAGTTGCGAATTTCGCCCATTGCGTGGGGCTCCACAGACTTGCAAACACCGGGCCCAGCTTACCGCTCCGAATGGCGGCCGTCTGTGAAAGCTATCACATGGTTGAAATGAGACAATGTCGCAGCAATGGTGGGCGTCGAGTTCCAAGGGAGCAAATTGCCCCCGGCATTGAACCTTCCTGATCCGATGCCGACTAATGCGCCGCATGGGAGCCACCCGCTTCACATGCGAGGCCGTGCAAGGCCGAAACCGAGACCTGCGCGCTCTAACCGACAGGCTCCGGCGCGGGTTCAGGCTCCGGCACGGTGTGGTCCACATGGGCCGGTCGTCCGGCACGCCAATATTGCTTGCAGGTCTCGAGCAATGCTTCGGTGTTCATGGTCAGGCCGCCCGCATTGACGATCACGCTGTCAGCGCCGAGCGCCTTGTTCAGCATCGACAAGGCCTGCGTCAGCAATCCTCCGGAGAATCGCTCGGCGACAAGGGGATCGACCTTGAGCACCACGAATTTCTGCGCGCGCTGCTCCCATAGAAGAATCTTTCGCACGGCGCTCCAGGCGATGGTCTCGTCGGCGAGCCTGGAGTCGCGAATGCCGACGCGGCTGATGAAGACCACCGGCTGCCTGGCGGAGATCAGCCGCCAGAGCATCCTGCAGGTGGCAAGGCCGAAAAACACCGCGCCGATATAGCAGGCGGCGACCTCGAACGTGGTGATGTTCTTGCCTTCCTGCCAGCTGAATGCGAGCGCGGCGCAGAGCAGCGTCAGCAGCAGGCTGCCGCCGAAAAACATCAGCAGCCGGGCCCGGGAATAGCCGATCGCAAGATTGGGCAGGTTCTGACTTTCGGACATTTTCGATCGCCTCCAGCCGATTCAAACAACCTGGGGTCTATCCACGCCCCTCCCTTGCAACGGTTAAGCCTGGAACCTTGCGCGAGGCTGCCGGAGGCAATGCAGTTGAACGCATCGCCTGCGGCTCGCGACTAACGGGCCAGTTGGCCCCTTGTCCCGATGCGGGCCGTCAATGCTGACATGCCCAGTGCGACCATGAAGCTTGCCCTCATCCTTCCGCTTGCCCTTGCCGCCTTCATCGGCGTCGCCCGGGCCGAGGAGGCCGACGACTTTCGCGAGGCCACCCCGGCCGAGACCGAAACCTTCAATGCGCGCATGTATGCGGGCACGCCCGGCACAACGGCCTATGCCTGCTTTGTCCGCCGCTACGATGCCGAGCATCTGGCGCAGCATCCGAAGCAGAAGGTTGCTTCGATGAAGCTGCTGGTGTCGGCGGAGACCTACGAAGCGGACAAGCAGCTCCATAACTCCTTCCGGATCGGCTTCCGATACCGCCACCGCAGCGGCGATTTCGACTCCAGCGGCTCCTGTCACCACACTGTGCTCACCAAGGACGGCAGCGAGGTGCGCCTCGGCTGCGGCGTCGATTGCGAGGGCGGCGGCCTCGGCATCGCGCTGTCGAAGGACGACAAGTCTGCCATTGTGCGGCTCGAAAGCATCAGGATCTGGCTGCACAACAAGGCGACTGAAGACGACAACCAGGCCCTGGTCGCCGGCAGCGATGACGGGATCTTCCGCCTCGAGCGGACCGATAACAGCGAGTGTGCTGCGCTTGCATACGACCGCAAGGAACTCGCCGCGCTCCGCCACAAGTGATATGTCTCCGGCAAAGTCGTGTGGGAGATCGTCATGAACCGCCGGAACATCTTGTGGAGTACCGTCTCGGCGCTGGGCGCGGCGTTTGCCGCCTCGCGCGCCAAGGCTGCGACTGAAAAGGCTGCGACTGAAACGACCAAGCCGGACAAGCTGAAGGTGGTCTATCACCTCGCCGACGCCGACAAGGTCAATTTCGTGCTCGGCAATATCCAGAACCACATCGACGGCGTCGGCGGCCCCGACCATGTCACAATCGCGCTGGTGATCCACGGGCCGGCGCTGAAGGCGTTCCACTTGGCGCAGGCCAACCCTGACGTCAGCAAGCGGATCGGCGATTTCACCAAGGACGGCGTCGAGCTCGCCGCCTGCGGCAACACCATGAAGGCGCAGAACATCACGCTGACGGATCTGCTGCCCGGCTTTGTCAGCGCGGAGAAAGGCGGCGTGGTTCGTTTGGCCGAACTGCAATCGCAGGGGTATTTGTATCTGCGGCCGTAGGGGTGTTGCGGGTCGCGTGACGAGGCTCCGCCACATTCTCCGTCATTGCGAGCGTAGCGAAGCAATCCAGACTGTCTCTGCTGAGACGGTCTGGATTGCTTCGTCGCTTCGCTCCTCGCAATGACAGCGGGGGACTTGACTTACCCATAACTCTACGGTTATGAGTTAATCCATAACCTCCGAGTTATGGATTCCGTATGTCCACCACCCCCGATCTTCTGTTCCGGACGCTCGCCGACCCGACCCGGCGGGCGATCTTCGAGCGGCTGTGCCGCGAGGGCGAGCAGACGGTCGGGGCACTGACGGCGCGATCCGGCGTTTCCCAGCCGGCAGTCTCCAAACATCTCGGCGCGCTGAAGCAGGCGGGCCTGGTGCGAGACCGCCACGAAGGACGCCAGACCCATTACAGCGCGCAACCCGGTGCGCTCAATCCGCTGATCGACTGGACCAGCCAGATGGCCGGCTTCTGGCAGAACCGGCTCGATGCACTCGACGATCTCCTGAAGAGGATGGACCAATGACTGAGGCTGCGACCGAAACACGTTCCGTGGTCATCGAGCGCGAATTTGCTTTTCCGCCGGAGCGGCTGTGGCGCGCGCTGACGCAGCCGCATCTGATCGAGGAATGGCTGATGAAGAATGACTTCAAGCCGACCGTCGGTCATCGCTTCAATCTTCGCGGCGAATGGGGCGGCGTGCTGGATTGCGAGGTGCTCGCCATCGAACCGCAGCGCTCGCTCGCCTACACCTGGAATTTCACGCATGAGGATGCGGCCTACGATCTCAAGAGCGTGGTGACGTTCACGCTCACCCCGCAAGGGGCAGGTACGCATCTGCGCGTCGAACAGGCGGGCTTCCGTCCCAGCCAGAAGCAGGCCTATGGCGGCGCGCATGCCGGCTGGAAGCAGTTTTTCACCAAGCTGGACGAGTTGCTGGCGCGGGCGGAATAGCCCGGCTGCGGGCGTCCATTTCCAATATTCTCACGGGAGGCCCTAGATGAGTTCGAACATGTGGATTCGACAGATCCATCGCTGGCTGTCGATTGCGTTCACGCTTGCCGTCATCGCCAACATCGCTGCGCTGACCATGCAGATACAAGCGACGTGGATCGGACTGCTGGCCTTCGTGCCGCTGATTCCGCTGCTCGCGACCGGGCTCTATCTGTTCGCGCTGCCCTATGTCAGCCGTCGCAGCGATGCGCGATCATGAAAAAGGCGGTGCCAGCAAAGAACAACCCGGCAAAGGACACCGATGGACCTTCACCCTCAAAACTGATCGACGGCAGGATCAAGGAGCTCGGCGACTGGCGCGGCGACGCGCTGAAGCGGATCCGCGAGCTGATCAAGGAGGCCGATCCTGAGGTGGTCGAGGAATGGAAATGGCGCGGCGTTCCCGTGTGGGCGCACGACGGCATCATCTGCACCGGCGAGACCTACAAGGCCGTCGTGAAGTTGACCTTTGCCAAGGGCGCGGCGCTGGACGACCCGGCCGGCCTGTTCAATTCCAGCCTCGACGGCAATGTGCGGCGTGCCATCGATATTCCCGAGGGCGCTGAGATCAACGAGAAGGCATTGAAGGCGCTGATCCGCGCGGCCGTGGAGCTGAACGGGTCCAAGGTCAAGAAGAAGCCGGCCAAGCGCTCGGCATAGAACATTCGTTATGCCGCGATTCCCTTCCTTCTCCCCTTGTGGGAGAAGGTGGCGCAAAGCGCCGGATGAGGGGTCTCCATCGACACCGGAAAGTGCGGAGAGATACCCCTCACCCCAGTGAGCCAGTGTCTGCCGGCATCGCTGCCCTCTCCCACAAGGGGCGAGGGCACATCAACGCGCATCTCGCCGTACTCCATATAGGCGGCGTTAGGCTGCCACCGGGATCGGACGCGGGCTCACGACATATTCGCGCAGCACCTTGTCGTTGGCGTCGACCTCGATCAGCGCGACGTCGTAGGTCCAGAGATCGGCGAGATGCTGCAGCACGCGCTTGGCATCGGTCTCGTTGAGCTGCGAGCCCTTGATGACGCGGTGATGCAGGATCAGCCGCCGGTCGCCGGAGAGATCGACGTCGACCACCTCGATATTGGCATCGATGAAGCCGACATCGTGCTGCCGCGCCAGCTCGCGACGGACGCGGCGGAAGCCGCGATCGTCGTGAATGGCATCGACCCGTATACCGGCGCGCTCCTCGGGATCGTCGTGCAGATGGAACATGCGGAAGTGCCGCATCAGCTTCGGGCTCAGGAACTGGTTGATGAAGCTTTCGTCGCGGTAATTGGCCCAGACGTCGCGGAGCACGCCCATCACGTCGTTCTTGCCGGCGATATCCGGGAACCATTCGCGGTCCTCGTCTTCCGGACTGGTGACGATGCGCTCGATATCCTGCATCATGGCGAAGCCGAGCGCATAGGGATTGAACCCTGAGAAGCGCTGATCGTCGAATTCCGGCTGAAACACCACATTGGTGTGCGATCCCAGGAATTCGAGAAAATTGCCGTCGGTGATGCGGCCCTGCTGATGCAGCCTGGTCATGATGCGATAGTGGACGTAGGTCGCCGTCCCCTCGTTCATCACCTTGGTCTGGCTCTGCGGATAGAAATATTGCGCGATGTGGCGGACGATGCGCAGCAACTCGCGCTGCCAGGGTGCCAGCCGCGGCGCGCTCTTCTCCAGGAAGTAGAGCAGGTTTTCCTGCGGCAGGCCGAGCAGCTTGCGACGCCGTTCGACGCTGAGCGCAGCGCGGCTCTTGCTCTTGCCGGCCGGCACGGTGCGCCAGAGGTCGTTGAAGACCTCCTCTTCGTGCTGGCGCCGGCGCCCTGCCCGCTTCTCCTCGGCACGCAAGTCCAGCGTCTTCTTGCCGGGATAGCGATCGATGCCGTGCGACATCAGCGCATGCGCAGCGTCCAGCGTACGCTCGACCTCGATGCGGCCGTAGCGCTCCTCGCACTGCATCACGTAGGTCTTGGCGAAGTCGAGATAATCCAGGATGCCGTCGGCATCGGTCCACTGCTTGAACAGATAATTGTTCTTGAAGAAGTGGTTGTGGCCGAAAGCGGCATGCGCGATGACCAGGGTCTGCATCGTCGCCGTGTTTTCCTCCATCAAATAGGAGATGCACGGCGAGGAGTTGATCACGATCTCATAGGCGAGCCCCATCAGGCCCTTGCGATAGGACGCCTCGTGGAACGCGAACTGTTTGCCGAACGACCAGTGCTTGTAGAACAGCGGCATGCCGACCGACGAATAAGCATCCAGCATCTGCTCGGCGGTGATGACCTCGATCTGGTTCGGGTAGACGTCGAGCCCGAGATCCTTCAGCGCCACCTCCTCGCAGGCATCGGTGATGCGCTGCAAGGTGTGGAAATCCCAATCGGCGCCTTCGAACAAGCGTCCCGTCATGGAGCGGCTTTCTCCTGGGCAGTTTCGCGGCGCTGGAACAGATCGTGGAACACCGGAAAGATCTCGCTGCGCTCGCTGACCTTGCGCATCGAGAGCGGTGCGCCGCTGTTGCGCAGGCGCTCGTAGAGTGTCCAGAGCGAAGAATCCGAGAGATCGAAGGCGCTGCCGCCTGATTCCCCGACCTCGAGATAGGCGAAGAACTGGCAGACCGGCAGGATCTTCTCGGTCAGCAGCAGGCCGGTGAGCTCGCCGTCGGAATAGGAATTGTCGCCGTCGGAGGCCTGGGCTGCATAGATATTCCAGTCCGACGGATTGAACCGCTCGCGCACGATCTCGTGCATCGCCTGCAGCGCGCTGGAGACCAGCGTGCCGCCGGAGGCCGGGCCGTAGAAGAAAGTTTTCTCGTCGACCTCCTCGGCGCGGTCGGTGTGGCGGATGAAGACGATCTCGACATGCTTGTAGCGCCGCTTCAGGAACACGTAGAGCAGCATGTAGAAGCGTTTTGCCAGATCCTTCATGTGCTCGGACATCGAGCCGGAGACGTCCATCAGGCAGAACATCACGGCTTGCGCCACCGGCCGCGGCACCTTCTCGTAGCGGCGGTAGCGGATGTCGAGCGGATCGATGAAGGGAATGCGCTTCGTCTTCGTCTTCAGCTTTTCGAGCTCAGCGAGAAGCACCAAACGCTCGTCCTCGTCCGTGCAGGCGGCGATCGCGGCCTCAAGCTCCTCGAGTTCGTCCTTGCGGGGGCGCTTGAGCGCGATGCGGCGGGCGAGCGCGAGTTTTACGGTCCGGCTAACTGAGATGTTGGCGGGCGAACCCGACGTGGTGTAGCCGGCGCGCTGGATGCCTTCGCTTTCGGTCTGCGCGACCTTGCGCTTGGCGAGATCGGGCAATTCGAGATCGTCGAGGAAGAGATCGACGAACTCGTCGCGGCTCAGCACGAAGCGGAAGGCATCCTCGCCATCGCCTTCACCGGGACCGGAATCCTTGGCGCTGCCCTGGCCGGAGCGCTGCAGATAGTCGCCCTCGATGAACTTCTTGTTGCCGGGCAGCACCATGTCGCGCGTTCCGCCTTCACGGCGGAAACGCGGCTCGTGCATGCCGTCGAGCGGGATCGTGACCTCACCACCCTCCAGGACGTCCTTGATGTCGCGTTCCTGCGAGGTCTTCTTGACGGCGCCCTGCACCAGGGATTTGGCCCGACGCAAGAACCGCTGCCGGTTCTCAAGACTCTTGCCGCCTGGATTCAGGCGCCTGTCAATAATGTGAATGGGCACTTTTCCATCCGCCTCAACCGGCCTGCTTTACGCGCATGTACCATTCGACCAGACGGCGAACCTGACGCTCGGTGTAGCCGCGCTCCACCATGCGTGCGACGAACTCGCCGTGCTTCTTCTCCGTCTCGCCGTCCTTCTTCGACCCGAACGAGATGACCGGAAGCAAATCCTCGACCTGAGAGAATATCCGCTTTTCGATCACATCGCGAATCTTCTCGTAAGAGATCCAGGTCGGATTCTTGCCGCCGTTCTGGGCGCGCGACCGTAACGAGAATTTGACCACCTCGTTGCGGAAGTCCTTGGGGTTGGCGATGCCCGCCGGCTTCTCGATTTTCGTCAGTTCCTGGTTCAACAATTCGCGATCGAGCAGCTGGCCGGTGTCGGCATCCTTGAAGTCCTGGTCCTCGATCCAGGCATCGGCGTAGTCGACATAGCGGTCGAACAGGTTCTGGCCGTAATCCGAGTAGGATTCCAGATAAGCCTTCTGGATCTCGTTGCCGATGAACTCGGCATAGCGCGGTGCGAGGTCCGCCTTGATGAATTCGAGATAGCGCTTCTCGACTTCCTCGGGCAGCTGTTCGCGACGGATCGACTGCTCCAGCGCGTACATCAGATGCACGGCGTCGGCGGCGACCTCCTGCGGATCGTGGTTGAAGGTCGCGGCCAGGATCTTGAAGGCAAAGCGCGTGGAGACGCCGTCCATGCCTTCGTCGACGCCCGCAGCATCGCGATACTCCTGGACGCTCCGCGCCTTAGGATCGGATTCCTTCAGGCTCTCGCCGTCATAGACCCGCATCTTGGCGAACACCGTGGAGTTCTCGTGCTTGCGCAGACGTGACATCACCGAGAAGCGCGCCAGCGTCTCCAACGTCGAGGGCGCGCACGGCGCGGCCGCGAGCTCGGAGCCCTGGATCAGCTTTTCGTAGATTTTCTGCTCTTCCGTGATGCGCAGGCAGTAGGGCACCTTGATGACGCAGATGCGGTCGATGAAGGCTTCGTTGTTCTTGTTGGCCTTGAAGCTCGACCATTCCGCTTCGTTGGAGTGCGCGAGGATGACGCCGGTGAACGGGATCGCGCCGATATTCTCGGTGCCGATATAGTTGCCTTCCTGCGTTGCGGTCAGCAACGGGTGCAGCATCTTGATCGGCGCCTTGAACATCTCAACGAACTCGAGCACGCCCTGGTTGGCGCGGTTGAGGCCGCCGGAATAGCTGTAGGCATCGGGGTCGTTCTGCGCGTAGGTCTCGAGCTTGCGGATATCGACCTTGCCGACCAGCGAGGAGATGTCCTGGTTGTTCTCGTCACCGGGCTCGGTCTTGGAGACCGCGATCTGGCGCAGCCGCGACGGCTGAATCTTGGCGACGCGGAATTGCGAGATGTCGCCGCCGAAGGCTTCCAGCCGCTTGTAGCACCACGGGCTCATCAGGCCGCTGAGACGCCGGCGCGGAATGCCGTATTTCTCCTCCAGCATCGGCCCGAGGTTATCTGGATCGAACAGGCTGAGCGGGCTCTCGAACACCGGCGAGAGTTCGTCGCCGGCCTTGAGCACATAGATCGGATGCACTTCCATCAGCGACTTCAGCCGCTCGGCGAGTGAGGATTTGCCGCCGCCGACCGGGCCGAGCAGATAGAGGATCTGCTTGCGCTCCTCCAGGCCCTGCGCCGCGTGACGGAAGAAGCCGACGATGCGCTCGATGGTTTCTTCCATGCCGTAGAAGCCGGCGAAGGCCGGATAGGTGCGGATGGTGCGGTTCAAAAAAATACGGCCAAGGCGTGGGTCCTTGGCCGTGTCGATCATCTGGGGCTCACCGATCGCCGCCAGTAACCGTTCGGCCGCATTCGCGTATTTCATGGGATCGCTTCGACACGATTCCAGGTATTCCGCCATCGACATGTCGTGCTGGCTTCTCGCCTCGAACGACTTAGCGAAAGCGTTGAACAGAGAATCGTTGTACATGATCCCTCTCCGCGTGAGTTCCGCTACAAGCTGAAACGAAAGCAGTTACTGGACCGTTCCTCAGGCCGCTTCTCGAATCAGCGTGAGCACATGACGTTCATTGGACACCCGGGTCCCAACACGACGCAATGTACAAGGTAGGCACTCGCTGAATTACGAACAGGCACTTGCCTGTAATTTGTGCGAATCTCTATCTATCTTCGCTCATTTCCAGAAATTGTCACTCGCTCGCCACATCCGGGCAATACCGGGGACGACTCCCTCCGGCACTGCAACATAGAGCGATCTGCGAGCGGCGAACTTATGACGCCTGCAGGGCAATGCCTTGCGTGCCGCGTTCATCTTCCTGCTGCAATGCGATGCGTGAGCTGAATGCAGCATGAATATCGCGGCAAGCACGGCAGCACTGTATCAAAATCGGTCGCCGCCCCCTCCGAACGGATAACAATCCGATCGTTTGATGCGCGCAGCAACGGGAATGCAGGAATGCTGCCGCTGCAAGGCCGGCGTTATCGTCAGCACAATCACATTGCGCACGGCAGCGTGATGGCGAAGCGCGCCGCGACCGACGGCCACATACGCGTTGACCGATTTCGAGATCATGGGATGCATCGATGCAGGCGCCGGCGCAAACGACCGCCGGTTGTCGGCGAGGGCAACGCCATCAGGATGTGCGTGCATGCTTTCCCCTCAGCATGGCCATTCGCGACCGAGCCAATGACAATCAGACGGATCGGTACCGCTGACGACACTCTGCGACGCGACAGATGACCTCACGCAACAAGACGGGACGCACCAAGGCCTGAACGTAACAAGGCCTGAACGTAACCAGGCTTGGGCCGAAGCTTGGGCCGAACCATCCCAGCCACATTTTTATTACGCAAAAGCACGACTCCCGCCTGGATCGCCATGATCGCGACGGAGTTAAACTGAGAGAATGACGCCAATACCCTTGATTGGTTCCCTCCCGGGAGCATGTGAGCTAAAGGATAGCGCGTCAGGACCGGCGCGGAAACCCCCTCCGCCCGCAGGCTTGGAGATAAAAAGCATCATGAATCCCGTCAAAGAACTGGAAAAGCACGGACAAGCCGTCTGGCTGGACTTCCTCGCCCGCGGCTTCATCGCCAAAGGCGACCTGAAGCGGCTGATCGACACCGACGGTGTCAAGGGCGTCACCTCCAATCCGTCGATCTTCGAGAAGGCGATCGGCAGCTCGGACGAGTACGACGCCCCGATCGGCAAGGCGCTGAAGCGCGGCGATCGGACCGTGGCCGATTTGTTCGAAGCGGTCGCGATCGAGGACATCCAGAACGCCGCCGACGTGCTGCGCCCGGTCTATGATCGCCTTAAGGGCGGCGACGGCTATGTCAGCCTGGAAGTCTCGCCCTACCTGGCGATGGACACGGCCGGCACGGTCGCCGAAGCACGGCGGCTCTGGAAGGACGTCAATCGCAAGAACTTGATGGTAAAGGTGCCGGCCACGCCGGAGGGCCTGCCGGCGATCGAAACATTGATCGGCGACGGCATCAGCATCAACATCACGCTGTTGTTCTCTCGGGCGGTCTACCTGGAGGTCGCCGAGGCCTATCTTGCCGGCCTCGAAAAATACGTCGCCGGCGGCGGCGACCCCTCTCATGTCGCGAGCGTGGCGAGCTTCTTCGTCAGCCGCATCGACTCCATGGTCGACAAGCAGCTCGACGAGAAGATTGCGCGCGCCAACGATCCATCCGAGAAGGAGCGGCTCGCCGCGCTGAAGGGCAAGGTCGCGATCGCCAACGCCAAGGTCGCCTATCAGGACTACAAGCGACTGTTCTCGGGTCCCCGCTGGGAGAAGCTCGCCGCCAAGGGCGCCAAGCCGCAGCGCATGCTGTGGGCCTCGACCGGCACCAAGAACAAGGACTACAGCGACGTCCTCTACGTCGAGGAGTTGATCGGTCCCGACACCATCAACACCGTGCCGCCGGCGACGCTGGATGCATTCCGCGACCACGGCAAGCCGCGCGATAGCCTGGAGGAGAACGTCGACGACGCCCGCCGCGTGCTGGAAGAGCTCGAGCGCTCCGGGGTCTCGCTCGACGCCATCACCGAGGAGCTCGTCAAGGACGGCGTCAAGCAGTTCGCCGATGCCGCCGACAAGCTTTACGGCGCAGTCGCGCACAAGCGCGCAACGGTGCTCGGACCCGCGATCGATCGTCAGCAGCTTTCGCTCGGCGACGGCCTCGGCAAGGCGGTGGCAAAGAGCACCGAGGAATGGCGCGCGTCGGCAAAAATCCGCAGGCTGTGGCAGCGCGACAAATCGGTCTGGACCGGGACGGACGAGGACAAATGGCTCGGCTGGCTCGACAGCGCGGCCAAGGCTGACGTCGCCGACTATGAGGACTATGCCACCCGCGTGAAGGGACAGAAATTCTCTGACGCCGTCGTGCTCGGCATGGGCGGATCGAGCCTCGGGCCGGAGGTGCTGGCCGAGACCTTTGCCCGGAAGCCCGGCTTCCCGAAGCTGCACGTGCTGGACTCCACGGATCCGGCGCAGGTGCGGGCAATGGAAGCCAAGATCGACATCGCCAACACAGTGTTCATCGTATCCAGCAAGTCCGGCGGCACCACCGAGCCGAACGCGATGAAGGACTATTTCCATGAACGTGTCGCGCAGGCCCTCGGCCCGAAAGCCAAGACCGGCTTTCGCTTCATTGCCGTGACCGATCCCGGCTCCTCGCTCGAGAAGGCGGCGAAGAAGCTGAACTACGCCCGCATTTTCCATGGCGAGCCGTCGATCGGCGGCCGCTATTCGGTGCTGTCGCCGTTCGGCCTGGTGCCGGCGGCCACGGCCGGCATCGACGTCAAGACCTTGATCAAGCATGCGCTGTCGATGGCGCGGTCCTGCGGACCGGACGTGCCGCCAAGCGAGAACCCGGGCGTGCAGCTCGGCCTCGCCATGGGGCTTGCCGGCCTCGAAGGCCGTGACAAAGTGACGATCCTGTCGTCGAAGAAGATCGCCGATTTCGGCGCCTGGGCCGAGCAGCTCATTGCGGAATCGACCGGCAAGGAGGGCAAGGGCCTGATCCCGATCGCCGGCGAACCGCTGGGCGATTCCTCGATCTACGGCAACGACCGCTTCTTCATCGATATCCGGACTGAAGGTGAGACAGATGCCGCACATGACTCGGCGCTTGCCGGGATCGAGGCGGCTGGTCATCCCGTGGTGCGCATCGTTATGAAGTCGATCGATCATCTCGGTCAGGAATTTTTCCGCTTTGAGATGGCGACCGCGGTCGCAGGTTCGATCCTCGGCATCAATCCGTTCGACCAGCCCGACGTCGAAGCGGCGAAGATCAAGACCCGCGAGCTGACGTCGGCGTACGAGAAGACCGGCGCGCTGCCGGCCGAAGAGCCTGTGGTCAGCACCGCCGAGTTCGACCTCTACACCAACGACACCAACGCCGCCGCGTTGCGCACGATGGGTGCCAATGGCGACCTCACCTCATGGCTCAGGGCACATATCACGCGCTCGCGGCGCGGCGATTATTTTGCCCTGCTCGGCTACATCGCGCGCGACAAGGCCACAATCGAGGCGCTGCAGGAGATGCGGACGGCCGTACTCGATAAGCGGCATCTGGCCACTGCCGCCGAGTTCGGCCCGCGTTTCCTGCACTCGACCGGACAAGCCTACAAGGGCGGTCCCGACAGCGGCGTATTCCTCCAAATCACTGCCGATGACGCCAAGGACCTCGCCGTGCCCGGCCAGAAGGCAAGCTTCGGCGTGATCAAGGCGGCGCAGGCCCGCGGCGATTTCGACGTGCTCACCGAGCGCGGCCGCCGCGCGCTTCGGGTGCACCTGAAGGGTCCGCTCAAGAAAGGTCTCGCGGCGCTCAATGCCGCGCTCACAGACGCACTGAACTGAGGAATATCTCAATGCAACTCGGCATGATCGGTCTCGGCCGGATGGGCGGCAACATCGTTCGCCGGCTGATGCGTCACGGCCATTCGACCGTGGTCTATGACAAGGACGCCAAGGCCGTCGCAGGTCTCACCGCGGACGGTGCGATGGGCTCGGCGACGCTGGAAGAGTTCATCTCGAAACTGGAGCGGCCGCGCACGGCCTGGGTGATGCTGCCTGCGGGCCGCATCACCGAGCAGACGATCGACACGATCGCGGGCGTGATGCAGGACGGCGACGTCATCATCGACGGCGGCAATACTTTCTGGCAGGACGACGTCCGCCGCGGCAAGGCGCTGAAGGCGCGCGGCATCCATTATGTCGACGTCGGCACCTCCGGCGGCGTCTGGGGCCTCGACCGCGGCTATTGCATGATGATCGGCGGCGAGAAGCCCGTCGTCGACCGGCTCGATCCGATCTTCGCGGCGCTTGCGCCCGGCGCCGGCGATATCCCGCGCACGGAAGGACGTGACGGTCGCGATCCCCGCATCGAGCAGGGCTACATCCATGCCGGTCCCGTCGGCGCCGGCCACTTCGTCAAGATGATCCACAACGGTATCGAATACGGCCTAATGCAGGCCTACGCCGAGGGTTTCGACATCCTCAAGAACGCCAACATCGACGCCTTGCCTGCCGATCATCGTTACGATTTGAATCTCCCCGACATCGCCGAGGTGTGGCGGCGTGGCTCGGTGATCCCGTCCTGGCTGCTCGATCTCACTTCGACGGCGCTTGCCGATAACCCGACACTCTCGGAATATTCCGGCTTCGTCGAGGATTCCGGCGAAGGACGCTGGACCGTGAACGCGGCGATCGACGAGGCGGTGCCGGCCGAAGTCCTGACCGCGGCCCTCTACGCACGTTTCCGTTCCCGCAAGGAACACACCTTCGCCGAAAAAATTCTCTCCGCGATGCGTGCAGGCTTCGGCGGCCACAAGGAGCCGAAACAGCCGGACGGCTTGAAGCCCAAATAAGAACTCCATAGAGCGAAGGCCGATATTTCGTGACAAAAGAGCAGCAAGCCAAGCGCAAGCCGGAAAATTGCGCCTTCATCATTTTTGGTGCGACCGGCGACCTCACTCACCGTCTGGTGATGCCATCTCTGTACAATCTGGCCGCAGAACATCTGCTGCCGGAGAAGTTCTGCGTCGTCGGCGTCGGCCGCAACGCCATGTCGGACGACGAGCTGCGCGACAGCCTTTTGAAGGGTCTCAAGCAATTCGCGACGCGGCCCGTGGACGACGATATCGCCCAGAGGCTGCTGCAATGCGTGACCTTCGTCGAAGCCGATTCGAAGGACCCGCCCTCCTTCGATCGCTTGCGCGAGCATCTGGATTCGCTGGAATGCGCGCAGGATACCGGCGGCAATCGCCTGTTCTATCTGGCGACCCCGCCTGCCGCGTTCGCACCGACAGCGCGTGAACTCGGCCGGACCGGCATGATGAAGGAGAACGGCGCCTGGCGGCGGCTGGTGATCGAAAAACCGTTCGGCACCGATCTCGCATCGGCCAAGGCCCTGAATGCCGAGCTGCTGAAGATCATGGACGAGCACCAGATCTACCGGATCGACCATTATCTCGGCAAGGAGACGGTGCAGAACATCCTGGTGCTGCGCTTTGCCAACGGGATGTTCGAGCCGATCTGGAATCGCAACCATATCGACCATATCCAGATTACCGTCGAGGAGAAGCTCGGCGTCGGCCATCGCGGCGGCTTCTACGACGCCACCGGCGCGCTGCGCGACATGGTGCCGAACCATCTGTTCCAGTTGATGTCGCTGGTCGCGATGGAGCCGCCCGCGCGTTTCGACGCCCACTCCGTGCGCTCCGAGAAGGCCGAGGTGCTCACGTCGATCCAGCAGCCGAACCAGGATGAAGCACTGAACAATTCGGTTCGCGCACAATATCTCGCGGGCCAGATTGGCGACAACGACATCCCGGACTACCGCAAGACCGAGGACGTCAAGTCGGGCAGCACCACCGAGACCTTTGTCGCGCTAAAACTGATGATCGACAATTGGCGCTGGGCCGGCGTGCCGTTTTACTTGCGCACCGGCAAGGCGCTGGGCCACAAGCGGACGGAAGTCGCGATCAAGTTCAAGCAGGCGCCGCTGTCGATGTTCTCGGGCACCACGGTCGACCGTCTCTCGCAGAACTTCCTGACCATCGGCATCGCGCCGACCGAGACCATCGAGCTTCAGTTCAACGCCAAGATCCCGGGGCCGAGCATCACCATCGACGGCGTCGAGATGAAATTCAAGTACGGCGATTATTTCCGGGCCGATCCCTCGACCGGCTACGAGACGCTGATCTACGACTGCATGATCGGTGACAACATCCTGTTCCAGCGCGCCGATGGCATCGAAGCAGGCTGGCAGGCGGTGCAGCCATTCCTCGATGCCTGGAAGAACGCGGGCACCAACGGCATCGAAACCTACCCCGCCGGCAGTGACGGCCCGGCCTGTGCCGATGAGCTGCTGCGCCGCGACGGTCGCAGCTGGCGGAAATTTTCGTGATGGCAGCGGCCGACCAGCCGAAGCTGATCGTCGTCGCCGACGCTGAAGCCCTGGCGCAGGCTGCAGCGGCGCGGGTGACGGCGCGGATCGCCGCCAATCCTGGCCGCATCGCGATCTGCCTCACCGGCGGATCGAGCCCGAAGAAGCTCTATCAGCTGCTCGGCAGCGACGCCTGGCGTGGCAAGATCCCCTGGGACCGCGTGCACTGGTTCATCGGCGACGAGCGTTTTGTCCCCGGGAGCGATCCCCTCAACAATATGGCGGTCGCGCGCGCCACGTTTCTCGATCGCCATGCGCCAGCCAATCAGATCCACCCGATTCCGACCACGGCCGAAAATCCGGACGGGAGCGCGGAGGCCTATGCGCGCGAGCTAAAAGCCTTCTACGGGTCTGAAAGCCTCGATCCAGCGCGACCGCTGTTTGACATGGTGCTGATGGGTGCCGGCCCTGACGGCCACACCGCATCGCTGTTTCCCGGCTATCCCGCCATCGAGGAGACCACGCGCTGGGTCGTCGGGGTCCCCAAGGCCAATGTCGCCCCCTTCGTGCCGCGGGTCTCGCTGACGCTCCCCGCGCTGGCCTCCTGCCGCGAAATGCTGTTCGAGATCGCTGGGCATGACAAGCAGCCGATCTTGACGCGCCTGCTCAATGGCGAGACTCTGCCGGCTGTACGCGCGCGCTCGAATGGTGAGACCGTCTGGATGGTCGACCAGGCCGCGCTTCCGGGGGGAATTCGTGGCGGGCGCTAAAGCACCTTGTGCGTTGATCGTGATGGGCGTGTCGGGCTCGGGAAAAAGCACCGTTGCGGAATTGCTCGGCAGCCGGCTCGGCTGGCGGTTCGAGGACGGCGACGGCTTTCACCCGGCGAGCAATGTGGAGAAGATGAAGGCAGGCCATCCCCTCACCGACGAGGATCGCTGGCCCTGGCTCAACGCCATCGCCGACGAGATCGCGCGGGTCTGCAACACGGGCGAGCATGTCATCATTGCCTGTTCGGCGCTGAAGCACACCTATCGCGACGTGCTGCTGCGCGGGCGCAGTGACGTGCGCTTCGTGTTCCTGAAGGGCACGCAGGAGCTGATCGCCGACCGGCTCGCGCACCGCAAGGGCCATTTCATGCCGCCCGGACTCCTGACCAGCCAGTTCAACACGCTGGAGCCGCCCGAGGCGAGCGAGCACGTCATCACGGCGTCGATCGATGAATCAGTCGAGGCGATCGTGGACGGCATCGTGCGGCAGCTGAAATTCGACGGCGGCAAGAGCAAGACCGTATAACCCAAGGTTACTGCTATGACGAAAATCTCCCTGGTCGTCTCCGATGTCGACGGCACGCTGCTCACCAAGGACAAGACGCTGACGGACCGCGCGAGATCCGCGGTGCACCGACTGCACCAGGCCGGCATCGGCTTCACCATCACCTCGAGCCGCCCTGCCATCGGCATGCGCTTCCTGATCGAGCCACTGGCGCTGTGGCTGCCGGTCGGCCCGTTCAACGGCTCCTCGATCGTCGACCCCGAGATGAATCCGGTCGAGCAGCATCTGATCCCGAAGGACGCAGCCGAACGCAGCTTGCAGATCCTCCGGGAGTTCGGCGCCGATATCTGGCTCTTCACCTACGACAAATGGTTGATCGACAACCCCAGCGGTAAATACGTCGCGCATGAACAGCACACGATCCGCTCCGAGCCCACGATCGTGACGGATTTTTCTCCATACCTCGCGAGCGCCTGCAAAATCGTCGGCGCCAGCGCCGACGCGGCCGGCCTCGAGGCCTGCGAAAAGGCAATGCAGCAGGCGCTCGGCAGCGAAGCGACCGCTGTCCGCTCCCAGACCTACTATCTCGACATCACCCCGCCCGGTTTCAACAAGGGCACCTTCGTGCAGGCCATGGCCAAGCGCCTGGGCATTTCCACCGACGCGGTCGCCACCATCGGCGATATGCAGAACGACCTCGCGATGTTCTCCGTCAGCGGCGTCTCGATCGCCATGGGCAACGCCACCGACAGCGTCAAGGAGCAGGCCACGAACGTCACCGCGACCAACGAGCAGGATGGTTTTGCGGAAGCGATGGAGATGATCTTGAAGCGGAACGGGGCTGGTTAAGTCACTGCTTCGATCGCTGCATCGCCGGCTTCTCGCTCGCGTGCCTTGCCGCGGAGAGGTTGTGCGCGGTGTTGATCAGCGCGATATGGGTCAGGGCCTGCGGGAAATTTCCGGTCTGGCGGCGCGCGACAGAATCATATTCCTCGGCCAATAGCCCGACATCGTTCGCGAGAGCCGCCACGCGATCGAACAATTCCTGCGCCTTGTCGAGATCGCCCGCCAGCACGTAAGCGTCGGCGAGCCACAGGCTGCAGGCCAGAAACGCGCCCTCGATCGGCTGCTTCTCCTCGGAGACCTCGCGCGGATCATGGCGCAGCACGAAGCCGTCCCGCATCATGTGCTTCTCGACAGCCGCGATGGTGCCGCGGATGCGCGGATCTGACGCCTTCAGGAAACCGACCGCAGGCAGCAGCAGCACGCTGGCGTCGAGCAACTTTGAGCCGTAGCACTCGACGAAGGCGTTTGCCTCCGCATCATACCCCCGGTTGCAGACGTCGCGGTGAATGGCTTCGCGCAAGGCGCGCCAGTGCAGCAGCGGCGCCTTGAAGCCAAAGGTTTCGGCGCTCTTGATGGCGCGGTCGAAGGCGACCCAGGTCATCACCTTGGAGAACACGTAGTGCCTGGGCTGGCCGCGCCGCTCCCAGATGCCATGATCGGGCCGATCCCAGACCCCGGCGAGATGCTGAAGCACGGCGCATTCCAGCGCCCAGGTCGCTTCATCATCGAGCTTGAGCTTGGCCATGCGCGACTGGTGGAAAGCGTCGATCAGTTCGCCGTACACATCGAGCTGAAGCTGCGCATGCGCGGCATTGCCGGCGCGCACGGGCTTGGCGCCTTCATAGCCGTCGAGCCAACCCGCCTCCCATTCCAGCAGCCTGCGCTGGCCCCAGATGCCGTACATGATCTGCATCTTGGCAGGCGAGCCGGCGGCAGCGCGCAACAGCCAATTGTGCCAGGCCAGTGCTTCCTCGGTATAGCCCGAGTTCATCAGCGCCAGCAGCGTGAAAGTGGCGTCGCGCAACCAGCAAAAGCGGTAGTCCCAGTTCCTGCTACCGCCGAGCTTTTCCGGCAGCGACGTCGTTGGCGCAGCGACGATGCCGCCAGTAGGACCAAACGTCAGCGCCTTCAGCGTGATCAGCGAGCGCATGACGAGGTCGTGGTAATCGCCCTTGCGGTCGCAGCGGTCACTCCACTCCCGCCAGAATTTTTCAGTCTCCTGAAACGCGACCTCCGGGTCGATCGGCGCGGGCGGATCGAGATGCGAGGGACCGTAGGTCAGCACGAACGGCACGGTCTCGCCGGCCTTGACCTCGAAGTCGGACACCGTGGTCAGATCCTCGCCGCGGGTCTTGGCCGGCGTCCGCAGCACCGTCATGTCCTGGCCGGCGACCGCCACCAGCGAATGGTCGATCCGCCTCACCCAGGGAATGTCGACGCCGAAGCCGAAGCGGATCACGAGTTCCATCCGCATCTTCACCGTGCCGCTAACTCCGCGCACCAGTCGCACGATGTCGGAGGCCTTGCCGCGCGGCGGCATGAAGTCGATCAACGCGACGGTGCCGCCCTTGGTCTCAAATCGCGTTTCCAGGATGAGGGTATCGCCGAGATAGCGGCGCGAAATCGTGGTGACGTCCTCGCCCGGCGCGATCAGCCAGCGGCCATTCTTATGGGTGCCGAGGATCGCGGCAAAGCAGGCATCGGAATCGAACGCCGGCCAGCACAACCAGTCGATCGAGCCGTTGCGTCCGACCAGCGCTGCGGTCTCGCAGTCGCCGATCAACGCATAATCCTCGATCTTCTCTGACAATGTCGTGCGAACCTTGAACAACCCCGGTCAATCAACTCCCGCCGGGCAACGAACGTTCCCGCGTCGCAGCCTTCAAAGCTGCGAGATCGACCTTGGCGGCGATCTTGTCGAGCGTAACAGGCAGCCGCTGGCGCCAGTTCGGATGCTCGTCGATCGTGCCGGGAATGTTGGGCTGGTCGATCACGCCGAGCAGATCTTCCATCGACACCGCGAGCAGCCGCGACGGCGTGCGCGACAGGAAGGCGAGCACCGAATAGAGATCGTTCGCCTTAATGCCGTTCTGGCGCAGGATCTGGTCGAGTCCGCCGAGCGCATTCCAGCGCGCCTGGTCGTCCTCGCCGGGATCGAGCCCGAGCGACAGCTTCATCCTGAGATCGCTGAACGAGCGCCAGCCGGCATAGGTGCAGAGATCATGCGTGTTCAGCGTGACCAGCGCGTTCGGCCGGTAATGGTCGATGTTGCGGAAATGACCGGCATCGTCGCGCTCGAACATCATCACGAGATAGGACCAGATGCCGAAATCCTGCATGGTCTCGCGAAAACCTTCCGGCACGGTGCCGAGGTCTTCGCCGATCACGATGCATTTATGGGTGACGCTCTCGCGCACGACCGCCGCCAGCAGCGCCTCCAGCGGCATCTGCACATAGGCGCCGTTGTCGGGCTTGAAGCCGCGCGGGACAAGATAAAGCCGTTTCAGCCCCAGCACATGATCGAGCCGGATCGCGCCGGCATGCCGCATCGAGGCGGCCACCATGTCGGCGAAGGGCACGAAGGATTGCGCCTCGAGGCCACCGGCATTGAAGCCGGCCAGGCCCCAATCCTGCCCGACGGTGTTGAGCACGTCGGGCGGTGCGCCGACCGCGAGCTGCCGGGAGATCGCCGTCTGCTCGTTCCAGGCATCGAAGCCGTTGGACTGGACGCCGACGGCGACGTCGAGATAGAGCCCGACGCGCATGCCGAGCTCGGCAGACAGCGCCTTTGCGGCGTGCAATTGGCTATCTGCGGTCCATTGCACGAATTCGACGAATTCGACTTCGTGTTTGTCGGGACCGTTGCGCAAAGCGGCGCATTTGGAATCGTCCGGTTGCTGCCATTCCACCGGCCATTCCCACCACGGCCTGGTGAAGCGATGTCGCAGCACCTCGAAGCAGGCGAAGCGGGACAGCAGCGCCCCCCGCTCAGCGCGGAAGGCATCAAACTGGTTGCGGCGGACACCGCTCGCGGTTTTCACGAAACTGTCAAAGGCGGCGCGCAAGCCCAGCCATTTCAGCGCCGCCATATCGGCATAAGGGACACGATCACCTTCGCGCAGCCGCGCGGCGGTCGTGGCAGCGTCCGGGATGAGGTCTGCCGAGAATTCCGGGATCGCCTCGACGTCGATATAGAGCGGATTGAGAAACAGCCGGCTGTTCGGCGAATAGGGGCTACAATCGGCCGGATGATTATCGAACAGGACGTGCAGCGGATTGAGGCCAACGCCGTCGGCGCCCAATTGCTTGGCGAGCTTGACCAGGCCGGCCAGATCAGTGAAATCGCCGATCCCCCAATTGCGGTCCGAGCGGACGCTGTAGAGCTGCACGGCGAGCAGCCAGCCGCGGTCGAAATCGCCACCAAAGGCGCGCTCGGGTGCCACGATCATCGGCACCTCTTCCGTCCCGCCCTTCGCGTCGGTCAGCGTCAGCCGGTGATAACCGAGCGGCAGGCCTTCAGGCCAGGCAATCACCGGCTCGCGCGTCTCGCCTTGCGCGATCACATTGGGATTGCCGCTGATTTGGCCGTTACCGGTGATTTTCCATCGCAGCGGCGCAGCTCCGATGGCCGCGAGCTCGGTGCGTGGATTGCCCAGCGCGCGAACCACGACCGGCCCACTGACAAAGCGGTAGACCCGCTTCTCCGGAAGGGCATCGAGGATGGATTTAAGCGCCTCGGGCGCAGTGATCCGCAGCTTTCCAAGGGCATCGACGAATTCGGATTGAACGCCCTTGATCCGGGCTTGAGCTAAAAGGTCCATTCGGCACGCAGCTTGCAGGCCATTATCGGCCGAGGTCATTGATTTTAATGAGGTCGCGGAAGAGGTTAGACGGACTTAACTCACAGACCGCGCCTGCCGTTCCCAAGGGAACCAATGACACACAAGCGGCTTTCTATATTGGTATCAAGTGTGGGTTCCCGACAAGGGAAACGGGCTCCTGCTTTCTTGTCAATGGCATCACCGTGAACAAGACAATTCAAACTGTCGAGAGTGCCGCTGCCGGCAGCGCTTTCCTGATCGAAGACGTCTATCCCTTGATCGACGGCGGTCGCTTTGCCGTGAAACGGATCGCGGGAGAGCGGGTCGAGGTCTGGGCCGACATCTACCGCGACGGCGATGCGACGATCAGCGCCGCGCTGGTCTGGCGCGGAGAGCAGGACCGGGAATGGCGGAACGAGCCGATGATCCATCACGGCAATGACCGCTGGTCCGGCGCCTTCGTGCCGGCCGAGCCCGGTCAGTATATCTATGCCATCGAAGCCTGGACCGACGAGTTCGCCACCTGGCGCCACGGGCTCGAGCGCAAGCAGCTGTCCGGCGGCGACGTCACGCTCGATGCCATCGAGGGCGCTGGCCTGCTGACCAAGGCGCATGGCGCGCGGCAGGACGCAGCGGCCGTGATCGTCAGGCAATGCGAGGATTATCTCGGCAGCGGCGATGTCGCGCCGCTGCTTGCGACCGAACTGAGCAAGGCCATGGCCGAGAGCCAGGCGCGACCCGACCTGACCCGTTCACCCAACTTCCCGCTGATCATCGATCGTGACAAAGCGCGCTTTGGTGCCTGGTATCAGATGATGCCCCGCAGTCAGAGCAAGGTCGCCGGCCAGCACGGCACGCTCCGCGACTGCATCGCGCGCGTGCCCGATATCGCCGCGATGGGCTTTGACGTGCTCTATTTCACGCCGATCCATCCGATCGGCGGCACCCACCGCAAGGGCCGCAACAATGCGCCGGTGGCGACCGACGGCGAGCCGGGCTCGCCCTATGCGATCGGCGCTGCCGAAGGCGGTCACGATGCGCTGCATCCCGAGCTCGGTACCATCGAGGATTTCCGCGCGCTGGTCGCGACCTGCCTCGAATACGGCCTTGAGCTCGCGCTCGATTTCGCCGTGCAATGTTCGCCGGATCATCCCTGGCTGACGCAGCACCCGGAATGGTTCAAATGGCGGCCGGACCGCTCGGTGCGGACGGCGGACGGTCCCTATTCGGATATCGTCATCCCCGATTTCGCCTGCGTCGATCGGATCGGCCTGTGGAGCGCGTTCCGCGACACCATGCTGTTCTGGATCGACCATGGCGTGACCATTTTTGCGATCGACAATCACGATACCGCACCGCTTCCGTTCTGGGAGTGGCTGATCCGCGACATTCGTCTCCGGCATCCCGAGGTGATCCTGTTCTCCAAGACCTTTGCGCGGCCGAAGCTGATGAAGGGGCTCGCCAAGCTCGGCTTCGCGCAGTCCTTTACCTATTTCCCCTGGCGCACGGGGAAAGGAGAGCTGGAGCAACATCTCGGCGAGCTGACGCGTTATCCCGAGCGGGACTTCTATCGCGCGAACCTGTTCGTCAACACGCCCGACCTGCTGCCCTATCATCTCCAGAGTGGCGAGGACTGGATGTTCAAATCGCGCGTTGCGCTGGCCGCAACGTTGTCGAGCAATTACGGCCTTTACAGCGGGTTCGAGCTGCTCGAGCACGAAGCCATCCCCGGCCATGAAGAATATCAGGATTCCGAGAAGTACCAGATCCGCCAGCGCGACTGGGACAAGCCCGACAACATCAAGCCCTACATCACCGCGCTCAACCGCATCCGCAACGAAAACGCGGCGTTCCAGCAGACCACCAATTTGCGCTTCCTCGGCATCGAGGACGGCGAGACCATCGCCTTCGCCAGGGAGGCGGCTGAACCGGGCAACATGATCGTTGCGGCCATCGCACTCTCGCGCCATGTGCGCGAGTTCTGGCTGCCGCTCGGCGACCTCACCATCGACGTCGGCGGCGAACGCCGCCACGTCACGACAATCGAAAATCTCATGACAGGCGAACAGTCCCGCATCGAATGGGGCGGGATCAAATTGCGTATCGATCCCGACCGCGATCCGGCGCTGCTGTTCCGCTGCCTGGCGTAAGGATCACGCCATGAATGTTCTATCTTCCGTCGACACCAAGAAAGCCGAGGCTGCCGAGATCGTGGACGAGCTCTGGTACAAGGACGCCATTATCTATCAGCTCCACGTCAAGGCCTTTGCCGACAGCAACAATGACGGCATTGGCGACTTCGCGGGCCTGACCGAGAAGCTGCCCTATCTCCAGGACCTCGGCGTCACCGCGCTGTGGCTGCTGCCGTTCTACCCCTCGCCCGGCCGCGACGACGGCTATGACATCGGCGACTACGGTTCGATCAATCCCGATTTCGGGACGATGAAAGACTTCAAGCGTTTCATCCAGGAGGCGCAGAAGCGAGGGCTTCGCGTCATCACCGAGTTGGTCGTCAACCATACCTCCGACGAGCACAACTGGTTCAAGCGCGCGCGCCGCAGCCCGGCAGGCTCGAGCGCCCGCGACTGGTACGTCTGGAGCGACACCGACCAGAAATACCAGGGCACGCGGATCATCTTCACCGATACCGAGAAGTCGAACTGGACCTGGGATCCCGAGGCCGGCGCGTTCTACTGGCATCGCTTCTTCTCGCACCAGCCCGACCTCAATTTCGACAATCCGCGCGTCGTCAGCGCCATCATTCAGGTGATGAAGCGCTGGCTGGACGCCGGCGTGGACGGCTTCCGGCTGGACGCCATTCCCTACCTCTGCGAACGCGAGGGCACCTCGAACGAGAACCTGCCCGAGACGCATGCGATCATCAAGCGCCTGCGCCATGAACTGGACTCCTACTCCAAGGGGAAGCTGTTGCTCGCCGAGGCCAATCAATGGCCGGAGGACGTGCAGGAATATTTCGGCCGCGGCGACGAATGCCAGATGGCCTACCACTTCCCGCTGATGCCGCGCATCTATATGGCGATCGCACAGGAGGACCGCTTCCCGATCACCGACATCCTGCGCCAGACGCCGGACATTCCCGCGAGCTGCCAATGGGCGCTGTTCCTGCGCAACCATGACGAGCTGACGCTGGAGATGGTCACCGACGTCGAACGCGACTATCTCTGGACCACCTACGCCAATGATCCACGCGCGCGCATCAATGTCGGCATCCGCCGGCGGCTCGCGCCGCTGATGGACAATGATCGCCGCAAGATCGAGCTGATGAACTCGCTGCTGCTGTCGTTCCCGGGCACGCCGATCATCTATTACGGCGACGAGATCGGAATGGGCGACAACATCTATCTCGGCGACCGCAACGGCGTGCGCACGCCAATGCAGTGGAGCCCGGACCGCAATGGCGGCTTCTCACGTGCCGATCCCGCCCGCCTTTACGCGCCGCCGATCATGGATCCCGTCTACGGCTATGAATCGGTGAACGTGGAAGCGCAGTCGCGCAGCCTGTCATCGCAGCTCAACGCCACCAAGCGGCTGATCTCCGTGCGCAAGTCGACGCTCGCTTTCGGCCGCGGCACCATGACTTTCATCCGCCCGTCCAACCGTGCCGTGCTCGCTTATGTCCGGCAGTATGGCGACGAGGTGATCCTCTGCGTCGCCAACCTCTCGCGCGCTGCACAGGCAACCGAGCTTGATCTGTCGCCATGGAAGGACCGTATCCCGCAGGAGATGCTCGGCCGCACGCGTTTTCCGTCGATCGGCGAGCTGCCCTACATGATCACGCTGGGGCCATACGGCTTCTATTGGTTCCAGCTCAAGGAGCGCGACAAATCCGAGCCGGTGACGCCGCGCGCGGTGCCGGAGTTCGAAACGCTGGTGGTCCCGGTCAACTCGACCTGGGTGTCGCTGGCGCGCGAGCGCGGCGTGTTCGAGCATGACGTGCTGCCGGACTTCCTGTCGCGGACGCGCTGGTATCCCGAGCACAACCCCAAGCACATCAAGCCCACGCTGACCTCGGCGGTGCCGTTCAGCGACATCGGCGATAACAGACCCTGGATCGCGTTCTTCGAGACGACGCAGGACGGCGTCTCCACGCGCTACGTGCTGCCGATGCAGATCGAGTGGGTTCGCTTCGACCGCGAACGCTTCAACCCGAAGGCGCTTGCCGCCGTGCGCCAGGGCGCGCGCGAGGGCACGCTGCTCGACGTCGCGACCGACCAGATCTTCATCGGGCTCTTCCTGCGGAGCCTGTCGCAGAACCTCGTTGTGGAAGAAAACAATCTGCGGCTGGAGTTCAAGGCCACCAGCCGGTTCGCCGATTACACCATCAAGGAGCCCGAACGCATCCGCGCGATCGAGCAGTCGAACAGCACGGCCCTTGTCGACAACCAGTATGTCGCCAAGATCCATCGCCAGCTCGAGAGCGGCATCAATCCCGAGATCGAGATCGGCTGCTACCTGACCGAGACTGCCCGCTTTGCCAATGCGCCGGCGCTCCTCGGCAGCGTCGAACTGGTCGAAGGCGATAGCCGCAGCGCGGTCGGCGTGTTGCACGCCTATGTCGAGAACCAGGGCGACGGCTGGGCCGTGACCACGGGCTATCTCGATCGCTACATCGATGAGCAGCGGTTGGGACCGGTGGACGAGCCCCGGGTAACCCAGGAGCAGGCGCCCTATTTGCACTTCATGGCGCAGACCGGCCGGCGGCTCGCCGAGCTGCACGTGGCTTTGGCCGCAGCAAAGGCTGCCGATCTCGCGCCGGAGCCGATCGGCCCCACGCATATCAAGCGCTGGACCTCGGACCTCAAGGCGCGCGCCGAGCGCGTTTTCGAACGGCTGGCCGACAGCCGCGACGGGCTGCGCGAGGGCGATCGTCCGCTGATCGATCAACTGGCCGCGGTGCGCGCGACCCTGCCCGACCACCTCAATGCGCTCTTGCCATCCGACATCGGCGGGTTGAACATCCGTCATCATGGCGACTTCCGCCTCGGGCAAACTCTGATCGTGAAGGACGACATCTTCATCATCGACTTCGACGGCGATCCGCGCCTCGCCCTGGCCGACAAGCGGCGCAAACTACCTGCCGCGCGCGACGTCGCGGGCCTGGTCCGCTCGATTGATCTTTCGGTTAACGCGGCTCTTAACCGGGCGCTCTCGGGGGCCAATGACGAGCAGGGCCGGCTCACAGCCGCGCTCGGCGAATGGCGCGAACACGCCACCGCGACCTTCCTGTCTGCTTATCGTGAGGCCATGACCGATCGACGTCTCTGGCCGGAAGAGGACCATTCCGCGGAAGGCATGTTAAGGTTTTTCCTGCTTGATCAAGTGTTCGACGAGGTAGAGTACGAGCTGTCCCACCGGCCGGAGGGGCTCAATGCGCCGCTGACCGGCCTGCTTCGCATTCTGTCCAGTGCCGAGAGCGAAGCCCATGCCTAAATTGCCTGCCGAAGCTTACGCGATCATCGAGGGCCGTCACTCCGACCCTTTCCACTATCTCGGGCTGCATCCTGAGGGTGGAAAAAGCGTGGTGCGCGCCTTCCTGCCTGATGCCTCGAATGTCGAGGCGGTGGGTGAGCACGGCGAGGTCGCGCAACTTGATCGCGTCCACGCTTCCGGCCTGTTCATCGGCGCTCTGCCCAACGGCTCGAAGCGTTACCAGCTGCGCGCGAAGTTCGGCGACGACGTCGTCGAGTTCGAGGATGCCTACCGCTTCCCGCCAATCCTGACCGATTTCGACCTCTATCTGCTCGGCGAAGGTACCCATCAGCGCATCTACGATAAGCTCGGCGCACATCCGATGCGGCTCGAAGGCATCGACGGCATCGGCTTCGTCGTGCTGGCGCCGAATGCGCGACGCGTGTCCGTGGTCGGTGATTTCAATTTCTGGGACGGGCGGCGTCACCCGATGCGGGTGCGCGGGGCCGGCTATTGGGAATTGTTCATTCCGCACGCCAAGGCCGGTGATCACTACAAGTTCGATATCGTTGGACCGCACGGCCATCAGCTGCCGCTGAAGTCCGACCCCATGGCGTTTGCGAGCGAGGTGCGTCCAAAGACAGCATCCATCGTGTTCGACGAAGCACACCTTCCGCGTCCGCGGCCCGCACCTGACGGCATCAATGCACTGTCGGCGCCAATGTCGATCTACGAGGTCCATCTTGGCTCGTGGCGGCGCAAGAATGGCGACGAGTGGCTGACCTATCGCGAGCTCGCCGAGCAGCTGCCGGCCTACGCGCGCGACATGGGTTTTACACATCTCGAATTCCTGCCTGTGAGTGAGCATCCGTTCGACGGCTCCTGGGGCTATCAGCCGACGGGCCTCTATGCGCCGACCAGCCGCTTCGGTACGCCGGAGGATTTTGCCGCGCTGGTCGATGCCTGCCATCGCGAGGGCATCGGCGTGCTGCTCGACTGGGTGCCCGGTCACTTCCCCGACGATCCGCACGGGCTCGGCAGTTTTGACGGTACCTCGCTCTACGAGCACGCTAATCCGCTGCAGGGCCGCCACCTCGACTGGGGCACGCTGATCTACAATTACGGCCGCACCGAAGTGACGAATTTTCTGGTGTCGAACGCACTGTTCTGGTTGGAGCGATACGCCATCGACGGCCTGCGCGTCGATGCGGTGGCGTCCATGCTCTACCTCGACTACAGCCGTCCGCCGGGCGCCTGGATCCCGAACCAGTATGGCGGCCGCGAGAACATCGAGGCCATAAACTTTCTGCGTCGCTTCAACACCGAACTATTCGCGCGATTCCCGCAGGCAACCACGGCGGCGGAAGAATCCACCGCATGGCCGCAGGTCTCGCGCCCGGTGGAGTTCGGCGGGCTCGGCTTCGGCTACAAGTGGAACATGGGCTGGATGCACGACACGCTGAACTACATCAGCAAGGATCCCATCCACCGCAAGCATCATCACGGCGACATCCTGTTCGGCCTGCACTACGCGTTCTCGGAAAACTTCATCCTGCCGCTGTCACATGACGAGGTCGTGCACGGAAAGCGCTCGCTCCTCGGCCGCATGCCCGGCGACGAATGGCAGCGCTTTGCCAATTTGCGCGCCTATTACAGCTTCATGTTTGGCCACCCCGGCAAGAAGCTGTTGTTCATGGGCGCGGAGATCGCGCAGAGCCGGGAGTGGAATCACGACCAGTCGCTCGACTGGCACCTGCTCGAATACAAATATCATTCCGGCATCCAGGCAGTGATCCGCGACCTCAACCGGCTCTATCGCGCGGTGCCGGCGCTGCACCAGATGGACTGCGACCAGGCCGGCTTCGAATGGCTGGTCACGGACGACGCCAACCGCAACGTCTTCGCCTGGTTGCGCAAGGGATTCGACGAGCACGCGCGGTGTCTGGTAATCATCAACTTCTCACCGAACGTCTACCGCAGCTACCGCGTCCCCGTGCCCTTTGGCGGCAAGTGGAAAGAGGTGTTCAACTCAGACTCCGCCCATTATGGCGGCACCAATGTCGGGAACATCGGCGAGGTTCAGACCGTTGACGGCAAGACGCCCGAGCTCCGCCTCACCATTCCGCCGCTCGCCGCGATCTTCCTCGTTCCGGAAAGCTGACCGATGCGCCTGACTGCTGGATCGCACGCACGCCTCGGCGCGAGCTGGGACGGACGCGGCACCAATTTCGCGCTGTTCTCCGCCAACGCTCAGAAGGTCGAGCTCTGCCTGTTCGACCCCCAGGGCCGCCGCGAGCTGGAGCGGATCGAATTACCGGAGCGTACGGAGGACGTCTGGCACGGCTATCTCAACGACGTCTCGCCGGGCCAGCTCTACGGCTATCGCGTGCACGGCCCCTATGAACCGGAGCATGGCCATCGCTTCAACGCCAACAAGCTGCTGCTCGACCCCTATGCCAGGCGGCTCTCGGGGCGGCTCGTCTGGAGCGATGCACATTTCGCCTACCGCACCGGCAGCGCGCGCGAGGATCTGTCCTTTGATCGCCGCGACAACGCCCGCGGTATGCCCAAGGGCGTTGTCGTCGACGAGACCTTCAATTGGGGCCGCCGCGAGATCCGTCCCAACATCCCCTGGGAAGACACGATCATCTACGAGGCCCATGTCAAGGGCCTGACGCAGAAGCGCGATGACGTGCCGCCGAACCTTCGCGGCACCTATGGCGGGCTGTCGTCGCCGGCGATGATCGAGCATTTGAAGAAGATCGGCGTCACCACGGTGGAGCTGCTGCCGATCCACGCCTTCGTCGACGACCGCATGCTGGTAGAGAAGAAGCTCGCCAATTACTGGGGCTACAATACGCTGTCCTTCTTCGCGCCGGAGCAGCGCTATGCCCAGGACAACGCACTCGATTCCTTCCGCACCACGGTGGCGCGCCTGCACGATGCCGGCATCGAGGTGATGCTCGACGTGGTCTACAACCACACCGCCGAAGGCAATCATCTCGGACCGACGCTGTGTTATCGCGGCATCGACAACGCTTCCTATTACTGGCTGAACCGCGAGAATCCGCGCTACTACGACGACTTCACCGGCTGTGGCTCGTCGGTGAACCTGACCCATCCGCGCGTGCTCCAGATGGTGATGGATTCGCTGCGCTACTGGGTCGAAGTCTGCCATGTCGACGGCTTCCGCTTCGACCTTGCCACGACGCTCGCGCGCGGGCCGAACGGCTATGATCGCGGCATCTCATTCCTGACCGCGATCCGGCAGGATCCGGTGCTCGCGACCGTCAAGCTCGTTGCCGAGCCGTGGGACCTCGGACTCGGCGGCTACCAGGTCGGCGCATTCCCCTCGCAATGGTCGGAGTGGAACGATCGCTATCGCAGCGCCATGCGCCGCTACTGGAGCGGCGAAGGCAGCCTGATCGGCGACATCTCGAGCCGCATGACGGCGTCGTCCGACCTGTTCAACCATGACGGACGGCGGCCGCGCGCCAGCATCAACCACATCACCGTGCATGACGGGTTCACGCTGGCCGATCTCTTCAGCTACAACGAGAAGCACAACGAGGCCAACGGCGAGGACAATCGCGATGGCTCCAGCGACAATCACAGCAACAATTGCGGTGTCGAGGGCCCGACTGACGATCAGGCGATCATCGGGATGCGGCGGCAGCTGCGCAAGAACGTTCTGGCCTGCCTGATGCTGGCGCAGGGCATTCCGCTGATCCTCGCCGGCGACGAGGTCGGCAATTCGCAATCCGGCAACAACAACGCCTACTGCCAGGACAACGAGATCGGCTGGGTCGGCTGGGACAATCTCGGCAAGGACGGCGACGACATGATCGATTTCGTCGCCGATCTCGCCGATATCCGTCGCCGGTTCTCGCAACTGCGCAGCCATCGCTGGCTCGACGGCCGGCCGAAGGACGGCATCTCCTACGGCGCGCTGTGGCTGACGCCCGAAGGCAACGAGATGACGGAGAACGATTGGAAATTTCCGGAAGGCCGGTTTCTGTCTTATGTGATGGGACCGATGGAACCGGGCAGCGCGGCAATCTTTATCGTACTGAACGCCGCCCCCGAAGAGATCGCATTCAAGTTGCCAAAAATGCCCGAATACAAAAGCTGGCAGCAGATCCTGAACACGACGGATGCCAAGCTGAACAGCGTTGATTTCCTGCCCGGAAGCGACAGCAAGGCGCCGCCGCGCTCCGTGCTCGCCTTCGCGGGGGCGCAATGAGGCCATCCTTCGGGGCGAAGCCGACCAAGGAGGGCGTATCGTTCCGTTTGTGGGCGCCCGGTGCGCGCCGGGTCGATCTCCTGCTCGACCGGCGACACGCCATGCAGCGCCGGCAGGATGGCTGGTATGTCGCCGAGATTCCCGACCTGCCTGTCGGAAGTCCCTACAAATTCAGGATTGACGACGAGATCGACGTGCCCGATCCCGCGTCCGCATTCCAGCCCGAGGATGTCTCCGGCCCAAGCGAGGTGATCGATCACGATTCCTTCGTGTGGCGCGCGAAGGATTGGCGCGGTCGCCCCTGGGAAGAGACGGTGCTGATCGAGGCCCATGTCGGCACCTTCACGAGCCATGGCACCTACCGTGCCATGATCGACAAGCTCGATCATCTCGTCGCAACCGGCATCACTGCGCTGGAATTGATGCCGCTTGCCGATTTCGCCGGCCGCCGCGGCTGGGGCTATGACGGCGTGCTGTGGTATGCGCCCGACAGTGCCTATGGCCGCCCCGAAGAGTTGAAGACGCTGATCGATGAGGCGCATCTGCGCGGACTGATGGTGTTTCTCGACGTGGTCTACAATCACTTCGGGCCTGAAGGAAATTATCTCGGCCGCTACGCGCCGACCTTCTTCACCGACGCGCACACACCCTGGGGCAACGCGATCGACTATCGCGTGTCGCAGGTGCGGGCGTTCGCGGTCGAGAATGCATTGTCCTGGCTCACCGATTACCGTTTCGACGGGCTGAGGCTGGACGCCGCCAACCACATCATGGCGATCCCTGGCGAGCAGTCGATGCTGCACGATCTCAGCGCCGCCACCGGCGAGCTTGCCAAGGCCACCGGGCGACACATTCATCTTGTGCTGGAGAACGGCGACAACCGCGCCAGCCTGCTCGACGCCGCGCAGGAGCCGCCGAACGGCAAATATCGCGCGCAGTGGAACGACGACTATCACCACGCCTGGCATGTGATGCTGACCGGCGAGCTCGCCGGCTATTACGCGGACTATCAGACGCCGCGCATGGATCTGGCACGCGCGCTCGCCTCGGGCTTCGTCTACCAGGGCGAGATCTCGGAATTCTGGGGCAAGAAGCCGCGCGGCGAAGCGAGCGGCGAGCTGCCGCCGGCGACCTTCGTCAACTTCCTGCAGAATCACGATCAGATCGGCAACCGTCCACTCGGCGACCGGCTCGAAAGCCTGGCATCGCCGCAGCAGATCGAAGCTGCGCTCGCGGTGACGCTGCTCGCATCGATGGTGCCAATGCTGTTTCAGGGCGAGGAATGGGGCTCGAAGGTCCCCTTCCCGTTCTTCTGCGATTTCCAGGGCGGACTTGCCGACGCCGTGCGCAAGGGGCGCAAGCAGGAATATGCCTGGGCCTACGAGAAATACGGCGACGAGGTGCCGGACCCGCTCGACCCCGCCGCGCCGCAATCGGCTGTGCTCGACTGGACCGGCCGCACGCCGGAGCAGGACGCGCGATTGGCGCTGGTGAGGGAGCTACTCGCGCTCCGTCGCAAAGAGGTCGCACCGAGATTGAAGGGAGCGAGCTTCGGCGATGCCGAGGCCGCCGACAACGGCCTGCTCACCGCGCATTGGCGCATGGGTGACGCCACGACGCTGAGCCTGACCGCCAATTTGTCTGACAAAGACATCACGCATTCCAGCAACGCTCCGGGCGCGCCGATCTGGGGCGGCGTAACCGGCGACCGGCTTCCGCCCTGGTCGGTGGTCTGGCATCTCGGAGGTTGATATGCCTTCCGCGATTCCTCTCGCGACTTACAGGCTTCAGCTCACCGCGGACTTCGACTTCGACAAGGCCGCTGATGTTGTGCCTTACCTGAAGGCGCTGGGAATCACGCATCTCTACGCCTCGCCGGTGATGAAGGCGCGCAAGGGCTCGACCCACGGCTATGACACAGTCGATCACAGCCAGTTCAATCCCGAGCTCGGCGGCGAGGCCGGTTTTGCGCGGCTAAGCGATGCGCTCGCGCAGCACGACATCGGTCTCATCATCGATTTCGTGCCCAACCATGTCGGCGTGCATTTTGCCGACAATCCCTGGTGGCTGGACGTGCTGGAATGGGGCCAGACGTCACCGCATGCGGTCTCATTCGATATCGACTGGGATCAGTTGGCCTTCCGCGCCCGTGGCGGCGTGCTGTTACCCATCCTCGGGTCGTCCTACGGTGAGGCGCTGGAGCGCGGCGAGATTGAACTGCGCTACGATCCCAATGAGGGCAGTTTTTCCGCCTGGTACTTTGAACATCGCCTGCCGATCGCGCCGGAGCGCTATGGCGAGATTTTGCGGATGATCGTGAAGGAAGCGGACGCCGGCGGAACCGAGGCCGGCAAACGCCTGCTCTCGCTCGCCGCGCGCTACACGGGCTTGCGCCGGCCGAACCGCAAGGAAGCCCCCGCCTTCAAGGTGGAGCTGAAGGAGATCGCAGGCAGCGCTGACATCATCACGCACGGCCTCGCCGCCTATCGCGCGACAAAAGATCGCCCGGCACAGACGCTGGCGCTGCATCATCTGCTGGAGCGGCAGAACTACAAGCTCGGCCATTGGCGGCTGGCATCCAGCGATATCAACTATCGCCGCTTCTTCGACGTCAACGGGCTTGCGGGCCTGCGCGTCGAGGATGCGAGCACGTTTGCCGCCACGCACCGGCTGGTGAAGCAACTCGTTGCCGACGGCAAGCTGCAAGGCATCCGCCTCGATCACATCGACGGCCTGCGCGATCCCGCGCAATATTGCCAGCGGCTGCGTCGGCTGGTGCGCGATGCGCAGGGCAATACAAAGCCGTTCTATACGGTGATCGAGAAAATCCTGTGCGAGCACGAGCGCCTGCCGCATTTCGCCGGCGTTCAGGGCACCACCGGCTATGAGTGGATGAATGTCATTACGCAGGTGCTGGTCGACGCCAAGGGGCTGGAGGCTCTGGACGAGACCTGGCGGCAGATCAGCAACCGGTCGCCACGGCTTGCGCCTTACGTCAAGGACGCCAAGCGGCGCGTGCTGGAGACGCTGCTGACCAGCGAATTCACCGTGCTGACGCGCCTGCTCGCACGCATCGCGAACGGGCACTATTCAACCCGCGACTTTTCCGCCGACAGCCTGCGGCAAGCGCTGGAATTGTACGTGCTCCACTTCCCGGTCTATCGCACTTACCTGACCCACAGTGGCCCGACCGCGCTCGACCGCAAGCTGATCGACGACACCGTCGCGCGCGCCCGCGCCGAATGGTTCGCCGCGGACGAGGGCATTTTCGACTTCCTGCGCGACGCGCTGACCATGGACCTGCTCACGCCCGGCCGTCCGCCGCACAGCGCCCCGCGCGTGCGCCGTTTTGCGCTGAAGGTGCAGCAATTCACCGGGCCGATGATGGCGAAGTCGCTGGAGGACACCGCGTTCTATCAATTCCACCGGCTGCTGGCGCTGAACGAGGTTGGCGGCGATCCCGCCAGCAAGGGCCTCACCATTCCCGCTTTCCACGAGGCCATGCGGGCCCGCGCCAAGGAATGGCCGCAGGGCATGACGGCGACCGCCACGCACGACACCAAGCGCGGCGAGGACGCCCGCGAGCGGATCGCGGCGCTGAGCGAAATTCCCGGCGAATGGACCAGCGCGGTTTCGCGCTGGAAGGTGCTGAACGCGCCGCACCTTGCGCTCCAGGGCAATCTGCGCGCGCCGTCGGCGACGTTCGAATACATGCTCTACCAGACCCTGCTCGGCGCCTGGCCGCTTGAGGGCCCGGATGCCAGTTTCGTCGCGCGCATCCAGGCCTATGCGCTCAAGGCGGCGCGTGAAGGCAAGGAAGAGACGACGAGCTGGCTCAATCCGCATGAAGCGTATGAGGACGGCGTCAACAGCTTCATCGATAAAATCCTCGATCCCGCGCTGTCAGGCGAATTCCTGGAGGCGCTCCAGACCCTCGCCCGCCGCATCGCGCTGCTCGGTGCGCTGAACTCGCTGGGCCAACTGACGCTGAAGGCCACGCTGCCGGGCGTGCCGGATTTCTACCAGGGTACCGAATACTGGGACCTGTCGCTGGTCGATCCCGACAACCGCCGCCCGGTGGATTTTGCCGCACGGCAGGAGGCGCTGGGTTCGCTGGAAGCGCCGGACTGGCGTGGCCTGATCAATATCTGGCCGGACGGGCAGCTCAAGCTCGCCTGGACGCGGCACCTGCTCAAGCTGCGCAACGAGCTCGCTGACGTCTTCGCGCTGGGCGAATACGAACCGCTGGAAGTCCGTGGCGCACACGCAGACCACGTCATCGCATTCGCCCGTCACCGGGGCCGAGCCGCGGCGATCGTCGTGGTTGGGCGTCAGTTCGCCCCCTTCACGCAAGGGGGGCGGAAATGGCCGACGCTCGAAGGTTTCGACGCCACCGTCGACATCAGCGGGTACACCGCGCCGAGCCTCGCGGGCAACGAATTGCCGCTCGCGCAGGCCTTTCGTGAGTTTCCGGCTGCGGTCATCGAGGCCCGCGCGGCAAGCGCGATCAGGCCTCCGAGACAGCGCGTCCGCGCCTGACGGCTACTTTCCCCCGTCCTTGGTGAGGAGCAATTGTCCGCGCTTGCGGATGGTCGCCTGTGCCATCTCCGCAAAGCGCTGCAACAGCCACGGCAGCACCACCTCGACCTTGACGTGATCGTCGGCGACATCGACTTGGCCGCTCGCGATCTGCCCGAGCGCGCGGATACGAAAGGCCAGAGTGTCGCCGCTCCAGCGTTCCTCCTCGACCTGCATCACGGGAATGCTGGCTGCGGCGCGGCCGAGCCCGGTCTTGAGGCGGCGCACAGCCTCCTCGCGGCCGAGGTGATGCGGAATGGAGACGACAAGAGGTGCTGACATGGCCCTACCCTGTGGTGGCTGATCCTCACATAATCATGCCGGCAGGCGCGGCAAAGGTTCCATGCAAGTTGGACGCGAGCCCGTGTTTCATTGTTGGAACTTTAAAACCTGCGGCAAGTTGCCTCCGCACAACGCAACGACCCTTTCAACAAAGGGCTGGAGGAGACTAGCATGTCTATCGGTACGATCATTCTGATCATTTTGGTCATCGCGCTGCTCGGCGGTTTCAGCGGCATCGGCGGCGGGCCGTTCTATGGCACCGGCTATTACGGCGGCGGCGGCCTGGGGCTCGTCATCGTCATCCTGCTGATCCTACTACTACTCGGACGGATCTAGGCGAGGTCTCGTAGGGTGGGCAAAGGCGCGAATGCGCCGTGCCCACCTTCTCTCTCGACGGCAAAAAGATCGTGGGCACGCTTCCGCCTTCGCTCTACGAGCTACGGCGGACAAGTCGCTTTGCCCACCCTACGAGAGCCGCGCCCGTCGTGCGCGCCTACTTCGTCTTTCCCGCCAGCTTCTTCACCGCCGCCTTGATTGACGCGGCAGCATCATCATAACCATCCCACGCCTTCGATCGCGCCAGTAAGCCCGGCACCGTCCGCACCGTGTATTTCTTCGGATCGAGGTCGCCCTTCACCTGCGCCCAGGTCACCGGCATCGACACGGTCGCGCCATCGCGTGCACGCGGCGATAGCGGCGCCACGGCGGTCGACAGGCGATCGTTGCGCAAATAGTCGAGAAAGATTTTCCCGTTGCGTAGCTTCTTGGACATGTTGAGAAGATAGCGATCGGGATCGTCATCGGCCATCCACTGGCAGACGCCTTGCGCGAACGCCTTGGCCTCCTTCCAGTCCACCTTGTCGCCCGCGCCGTGAAGCAGCGGCACCACCACATGGAGGCCCTTGCCGCCGGTGGTCTTGCAAAAACTCTCCATGCCGACATCGGTGAGCCGCTGGCGCATCTCCTTCGCGGCCTCGACGACATCGTTAAACTTGACGTCCGGCGCGGGATCGAGATCGAACACCAGTCGGCCCGGCGTGTCATAGGCATCGGGCGCACAATTCCACGGATGCAGCTCGACGCCACCGATCTGCGCGACCGCAGCAAGTCCCTCGACGCGGTCGATCTGCAAATACGGCTTGCGATCGCCGGACACCTTTGCGAGCTCGAGCAGATTCGACGTACCCTGCATCGCATGCCGCTGAAAGAATTTTTCACCGCCGATCCCGTCGGGCGCACGCAAGATCGAGCAGGGGCAACCCTTGATATGTTCGATCATCCAGGGGCCGACCCCCTCGAAATAGCGCGCGAGATCGAGCTTAGTCACACCCTCGCCGTCGCCGCCGTCCGGCCATAGCTCCTTCTCCGGCTTCGAGATGACGACGCCCATCACCTCGACGGTGCCCTTCGCTTTGGCAGGCTTTGCACCAACGCGCTTTCTGGCGGAAAGCTTGGCGAGCTTGGTATCCGCGGGCGTTTCCGCCTCGACCTCCTCGGCCGGCTTGTCCTGCCGCAGGCCCTTGAACGCGGCCTGGCGAATGTTGCCATCGGCGGTGAAACCGGCGAATTCGATCTCGGCGACCAGCTCCGGCTTGACCCAGTGCACATCGCGCGTCTTCTTCGGCGCATTCTTGCCGCCGAACGGGCTTTCGCTCGACGCCGCCTCTTTCAGGAACGGCATGATGCGCTTGACCTTGTCGGCGCCAAAGCCGGTGCCGACAATGCCGACATAGGCGAGGTGATCGCCGCGATAGACGCCCGCCATCAGCGAGCGGAATTTCCCGGCCGTCGTCTTCCAGCCGCCGATCACGACCTCCTGGCCGGCGCGGGACTTTGTCTTGGTCCAACCTTCCGTCCGCCCCGAGCGGTAGGGCGCATCGAGCTTCTTCGAGACGATGCCTTCAAGCTCGAGCTTCAGAGCCGATTGCAGCACCGTGTCGCCGTCGCTCTCGAAATGTTCGACATAGCGGATCAGGCTCGATTTCCGCTTGCGTGCCGCCAGAATCTCCTTGAGCCGCGCCTTGCGCTCACCGAGGGGCAGGCGGCGATAATCAAGGCCCTTGGCGAACAGGAGATCGAAAGCAAAGAAGATCAGGTCCTCGGTCTTGCCGTCCGACAACGCGGCCTGCAGTGACGAAAAATTTGGGGCGCCGCTATGATCCAGCGCGACGATCTCACCATCGATCATGGCGTCCGGCAGCGCGCTGGCCTCTTTCGCAATCGCGGCAAACTTGTCAGTCCAGTCGAGCCCCGTCCGCGTCTTCAGCGTCGCCTGGCCGCCCTCGACCCGGAGCTGCACGCGATAACCGTCGAACTTGATTTCGTGGCACCAGCGATCGCCTGACGGGGGGCGCTCGACCGGCGTACAGAGCTGCGGCGCAACGAAGTCCGGCATCTCCGAGATCCGACTGGCATTCGTTGCTGTCGTAACCTTCTTTTTCGCGCTGTTGGTCTTGGGGACCGTTCCGCCCTTCAACGCTGCGCGCGGCGCCGGCTTCACCGTCCGCCCCTTGGTCTCCTCGGCGCGATTGGACTGCCAGACCGCATCGGCCTTGCCCCTGCCCTTCGCCAGCATGAACGGTTTTGGGGCGCGGCCCTTGCCGCCGGCGATCTGCTCCATGGCCCGGCCGGACGCGACCGACTTGTCCTCCGCCAAAATATCCTCACCCTCGCTGGCATATTCGTCGCGGTGCTTGATCAGCAACCAGTTAGTGCGCTTGCCCCCGGTGCGGTCATTCCGCATCCGCACCAATACCCAGCTTCCGTGCAGCTTCTCGCCGTGCAGCGTGAACTTGAGGTCGCCCTTTTTGAAACCGGCTTCCGGGTTGTCGGCTTCCCAGGTGCCACGGTCCCACAGCATCACCGTGCCGCCGCCGTATTGGTCTTCCGGAATCGTCCCTTCGAAATCGCCGTAGTCGAGTGGATGGTCCTCGACCTCGACAGCCAGCCGCTTGTCGTGTGGATCGAGCGAGGGGCCTTTCGTCACCGCCCAGGACTTGAACACGCCGTCGAATTCGAGGCGGAAGTCGTAGTGCAGCCGGGTCGCATCATGCTTCTGGATCACGAAGCGCCGCTGTTTTGACGGCGCCACTGCCGTCTTGCCGGACGGCTCCGGCGTCTTCTCGAAATCACGCTTCTCGCGGTAGGTGGAGAGTTTTCGCAGCACGACCGGTCCCGCATTTCTTTCGGCGTGAGAGCCTATCACGGCAAAAGCCCCAGCCGGAACCAAAACCCCGGAGCCCGGTTGGAGTTCCTGAAACGCCTTGAAATCACTGGAGAATGGAATGGCCCCGCGCGCCTATTGGAAGGGAACGCTGAAGCTGTCGCTGGTCAGTTGCCCGGTCGCGCTCTACCCCGCGACCACCGGGGCCGAGAAGACGCGGTTTCACATGATCAACCGCGAGACCGGTAACCGGCTCAAGCAGCAGATGGTGGATGCCGAGACCGGCGATGTCGTCGAGAGCGACCAGAAGGGCCGCGGCTACGAGCTACGCAAGGGCAAATATGTCGCGATCGAGCCGGAGGAGCTCGAGGCGGTCCAGATCGAGAGCAACCATACCATCGACATCGAAAGCTTTGTGCCGAGCGGGGAGATCGACCAGCGCTATCTCAACCATCCCTATTACATCGCGCCCGAAGGCAAGGCCGCAGTGGATGCATTTGCCGTGATCCGCGACGCCATGAAGGACCAGGACCGCGTGGCGCTCGCAAAAATCGTGCTCACCAACCGCGAGCACATCATCGCGATCGAGCCGCTCGGCAAGGGCCTACTCGGCACCACGCTGCGCTTCCCTTACGAGCTGCGCGACGAGGACCAGGTTTTCGATGACATCAAGAGCCCGAAGATCACCAAGGACATGGTCGAGCTCGCAGGCCACATCCTGCACACCAAGGCGGCGCATTTCGACCCCAGCAAGTTCAAGGACGAGTATGAGACCGCACTGAAAGCGCTGGTGAAGAGGAAGGCGAGCGGCAAGACAATCGAGCTGCCAGAGCCTGAGGAGAAGCCGAGCAATGTCGTCAGCCTGATGGATGCGCTGAGGCAGAGCCTGAAGGGGCGTGGCGGGAAGAAGTCGGCGACGAAGTCGCATGCAAGACGGGCGACCGGCGGGCGGCGAGTTGCGAAGAAGACGCCGCGGTCGACGGCGCGGCAGAGAAAGGCGGGGTGATCTCCTCCGTCATTGCGAGGAGCACTTGCGACGAAGCAATCCAGAATCTTTCTGCGGAGGGACTCTGGATTGCTTCGCTACGCTCGCAATGACGATGTGGATGGCGGATCGCGCCCCTAACAGGAGCGTCAATCCCCCGCCTTCAGCCGGTATCCGATCCCGGTCTCCGTCAGCACATACTGCGGACGCTCCGGATCAGTCTCGATCTTCTGGCGGAGCTGGCGGACATAGACGCGCAGATATTGCGCGTCGGTCAACTCGTCCCAGAGTTCCTTGAGCAGGAAGCGGTGGGTCAGCACCTTGCCCGCGTGCTGCACCAGCACGCGCAGGAGGTCGTATTCCTTCGGTGATAGCTTGACGTCGCGCTCCCCGAGCTTGACGATGCGACGCACGAGATCGACCGAGAGATCTCCGGTACGAAACACAGGGCGCTCGCCCTGGACCTGAAGCTGGTGCCGCAAGGCTGCACGCAAGCGCGCCAGCAGTTCGTCCATGCCGAACGGCTTGGTCAGGTAATCATCGGCGCCGAGATCGAGCGCCTGCACCTTGCCGGCCTCGTCGCCGCGGCTCGACAGCACCACGATCGGCACGCTCTCATTGCGGGCGCGGATGGTGCGCAGCAGCTCATGGCCCTGGATATCGGGCAGGCCGAGATCGAGGATGATCAGCGCGGGATCTTCATTGAGCTTTTCCAGCGCGATCTTGCCGTTCGACGCCTCCAGGATCTCGTAACCCTGCGTCGAAAGCCCCATCCGCAGCAATTTGCGGATCGGCGGCTCATCGTCGATCACCAAAACCTTGATCGGGGCGGCACTCATGCGGCGGTGTCCAATGCGTGGGTCTGCGCCGGAACAGGCAGACGGATGGTGAGAACAGCGCCGCTCCGGTCACTGCGGTTGGCAGCCGTGATGGTGCCGCGCATCGCCTCGACGAAGCCGCGCGAGATGGCAAGCCCAAGCCCGGTGCCGGGACGGACATGGTCGCCTTTCTGCACACGATAGAACTTGTCGAACACGCTCTCGAGCTCGTCGGGCGGAATGCCCGCGCCTTCGTCGGCGACTTCCAGCACCACCTGATCACGCTCGCGCCGGCTCCTGATCGCGATCGTGGTGTCGGGCGGCGAATATTTCGCGGCGTTGTCGAGTAGGTTGAACAACACCTGCTCGAACAGCACGGCATCGAGCTGAAGCATCGGCAGATCGGCCGCCAGGACCAGCTCCACCTTGTGCGCGGCGAGGATCTTGGACGCCCGCCGTAGCGCGCTGCCGACGATCTCACCGAGATCGTGCAAGGCTGTGTTGGGCACGATGGCGCCGGATTCGAGCTTCGTCATGTCCAGCAAGTTCGCAATGAAGCGATTGAGCCGTTCGGACTCGTCGATCACTGTGGCAAGCAGGTCGCGCTTCTCGGTATCCGACAGCGCGCCAGCGAGATCGCGAATCGTCGAGGCGGCGCCCAGCACGGAGGCGAGCGGCGTCTTCAGATCGTGCGAGATCGAGGTCAATAGCGCGGAGCGCAGCCGCTCGGATTCGACGGTACGCTTGACGCGATCCATGTCCTCGACCAGCAGCACGCGCTCGATCGCAAGCGCGCCCTGATCCACCAGCGCGTCCAGCAGCCGCCGCTGGTCCGGCGTCAGCAGCGGGCCAGTCCGGTCGTTGTCGATGCCGATCACGCCAATCGGGCCGCGCCCGGTGCGCATCGGCAGGAACAGGCGCTTGGCGCCCGGCAGGGTGTCCGAACCGCGGCCGGCGGAGCGGTCATTGCTCCAGGCCCAGTTGGCGGCGGCGAGATCGGCCTGGTCGAGCTGGTCTTCCGGCGGATAGCCGGATTTCACCGTCAAAAGCCCGTCCTCCGGCAGCAGCAGGACCACGCGGACCTTCAGCATCAGTGCGATCTGATAGGCCGAGGCCCACAGCACGTCGTCGAGCGTGGCGGTGCCGGCGAGCTTGCGGCTGAACGCATAGAGCTGCTCGGTGGTCCTGATGCGGCCGATCGCCGTGTCGGCCTGCGTGCGCACGCGCGCGGCGACATTCGAAACCAGGATCGCGATCAGCATGAAGAAGAAGAACGCCGCTACGTTGGTCGGATCCGTGATGGTGAACGTATAGACCGGCGGCAGGAAGAAGAAGTTATAAGCGAGCGACGCTACGATGCTCGCGAGCAGCGACGGCCACAAGCCGTACCGCACTGCGATGGCGACGACCGAGGTCAGCAGCACGAGGTCCACGTTCTCGATGCCGAACCGCGGCTGAAGCAGCTTTGCGGCGCCGAGGCCCACCAGCACGATGCCGAGCGTCTTCAGATAGGGCAGCGGATTGAAAGGGTCGGACCGCGCGGCGGTCTGCACCGGCGTCTTCGGCGCTGCTTCGTCCGGCAGCTCGTCGCCGGGAATGACGTGAACGCTGATATTGCCGGCGCGGCGCACCAATTCATGCACGACGGAGCCGCGCGTCATCTCGAACCAGCGCGAGCGCGTCGACTTGCCGATCACGATCTGGGTGACGTTGTTGCCTTGGGCGAAATTGATGACGTCGTCGGCGATACGACGGCCGACGGCCGGAATGGTCAGCGCCTCGCCACCGAGCGATTCGGCGAGCCGCAGCGTGTCGGCGAGCCGGTCGCGCTCCTGCTCCGAGAGCTGGAGCGAGCGCCGCGTCTCGATCGAGATCGCGGTGAATGGCGCATGCAGCCGGTCGGCCAGCCGCTTGGTGTAGCGCACGATCCCGGCTGCGCGCGGATCCTCGCTGACACAAACGAGGATGCGCTCGCCCGCAGCCCACGGACCGGCGATGGCGTTCGCCTGCATGTGCGTAAGAAGCTGCTCGTCGACACGCTCAGCCGTGCGCCGCAGCGCGAGCTCGCGCAGCGCGGTCAGATTGCCGGGCGAGAAGTAATGCTCCAGCGCTCGCTCGGCCTGCTTGGGGACGTAGACTTTGCCTTCACGCAGGCGCTGGATCAGATCGTCGGGGGTGAGGTCGATCAGCTCGATCGCATCGGCGCGGTCGAAGATCGAATCCGGCACAGTCTCGCGCACCCGTACATGAGTGATTTGCGCGACGACGTCGTTCAGGCTCTCGATGTGCTGGATGTTGACGGCGGTGTAGACGTCGATGCCGTGGGACAGCAGCTCCTCGACGTCGAGATAGCGTTTGGGGTGACGGCTGCCCGCCGCATTGGTGTGGGCGAGTTCGTCGACCAATGCGATCTTAGGGTGCCGCGCGATCACGGCGTCGAGGTCCATCTCCTCGATAGTCTGGCCGCGATAGTCGAGCCGCTTGCGTGGGACCATCTCGAGCCCTCGCACCAGCGCCTCGGTCTCGGCGCGGCCATGGGTCTCGACGAAGCCAATCACGATGTCGATGCCGGCCTTGCGCCTGGCATGGGCGCTTTGCAGCATCTCGTAGGTCTTGCCGACGCCAGGGGCGGCGCCGACAAAAATCTTCAGCTTGCCGCTCGCACTCTCTTCCCGACGCGCGGCTTCAAGCAGCGCCTCGGGAGACGGACGTTGTTCGGGATCGCGGCGCTGTTGAACCATCAGGCCAATATAATCATCCGGGCATTCCCAGCCTAGAGCGCTACTTCGCGGACGCCCGATCCAGTGCGAGGTTCAGGGCAAGAACGTTAACCCGGGGTTCGCCGAGCAGGCCGAGCAGACGGCCCTGGGTGTTGGAGGCGACGAGCTGCCTGAGCTGGACTTCCGGGATATTCCGCGCCTTGGCCACGCGGAGCACCTGGAATTGCGCGGCTTCCGGCGAGATATCCGGGTCGAGACCGCTCGCCGAAGTCGTGACGAGATCAACGGGCACTGAAGCGTTCGGGTTCTCGGCTTTCAGCTTGTCCACGTCCTCCTTCAGTCGGTCGGCCAGCGCTTTGCTGGTCGGGCCGAGGTTGGAGCCACCCGAATTGGCGGCGTTGTAGGGGGCGGACACCGTCTTGGTCGAATCATTCGGGTCCGGCGCAAGCGTCGCCGAAGGACGGCCGTGGAAATATTTGTCGTCCTTGAACTCCTGGCCGATCAGGGCGGAGCCGATCACCTTGCCGTCCTTCTCGATCAGGCTGCCCTGCGCCTGGGCGGGGAAGATCGCGCCGGCAATGCCGGTCATGGCGAGCGGATAGGCCACGCCCGTGATCGCAGTGAGCACCAGCAAGAGGACGATGGCGGGGCGGATTTCTCTGAGCATGTTGGGTCTCCAGTTTCTTCGTCGCGGCCCGGGCGAGCGCTGCGCGCCCCGGGACAACGATCAAGCCAGGTGCAAGGCAACAACGACGAGGTCGATCGCCTTGATGCCGATGAAGGGAATGACGATTCCGCCCAGGCCGTAGATCAGCAGGTTGCGGCGAAGCAACGCGCCGGCGCCGACCGCACGATAGGCGACGCCCTTCAGCGCCAGCGGGATCAACCCGATGATAACAAGCGCGTTGAAGATGATCGCCGACAGGATGGCGCTCTGCGGGCTCGACAGGTTCATGACATTGAGCACGTTGAGCTGCGGGTAGAACGCCAAAAACATCGCCGGGATGATCGCAAAATATTTTGCGACGTCGTTGGCGATCGAGAAGGTCGTCAGCGCACCGCGCGTCATCAACAGCTGCTTGCCGATCTCGACCACCTCGATCAGCTTGGTCGGGTTGGAGTCGAGATCGACCATGTTGCCGGCCTCGCGCGCGGCCTGCGTGCCGGTGCTCATGGCGACACCGACGTCGGCCTGCGCAAGCGCCGGCGCATCGTTGGTGCCGTCGCCGCACATGGCCACCAGCTTGCCTTTGGCCTGCTCGTCGCGGATCAGCTTGAGCTTGTCCTCGGGCGTTGCCTGCGCCAGGAAATCATCCACACCCGCCTCCGCCGCGATGGCGGCCGCCGTCATCGGGTTGTCGCCGGTAATCATGACGGTCCGGATACCCATGCGGCGCAGCTCGGCAAAGCGCTCGCGGATACCGCCCTTGACGATGTCCTTGAGCTGGATGACGCCGAGCAGCCTGCCGTCCTTGGCCACGGCCAGCGGCGTCCCGCCGGCCTTCGAGATCTCGTCCGCGATTGTCTGGATCTCGCGGCCGATGTCCGACAGTCCCGCAGGCTGGATGGCGCGAGCGGTATTACCGGATGCCACGGCCAGCGGCGCGCCGCCGCCGACATAGTTGAGCATGGCATCGACCGCACCCTTGCGCACCGACGAGCCGCCGGCATCGACGCCGCTCATGCGGGTCTGCGCCGTGAACGGGATGAAGGTGGCGCCGAGCTCGGCCATGTCGCGACCACGGATGCCATACTTCTCCTTGGCCAGCACCACGATGGAACGGCCTTCCGGCGTTTCGTCGGCGCGTGAAGCGAGCTGAGCAGCGTCCGCCAACTCCTGCTCGCCGACGCCGCGCACGGGACGGAACGCGGTCGCCTGGCGGTTGCCGAGCGTGATGGTGCCGGTCTTGTCGAGCAACAGCGTGTCGACATCGCCAGCGGCTTCGACCGCACGACCGGACATCGCCAGCACGTTGAAACGCACAAGGCGGTCCATGCCCGCGATACCGATCGCCGACAGCAGCGCGCCGATCGTAGTCGGGATCAGCGTCACGAACAGCGCAACCAGCACGACCACCGAGATCGAGCCGCCGGCATAGGCCGCGTAGCTCGGAATCGTGACTGTGGCGAACACGAAGATGATGGTGAGGCCGGCGAGCAGGATGTTGAGCGCGATCTCGTTTGGCGTCTTCGCCCGCTCGGCACCCTCGACCAGCTTGATCATGCGATCGATGAAGGTCGAGCCCTGGGCGGCCGTGATGCGGACGCGGATCCAGTCGGACAGCACTAGCGTGCCGCCGGTCACCGCCGAACGGTCACCACCGGACTCGCGGATCACGGGCGCGGATTCGCCAGTGATAGCGGCTTCGTTGACGGAGGCCACGCCCTCGATCACCTCGCCATCGGACGGGATGGTGTCGCCTGCCTCGACCAGCACGATGTCGCCGACCTTCAGGCTCGTGCCCGGCACGAGCCCGAAATCCCGGCCCGTGCCGGTCAGCAGCTTGGCCTGGCTTTCGGTGCGGGTCTTGCGTAGCGAATCGGCCTGCGCCTTGCCGCGGCCCTCGGCCACCGCTTCGGCGAAGTTCGCGAACAGCACCGTGAACCAGAGCCAGAGGATGATCTGGAACGTGAAGCCGAGATTGGCACCACCCGCAAGGAGGTCACGCAGGAAGATCACGGTGGTGAGTGCGGCCACGATCTCGACCACGAACATCACGGGGTTCTTGATCATAAGCCGCGGATCAAGCTTGGCGAAGGACGCGCGGATCGCGGGCACGACGATCTTGGGATCGAGCATCGCCGAGACGGACGCGCGCTTTTGCAGTTTCATGGTTTCCATGGAGGTCACTCCAACAATCAGAAGAGGTTACCAGCGTTCATCGCGAGATGCTCGACGATCGGGCCGAGTGCGAGTGCCGGGAAGAAGGTGAGACCGCCGATGATCAGGATCACGCCGACAACGAGGCCGACGAACAGACCGCCGGTGGTCGGGAACGTACCCGCTGACGGAGGAATCGATTTTTTGGCGGCCAGTGAGCCCGCGATCGCCATCGCCGGGACGATCATGAAGAAGCGGCCGACAAACATCGCGCTGGCGAGCGTGAGGTTGTAGAACAAGGTGTTGCCGGTGAGGCCGGCGAACGCCGAGCCGTTATTGCCGGTCGCCGAGGTGAAGGCGTAGAGCACCTCGGTGAAGCCATGCGGGCCGGCATTGGCCATCGAGGCGACCGCCGCCGGATAGACCACGCCGACCGCAGTCCAGCCGAGATACATCAGCGGCAGCACCAGGATCGCGAGCATCGCCATCTTGACCTCACGCGCCTCGATCTTCTTGCCGACATATTCCGGCGTACGGCCGACCATCAGGCCCGCGACGAAGATCGCGAGCACGACGAACAGCAGCATGCCATAGAGGCCCGCGCCGACGCCGCCGATGATGATTTCACCGAGCTGCATGTTGATCAGCGGGATCATGCCGCCAAGCGCGGTAAAGCTGTCATGCATGGCGTTGACCGCGCCGCAGGAGGCGGCGGTGGTGACGACGGCGAACAGCGAGGACGCAACGATGCCGAAGCGGACTTCCTTGCCTTCCATGTTGCCACCGGTCAGACCCAGCGCATGCAGCGTCGAGGTGCCGTTGGATTCCGCCCAATAGGTGACGGTAACGCCGGCGACAAACAGTACGCCCATCACGGCGAGGATCGCCCAGCCCTGACGCTGGTTGCCGACCATGCGGCCGAACACGTTGGTCATGGCCGCGCCGATCAGGAGGATCGATAGCATCTGCACGAAATCCGACAGCGCGGTCGGGTTCTCAAAGGGATGCGCGGCGTTGGCATTGAAGAAACCTCCGCCATTGGTGCCGAGCATCTTGATCGCGACCTGCGAGGCTACTGGGCCGACCGCGATGGTCTGCCTGGCGCCCTCGAGCGTAGTGGCCTCGACATAGTCGCCGAGCGTCTGCGGCATGCCCTGCGAGATCAGAAACAGCGTGTAGACGACGCAGATCGGCAACAGCACGTAGAGCGTCGTGCGGGTGACGTCGACCCAGAAATTGCCGATCGTACGCACCGAGGCGCGTGAGAAGCCGCGGATCAGCGCGACCGCGAGCGCGATGCCGGTGGCCGCCGACAGGAAGTTCTGATGCGTCAGGCCCACCATCTGCACCAGGTAGGAGATCGTGCTCTCGCCTCCGTAGTTCTGCCAGTTGGTGTTGGTGATGAAGGAGATCGCAGTATTGAACGAGAGATCCTCCGCGACTGCGCCTTGGCCGGCCGGGTTGAAGGGCAACACGGACTGCGAGCGCATCACGCCGTAGATGATGAGGAAGCCGCCGACATGGAACAGCAGCATCGAGACCGTGTAGGTCAGCCAATGCTGCTCCCGCTTCTCGTCGACGCCGGAAATCCAGTAGATGCCGGACTCGATCGGGCGCAGCACCGGCAAGAGAAACGTCCGCTCGCCCTTGAACACGCGCGTCATGTACCAGCCGAGCGGTTTTGCGAGCGCGACGATGATAACGCAGAAAAGAATGATCTGGAGCCAACCGATCACAGTCATGGCATCAACCCTTCAGGCTTGGTGTCCGGCGCAATAGCGGCAGGAGCACCACAAGCAGGCAGCCGACGAGCGCAACCCGCCAGCAGCAATTCGACGAGCAGGAGCACGCCTCAGAACCGTTCCGGCCGCAGCAGCGCATAGGTGAGGTAGATCAGGAGGCCGAACGAAACGGCACCGGCGAGCGCATAATCGAAGATCATGGTTCTCTCCGTCACAGCCGTTCGCAGGCGAAGGTGTAGCCGATCGCAAGGGCGAAAAAGGCAAAGCCCAGCGCCGGCATCAGAATGTCCATCATGGGATTGCTCCTCGTTGCGTCCCTCTATCGGGAGCAACACTTTCTCGGGGACCCGGCGGAGCTCGTGGAGAGAAGCGCGACGCATTTCCACGCCCCAAACGGGACTTTTGACCGTGCTGAAGTGCCACTACGGGCATAGGTTTTCGAGACGAGGGCTATGGCGAAGTTATAGGAATCTCATAAAGGACGGGCCATGGCGTCCGTCACGCACGGGCCCCGCGCTTATGAGATTCCTATTTCTCCCGCCCCTTCCCATCTCGTTTTCCAATGCCCTTCCCGCCATCCTGAAGAGGCCGGCCGACTGACCGACGCCAATTCCAGGAGGCCGATATGACCGTCGCTTTCCGACACTATGATCCCCCCTCCCTCAACGACAGCCTGCGCAATGCGCAGGGCATGACGCGGCCGTTGATGCTCGAGATCATCGACAAGGCCTGCCGCCGATTTCCCTCGCTCGGCCAGAGCGAGCGTACGGCACGCCTTATGCGCTTGATCGACGCGGAGGCCTGGGCCGACGCCACGCTGGCGTTGATGGAGCTCGAGCTGCCGCTGTGGCAGGTCCGCCGTATCGCCTATGCCGAAGGTGAATGGCATTGTGCGCTCTCGCGTGAACGCGAGCTGCCGGATTGGCTCGACGCGGCTGTCGAGGGATGCCACGGCGACCTCCCGATCGCGCTGCTGTCAGCTTTCGTGGAGGTCCAGGCGCTGGCCGTGGAGGTTTCGAGGCCGAGCGTTCCCATCGTGTGCCCTGCTCCGGATCTGCTCTACGAGCCGATCGCCTGCGAGAATTTCGGCTGATCCCGAAGCTTATGGCGTTCCTATGAGATCGCCGCGCGCTCTCTCTCGAAATCCTATCCATTGAGAAAGATATTGATCCGGCGGTTGCGGGACGAGATTCCGCCCGCCGCATCAATTGGAAGGACTAAATCCGTGAAACTCGTCGAACCTCCTTCGTGCAGCTCACCATCCACCATCGTCTTCATCGGCAAGAACCACCGCGGACAGTGGATCGTGCAAGAGCAGAGCGGCCTCTATGGCGGCCTGTTCGTCAGCCGAGCCCAGGCCATCAAATACGCGCTATTCGAGAACGGACAACGCCCTGAGACCATCGTCGAGCTGCCACGCGAGATCGAGCTCGACATGGGCAAACACCCCGACCTCTCGCAGCGCGCCGCCTGAGCAGGCCGCATTCGGCGAGCAAGCCATGTTCATTCCTCCCTCAGCCTGGTTCACCGGCTTCATTCCAGATCTGCCGACGCCGTTCGACACGGCTGACACGATCGACCTCAAGGCGTTCGCCACACTCTGCGAGCGCCAGGTTGCGGCCGGCGTTCCCGCGCTCGTGGTTTGCGAGACAGCGGGCGAGGCACCGACGCTCTCGCCCGCCGAGCAGGAGCTCGTTATTCGCGCTGCGGTGGACGTCGCCCGCGGCCGGTCGCGAGTCATCGCGGGCGCAATGTCGAATGCGACCGGCCGCGCCGTCGAGTTTGCGCGGCGCGCAGAAGCGGCCGGCGCCGATGCCATCATGGCGGTGGTGCCGGCCTACAACAAGCCGATGCAGGAGGGGATGCTCGTGCATTTCCGCACCATTGCCGGCTCAACCGGACTTCCGGTCATCCTGCACGACGCTCCCTCCAGGACACTGCGTCCGCTCGCCGACGAGACGCTGATGCGTCTGGTCGAATCTCGTCAGTTTGTGGGCCTGCGCGATGGCAGCGGTGACACCACCCGCCCGATGCGGCTGAATCGATTGCTGCCATCCGGCTTTCGACTGCTATCCGGCGACGACGCGACCACCTTTGGTTATATCGCCGGCAGCGGCGACGGCGCGATCTCGGAAGTCTCCAACATCGTACCGGATCTGTGCCGGACGATCTTCTCACAGGTCAGGCAAGGTCGCCTGCAAACCGCGCGCTATCTGCACAAGCGACTCGTCCCGCTGATTTCCTGCCTCTCGAGAGAGAGCCCCAGCTGCGCTCAAATACGCGTTGAGCACGCTAGGCCTGATGTCACCGGCCACAAGGCTGCCGATCGTGCCGCTGGACAAGGCGGCTCAAGCCGAGGTCGCGAGAGCCTTCATCGCGATTGCCGACGAGGAACTAATCGACGGCGTTGGCGCCTGACGCGTCGGGGGCAGTTCAGGACATCGCATGCCGCCATCGGGAGAATCTCACAGGCTGCTTCTCGCCTGGAAACTGGCGCTGCTGCGCTTTGCCGTGACGCACGATCAGTCCGATCGTCTCAATGTCGCGGCCCTCGCAGCTGAACTCGATCGCCCCGGTGGTCGGCGTGACGCGGATGGCACGCTGCACTTCTTCCGGCGAACCAGTTCCCAGCTTTGCGCGGCGATCAGTGGGCAGCAGCCGGACGCTCAAGCGGTGTTGGAGAACTTTTGCAAGCAGACCGAAGAACCGCGGCTGAGACTCGCGTTTGCCGCGGCGATGGGGATGACATCATCTTCGGACCCTGCACCGGCTCAGCCTCGACCGAAGCGAAACCCCGAGCTGTTCAGAGGACTGCCGCCGCGTCGGTCGGCGTCTTTATGACATTCCTATACCGCAGCCCCGGCGTCCGTCTCGCAATCCTACGCGAGGATTGTCATCCGACAAGGCACATCGGCGCGGCCGTTTCGCCGCACCACGAACAGGGACTTCTGATATGTCGATGCTGACACACGGTTTTGAACGGCCCTTCAACTGGGCTGAACGCCCGGCGCGAATCTCGAAGGAGCGCAAGGCTCAACTCAAGCGCGTCGCGCTCCGCGCACTGGCGGTGCTCACGATGGGTGGCGTGCTCACTGCGCTCATCGCACTGAAGACCGCAATCTTCGTCTGGCACCTCCACGCCTGAGGCCTCGGTGACCATCATGACCTTGCAGATGTGTGAGGAGGCCGCCATGACGGCAATTGCTCTTCAAGCCACGCATTGCCAACGGCGGAAAGTGCCGGCGGCAGAACTCAGGCCGCTCGATCCCGATGTGATCAGCACCGCCATTCCGGCGTTCTTTATCGGCCGCAACGAGGCCGGGCTCTGGGTCGCCCGCGAGGCCCACGGACGCATCGGCGGCCTGTTCCTGTTCAAGAGCTCGGCCGTCGATTTCGCCAATCGTCAGAGCGCGCCGGCGCGGTGCGCGCTGGTGTTTCCGGCCGAGACCTTCGAGCTCGACCTCGAGAACCGCGGCAATCCGCTGATTGTGCTGACGGCGCAAACCAGGCGGCAGCTGGCGCGGCTCGCTGCGAGGTAGTGCGACATGATCGAGCTCAAGATCGCACTACTGATCATGTTGATGAGCACACTGCTGCTCAGCCTGCGCCTCACCGCGGACCGTTAGAATGCGGCTCTTCAAGGGACATCTCGAGCACGCGGTCACCACAACCATCCTGACCATGACGCTGAGCTTGGTCTGGGGTGCGGTCCTGACGATCGTGATCACGCTCGCAGCGCGCGGGCTCGGCGTCTAGACTTCAGGGCGATCGACCGCGAATTGACCATGGCTGCCTGCGCGGCGAGCAACCGGGCACGAGCGCCTTGCGGAAAACGCCCGGCCGATCTGGCGCCGTTTCGCGGAACCGTGTAGAGCGGTTGCATGAGCAGCAGCAACGTCAACGTCGTCACCCACCCCCTGGTCCAGCACAAGCTCTCCCTGATGCGGGAGAAGGATCGCTCGACCAAGAGCTTTCGCGAGATCCTGAACGAGATCGGGATGCTGCTCGGCTACGAGGTGACACGCGACCTGCCGCTGGAGCTGGTCGAGATCGAGACGCCGATCTCGCCGATGCAGGCGCCCAAGATCGCCGGCAAGAAGCTCACGCTGGCGCCGATCCTGCGCGCCGGCGTCGGCTTCCTCGACGGCATGCTGGCGCTGATGCCCTCGGCGCGCATCGCCCATATCGGTCTTTACCGCGACCCCGAGACATTGCAGGCCGTGGAATATTACTTCAAGGCGCCGCAGGATCTGTCCGACCGCACCGTGATCCTGATGGACCCGATGCTGGCGACCGGCAATTCAGCCTGCGCGGGCGCGTCCCTGCTCAAGGAGCGCGGCGCCCGCGACATCCGCTTCGTCTGCCTTCTGGCGGCGCCCGAAGGCATTGCACAGTTCCAGAGCGAGCATCCCGACGTGCCGGTCTGGACCGCCGCCATCGACGAGCGGCTCAACGATCACGGCTACATCGTGCCGGGCCTGGGCGATGCCGGCGACCGGATGTTCGGCACCAAGTAGACAGGTTTGCACGATCGGGCTACTCCCGTCGTCATGCACGCCGACGATGTTTCACTGCAATCGCTGATCGGATCGGAGACCGCCGCCGATCCCGCCTTCGTGTTCGACGGCACGTCCGTGTCGCGCGCGGAGTTTTCAGGGATGGTCGAGCAGACCACGGCCTGGCTCGCCGCGCAGGGGATCGGCAAGGGCGACGTGGTGGCGGTCTGGCTGGTCAACCGGGTCGAATGGATCGCACTGCTGTTCGCCGCAGCCCGACGCGGTGCGATCGTCGCTGCCGTCAATACGCGTTATCGCAGCGCTGAGGTCGCGCACCTCCTGAAATTGTCCGGTGCAAAGCTGCTCGTGGTCGAGGCAGCATTCCGTTCGATCGATTTCGCTGCCATTCTCGCCGACATCGCCAGGGACGAGGTGCCCGCGCTGCAAAGGCTCGCGGTGGTCGGCGCGGATGCGATCTTCGCCCAATGGCCCTGCATTCGGTTCGATGCGTTCGACACGCCCCATCCGCCGGTTCCCACCCAAGACGACGTCGACCTGCCGGTGCTGCTCTACCCCACATCGGGCACGACCAAGGGCCCTAAGCTTGTCGCCCACTCGCAGCGAACGCTCACGACCCACGCCAACTCGGTTGCGAAGGCGCTCCAACTCTCCCCGCAGCGTCATTCGCTGCTGGCGATGCTGCCGGTCTGCGGCACCTTTGGCATGACGAGCCTGCTCGGCTTCATTGCAGCCGGCGCGACCGTCCACGTGCTCGATGCCTTCGAGGCGGCTCCGGCGCTGAAGATCCTCAGCGAACACCGGATCACGCACGCTTTTGGCTCCGACGAGATGTTCCGTCGCATCCTCGGCCTCACCGATGCGCCGCGACCATTCCCGCACCTCGAGGTCTGCGGCTTCGCCGCATTCCAGCCCGGCTGGCGCGAACTGGCCGCAGAGGCCGAAGCACGCGGCCTGCCGCTGTTCGGCCTCTACGGCTCGAGCGAGGTGCAGGCGCTGTTTTCGATCGCCCGCCCCAGCGACGCCTTCGCCGATCGCATCGAAGGCGGAGGCTGGCCAATGTCCCCCGAGGTTAGGGTCCGCGTGCGCGACACCGAGACCGGCGAGCTTGCAGCGCAGGGCGTCTCCGGAGAAATCGAGATCAGCGCGCCGTCGCGCTTCCTGGGCTATTTCAACAACCCGGATGCGACACGCGATGCGATCACCGCGGACGGCTTCTTCCGCACCGGCGACATCGGTCGGCTGCGCAACGGCGCCTTCGTCTATAAGACCCGCGCGGGTGACGCGATGCGGCTCGGCGGATTCCTGGTCGCGCCCGGTGAGATCGAGGACGAGCTCAAGTCCTGTCCCGGCGTCGCCGATGCCCAAGTCGTCGCGGTCGATCTGAAGGGCCAGGCGCGCTGCGTTGCCTTCGTGATCCCTGCTAACGCGCCGCCGCAGCAAGAGGTGCTGACGGCACGCCTGCGCGAGCGGCTTGCCGGATACAAGGTGCCTGCGCGTATCTATGTCGTGGACGCCTTCCCGGTGACCGACAGTGCCAATGGCGTCAAGATCCAGCGCGCCCGGCTCCGCGCCATGGCGATGGAACGGATCGCGGCGGAATAGGCCTATTTCAGGTAGCTCGCGAACGCGAGCGGCTGTTGTTCAGCTAGCGCGCAGAGCCGCGGAGCTGCGCGGACAGCACATCGCGGTGCTCCGGTGCCGCGATCGCAATCATACGCCGCGCGCGCTCGGCAAGGCCGCAGCCGCGCAGCTCGGCGATGCCCCATTCAGTGACGATGGCGTCGACGTCAGCGCGGGGAGTCGTCACCGTCTCGACATGGGCGACGATCCGGCTGGTGCCATCCGATGCCGTCGCCGGCAGTGCGATGATCGCCCGTCCGCCGGGAGACGCGTTGGCCCCGCGCACGAAATCGAGCTGCCCGCCGATCGCCCCGATCGCAACGCCGTTCAGCGTCTCGGAATTCACGCTGCCATCCAGCCCGACCTGAAGCGCCGAATTGATCGCGACCAGCCGGTTGATCCGCGCCAGCACGCCCTGGCCGTGCGTGTAGGACGTCGGCCGCACCGCGACCGCCTCGTTCTCGTGCACGAAGCGATAGAGCCGCTTCGTGCCGATCACCTGGTTGGTGACCGTGATCCCCGCATCGAGCCCCTTCTCCGCATTCGTAACGGCGCCGCGCTCGATCAGGTCGACCACGGCATCGTTGATCAGGCCGGAATGGATGCCGAGATTGCGTACGTGGGAAAGAGAAGAGAGGATCGCGTCCGGAATGCGGCCGACACCAAACTGGAGCGTGCTGCCATCTACGACCAGGCTGGCCGCGTGCGTAGCAATGCGCCGCGACACATCGTCCAGAGGCGGTGGCGCCAATTCGACCGGCGGACGACGAGCCGCCACGCGCGTATGGATCGGCACATCCTCCGGCCATTCCGCCCCAAACGTGAAGGGCGCAGCCGGATTGATCTCCGCGATCACGAGGCGCGCGCCGCGCGCGGCATCGATGACGTAATCATTGGAGAGACTGGCACTGAGCCGCCCCCCGGACTCCGCGAGCTGCACCAGCACGACATCGGCCTGATGGCGGCGCGAGGCAAAGTCGGCACAGAAGGCGCTATAGTTGCTCGGTATCACGTCGAGCCGCCCAGCCCTGGCGAGCCGCCGCGCATTGCCGATCACGCCATAACTCCTAAACGACACGTTGGGCGCGCAGGCCGCGGAGAACGTCTCGGAAAACAGCGGCCCGATCGTCATGCGGAAAGGCGGAAGATGCGCAGCTTGCGCCATCAACGCTTCGGTCAGCGTAACAGGCTCTGCCGTCGCCTGCCCGCACACGACGAGATCGCCCTCACGGATCAGGCCGGAGAGGTCGATTGGCGACGTGGGTTCGCGCATTTCAGCTCAGTCCATCCGCACGAGGCGCGTGGAGGACACGCCGAGCAACGCGCGCAGCTCCGTCTTGACGATCTTGCCGTAGCTGTTCTTGGGCAACTCGCCGGTGAGGTAATAATGCTTCGGCCGCTTGAAGCGCGCGATCCAGGCGTTGCACGTCTGATCAAGCTCGTCCCGCGTAACCGCCCTGCCCGCGACGGGAACGACGACGGCCACAACTTCCTCGCCCCATTCCGGATGCGGCCGGCCGATGACCGAGACCTCTGCAACGGCCGCGTGCCGCAACAGCACCTCCTCGACCTCGCGCGGGTAAATATTGGTACCGCCGGAGATGATGACGTCCTTGGAACGATCCTTCAGCGTGAGGAAGCCATCGGCATCGAAGGCTCCCATGTCGCCGGTGTAGAGCCAGCCCCCGCGCAGCGTGGTCGCGGTCGCTTCCGGGTTCTGCCAATAGCCGGACATCACGGTGTCGCCGCGCACGATGATCTCGCCGATCTCATCCGGCGCAACGTCCCGCCCCGCCTCGTCCACGGTGCGCACCCGCACCACGCCTTGCGCGATGCCGACCGAGGCGAGGCGCTCCTCATGACGCGGATGCCCGCCATCGACATGCATGGATTCCGGTAAATAGGTGATGGTCATCGGCGTCTCGCCCTGACCGTAGATCTGCGTGAGCTTTGGACCGAACACGCCGAGTGCGGCCTTGCAATCGGCGACGTACATGGGGCCGCCGCCATAGATGATCGTCTTTAGTCCGGGCGCGGTCGCGCCTGCCGCTTCCGCCGCGACCGTCAGACGCCGCACCATGGTCGGCGCGGCGAAGAAGGAGATGCCGTCGCGCTTCGCGGTCAGCTCCAGAATCTCGTCCGGCTCGAAGCGGCCGCTCTCGGGAATGATCTGCGCGCTCATGCCGAGCACATGCGGCACCATGTAGAGGCCGGAGCCGTGCGACATTGGGGCGGCGTGCAATAGTGCTTCACCCGACACAATCGGGTTGATCTCGGCGAGATAGTTCAGCGACATCGCAAGCAGGTTGCGATGGCTGAGTACCGCGCCCTTGGGCCGGCCGGTGGTGCCGCTGGTGTAGAATATCCAGGCTGGATCGGTAATCGCGACATCGGCAATCGCAATGCCGTCAGCCTTCTCAAGCCCGCGATGCTCGGCCGAGCCGATCTCGATGATACGCGGCGTGGCCGTGCCGAGCGCCAACGCTTCCGACGCGGCACTCGCCATGTCCTCCGTCACGAACACGACGGCGGCGCCGGAATTCTCGAGAATGAACGCGACCTCACGCGGGTGAAGCTTTGCATTGATGGGCACGGCAACAAGCCCGGCATGCCAGCAGGCATAAAGGCAGGCGACATAGTCGGGCACGTTCTTCATCAGCAACGCGACGCGATCGCCCTTGGCGAGGCCAAATCGCTGCTGAAGCGACGCAGCCAGCGATGCCACCGTCATGGCAAGCCGGCCGTAATCGACGACCGGTGTCAGCCCTTTGAGCAAGGCCGGCGCGGACGCATCCGCCTTGGCCGCGCGCAGGAGATGATGAGCGAGGTTCACTACGTCCTCCTCGGGCGCTGAGCCTAGTATGACTTCGCGAGGCCCAGCACCTTTTCCGCAATAAAACTGAGCGCAAGCTGCGGGCTGACCGGCGCGATGCGCGGGATCAGCACCTCGCGCAAATAGCGTTCGACGTGGAACTCCTTGGCGTAGCCGAAGCCGCCATGGGTCATCACGGCCTGCTCGCAGGCGTGATATCCGGCCTCACCCGCAATGTACTTCGCAGCATTGGCGGCGCCGCCGCAGGGCATGCCCTTGTCATATTGCCAGGCCGCCGACATCACCATCAACCAGGCCGCCTCGAGCTCGACCCAGTTCACCGCGAGCGGATGCTGGATGCCCTGATTCTTGCCGATCGGACGATTGAACACCACGCGAGTCTTGGCGTATTCGGTCGCGCGCGATAGCGCGAGCTTGCCGAGACCGACGGCTTCGGCCGCGATCAGGATGCGCTCGGGGTTCATGCCTTCCAGGATGTACTGAAAACCCTTGCCCTCTTCGCCGATGCGATCCTCCATCGGGATCTCGAAATCCTCGAAGAACAGCTCGTTGGAATCGACGATCTTGCGGCCCATCTTCTCGATCTCATGAACCTTGATCTTCTTGCGATCGAAATCCGTGTAGAACAGGCTGAGGCCATGCGTGGGTGAGCGCACCTCTTCCAGCGGCGTGGTGCGCGCCAGCAGCAGGATCTTGTGCGCGACCTGCGCGGTCGAGATCCACACCTTCTGGCCGTTGACGATGTAGCGATCGTTTTTGGCGACCGCGCGCGTTTTGAGCTGGGTGGTATTGAGGCCGGTGTTGGGTTCGGTGACGGCGAAACACGCCTTCTCGCGTCCTTCGACCATCGGCGGCAGCATGCGCTTGCGCTGCTCCTCGGTGCCGAACACGACGACGGGATTGAGACCGAACACATTGATATGCACCGCGGAGGCCCCGGACATGCCGGCACCGGATTCCGCAATCGCGCGCATCATGATCGCCGCCTCGGTTATGCCGAGCCCCGAGCCGCCATAGGCTTCCGGCACGCAGATGCCGAGCCAGCCGGCGTCGGCAAGCGCCTTGTGGAAGTCGTGCGGGAAGCCGCCGTCATGGTCCTTCTTCAACCAATAGGCGTCGGGAAAGCCTTCGCAGATCTTGGCGATGGCGTCGCGAATGGCTTCCTGCTGATCGGTGAGCGCGAAATCCATGTTCTTGATCTCCTTATTGGAGCCGCGACGGCTCGTAGTCTAGCGTCCCATCTGCGAGGGTAGCCAGAGAATGATGCTGGGAAACGCCACCAGGATCGCGATCGCGAACAGGTGCGCAATAAAATGCGGGAGGGTGCCGTGGAACACTTCCGCCACCGGCCGCTTGGCGTAGCGGGCGACGATGAAACAATTGAGCCCGACCGGGGGCGTGATCATGCCGACCTCGGCGGTGACGATCTTGATGACGCCGAACCAGATCGGGTCGAAGCCGAGCGTCTTGATCAGCGGCAGTACGATCGGCACGGTCAGCACCAGGATCGCGATCTGGTCCATGAACGAGCCGAGCACGATGTAGCCGCACAGGATCAGCGTGATGATCACCCAGCGCGAGGTCGGCAGCGAGCCGATCCAGGCGACCAGATCCTGGGTCACATGGGTGAGCGTGAAAAAGTAGCCGAAGATCGAGGCACCAACCAGGATCATGATGATCATGCAGGTGCCGTGGCTGGCGCGCAGCAGCGTCTTGTAGAGCGAGGTCGGCGTGATCTTGCCCTTGACGATCGCGAGCAGGAAGGCGCCGAACGCGCCGAAGGCCGACGCCTCCGTCGGCGTCGCGACGCCGAGATAGATCGTGCCTGTGACGATCGAGAACAGCACCACCATCGGCGAGACCTGCCACAGCAGCGCGAATTTTTCGCGCCATGGTACCGATTTCGCGGCCGGCGCGCGCGACGGATCCTGCCAGACCAAAAAGGAGATCGTGGCCATGATGGTGAAGGTGACGAGGATCGCGGGGATGATGCCAGAGATCAGCAGCTTCCCGATGTTCACCTCGGCGAGCAGGCCGAAGATGACGAGCGCGACGCTGGTCGGCAGCAGCATCGACAGCGTGCCCGAGATCGCGACCACGCCGGCCGCCATCTTCGGCTCATAACCCTGGCGGATCATCGCGGGAAGGCTGGTCGAAGACAGCGTCGCGGCCGATGCCGTCGACGTGCCGCAGATCGCGCCGAAGCCTGCGCCAGCAAGCGCGGTCGCCATGCCGAGCCCGCCGGGAACGCGGCCGACCCAGGCCGAGGCCGTCTTGAACAGATCATCCGCGACGCCGGACAGCAGCACGAGGTCCGCCATCAGCAGAAACATCGGGATGGTGATCAGCTCGTAGGCGGAAACGGTCGAGAGCGGCGCGGTCTCCAGGATACCAAACAAGGTCGGGAAGCCGCCGACCATGACGAGGCCGACCGAGCCGGAAAAGGCCATGGCAAAACCGACGGGCGTGCCGAGCGCGAGCAGGCCGAACAGCAAAGCGAGAACGATGAGGGGTGTCATGGATATCCGCCGTTACTCGAAGCCGCGCGCTTCGCCGACGCCGGTCACCGGCGGCAGCGGATAGAGGTCGCGTCCGCTGACGAGGCTCAGCACATTGCCGACGAGCTGGAGCGCCAGCCGCAGCACCAGCACGCCGCAACCGAACGGCACCAGCGCCGCCGAAATCCAGGTCGGCCAGGGAATAGCGCCTGACAGCACGTCGTGTTGCTCGTAATTCTCCAGCGCACGCTCGAAGCCGACCTTGCAGATCAGGACGAACACGAACAGACCCGCGAGCGCGGTGACGATCTCGGACAGCCGCCGCCCCGTCGGCGAGAAGCGCGACAGCAGAATGTCGACGCCGACATGGACGTGCTCGCGCAAGGCATTCGACAGCGTGAAGAAGAACACGCCCGCGAGCAGGTAGAGCCCGATCAGGTCATAGGTGAAGGAGAACGGGCTGTTCAGCACGTAGCGCATGAACACGTCGGTCACGACCAGCATCATGATCACGAACATGAACACCACCGCGATGACAGTCAGCGCGCGCTCCAGCGCGCCGAGCACTTGCCCTGCCCGTTCGATCACGTCGCCCCTCCTTCTTCGTTCCGCAGATTACTTGCTGCCGGCCGCGAGCAGGTCTTCGAACTCCTTCAGCGCGGCAGAAGCCTGCTTGCCACGGCTGTCGAGTCCGGCCGCCCATTCATGGCTCACGCCCTTGAGCTTGTCCTTCATCTCAGCACGCGTGGCTTCCGGGAGCGGGTCGAAGCTGACGCCCTCGTCCTGCATGTGCTTCTTGGTGGTTTCGCCTTCGTTGTCGACGTCGGCGCAAGCCTTCGGCGTGATCGCTTCGGAAGCCTCGTTCATCGCCTTCTTCACGTCGTCCGGCAGCTTGTCCCAGACCGACTGGTTGATGGAATAGGCGACGATGAAGCTGCCGAAACTGACGCCTTCGGTCGCGTGCTTGACCAGCTTGTCGAGGCCATAGGACACGACGCTGTCGAGCGGAAACAGCAGGCCGTCCATCGTGCCGCGCGACAGCGACTCATAGGCATCGGGCGCGGCCATGCGCACCGGCACGGCATTGAGCGCGCGCAGCGTGAGATCTTGCGCGCCGCCGGTGGTGCGCAGCTTCAGGCCCTGCATGTCCTTGGTGGATTCGACCTTCGACTTGACGGTCCACACCTGGTAGGGCGGTAGCACCACGGCCATCAGCAGCTTGATTTTGTTCGGCGCATATTCCTGCTTGGCCAGCACGCCTTCGCGCGCGGTCTTCCAATAAGCGAGCGTGCCCTGGCAGCTGGTCGCAAACGCACCCGGCAATTGCGCAACTTCCGACAGCGGCATCTTGTCGGAGACATAGGACGGCCCGATGTAGCCGATATCGACCACGCCCGACTGCGTCAGCCGCAGCATGTCGGCGGCCTTGCCGATCTGTTGATTCGGATAATAGGTGAAGGTCACCGCGCCATTGGTGCGCTTGGTGACGTCGTCCATCCAGGGCCTGAGCATGAGGCGGACGAGATAATGTCCAGCGGGGAAGCTATCGGCGACCTTCAGCTCGAGAGCCTGCGCCGACAATGTCGAGACCGGCAGCGACAAAGCGAGCACGGCTGCAGCCCGGACCAGATTCTTCTTCATGTCATTCTCCCTGACGCGTCCCCACGCCGAAGGCAGCAGCCGCTGGCTGCCGATCCGTTCGGCCCCTCGCTCCATTTCTTGCTTGAGGAAAATGTACATATATGTGAATTTATCTGTCAAGTATATGAACGATGCATGGAGCTATGCGCGCCCTGGCCGTGCGATCGAATTGACAACCCGGATTTATGAATCCTAACTCCACGTATATGAATTCGTCCTACGAGGCTCCATGGGACCGCTCGCCGGCTTCACCATTCTCGACCTGACGTCTGTGCTGATGGGCCCCTACGGCACCCAGGTGCTGGCGGACATGGGTGCTGACGTCATCAAGGTCGAAAGCCCCGAGGGCGACATCGTTCGCCAGATCGGTCCCGGGCGCACACCCGGCATGGGCGGGATGTTCCACAATGCCAATCGCGGCAAGCGCAGCATCGTGCTCGACCTCAAGAAGCCGGAAGGGCGCGACACGCTGTTGCGGCTGGCGAAAAGTGCCAACGCGCTCGTCTATAATGTGCGCCCGCAGGCAATGGCGCGGCTCGGCCTCGACTACGAGACGCTCGCCGCGATCAATCCGGCCCTCGTCTATGTCGGCGCGTTCGGCTACAGCCAGTCCGGCCCCTATGCCGCCAAGCCCGCCTATGACGATCTGATCCAGGGCGCGTCCACCATTCCGACGCTGCTCGCGACCGCCGGCGACGGCACGCCGCGCTACGTGCCCGTCACCATCGCCGACCGCATCGTCGGCTTGATGATGGTCAATGCGATCATGGGCGGGTTGATGCACCAGCAGCGCACCGGCGTGGGCCAGCGCATCGACGTGCCGATGTTCGAATCGATGACGGAGTTCGTGCTGGTCGACCATCTCGGCGGCCTCACCTACGATCCGCCGCTCGACCATGGCGGCTACGCTCGCCTGCTCTCGCGCTATCGCCGGCCCTACAAGACCAGCGACGGCCATCTCTGCGTGCTCATCTACAACGACAAGCACTGGCGCAGCTTCTTCGAGGCGATTGGGCAGCCACATTTCCTCGAGCAGCCGCGCTTCGCCAACCACGCCGCGCGCACCAAGCATATCGACGAGATCTATGAGGAGATCGGCGACATCTTCGTCACGCGCACGACAGCGGAATGGCGCGAACTGCTGGAGCGCGCCGACATTCCGGTGATGCCGATGCACACGCTGGAAACGGTCCTAGACGATCCGCATCTCAAGGCGATCGACTTCTTCAGGGCGGTGGATCACCCCGTGGAAGGCCGCATCCGCCAGATGCGCGTGCCCTCTACCTGGAGTGTGACCCAGCCGGAGCCCGCCGGCCCAGCCCCGACGCTCGGTCAGCACGGCCGCGACATTCTGCGCGAGGCCGGTTTCTCGGCTGACGAGATCGAACGGCTCGCGGAGCAAAAGGCAGTTCACCTGGCAGCGCCGCCCTAAAGGCAGGCGCTGGCCAAATCGCAAGACAATCGGGAGGAAACCGCGATGGCCGGACTTTATTTCGAAGACTTCTCCGTTGGCCAGGAGTTCAGGCATCCGCTGACCCGGACCGTTACGGAGATGGACAACACCATGTTCAGCCTGCTGACGCTCAATCCGCAGCCGCTGCACATCGACGCGCATTTCTCCGAAAAGACCGAGTTCGGCCAGCGCATTTTCAACAGCCTTTACACCCTCGGCATCATGATCGGCATGACGGTCTATGATACGACCATGGGCACCACCGTTGCCAATCTCGGCATGACCGACGTGACGTTTCCGAAACCGGTCTTCCATGGCGACACCTTGCGGGCGACGACGAAGGTGCTTTCATTGCGGGAATCCAAATCGCGCCCCAAGGCGGGCATCGTCGAGTTCGAGCACCACGCCTTGAACCAGAACGACGAGATCGTCGGCAAATGCCGCCGCATGGCGTTGATGCACAAGAGGCCGGTCTGATGCGTTCGATGTTGTTCGTGCCGGGCGATTCCCCGCGCAAATTCGAGAAGGCCAGCGAGGGCAAGGCCGACGCGCTGATCATCGATCTCGAGGATTCCGTCGTCACCGACAAGAAGCCGGAGGCCCGCGGGCTGACGCTAGCGATGCTGAAAGGTTCTCGCGGCCCGCACCAGCTCTATGTCCGCGTCAATGCGCTCGACACCGGCATGACGCTGGCCGATCTCGCCGCGGTGGTGCCGGGCAAGCCCGACGGCATCGTGCTGCCGAAATCGCAGGGCGGCGATGACGTGCGGCAGGTCGCGACCTGGCTGGAAGCACTGGAAGCGGCCGCCGGCATCACGGTCGGCACGACGCGTATCGTCTGCGTCGCGACTGAAACTGCGGGCTCAATCTTCGGCCTCGGCAGCTACAAGGGCTGCTCCCCTCGCCTCGCCGGATTGATGTGGGGAGCGGAAGATCTCTCGGCATCTCTTGGCGCCACCGAGAAGGCGTCAGGCGGCGTGTTCCACAGCCCCTATCGCCTCGCGCGCGATCTCTGCCTGATGGCGGCGGCTGCGGCGGAAGTCGCACCGATCGACACGGTCTACACCGACATCGACAATCTCGCCGGCCTCGAGCAGGAAACGCGCGCTGCGCGGCGCGACGGGTTTTCGGCAAAGGCGCTGATCCATCCCAAACATGTCGACATCGTCAACGCTGCGTTCGCGCCGACGGACGCCGAACGCAGCTGGGCGGAGAAGGTGATCGCGGCGTTCGCGAGCAATCCAAATTCCGGCACGCTGCGGCTCGACGGCCAGATGATCGACAAGCCGCATCTTCGCGCCGCGAAGAAGATTCTCGGCCAGCCCTAGATCAGGACGCAAGGCCTCACCATGATCGTTCGCCAAGCCGCAAACGTCCTGGAGATCATGGAATTCTTCGCGCAAACGAGGAAGCCGGCGACGCTTGCCGAAATCGCCGATCATTTCGGCTGGCCGCGCTCGTCGACTTTCAACCTGCTCGCAACGCTGACGGAGAAGGGCTATCTCTACGAACCGCGCCCCCGCGCCGGCTTCTATCCGACGCCGCGGTGGCTGGCGATGGCGCGGATGATCTCCGAGGTCGAGCCGCTGCCGCCGTGGACGCACACGCTGATTGCCGACCTCTCCGCCGAGACCGGAGAAACCGCGTCGATCGTGGCACCGGCCGGAGTCAGTGCCGTGTTCATCGACGTCGTCGAGTCGCGGGCCGCAATCCGCTATTTCGCCACCATCGGCCATCGCGTGCCGATCCACGCCACGGCCAGCGGCCGCGCACTGCTGCTGCAATATTCGCAGGAAGAACGCGACTCGGTCTATCGCAAGATCGAGTTCAAGCAATACGGCCCGTCGACGCCGATCAGCATCGAGGCGGTCGAAACCGAGCTGCGCAATTCGATCGAGCGCGGTTACTGCCAGAGCTTTGCCGACTACAGCCGCGATCTTGCGGGAGCAGCGATTCCCCTGCCGATCGGCGACCGCAGACTCTCGGTCGTCGTCGCAGGACCGGAATTTCGGATCGGGCCGAAGGTGGCAGAAGTCGCGTCGCTGATCGCGCGGACGGTCGACCGGCTGCGGCCGAAGACGACCGCGGCCTAAAGCCGAAGCCTTATTCGAATCCCTGAACGGGCGGCGTCGAAGTCTGCGCTGGCACCGCAGGAGCAGCTTGAACAGGTTGCACCGCGGGCGCGGCTTGAACCGGCGGATTGCTGGCAGCTCTGACCTGGCCGTTGGCATTCAGCGCCTCACGAGCGCGCGGCGGAGCGCCGGTCGCGGCTGCACGATACGCCTCGCGACGCGGCGGCTGCCGATGTCTCACCGAGCGCGAACCTCCCACGCCCCATGACCTGGCGATCGAAGGTCCGGCGGTGTAGCCGACCACAGCACCCGCGACCGCGCCGATCGGACCCAGCACGACAGCGCCGGACACGGCGCCCAATGCCGCAGCGCCAGCACGCTCCTGTGCGACGGCGCTTGCAGGCACACCAGCCAGCATCACGATGGCGGTGATCAATGCTTTCTTCATCGGAGCGCCTCCCTCTCGGGAGATCACTCTGACTCAAATATGGCCGCACGAGGTTTGTTCGTTGCCCAACACGGGGCAATGGCCGATGGAACTCCGGCAATTCAAAGACCCCCGCCGGTCGCGGTTCCAGCGGAGGCCAGCCAGCGCGAGCTAGACGATCTTGATCGACATGTCCGGCAAGCCTTCGAGCTTGCACAACAGCACGTCGCCCTTCACCACCGGGCCGACATTCTCCGGCGTGCCGGAATAGATGATGTCGCCGGCCTTCAGTTCGAACGCTTCCGAGAGCTTTGCGATCTGCTCGGCGACGCTCCAGATCATCTTGCTGAGATCCGAGCTCTGCTTGACGGTGCCGTTGATCGCGAGCGAAATCGCGCCCTTCTCGAAATGGCCGGTCTTGCTCGCGGGATGGATCGGACCGAGCACCGCGGCGTGGTCGAAGCTCTTGCCGATCTCCCATGGCTTCTTCTCCGCGGCCATGCCGTTCTGGAGATCGCGCCGGGTCATGTCGAGGCCGAGCGCATAGCCATAGACATGGTCGAGCGCCTTCTCGGCAGGAATGTTGGCGCCGCCGGATTTCAGCGCCGCCACCAGCTCGACCTCGTGATGATAGTTCTTGGTCAGCGACGGGTAGGGATGGTCGGCGACCTCGCCGACCGCGACGTTCTGGATCGCATCGGTCGGCTTCTGGAAGAAGAACGGCGGCTCGCGGCTCGGATCCGAGCCACGCTCGATCGCGTGCGCAGCGTAGTTGCGGCCGATGCAGTAGATCCGGCGGACCTGGAACACACTTGCTTCACCGACGATCGGGATCGTCACCATCGACACTGGGAAGATCGGCTTCGGGGTGGCCTGCGCTGCGGCCGGCGCCGCATCGGCGATGGAAGCTGCAGTGACTGCCGCGGCAGTCGCGAGCAAACTCCGACGCGTGGTCTTTTTCATGTTTATGCTTCCCTTGCTTTGTTGGGCGGCGTTCATGCGCGCCGATCCCGCTGTTACTGGATATTCAGTATGCCAGCAACGCCGGTCCGCGCGGCGCGGCATTGTTTTGTTGATGAGAGCACGCCCCCTGAACCCCTCTGGTCAATGATTCAGGCGGCTGCATTCGCTTTCGGCAGCGCGCATAAGACGGCGTCAGGACATGTATACACGCCGGTGGCGGGGTCTTTACGATCTCAGCGTGTCGCGGGCCGTCTCCGGCGCCATCAGCGTCGCGATGATCGTGATGATCGAGAGCGCGATGATGTAGAGCGACACCGGCCAGTAAGAGCCAGCCCACGCGAGCAGCGCGGTCGCGATCAGCGGCGAGAAGCCGCCGCTCAACGCGGCTGCGACATTTGCGCCGAGCGAGGCGCCGCTGTAGCGCACCGGGGTGCGGAACAACTCCGGCATGAACGCGGCCTTGGGTCCGAACAGCAGCGCATGCGTCAGCGTCATCGTGACGATGAGCGCAAGCGTGATCAGCACCGGCTCTTTTGTATCAAGAAACCAGAACAGCGGAAACGCCAGGGCCACCGAGAATACGCCGCCGGCGAGATAGAGCGCCTTGCGACCGAAGATGTCCGAGAGCCAGCCTGCCAGCGGCAGCGTCGCGAACTCGACGATCGCGGCATAGACCACAGCATTCAGGATCACCTGACGCGACAGGCCGAGCTTCGTCGTGGCGTAGACCACGATGAAGACGGTGAGGAGATAAGCCAGCCCGACTTCCGACACCGTGATGCCGATCGCCAGCAGAAAGCTGCGCCAGTCGCGGCGAAGCACTTCCCAGACCGGCTGCGCCAGCACTTCCTTGCGCTCGACAACTTCCTTGAAGTGCGGCGTCTCCGCAAGCTTGAGCCGCACGATAAGGCCGACCCCGACAAGAAGAATGCTGATCAGGAACGGCACGCGCCAACCCCAACTCAGGAAGTCCGCTTCGGGCAGCTGTGTCATCAGCCCGAAAATGCCGGTGGAGGCGGCGACGCCGACGGGAAAGCCGATCTGCACCAAGCTGCCGTAGAAGCCGCGGCGGTTGCCGGCATGCTCGGCGACCATGACGACCGCGCCGCTCCATTCGCCGCCGAGCCCGATGCCCTGGACGAAGCGCAGGATGACGAGCAGGATCGGCGCCCAGACACCGATCTGACTGTAGGTCGGCAGGGATCCGATCAGGAACGTGCCGAGCCCCATCGCAATCATGGTTGCGACCAGCATTGTCTTGCGACCGAGCCGGTCGCCGTAATGACCGATGATCGCGCCGCCGATCGGCCGTGCCGCGAAGCCGACCGCATAGGTCGAGAATGCCGCGAGCGTGCCGACGAAGGGGTCGAAGCTCGGAAAGAACAGCTTGTTGAACACGAGCGCGGCGGCGGTACCGTAGATCAGGAAGTCGTACCACTCGATCGCGGTGCCGAGCGCACTTGCCCACACCACATGCGCCGTCGTCGATTGCTCCGTCGCTGCGGAGACCCCCGTTGCTGCCGTCATTGCCATGCGCGCCCCAAGAATTCCGGTTGGCATCATGGCCAATCGTGGTGATGGTTGCAACCTGCGGAAGCATTGCGCCTCGCCGGGATCACGATGCGAGATTTTCGCGCCGCTGTCCCCACACCCGTCATTGCGAGCGCAGCGAAGCAATCCAGACTTTCTCTGTGAGGCAGTCTGGATTGCTTCGTCGCAATGACGGGTGTTGAAGCGGCTACGCATCTATCTCCGCACCGCCTGCAAGGCGGTCAGGGAACCCAATCCGCGCAATTATTCGCCATTGACAAATTCATTTGCTAATATCTAATTCAATCCCAGAACAACCGGCCGCGCCAAGCGGCCCATAAAAGAGAGGGAATGACGATGAGAGGGCTTTGGGCCTGCGCCATGCTCGCGGCGATGACTTCTACTGCGATGACGACGGCTGCCACCGCGCAAGTTTCCGACGACGTGGTACGGATCGGCGTGCTGACGGATCTGTCGAGCTGGGGCCGCGACAATAGCGGGCCGGGTTCGGTCGAGGCCGCGAAAATGGCGGTGGAAGAATTTGGGCCGACCGTGCTCGGCAAGCCGATCGAGATCATCAGCGCCGATCACCAGATGAAGACCGATGTCGGCGTGAATATCGTGCGCGGCTGGTTCGACAACGGCAAGGTCGACGCCGTCGCCGACATTCCCAATTCCGGCATCGCGATCGCCGTGCACAACATGGTGCGCGAGCGCAACAAGATCGCGCTGCTCTCCGGCCCCGGCGCAAGCTCGCTCACCGACGAGCTGTGCAGCCCGAACACCGTGCACTTCACCTACGACACCTACGCGCTGTCGAAGGTGACGGCCTCCGCCGTGATCAAGGAAGGCGGCAAGTCCTGGTATTTCATTACTGCGGACTATGCTTTCGGCCAGCAGCTCGAAAAGGACGCCACCCGCTTCATCAACGAGATGGGCGGCAAGGTGCTCGGCGGCGTCAAGCATCCGACCAACACGGCGGACTTCTCCTCCTTTGCACTGCAGGCGCAGAGCTCCAAGGCTGACGTCGTCGCCTTCGCCAATGCCGGTCAGGACACCGACAACGCGATCAAGCAATCCGGCGAGTTCGGCCTGGTGCAAGGCGGCCAGAAGCTTGTCGGCCTCCTGATGTTCGACACCGACGTGCACGCGGTCGGTCTCAAGGCCGCGCAAGGCACCTACATGACGACGGCGTCGTACTGGAACATGGACGAGGCGACCCGCGCCTGGTCGAAGAAGTTCTTTGCACGCACCAATGTGATGCCGACCATGATCCACACCGGCGTCTACGGCTCGGTGCTGCATTATCTCAAGGCCATCAAGGCCGCCGGCACTGACGATCCGGCCAAGGTGATGGCCAAGATGCGCGAGCTGCCGATCGAGGATACCTTCGTTCATGGCGGAAAATTGCGCGAGGATGGCCGCGTCATCCGCGACATGTATCTGGCCAGAGTGAAGTCGCCCGAGCAGTCCAAGGAGCCCTGGGATTATCTGGAGATCGTCAAGACCGTGAAGGGCGAGGACGCCTATCGCCCGGTCTCCGAATCCAAATGTCCGCTGCTGAAGAAGTGAGGTAAGACATGACCGGCAACGAGCGCAACGCAATTGAGACTTACGAGTGCGACGTGCTCGTGGCCGGATCCGGCGCCTCCGGCATGTCGGCGGCGATCACCGCGCGTTACCGCGGCCTCGACGTGCTGATCGTGGAGAAGGAGCCGCGCTTCGGCGGCACCACAGCGCGTTCCGGCGGCTGGCTGTGGATTCCAGGCACGTCGCTGGCAAAGGCCTATGGCATCGAGGAGACGCCGGAGCAGGCCCGCACTTATCTGCGCCACGAGGCCGGCAACAATTTTGACGCTGCGCGCGTCGATGCATTCCTGAGCGCAGGCCCTGAAGCTGTCGATTTCTTCACCACCAAGACCACGCTCCGCTTCGACATGCCGCTGGTGTTTCCCGACTACCACGCTGAAGCGCCCGGCGGCGCGCAGGGCGGCCGCTCCATGGTGACGCGCCCGTTCGACGGCCGCGAGCTCGGCGACCAGATCAAGACGCTGGGCATGCCTCTGCCCGAGCTCACCGTGTTCGGCATGATGCTCGGATCCGGCAAGGAGATCATCCATTTCATGCGCGTGACGAAGTCGCTGACTTCGGCGGTCTACGTCGCTAAACGCCTGTCGCGGCATCTCATGGACGTGCTGCGTTACGGCCGTGGCATGACCCTGACCAACGGCAACGCGCTCGCCGGGCGCCTGGCGAAATCCGCGCAGGATCTGAAGATTCCGATGTGGCTGTCCTCGCCCGTGCGCGAGCTGACGGTCGAGAACGGCGCCGTCACCGGTGCGATCGTTTCACGCGAGGGACGCGATGTCAGCATTCGCGCAAGACAAGGCGTCGTGCTCGCCTGCGGCGGCTTTCCGCACGATGTCGAACGGCGCAAAAAGATGTTTCCGCATGCGCCGACCGGCAATGAGCATTATTCGCCGGGACCGACCGGCAACACCGGCGACGGTCTGCGCCTGGCCGAATGCGCCGGCGGGCATGTCGAGGACCGGCTACCGAACGCGGCGGCCTGGGTGCCGGTGTCGCTCACCACGCGCAAGGACGGATCGAAAGGCGTGATGCCGCATTTCATCGACCGCGCAAAACCCGGCGTGATCGCGGTGATGCGCGACGGCAAGCGCTTTGCCAATGAAGGCAATTCCTATCACGACTTCGTCCAGGCCATGATCAAGGCCGCAAAGCCCGGCGAGGAGATCGCCGCGTTTCTCGTCTGCGATCACCAAACGCTGCGCAAGTATGGCCTCGGCTGCGTGCCGCCGTTCCCGATGCCGCTGGGTCATCACTTGACCACCGGCTATCTGATGCGCGGCGAGACACTCGAAGCGCTGGCGGCGAAGGCCGGCATCGACGCGACGGCGTTCACCGACACCGTCAAGCAGTTCAATGCGACCGCGCCGCAAGGCTATGACGCCGCCTTCGGCAAAGGCTCGAAGGCCTATAATCGCTACCAGGGCGACGCCATGCACGGCCCCAATCCCTGCGTCGCGCCGATCGAGAACGGGCCATTCTACGCCATCAAGATGGTGATCGGCGATCTCGGCACCTATGCCGGCGTCGTCACCGACGAGAACGCACGCGCGCTCGACGCAGAAGGCCGGGTGATTCCGGGTCTCTATGCCGCCGGCAACGACATGGCGAGCATCATGGGCGGCAATTATCCCGGCGCGGGCATCACGCTTGGGCCGGCGCTCACCTTCGGCTACATTGCCGGCCGTCATCTCGCCGACAGCGCCGCCAAGCGCGACGCGGCGTAAGCGAGCCACGCCAGGAGGCGCATGAAGAGAGAAAGCCGCGGCATCCAGTCGATCGAGGTCGGCGGAGAACTGCTCCGTGCGCTCGCCAAGAGCGGCGAGCCGATGATGCTGCGCGATCTCGCGCGCGAAGCCGGCATGACGCCGGCCAAGGCGCATCCTTATCTGGCCAGCTTCTCCCGCATCGGCTTGATCGAGCAGGACGAGACCACCGGCCGCTACGAGATCGGCGCGCTGGCGCTCGAGCTCGGGCTCATCAGCCTGCGACGTCTGTCCGGCGTCCGCATCGCGCAGCCGAAGATCGCGGCGCTCGCAAACCAGATCGGACACGCGGTCTCGCTCGCGGTCTGGGGCACGCACGGCCCGACCGTGGTGCAGTTGGAGGAGCCCGGCCAGCCCGTGCACATCGTGATGCGCGCCGGCTCGGTGATGGCGTTGCTGGAGACGGCAACCGGCCGCGCCTTTGCGGCGTTCCTGCCGGAGAAGACGATCAACGCCGCGCTCGAGAGCGGTCTCGACCGCCATGGCGTCGGCTACAATCCGAAGCGGGCTGTCAAAGGCGCGAAGGTCGCCGAGATGCTTGCTGAGGTGCGCAAGCACGGCCTCGCCCGCGCGCTCGGCGATCCCCTGCCCGGTGTGAACGCGTTTTCCGCGCCCGTGTTCGACCATGCCGGCCACGTTGCGCTGGTCATCACCGCGATGGGTCCGGAAGGCACGTTCGATGCCCGCTGGGACAGCCCCATCGCCCATGCCCTGCGCGACTGCGCCGGCCACATCTCGAAGCGGCTCGGCTACGGCATGACGATCGCCGCGGAGTGAAGCCTACTTGTCCTTCACCGGCACCGTGTAGTTCAGGATCAGCCGGCCGCCATCGGGATAGATGGTCTGCCCGGTGATATAGGACGCATCGTCGCTCGCCAAGAATGCAACAACCGAGGCAACCTCGCTCGGCTCGCCGCCGCGGCCGGCCGGCGTGCGCGACATCACGGTCCTGCGGGCATCGTCCGAGGTGTAGATCGAGGACGCGACCATATCGGTCAGGATCGTGCCGGGGCCGACCGCGACGACGCGGATGTTGTGCGGGGCGAGCGCGACGGCCGCGACCGAGGTCAGCTGCTTCATACCGCCCTTGGACATGGCGTAGGTCGCCAGCGCCGGAATCGCCAACAACGCATTCACCGAGGACATGTTGATGATAACCCCGCCACCGCGTTGCGCGATCATCTGCTTTGCGGCCGCTTGCACGCCGAAGAACGCGCCCTTCAGATTGATACCGATGACATCGTCGAATTCCTGTTCGGAAATCTCCAGAATGTCCCGGTTGCGCGCAACGCCGGCATTGTTGACCATGATGTCGAGCCGGCCGAACTCTTTCACGGCGGCTGCGACGAGCTGATCCACATCAGTGCGCTTGGCGACATTGCCGACCACGGTGCGCAAGGCGTCCGGTCGCCCGAGTTCGGCGGCCGTTTGGGCAAGAGCCTCGGCATCAATATCCGAGATGACGACCTTGACGCCGTCATCGAGGAACCGCTTTGCGCAAGCCTTGCCGATGCCGCGTGCCGCGCCGGTGATGGCGGCGACCTTGCCGGATAGTTTCATGGGTCTCACTCCAGGATAGCTGCTTACGCGGCGACCTATCCCGGAGAGGACTCCAGTTCAAGCCGCAGCAAACCCGAGATGAGCACGGAACCGGTTCTTGATAAAGACAGCATCGCGCGAGGGCAGCGAGCGCGGCGGATTTTCGGCCAACACCTTGATGACAAAAAGCCGCGGGCCATCGGCCGGCTTGGCAATATCAGCGGCGAGGCGTTGCACCTCCGCGAGCGTCCGCACGGTCGCGGCTGCGGCAAAGCCGCAGGCAGTCGCGATCGCCGTGAGATCGACGCCACGGCCGGTGTGGCTCGCCTGCATCCCGGTCTCGCCAAAATGCTGGTTGTCGATCACGACGATGTCGAGATTGCGCGGGCTCGCGACGCCAATCGTGGCGAGACCGCCAAGACCCATCAGCTGCTCACCGTCGCCAGTCAAAGCGAGGACGCGCTTGCCCGGCTGGGCCTGCGCCAATCCAAGCGCGATGAGCGCGGCGCCGCCCATGGCACCCCAGAGATAGAAATTGCCGTCGTGGTCGCCGACGGAATGCAGATCGTAAGTGGGAGAGCCGAGGCCGGATACGACCAGCGTATCCTTGCGGTTCTTGAGAAGGGCCGCAACGGCGGCGCGGCGATCGAGCTGGGAGGCAACGGTCATCGATATCACCACTTCTTCTTGCCGATCAGGCGCTGCGCGATCAGAACCGCGATCTGCTGGTCGGAATCGTAGGCGAGCGCGGCCGCAGATTCGACCGTCTCGACCAGATCTTCCGCCGTCTCCGCCCGCATCACCTTCAGGCCGATCGCCTCCAGCGAGGGTTGCGTCGCCCGGCTCATCGGCACCTGCCAGGGATTGAACTCGGCCCATTCGCCGCGCATCGTCACCAGCATCAAAAGCGGAAAGCGGCCGATCGCCGACAGCGACAGCATGTTGATGCAATTGCCGACCCCGCTCGACTGCATCAGCAGCACGCTGCGCTGCCCGCCGAGCCAGGCGCCGGCGGCAATCGCGATGCCTTCCTCTTCGGTCGTCAGCACATTGGTGGTGACGTCGCGGTCGGCCGAGAACATGCGGATCAGCTGGCTGTGGCCGGCATCCGGCACGTACGACATCTGCCTGACGTCGGCGGCTTTGAGGATGCGATAGAGTCCGGACGGCCAGTCGTCGCTGCTGCGCGTGTCGGAATTGGGTTGGGGGCTATGCACCGCGTGTCTCCGTGATTTTCGAGCGGCACGCTAGCGATGTTCGATTACGAAAGCTCTGACCGTCTGGCATGAGCAGGTATTGAAGGATTGTATAGCTGGGTTTTTCTTGCGGTGCGGGTGAATCGCCGCGTGGCTGCGAGACGGGATATCTCTCCGCGAGTCCGAAATCGTAGGGTGGGCAAAGGCGCACTTGCGCCGTGCCCACGATCAAGTGGTGGGCACGCTTCCGCCGTCGCTCTTCGAGCTATGGCGGACAAGTCGCTTTGCCCACCCTACGATACCGCGATCGCGGAGACAGCCCCTAGTTCGTCGCAGCTCTTGCCGCCGCCGGCATGTAGATCTGCGCGTAGCCTTCCTTGATCGCTGACGTAATGCGATCCAATCGGCGATCGATGTGCTTCTCCAGCACCGAGACGCAAGCCTCTTCGTCGCGCGCCTTCAGGCCCACGACGACAGCGCGGTGTTCGGCTTGCGTGTTGGAGCGGTTGATGCTGTCCATGTCGATCCAGCGCACGAAGCGGATGCGGGCGTTGACGTTGCGGAGCACGCGCAGCATCTCGGCGTTGTTCGACATCGCCATCAGCCGCTCGTGAAAGGTCTCGTCGAGCTCGACCAGCTCCACCGAGGAACGCTCGCCGGGATCGGGGCCGGTGGCTTCGAGGAATTTCAGCAGCGCGTCGATGTCTTCATCCTTGGCGCGCTTGATGGCGAGGCGCACCGAGGCGACCTCGATCGACTTGCGCAGCTCGTAGAGATCAAAAATCTCGTGCGCGTCGAGTTCGCGGCAGAAGAATCCCTTGCCGGGCGTGAAGCGCAGGAAGCCCTCCGTGTTGAGACGGTTGAGCGCCTCGCGCAGCGGCGTGCGGCTGACGCCAAGACGTTTAGCCAGCTCGCCTTCGTTGAGCCGTTCGCCCGGCTTGAACTCATAGCTCACGGCCATCGCCTTGAGCTGTTCATAGACGCGATCGACGATACTATCGGAGGCCAGTTCCACGTTGCTCATCATTAGCTGCATTCATGCCCGCACACAGCCTAATATACCGGGGCTGTGGGCGCGATTGCAATGCAAACGAGAGCACAGGTTGTGAGGAGCTCGCGAGCCAGACTTTAGGCAAATGCGCGCGGGCGCAGTCCAGCATGAAACCAGGTGATCATGGAATAGATGTCGTAAACGGGCAATCCGACCTCAGCCTGCAACGCTGCCGCATAGGGCGGCATGTTGGTACATTCGAGCACGATGGCGCCAACGTTGGGGTTCTCAGCGACCAGCTGCTTGCCCGCCTCGACCACGTCACGCTCGGCCTGCGCCACATCCATATCGTCCTTCTCGGCCTTGATCAGGACGCGAAAGAATTCCTTGCCGTGCTCGGTGCCGACCAGCGGCGTATCGAGCGGCACACCGGCACCTTCGAGATGGGCCGGCGTCAGGGTCGAGCCCGACACCGTGACGAGGCCGACGCGCTTGCCGGGCGGCAAGGTCGCCTGAACCCACGGCACCTGCATCAGCGACGAGGTCGCAACGGGAACGCCGACGGCCGCCGCGATCTCCTTCTGAAACAGCGAGAGGAAGCCGCAATTGGTGGTGATGGCTTCGGCCCCGAGCCGCACCAGATCCTGCGCCGCATCGATGAAATCAGGCAGCAGGCCAGCCGCGCCCTTCAGCACCACCTTCTCCGGCGAAGCGCCGCTCACCACGCGATAGAGCACGGGGAATGGCCAGGTCGTGCCGTTGCCCATGTCGCCGGGAATGCGGGGGAAGCGCGCTTCCAGCATCAGGATGCCGAGCGGCGCGCCATAGATGGCCTTGCCGCCACGGGCGATGCGGGAAGACGAGTTGGCTGCAGTGGTCATGATGCGATCTCAGAGGAAGCGAGCGGGTGCGAACGGTGCGAGCGGAATTTCGGGCGGCTTGCCGCTCAAAAGCTGGGCGACGAGACGGCCAGTGCGGGCCGAGCTGACCAGCCCGATATGGCCGTGCCCGAAGGCATAGACGATGTCGCGCGAGGCGCGCGAATAGCCGATGCAGGGGCGTCCATCCGGCATGCTCGGCCGATGCCCGAACCAGGTCTTGATCCGCGAGGCCGGAATGTCCTTTGGCAGTTTTGGGAACATGCTGAGGAGGTTGTTGCGCAAAATCTCGGCGCGCTTCCAGTTCGGCGCGGCCTCTAAGCCGGCGATCTCGACGGTGCCGGCGGCGCGCAGGCCCTTGTCGGTCCAGTTCACCACCATTTTTGCGTCGGACGCCATCATCGAGCTGCGCGGCCCCGATTCCGGATGCTCGATCATGACGTGATAGCCGCGCTCAGTTTCAAGCGGGAGCGGGTCGCCGACCGATGCGGTCAATCGCTTAGAATGCGCGCCGGCAGCAACGACCGCGGCATCGCAGGGAATTTCACCAGTCTCGGTGAGGACGGCGACGAGCTTGTTGCCGCTCAGTTTCAGCCCGGTCGCTTTGGCGCGCACAAGCTTCGCACCGTTCGCGAGCGCATGCTGTGCAAGCGCGGCGACATAAGCGCCGGGATCGCGACAACGGCCGGCCTCTTCCACCACCACGCCAAAGGTGTAGCGCGGATGCAGATCCGGTTCGCGCTGACGCATCTCGTCGGCGTTGAGCTCTATCCATTCGACACCGACCTTCTTGCGCAGCCGCCAGCCGAGATCGTTGTCAAAGTTGCCGCGCGACGGGAAGACATGCATCACGCCGTTGCGCTCGACCAACTCAGGAACGCCGGCTTCTTCTGCGAGCTTCCTGTGCAGCAGCGGTGCATCCTTCAGAAGATCGCGCAGCGCAAACGCGGTCCTCTCGACCCGCGCCTCGGTCCAGCCCGAGAGCAGATATCTGATCAGCCATGGCAGCGCCTTCGGCAAGTAGGACCAGCGGATCGCGAGGGGCCCGAGTGGATCGAGGAGATAGCCAGGCACCTTCTTCCAGATGCCCGGCTCGGCCGGCGGGATCACCGAATGGGAGGAGAGCCAGCCGGCATTGCCGTAACTCGCCGCCTGTTCGCCACCGGGCTCGCTTGCGTCGATCAGCGTGACGCGATGACCCTCGCGCAGCGCCTCGATGGCGCTGATTACGCCGACCGCGCCTGCTCCGATGATGGCGACGTGGCGGCCTTCCGACATCGCTTAGGCCTTCACCGCAGGCGTGAAATCCTTGCCGACCGACATCGCGCGTGGATCGATGATGCAATGAAGGATCGACGGCTTGCCCGAGGCGAGCGCACGCTCGAACGCCGGGGCGAATTCTTCCGTGCGTTCGACCCGCTCGCCATGGCCGCCGAACGCTTTTGCGTACATCGCAAAATCAGGATTCTTGAGCTGGGTGCCGACGACGCGACCGGGATAGTCGCGCTCCTGGTGCATACGGATGGTGCCGTATTGCGAATTGTCGACGACGATGACGACCAGCGGCGCGTCATACTGCACGGCGGTCGCGAATTCCTGGCCGTTCATCAGGAAGCAGCCGTCACCGGCAAAGGCGACGACGACGCGATCCGGATATTGCCGCTTGGCCAGCACACCCGCCGGCACGCCATAGCCCATCGAGCCCGAGGTCGGCGCGAGCTGAGCCGCAAAGCTGTGGAAGCGATGATGGCGATGGATCCAGCCGGCATAGTTGCCGGCACCGTTGCAGACGATCGCGTCCTTCGGCAGGCGATCGCGCAGCCAGGTCATGACCTGGCCATACTGGAATGTGCCCGGCAGCTCGCGCGCCTTGTCGGTCCAGGCGAGATAATCGGCATGCGCCTTGGCGGCCTCGCCCTTCCAGGCGACTGCGCCTGAAGGCTTTAGCGTCTCGACGGCGGCGGCGAACGCGGCGGGCGTCGCCTGGATCGCGAGCGCCGGCTGATAGATCCGGCCGAGCTCTTCCGAGCCCGGATGCACGTGGATCAGCTTCTGCTTCGGGGTGGGAATGTCGAGCAGCGTGTAGGACGACGACGGCATTTCCGACATGCGGCCGCCGATGAGTAGAATGACATCGGCGTTATCAATGCGCGCCTTCAGGCCCGGGCTCGGCCCGATGCCGAGGTCGCCGGCATAATGCGAATGGTCGGCGTCGATCAGCGACGCGCGGCGGAATGAAGTCGCGACCGGCAGGTCGAACCGCTCGGCAAAGCGCGCGATGCTCTTGGTCGCATCATCCGTCCAGCGCGAGCCGCCGAGGATGACCAGCGGCGCCTTGGCGCCGGCAAGCATCGCGCTGACCTGTTCGATATCAGCGGGCGCGGGCCAGCTCACCGCCGGCTCGATGCGCATGGCGTCGGCCACCGCCGCTGTCTCGGTCAGCATGTTTTCCGGCAGCGCAATCACGACCGGACCCGGACGGCCCTGCATGGCGACGCGGAAGGCGCGCGCGACCAACTCCGGAATGCGATCGGGGCGATCGATCTCGACCGCCCATTTCGCCATGGTGCCGAACACCGCCTTGTAGTCGAGCTCCTGGAACGCCTCGCGCTCGCGCATGCCGGTATCGACCTGGCCGACGAACAGGATCATCGGCGTGGAGTCCTGCATCGCGATGTGGACGCCGTGGCTGGCATTGGTCGCGCCGGGACCGCGGGTGACGAAGCAGACGCCCGGGCGTCCCGTGAGCTTGCCATAGGCTTCCGCCATCATCGCGGCGCCGCCTTCGGCGCGGCAGATCACGACGTCGATCGGACTGTCATGCAGCGCGTCCAGCGCCGCGAGATAGCTCTCGCCCGGCACGCAGGTGACGCGATCGACACCTTGAGCGACCAATTGATCGATCAGGATCTGGCCCCCGGTGCGGGTGTTGCGAATGGTCATGACAGCTCCCTGCAGGCTTTGGCGATGCGCTTCACGGCCTCGCGCAGATTTTGTTCCGAGGTGGCGTAGGACAGGCGGAAATAAGGTGCAAGGCCGAAACAGCTGCCCGGCACCACGGCCACGTCATGCCTCTCCAGCAGAAAGCGGCAGAACGCGGCATCGCTGTCGATGATGGCACCATCAGGCGTGCGGCGGCCGATCAGGCCGGCGCAGCTGGCATAGGTGTAGAACGCGCCTTCCGGCCGGCGGCAGGTGACGCCGTCGATGGCGTTGAGCGCATCGACCACGATGTCGCGGCGGCGCTGGAACGCGGCGCGGCGTTCGATCAGCACGTCCTGCGGCCCCGTCAGCGCGGCGATCGCGGCGGCCTGGCTCACCGAGGACGGATTGGTCGTGCTCTGGCTCTGCACCACCGCCATCGCCGCGATCAATTCGCGCGGGCCGCCGCCATAACCGACGCGCCAGCCGGTCATGGCGTAGGCCTTGGAGACGCCGTTGACGGTCAGCGTGCGCGATTTCAGGCTCGGTTCGAGTGCTACCGCCGTGACGAACGGCATGCCGTCATAGATCAGGTGCTCGTAGATGTCGTCCGCCATCAGCCAGACATGCGGATGGCGCTTGAGCACGTCGAGGATCGGGCGCAGTTGCGCGGCCGAATAGGCTGCACCCGTCGGATTGGACGGCGAGTTCAAGAGCAGCCAGCGCGTCTTCAGCGTGATTGCACGTTCGAGATCGGCGGCATCGAGGCGAAAGCCGTTGTCCTCGCGGCAAAGCACATCGACCGGCGTACCGTCGGCAATGCGCACCATGTCGGCATAGCTGGTCCAGTAGGGCGCGGCGAGGATCACCTGGTCGCCGGGACTTAAGCTGGCCATGAAGGCGTTGTGGATCACCTGCTTGGCGCCGGCGCCGGCGGTGATCTCGTCGGCGGCATAGACGAGATCGTTCTCGCGGCGGAATTTTTCCGCGATCGCCGCTTTCAATTCGACCGAGCCGTCGAGGATGGTGTATTTGGTCTGGCCGGCGCGGATAGCGCGCTCGGCCGCGTCCTTGGCATGGTCGGGCGTGTCGAAATCAGGTTCGCCGGCGCCCAGCACGATCACCGGCCGCCCCTCGCGCTTCAGCCGCTGCGCGACCGCGCCGATCTTCAAGATCTCGGAGACGCCGATCGCGCTGATGCGCTGGGCCGGGCGAAACGTCGATGCGGGTGCCCTGACAGTCACGGCCGGCCTCTACGCGCGCGCGGCGATCGCGATCACTTCGATACGGAAGGCGGGATCGGCGAGCTCGACCTTGCCGCAGGCGCGGCTCGGCGTGTTGCCCGCCACGACCCAGGCATCATAGACCGCGTTCATGGCGTCGAAATCGTCCATGGTCTTGAGCCAGACCTGGACGCTGAGCAGGCGCGACTTGTCGGTGCCGGCGCGCGCCAGCATGTCGTCGACCTTCGCCAGCGCCTCTTTGGTCTGCTGGGTGATGTCGGCGGTCTTGGTATCCGCCACCTGGCCGGCGAGAAAGACGAGATCGCCGAACACGGAGGCGCGGCTGCGGCGGGCGTTCTGGTCGATGCGGGCGATGTCCGACATGGGTTGTCCTTATTGCTTTACTTGCCGGTGGCGATGATGCGGCGGCAGTGATCGAGCGCAGCACCAATGAGATTGTCGCTGGCCTCGGGCGTACGGAACGCCGAATGCGCCGACAGTGTCACGTTCGGCAGTTTGGTCAGGGCATGACCTGATGGCAGCGGTTCGACGGTGAAGACGTCGAGGCCGGCGTGGGCAATGTGGCCGGAGCGGAGCGCGTCGAGCATTGCATCCTCGTCAACGACGGCACCGCGCGCGGTGTTGATCAAAATGCTGCCGGGACGCATCTGTGCGATGCGCTCGCGCGACAGAAAACCCTTGGTCTCGTCGTTGAGCAGAAGATGCAGCGAGATCACGTGGCTCTCGGCCAGCAGCTTCTCCAGCGACACGAACTCGACGCCGGGATGGGTCTTCGGGGTCCTGTTCCAGGCGATCACCTTCATGCCGCAGCCCGACGCCATGCGCGCGGCTTCCGCGGCGATGCCGCCGAAACCGATCAGGCCGAGCGTCTTGCCGGTGAGCTGGACCGCGTCACGGCGCAGCCAGTTGCCTTCACGCATGCCGCGGTCCATCTCGCCAAAGCTCTTGGCGGAGGCCCACATCAGCGCGATCGCGCATTCGGCCACGGCGGTGTCGCCATAACCCTTGATGGTGTGCACGGAGATGCCAAGCTCACCGAGCTCTTCCGGATTCATGTAGCTGCGCGCGCCGGTGCCGAGGAAGACGACATGCTTCAGCGCCTTGCACTTTTCAGCGATCGCACTCGGCACCGCGGTGTGGTCGACGATCATGATCTCGGCGTCGCCGAGCAGACCGGGCAGATCGTCGGGCTTGATGGAGGGATTGCGGTTGATGCTGACCGGCAGCTTCTGCGAGGCCAGCAGCTTGTCGGTCACCGCCGCCAGGGTCTCGTTCGCATCGACGAATAGGGCGCGCACAGGCCTCTCCTTCAGCACATCTCGATATTGCGTACAGTCTTGTATTCAGACTTAAATGCGATTTGCAATCCCCGACTTTCAGGAATTTTACGCAATCCTGCCAAGATATTGGGCTCATTTCTGCCTTGCCGCCCAAATGGTCAGCAACTTGAAATACCGTATTGCATTTTATCCTGAATACAGAAATAGTCCAGTGGCCGGAGACGATCCGACCGAAAATCCAGGGAGACAGAGACCATGAATCGCAGGGACGCTCTCACCACTGTCGCGCTCGCGGGCGCTGCGATGGCTGCCGCAAGCGGTGCAGCCAAGGCCGACGCACCGACTTCCACGCTCGACCGCATCAAGAAGAATGGCGTGTTGCGGGTCGCCGTCATCGTCGGACAGGAGCCCTACTTCCATAAGGATCTCGCCACCAATGAATGGTCGGGCGCCTGCATCGAGATGGCCAAGGACATCGCGAGCAAGCTCGGCGCCAAGCTCGAGACGCTGGAATCGACCTGGGGCAACCAGATCCTCGATCTCCAGGCCGACAAGGTCGACCTCGCCTTCGCCGTGAACCCGACGCCGGAGCGTGCGCTGGTGATCGACTTCTCGACCCCGATCCTGGTGCACGCCTTCACCGTCATCACCAAGAAGGGTTTTGCCAAGCCGCAGACCTGGGCCGATCTCAACAAGCCCGAAGTGAAGATCGCGGTCGATATCGGATCGACCCACGAGACCATCGCGCGCCGCTACTGCCCGAAAGCGAACATCCTCGGCTTCAAGAGCCGCGACGAGGCGATCCTTGCGGTCGCAACAGGACGTGCCGACTGCAACGTCTCGCTGGCGGTGCTCTCGGTCTCGACGCTGAAGAAGAACCCCAACATCGGCGAGCTCGCGATTCCGCGCCCGCTGCTGACGCTGCCGACCAACATGGGCATCCGCGCCGAGAGCGATCGCCGCTACAAGGATTTCCTCAGCGCCTGGGCCGACTACAACCGCTCGATGGGCCAGACCCGCGAATGGATGCTGAAGGGCTTCGAGGCCGTTGGCCTCACTGCCGACGATCTCCCGCCCGAAGTGCAGTTCTGATCGACCATGTATGTCTGGGACTTCGCGGCGCTCAAGCCATATTGGGGCCTGATCTGGCAGGGGCTCCTGGTCACCCTGTTCTACACGGTGACCACCGTGGTCGCGGGTCTCGCCATCGGACTGTGCGTCGGCATCCTGCGCACGACGGCGCCGCGTTTGATCACGGTGCCGTTGCGTCTCTACATCGAAGTGTTCCGCTGCACGCCGCTGCTGGTGCAGCTGATCTGGGTCTACTACGCCCTGCCGGTCCTGATCGGCGTCGACATGTCACCGGCGATGGCTTGCTTCATCGCGCTGTCGCTCTATGCCGGCTCATTCTACGCCGAAATCTTCCGCGGCGGCATTGAGGCCGTTGACACCGGCCAGTGGGAGGCCGGCCGCGCCATCGGTATGCGCCGCGGCAAGATCTTTCGCCGCATCGTGCTGCCGCAGGCCACCCAAGTGATGATCCCCTCCTTCATCAACCAGACCATCATGCAGCTGAAAAACACCTCGCTGGTGTCGGTGGTCGCGGTTGGAGACCTGCTCTATCAGGGAACGGTGATCACGGCGTCGAGCTACAAGCCGCTCGAGGTCTACACCACGATCGCCGTGCTTTATTTCGTCGTGCTGTTCCCGCTGACGCTGGTCGCTGATAGGGTCGAGCTCAGGATGGGAGCGCATCGATGAACGCTCTGATCGCAAACAACATCCACAAGGCGTTCGGCGACAACGAGGTGCTCAAGGGCGTCTCGCTCGCGGTCGTGCGCGGCGAGGTCGTCACCCTGATCGGCGCCTCCGGCTCCGGCAAGTCGACCTTTTTGCGCTGCCTGAACTTGCTGGAAATGCCGCAGCAAGGCGAGCTCGCGATCGGCGCACACAAGTTCTCGTTCGGCAAGGAGGTACGCGCCGCCGGCGATGCGCAGCTTGCGCTGCTTCGGCGCAGCGTCGGGATGGTGTTCCAGCATTTCAATCTGTTCCCGCATATGTCGGTGCTCGCCAACGTCACCGAGGGTCCGGCGCAGGTGAAAGGCATGACGCAGGCCGAGGCCAACGACCTCGGCCGAGACCTGCTGGCAAAAGTCGGCCTTGCCGACAAGGCCGACGCCTTCCCGAGCCGCCTGTCCGGCGGCCAGAAGCAGCGCGTTGCCATCGCGCGTGCGCTCGCGATGAAACCTGACGTGATGCTGTTCGACGAGCCGACCTCGGCGCTCGATCCCGAGCTCGTCGGCGAAGTGCTCTCCGTGATCCGCAGCCTTGCCGCCGAAGGCATGACCATGGTGCTGGTCACCCACGAGATGGCCTTCGCCGCGGACGTCTCCACCCGCGTCGGCTTCATGAACGACGGCATCATGGCCGAGATCGGCACACCGGAAGAAACCATCCGCCAGCCGCGCAGCGAACGGCTGAAGGCGTTTTTGAGCCGGTTTCACGAGACACATTGACGCGGATGCCCTGAGCAAACCGGGACGCTGATATGCGCGTCGCCTTACGTGGCGCTTCCGGTGTTGACGCGAATCCATGCGCGTTTAAGTAGGTGAGACAAAGACTGCAGGGGTGGCGACGTTTGCCGGGCTGGTTCCCCTCGACGCCACCGATGCAGGACACATGACGCCCTCGCCTCACGCGACCTCGCCAAGCGCGCACTCGAATTCGGCTTCCGCGCCCCCTCATCTCGCCATCGTCCTGTTCTCGCTCGCGATGGGCGGCTTTGCGATCGGAACCACCGAATTCGCATCGATGAGCCTGCTGCCGTTCTTCGCGGCTGACCTTCATATCGATGAGCCGACCGCCGGACACGCGATCAGCGCCTACGCCCTCGGGGTGGTGCTGGGCGCCCCCCTGATCGCCGTGCTCGGCGCGCGGTTCGCGCGACGCACGCAGTTGCTGGTCTTGATGGCCATATTTGCACTCGGCAACGCCCTCACCGCGCTTTCACCGGGCTTTGGCGCGATGATCGCGGCCCGCTTTCTCTCAGGGCTCCCGCACGGCGCCTATTTCGGTATCGCCGCGCTGGTCGCGGCCTCGCTCGTTCCGCAACATCGCCGCTCGCAGGCGATCGGCCAGGTGATGCTCGGCCTGACCGTCGCCACCATCATCGGTGTGCCGCTGGCCAATCTGATTGGCCAGGTAGTCGGCTGGCGTGCCAGCTTCGGGCTCGTGTCGGTGCTGGCGCTGCTCACGATGCTGCTGTGTGCGCTGTTCGCCCCGCGCGACCAGGCCGGCCGATCCGATCCGCTGCGCGAGCTCGGTGCGCTCCGAAGCCGCCGCGTCTGGAACACGCTCGCGATCGGCGCTATCGGCTTCGGCGGCATGTTCGCCGTCTACACTTATCTGGCGACGACATTGATCGAGGTCACCAAGGTCAGCACCGAGGTCATTCCGTTCTTCCTCGCGATATTCGGCATCGGCGCCACGCTCGGCAATCTGTTCGTGCCGCGCTTCGCCGACCGCGCGCTGATGCCGACGGCAGGTGTCATCCTGCTGTTCGCGGCCGTGGCGCTGCTGGCGTTTCCGCTCGCCGCCGGCAATCCCTGGCTGCTCGCGATCGACATTTTCGCAATCGGCGCCAGCGTTGCGCTCGGGGCCGTGCTGCAGACGCGGCTGATGGACGTCGCTGGAGACGCACAGGCGCTCGCTGCCGCGCTCAACCATTCGGCGTTCAACACCGCCAATGCGCTCGGCCCATTCCTCGGCGGCCTCGCCATTCGCCAGGGTCTCGGCTGGACCTCCACCGGTCCCGTCGGCGCCGGGCTAGCAGTCCTGGGCTTTCTGATCTGGATCGTCGCCTATCGGGACACCGGCTCCGCGCCGGTCGGACAATTCTCCGGCAGTGACATCGCACCACGTGAGGATGCTCCCCTCAAGCGCGCACCGCCACTGGCGCCAATTGAGCGGAGCCGTTCGGAGGATCCGGTGGCTTGACGGATCGCAACGCGCTCAGAACAGAGCGGGGTTGAAAGCCTGTCCGTAGATCATCGCAGCCACGAGCGAGACGAGCAGGCCCGCGCCTGAGAAGATCACCAGGATCTTCAGCGTTTCGACGTCGAGATTGGTCCCCGTCGCGCGGGTTATTGCTCTTGCCAGTGCAGCAATCATCGCCAGCTCCGAAGCCGGCCGCGCGGTCGCGGGGCCTGACTACATCTAGCGCAGATCGGCGCTTCTGCTTGTGAAGCAGATTACAGGTGCACCATGGCTATCGTCCCCGCGCTAGTCGCGCGACACTCGCGGCGTCGAGGGCGTGACGTTGGCGGGCGTGTGGAACTCGAGCCGCGCCCGGTTCTCCTCGCGCACGCCAGAGTCGTCGCCGAACTCGACATAGGTCTGCGCGTCCTGCTTCCATTGCGGCCATGGCGTTGCCGACGTAGCGGGATTGCCGGTGCGCGCGAAGGTGACCAGCGTGTCCATCATGCGTTCGGACAGCGCGCGGTCGAATTCGGTCCAGTTGCGCGTGGTGCGGAATTTGTTGAAGGCGTCCTGTGTTCCGAACCAGTAAGGCACGTCAGAGGTGTGATAGGCGCCGATCTTCTGCGGGCTGTCGAAGAACTCGACGCCCGGCGCGAACGGATGCACGCGCGAGAACATGTACATGTAGAACGGCGCCTTGCCGGTCTTGGCCTGGGCTTCCGCCCAGTTGCGCGTGCCGATCTCGACCAGCCCTTCGCGCGCCGCAAGCAGGCCCATCGCCTTCGCCTCGCCGTCGGTCTTGGCAGGATAGAGCGCGAGGAAGCGATCGGCCTGGTCGCCGTAGAGTTTTTTCGCAGCCGCGGTATATGCGTCTAAATTTCCAGCGGCGCGCAGCTCGTTCGAGCTTTCGTCGCTCGTGAATCCTGCGACAGTCGCAACATCGTTCTGCTTTCCAGCCGCAAAGATGTTCGGGACGGTATCGGGTAGCACGTAACCGTCGATATCAAGCGTCACGGCGATCGATCCGGCGCAGCCGAGCTGGCAATCCTTCTGGATCGCCAGAATCTTGTCGGCCTGGATCTGCCGCATCTCGGCGAGCGACGCGGCACCAAGCGCCGACTGCACCTCGAGGCCGATCTTCTCGGCGGCGGGGAGCGCCGGGAATTTGAAGCGGTTGTCGAACATGCTCAAGCTCATCGCGAAGCCGCGATTGAACAGGCCCTTGGCCAACGGGCTCGCCTCCAGCGCCGAGACCGACATCGCACCGGCCGATTGCCCGGTGATGGTGACGTTGTCGGGGTCGCCGCCGAATTGCGCGATGTTGCGCTTGACCCATTGCAGCGCCGCGACCTGATCCATCAGGCCGTAATTGCCGGAGGCGTGGTTTTGCGATTCCGCGGTCAGCTCGGGATGGGCGAGATTGCCCAAAATGCCGACGCGGTAGTTGAAGCTGACGAAGATCGTGCCTTTCTTCGCGACGTTCTCGCCGTCATACATCGCGCTGCCGCTGGAGCCGAGCGTGAAGCCGCCGCCATAGATCCAGACCACGACCGGCAGCTTCGCGCCTTGCCTTGCATCCGCGCTCGCCCAGATGTTCAGATAGAGGCAGTTCTCGCTGGTCGCCTCCTCGCCGAAATAATGATTGAGATTGTGCCGGCGCAGCACCTGGATGCATTCCGGCGCCAGCCGGTCGGCGTGATAGACGCCCTGCCACGCGTCGACCTTTTGCGGCGCGCGCCAGCGGAGATCGCCGAGTGGCGGCGCGGCAAAGGGAATGCCGAAATAGGCCCTTACGTTCGACGGCAGCACCTTGCCGGAGACGGCGCCGTTATCGATGCTGACGGGATCTCCGGGAACAGGCGTCGCGACGATCTGCGCCGTGAGGGACGAAGCAGCCAGCACCACAAGGAGCGAAGCGACCGACAAAGCGGACCATTTAGCATTCCTGTTCAAGATGCTCATACGGCCTCCCTGATGTTGTTTTTATCGTTGGAGCCTGTGCTCAATTCCGCCCATAGACGGAAGCGAACACCTTCGTTGAGAGGTACAATATGAAACGGTTGCCCGAAGATTGCGAGAGGCTCCTTGGCCCGCTCGAACCGCGGCCAGGCTTCCGCGACATCAGGCATGCCTGTCGTCACGAAGCGCAGCAGGCTGCTCTGAAACCGTGCCGCGACGTCGATATCGGCCGGGGTCATCGGGCCGCCCTTGCGCTTTAGGATCGGACGATCGATGAAGTCAGGCAGATGCGCCCAGAGGCACGCATTGTCGGCACCGTGGGTCGGTCCTTGCGACAGGAACGGTTCCAGCGTCGGGCGATGGTCGAACCGGCTCAGCCACACCGCGCCACCTGCGGCCGCGTGATGCCGCGCGAGATCGGCCATCGGGCGATGCCAGAATGCATCCGACAGCAGCGCCTCGTACGGATCCTCGTCGAGGCGCGCCGACCCGCGGTAGCAGCCGAGCAGACGCTCCCAGCCGGCATCGCCGAAGGCGGCGCGCACATTGCGCTCGGTGGTGCGGATCATCGCGGCCGGCGGCGTGCTCTTGAGGAACATCACCATCTCGTCGCGGCAGGAGCCGAGCCAGAGCGGAATGTGGCGCAAGCCTCCCTCGGCAAAGACATCGCGCGGCTCGCGCGGGATCACGGTGCCGTCGAGCACCGGGCCGAACAATGTGCCCGAGGTGGTTTCATCAGCGATCCTGCGGCCGACGCGCTCCACTGCGGCAAAGAGCTTTGGCAGCGGCACGGATGCGATCGCAGCGGTGTCGTGCTCGAGTTCGAGCTCGGCCAGCACGCGGCGCGCGCCCTGGTCGGCATGCTCCGTGCTCATGATACTGCGGCCCGGCGCGCTCAGCGCCAGCGCGCGGGCGAACTTGCCCTTGGCTTGCGGCAGCGTTGCGAGCGCAATGACCATGGATGCGCCGGCCGACTGGCCCGACAGCGTCACCTGGTCCGGATCGCCGCCGAAATTGGCGATGTTGGCGTGGACCCAGTCGAGCGCCGCGAGTGAATCCGAGATCGCGAGATTGTTGGCCTCGCCCAATCCGTGACGATGCAATTGCAGGAAGCCGAGCGGGCCGAGCCGGTAGTTGATGGTGACGATGACGGCCGGACCGTGCGCCGCGAGGAATGCGCCGTCATAGTCGGCGCCGCCGCCAGTGATGAAGGCGCCGCCATGGATGAAGAAAAGCACCGGCAGCGGGCGATCGGCGCTGCCCGGCGTCCAGATATTCAGGCTGAGACAGGATTCCTCCGCCTGATCAAGATGGCCGGGCTGCGGCGCATAAGCGCCGTAATCCGTGCATTGGCGCGGCTCCGTCCACGCAGACGGCGGCGTCGCTTTGGCGAAGCGCCGCGCGGTCGCGAACGGCACGCCTCTGAAGGCGCTGACGTGCCCCTGCTCGGCCCCGATGATCGGGCCGAGCGTGGTTGGAACAGCGTTGGTCAGCATGCGATCGTTGTCCTGTCTTGCGCTCACGCGCGCCGCTTGCCGAGATCGGCGATGTCGACCTTGTGGGTTTCGCGCGCCGTCGATGCGGCCACGGCCGAAGCGACACAGCAACCGGCGACGAAGATCGCAACCGGGATCCAGCCGTTCGGTCCTTCGCGGACGAGGCTCGCACTCACCAGCGGTGTGAAGCCGGCGGCAAGGAAGCCGAGCTGAGTGCCGATCGCCGTGCCGGAATAGCGCACGCGCGTCTCGAACATCTCCGCATAGAACGACGGCCAGATCGCGTTCGGCGCGGAGTAGATGATGTACAGGCCGATCGCGGCGACGAAGATTGCGGGCGTGCTGCCCGACGTCACCAGCATGAAATAGGGGAACAGCAGCACAGCGCAGCCGAGCACACCGCCGATGAACACCGGCTTGCGGCCGATCTTGTCGGCGAGCAGGGCCCAGAGCGGCTGGGCGAACAGCGCCACGACATTGCCGAGCACGCCGGCCCACAGCATGGTCGGACGCGCGACGCCGAACTTGCTGGTGGCATAGCCGAGCGCGAACACCGCGGTCATGGTGCTGACGGTCGCGATCAGCGCGCAGACGATGACGCGCAGCACGTCCGGCCAGTAGTCGCGCAGCAGCGCGACGACGGGAAAGCGCGCCACTTGCGCCTTGTCCTTGATGTCGGCGAACACCGGCGTTTCCGGCATGGTCCGCCGCACCAGATAAGCGACCAGCAGCACCAACGAAGAGAGCAGGAACGGAATGCGCCAGCCCCAGCTCAGCAATTGATCTTCCGGCATGCTGGCGACCGGAATGAACACCAGCGTTGCCAGGATCGCGCCGGCCTGGGTGCCGCTCAGGGTCCAGCTCGTGAAGAAGGCGCGATTCGAGTTGGCGGAGTGCTCCAGCGTCAGTGAGTTCGCCCCGCTCTGCTCGCCAGCCGCCGACAGGCCCTGCAACAGGCGCAGCAGCGTCAGGATGATGGGCGCGGCGTTGCCGATCGTCTTGGCATCGGGCAACAGGCCGATCGCGAGCGTCGAGGCGCCCATCACCACCAGCGTGAACAGCAGCACCGTCTTGCGCCCGATGCGATCGCCGAAATGGCCGAGAATGACGGCGCCGACGGGACGCGCGATATAGCCGATGCCGAACGACAACAGCGCGAGCAGCGTCCCGGTCGCCGGGTCGACATTGGCGAAGAACACTTTTGGAAAGATCAGCGCCGCCGCGGTGCCGTAGATGAAGAAGTCGTAGTATTCGAGCATGCTGCCGACGAAGCTGACGAGCGCGGCGCGCTTCGGCAGCTTGCCTTGCGAAACGTCCGCGCCGGACGGCGCGTGCAGCGATGCGATTGAGGTCGAGCTCATCAAAATTCCTCCCCGTGTGCGATGTGGATCGCGGCTCGCTTTGGCCCGTCCGGCCGTGCGCGCGTTTTTTGTTTTGGTTGCCGCAACCTTGCTTTCTATTCATAATGTACGAACTAGTACGTTTATGCAAGGCTACATCGAAAGACGTCGGATTGGGCGAAATTTGCCTTCACCTTCAAGGTGATCCATAGAAACGGGCGGGAGAAACAGTGATGCTCGAGCGCATGCCAGCCCCATCGAAGCGCACCAACGACCCCGCGCGCACGAAGCGCGACATCCTCGAAGTGGCGATGGCCGAATTCGCCTCGGAGGGCTATTCCGGCGCCCGCGTCGACGCGATCGCGGCGCGCACGCGCACCTCGAAGCGGATGATCTACTATTATTTCGGCGGCAAGGAGCAGCTCTACCTCGCAGTGCTGGAAGAAGCCTATCGCAGCATCCGCGCGCTGGAGGACCAGCTCGACATCGCCAGCTGCGACGCGCGCGAGGGCCTGCGCCGGCTGATCGAGGCGACCTTCGATCACGACGAGCGCAATCCGAACTTCATTCGCCTCGTCTCAATCGAGAACATCCATCACGGCAAGCACCTGAAGCAGAATCTGCAGCTGCGCCAGCTCAACGCCAGCGTGATCGCAACGCTCGACGGCATCCTCAAACGCGGCCGTACCGAGGGCGCCTTCCGCGACGACGTCGACGCCATCGATTTGCATCTGGCCATCTCCTCCTACTGCTTCTTCCGCGTCGCCAACCGCCACACCTTTGGCGCGCTGTTCGACCGCGACCTCAGCGAGCCCAGGGTGCTGGCGAAGAGCAGGAGCCAGATCGTGGAGATGATTTTGGCGTGGCTGGCGGTGAAGGTTTGAGGCAGCGGCGACGCAAACAAAGCCAGCCGTCGCAAACTCGCTGTCATGCCCCGGCTTGACCGGGGCATCCAGTACGCCGCTGCTTATCGAGGACTCACAACTGTCTCTGGAATACTGGATCGCCCGATCAAGTCGGGCGATGACACCGAAAGTGTGGGACGCGTTGCTACATGCTCGTCATTGAGCGAAATTCGACAGCGCCGATCTCCAACGCGCATGCCGGCTCTCGGACATACCCTCGCCTTCTCGCGCGGTGCGCTAGCCGGGCCGAAAGCGCAGATTTGCGCGCGACAGCTGGCTGATCGAATTGCACCCCATCAGCTTCATGCCGCGCTCGAGCTCGGCGCGCAGTTGGCCCAGCGCGCGTTCGACACCGGGCTGGCCCGCGGCGGCGAGCGGATAGAGATAGTATCGTCCAAGCCCGACCGCCTTGGCCCCGAGCGACAACGCTTTCAGGATATGGGTTCCGCGCTGGATGCCGCCATCCATCATCACGTCGATGCGGTCACCCACGGCGTCGACGACTTCGGCGAGTTGATCGAAGGCTGAGCGGGAGCCGTCGAGCTGGCGGCCGCCATGGTTGGACAGGACGATCCCGGCACAGCCGATATCAACCGCGCGGCGCGCGTCCTCCACCGACATGATCCCTTTCAGGCAGAACGGCCCGTTCCAGGTCCGCACCATCTCCGCGACATCATCCCAGTTCATCGCGGGATCGAGCATCTCCGTGAAATAACGGCCGATCGACATCGCGCCGCCGCTCATGTCGACATGCTCCTCCAACTGCGGGAGCCTGAATTTCTCGTGGGTGACATAGTCGATGCCCCATCTCGGCTTGATCGCGAACTGCAGCATGCCTGCAAGCGTCAGGCGAAAGGGAATGCTGAAGCCGGTGCGCAGATCGCGCTCGCGATTGCCTCCGGTAATACTGTCCACCGTCAGCATCATCACCTCGACGCCCGCCTCCCTGGCGCGCTGCATCATGGCCCGGTTGAGACCGCGATCCCTGTGAAAATAGAACTGATAGACCTGCGGCGTATCGTAGGCCTTGCGCAATTCCTCGAGGCTCACCGTGCCCAGCGAGGAGACACCGAACATGGTGCCGTATTTCGCAGCCGCCGCCGCGACGGCGCGCTCGCCTTCATGATGGAACAGCCGCTGCAGGGCGGTCGGCGAGCAGTAGAACGGCTGCGCGAGCTTCTGGCCCATGACGGTGACCGAGAGGTCGACCTGCTGCACGCCGCGCAGCACGTTGGGCAGCAGATCACAATGCTCGAAGCTGGCGCTGTTGCGGCGGAGGGTCGCCTCATCGTCGGCCCCGCCATCGATATAATCGAAGATCGGCCCCGGCAGCCGGTGACGCGCCAACCGCCGGAAGTCGTGGAAGTTATGACACTGCGTCAGACGCATCTCTCACCTCTGCTCACACACCGCCGCAAATCTCCTATTGATGCTCGATCGCACGGATCGCGCCGCGGAGTTCGGCGAGGCCGCGGAGACGGCCGATTGCAGTATAGCCGGGATTAATGCACTTGGTAGCGGCGAGATCGTCGAGCATGCGATGGCCATGATCGGGACGGAATACGATTTGCTTGTCCGGCGAACGCCGCGCGTTCTCCTTCAACAACGCCTTCAGCACCGCGACCATGTCGACGTCGCCGTCGAGATGATCGGACTCGTAGAACGTCAGGCCATCGGCCTCGCGCTTGGTCGCACGCAGATGCGCAAAGGCGATGCGCGGGCCGAAGCGTTCGGCCATCGCCGGCAGATTGTTCTCTGCCCGCACGCCGAGCGAGCCGGTGCACAGGCAGATGCCGTTGGCCCTGGATGGCACGGCATCGAACAGCGCCTGATAGTCGTCGGCGGTCGAGGCAATGCGCGGCAGGCCGAACAGCGGCCGCGGCGGATCATCCGGGTGCAGGGTCAGCGAGACGCCGAGCTGTTCGGCCACCGGCGCGACGCGTGCGAGGAACTCGGCGAGATGCTGCCGCAGGATCTTTGGCGTGATGTCGCGATAGCTCTCCAGCCGGTCGCGGAATTGCGGGATCGTCATCGGCTCGGTGGTCGAGCCCGGCAGCGCGCTGGCGATGGCCATGATGAGATAGTCGATATCGGCCTGGCTCATCTTGTCGAAGAGCTGCTTCGCCCGGGCCTGTTGCTCCGGCGAATACTCCTGCACGGCGGCGGGGCGCTTGAGGATATGCAGCTCGAACGCCGCAAAGCGGTCCTGATCGAAGCGCATGGCCCGGGCGCCGTTCGGCAGCTCCCATTCCAGATCGGTGCGGCACCAGTCGACGACGGGCATGAAATTGTAGCAGATGATCTTGATGCCGGAGGCGGCCACCGCCTCCAGGCTCGCGATCCACGCTTCGATCGACTTCGTGGCCTTGGCTCCGAGGCGCTTGACATCGTCGGGGATCGGAATCGATTCCACCACCGACCACGTCAGCTGCGAGCGGCCGGGCTGGCCGTTCTCGATGAAGTTCTTGCGCTCCTCGACCGCCTTGCGCGTCCAGGCCTCGCCAATCGGCACCTGATGCAGCGCCGAGACGATATCGCTCGCCCCGGCCTGCCTGACGTCATCCAAAGACACGGGATCATTGGGCCCGTACCAGCGCCATCCCTCGAGCATCATGCCTTCTCTCCTATCAGTTCGCGGTGAGCACGACCTTGACGCTCTGCGAACGGTCGAGCGCCAGCCGCAGCGCGTCGGGCGCAGTCGACAACGGTCGCTCGGCGGTGACAAGGGACAGCACATCTACGCTGCCGGCACTGATCAGCTCCACGGCAGTCATGAACTCGAGCCCGAAGCGGAATGAGCCGCGCAGGTCGATCTCCTTGGCCATCACCGCATTCGACGGCGTCGGAATCTGGCCACCCGGCAGATTGCCGATCTGCACCACCACGCCGCCGCGCCTGATAATGCCGATGGCGCTGGCAAGGCCCGCGGCCGTGCCCGAGACCTCGAACGCGACGTCGTAGGGACGCAACGCAGCTTGCGCCTTCAGGCCCTCTTCGCCGTTCGCGACGTTCTCGACATGCAATGCGCCGAGCCGGGTCGCGAAGGCGAGCGGGGCCAGTGCGATATCGGCTACCGTGACATCGACCATGCCGGCGCGGTGCGCGGCCAACATGGTCAGAAGCCCGATCGGGCCGGCACCGAAGATGATGCCGCGCTTGCCCTGGATGTTGCCGGCGCGCGCGACCGCGTGCAGGCAGACCGCGAGCGGCTCAGCGAGCGCTGCGGCCTGATAGGACACATGGTCGGGAATCTTCACGCACTGCGCCGGAATCGCATCGAAGTAGTTGGCGAAGCCGCCCTGCATGTGCGGCGTCTTCGACGCCGAACCCATGAAGTAGATATTTTCGCAAAGGTTCTGCCGTCCCTCACGGCAGGCGCCGCAATGGCCGCACCAGCGCGACGGGTTGACGGCGACGCGGTCACCGACCTTCAGGTTCGCGGCCGAACCCGCGATCTCCACGACCTGGCCCGAGATTTCGTGACCAAGTATGAGCGGCGACTTCACCACGAAGTCGCCGGTCCGGGCGTGACGGAAGTAGTGCATATCCGAGCCGCAGATGCCGCCGGCACCAAAACGGATGCGCGCCATGCCCTCAGTGAGCTTGTCGAGCGGATGCTCGATCATGCGCAGATCTTCGGGGCCGAACAGGGTTGCGGCGAGAGAGGTCGAGGTCATTTGGAGAGTCCCATATATTTTGGTCACCAGAGGGTGAGTTCAGGAATGTAGGTGATCGCGATCAGCGCGATCGTCATTGTCTTCAACACTGATTTTCCTCCGCTGATTTAAGTCTCATCGCCGTCGCGCGCTGGCGCTTTTGGCCGGCTTCTTCGACGGTCGTTTTGGCTTCGTCGGCTGAGCCAGGGATCGCGCGCTCCGTTTCCGCATCGCCGGCGATCCCGTGGCGGTGTCGGCGCCAAAGTTCTGCGCAAAGCGCTCCTGCGAATGCGCGAGGTGATCGCGCATCGCGTCGCGGGCCGCAGTTGGCTGACGCGCCGCAATGGCATCGCGCACGGCCCGATGCTCGTCAAGCGCGGCGCGCCAGGTGCCGGGATTCTCGAAGTAATGCGCAAGTTGCGCGAAATAGGGATTGAGGCGCTGGTCGAACAGTTCGCCGACCACGCGCACCAGTACGGCGTTGCCGAGGCATCCGGCGATCGCGATATGAAAGGCACGGTCATGGACCATCGAGGCTTCGCCGGGGTGCGCGACGTTCTGCATCGCGACCAGGGCGGCGTCGATGCGTGCGATATCGTCCTTCGTCGCCACGCGCGCGGCCTGCTCGGCAATCGCGCTTTCGAGGAATTCGCGGGCGCGCAGCAGCTCGAACGGCCCTTCTATGACGGCGGCCGTCAGCGCGGGCGTGACGCCAGCGGGCTCGGTCACATAGATACCTGAACCGACGCGGATGCGGACGCGTCCCTCGACTTCGAGCGCGATCAGGGCTTCGCGCACCGTTGGCCGCGACACCCCAAGCTGATCGGCGAGCTCGCGCTCGGTTGGCAAGCGGCTGCCGACCGCGTACTCGCCGCAGTCGATCAGGCTTCGCAATTGATCGGCGATCTGGCGATAAAGACGCCTCGCCTCCACAACTTCCAGCGGCACGCTGGCCTCCCCGAAAAGGGTCTCGCAAGGGTGGCTTCCACCCCGGCGGCCCGCCAATTTTGGATAATTGGCCTTACCAATTGACCAAAGCATTGACCGAGCACGGGCGCCATGTCAATCAGCGGCCAAACACAGGGAGAGACGACCATGCGGCTTGGCCGCGCCAATCTCGACCGGCTGCCGCCAGCCATCCGCCGCCCGGCTTATGACCGTTCGCGCATCACGCCCGGCATCGTGCATCTCGGCCTCGGGGCGTTTCATCGCGCCCACCAGGCCGTCGCCATCGACGATTGCCTTGCTGCCGGAGCGACGTCCTGGGGCATCGTCGGCGCGAGCCTGCGCAGTCCGGAGACGCGCGACGCCCTCGCCCCGCAGGATCATCTCTACACGGTCGCCGTGCGCGCCGCCGAAGGTACCCAGCATCGCGTTGTCGGCGCGCTGCTCGACAGCGTCGTCGCACGCGAAAAGCCGGCTGCGCTCGTCGAGCGGATGGTCGATCCCGCCATTCGTATCGTCTCGCTGACGGTCACCGAGAAGGGCTATTGCCACACGCCGCAGACCGGCGATCTCGACGAACGGCATCTAGATGTCGTGCACGATCTCAACAATCTCGATGCGCCGCGCTCGGCACCCGGCTTCATCGTGGCCGCGCTCGCGCGGCGGCGCGCGCTTGGCGTTGCGCCCTTCACCGTGCTGTGCTGCGACAATCTCGCCGCCAACGGTCACACCGTGCAGCGGATCGTCACGCAATTCGCAGCACTCCGCTCAAAGGATCTCGGCAAATGGATCGCGGACAGCACCGCCTTCCCCTGCACCATGGTCGATCGCATCGTCCCTGAGACGCTGGAGGCCGACCGTGATGCGGTCGCCACCGCGCTCGGGATGCGCGACGCCTGGCCGGTGATGACAGAGCCGTTCACGCAATGGGTGGTCGAGGATCGCTTCTCCGCGGGAAGACCCGATCTCGCCGCGGCGGGCGTCGAGCTCGTCACAGACGTCAAGCCGTTCGAGCTGATGAAGCTGCGGCTGCTCAACGCCAGCCATTCGGCGCTCGCTTATCTCGGCTATCTCGCCGGCTACGAGACCATTGCCGACACCATGCGGGATCCGCATTTCGCGCGGCTTGCGGCACACGTGATGGAAGAGGCCGCGGTGACGCTGACGATGCCTGCGGGTACTGACCTTGCCGCCTATCGCGCCTCGCTGCTCGAACGCTTTGCCAATCCGGCGCTGCGTCACCGCACCTGGCAGATCGCGATGGACGGCTCGCAGAAGCTGCCACAGCGCCTGCTCGGCGCGATGCGGGATCGTCTCGCCAAAAATCTGCCGATCGCGACGCACGCGCTCGCGGTGGCCGGATGGATGCGCTACGTCACCGCGATCGACGAGCAGGGCCGCACCATCGACGTGCGCGATCCCCTCGCCGCCGAGATCGCGGACCTGGCGCGCGAGGCTGGTCCCGTCGCTGAACGGCTCGCGCCGGCGTTGCTCGGCGTGGAGAAAGTATTTGGACCGCTCGGTGCCGAGCCGCGCCTGCGTGAGGCCGTGATCGCGGCGCTCGGTCGTCTTTATAAGCAAGGTGCGCGGCGCGCGGTGGAGACGCTCGTCTCGGCGTGACCATAAAGTGGGCAGCAATGCTGCACTGCGTTCAAAGTCGGACAGAAGTCGCGCTTGATTTTTGCCTGCCATTGGCCCACCCGAGGGGCATGGCAAAGGACAAGAAAGTCATCGCCGCGAACGCGGCTTTTTACGCCGCCTTTTCGACGGGCGATTTTGACGAAATGAAGCGGATGTGGGCGGATGACGACGCCATTTCCTGCATTCATCCGGGTTGGCCGGCGATCGTCGGCCACGCCACAGTGATCGGAAGCTGGCGCGACATCCTGCAGAACCCGGAACGTCCGCAGATCGTCTGCGCCGAGCCGCAGGCCATCGTCGACGGCGATAGCGCGCGCGTGCTCTGTATCGAGATCGTCGACGGCACCGCCTTGGCCGCCGCCAACCATTTTCGGCGCGTCGGCGACGGCTGGCGTCTGGTGCATCACCAGTCGAGCCCAATCGCGCAGATTGTCGAGCAGGCTGAGGACGATAGAGCGAGCCACCGGGTGCACTGATCGCCGCGGCGTTCTACTGTGCATGGGGTTGTTTTGCGGTTTTTTGTTTGGCGGCGAGTTCCGACAGATCGTCCAGCACCACCCGCGCCGCGCTGAAATCATCATCCCGGAAAAACATGCTGCGCGTGATGAGCACGGGAATGTTGGCCCGCGCGGCCGCGATCAGCCCGTTGGCGGAATCCTCGATCGCGACGCAGTCGGACGGCATCAGCTTCAATCGCGCCAGGACTTCGAGATAGACATCCGGCGCAGGCTTCTTGTGCCTGACATCGTCACCGGCAACGATCGCATCGAAATCCGCGGCCCAGCGCGCCCCCAGCGCCCGCGATAGCAACGCATCGATATTGCCGTGCGAGGTCGTGGTCGCAATCGCAAGTCGCTGGCCGCGCGCCTTGGCCGCGGCGAGCAGATCCGTCACGCCGGGCCTCAAGGGGCAGCAGCCGGTCGCGACCAGCTCGGCATAATGGGCGGTCTTGATACCATGGAGGTCGGCGATACCAGCATCCGACAAGGGCGGCGCGATCCACTGCCTGGTGTGGAAGGCGCGGATGCGCTCCTTGCCGCCAGTCACCCGTAGCAGATCCCCGTAGACGGCACGGTCCCAGTGCCAGTCGAGCCCCTGACGAGCAAAGGCATGGTTGAAGGCCCGCCGATGCAGCTCCTCCGTCTCAGCGAGAGTCCCGTCGACGTCGAAGATCAGCGCGGCCGCGTTCCGGACCAGCTCCGCCGCGCTCGATTCCACCTGCATGGTCGATGCCTCCCTGGGCAGACCATCGCCCGCACCGGCAGGCGAGTAAAATCGCAATATCTTTTGCCGGACCCAAAAATCTCTTATGAGCGGAGGTGCGCGCCTCGCGCGAACGGGAACTCACGGGAGACGCATGCGGCTCTTCATCTTCGGCCTCGGCTATAGCGCTCGGCATTTCGTCCGCAGGTTCAGCGGCAGCTTCTCGCATATCGCCGGCACGGTGCGCGATCCCGCCAAGCGGGACGACCTCGCCGGCCTCGATCTGCATGGCTTTACCGGCAGCCGTCCCACCGACGTGACGGTCGACCGTATCAGGGAGGCCGATGTGCTTCTGATATCGATCCCGCCGGGCGGCACCGGCGATCCCGCGCTCGCGGTGCTCGACGACGTACTCGCGGCGGGCCGCCGCAAGGTCGTCTATCTCTCCACCATCGGCGTCTATGGCGATCACGCCGGTGGCTGGGTGGACGAAAGCACGCCGCCGCAGTCTGCCCTTGACCGCGCGCGCATGCGGGTCGCGGCCGAAGCGGCCTGGACGGAGACGGCGCACGGCAATGTCGAGATCCTGCGGCTTGCCGGCATCTACGGCCCCGGCCGCAACGCGCTAGTGACGCTGCGCGGCGGAACGGCCCGGCGCATCATCAAGCCGGGCCAGATATTCAACCGCATCCATGTCGATGACATTGCAAGCGCCATCATGGCCGCGATCCACCATCGGGGCGGCGGCATCTGGAATGTCTGCGACGACGAGCCCGCACCGCCGCAGGACGTGATCACCTATGCCGCGCAGCTGATGGGCATTGCGCCGCCGGACGAAGAGGCGTTCGCGACAGTCGAGATGTCGGCGATGGCGCGCAGCTTCTATGCCAGCAGCGCCCGCGTCTCCAATGCGCGGCTGACGCACGAGCTCGGCGTCACGTTGACCTACCCGACCTATCGGCATGGTCTCGATGCGCTGTGGCACGCGGGAGACGGACGATAGGGGTTCCGACATCGCCGGCGCGTCCCAGACATGCCCTGCCCGCGCTTGACTTCGCTCTTGTGCGGTCGTGATCTAGCCGTGGAGCGAGCCACTTCATAACGAGCTCGCGGCTTGGGAGGATGCAATGAACAAGACGATCGCCATGATCGCGGCGGCCGCTGCCGTCATCACCTTCGGTGCGGCGAACGCTGCGCCGTTGCCTGAAGCCAACCCCGACGATGTCGGCTTCTCCAAGCAGGGCCTTGCGCGGCTCGACGATTTCTTCGCGCGCGAGATCGCGGCCAAGCGCGTGCCGGGTGCCGTCGTTGCGATCGCGCGGGACGGCAAGCTCGTGCGCTACAAGGCCTATGGCATGCTCGATCCCGCCAAGGGCACGCCGATGCCGATCGACGCGATCTTTTCGCTGGCCTCGATGACGAAGCCGATGGCCGCGGTCGCCGGCTTGACGCTGATGGAGCAAGGCAAGCTGCCGCTCCAGGCCAAGCTGTCCGACTACTATCCTGCGTTCGCCGATATGAAGGTCGGCGTTCAGCAGCCCGACGGTTCAGTGAAGCTCGAACCGCAGGCCTCGCCGATCCACATTCACGACCTCTATCGGCACACGTCCGGCCTGATGTATGGCGGCCGCCCGGACAGCTCCAGCGCGCTGGCACGACAATATCCGGAAGGCACCGCGCCGGCGATCGAAGGCGACACGCAGGCCTTCATCGAACGCATCACAAAACTGCCGCTGGTGCATCAGCCCTCGACCGAGTTCGAATACGGTTTTTCGATCGACGTGCTCGGCGCCGTGATCGAGAAGGTGAGCGAGCAGCACCTCGGCGATTATCTCGGCGCCAATGTCTGGCAGCCGCTCGGCATGAAGGACGCGACCTTCCATCCGACAGATGCGCAACGCCCTCGCCTCGCCCGTCCCTTTGCCAACGATCCGATCACGGGCAAGCCGCAGGCCATCAAGTTGCTGGATACCCCGACCAAATTCGATTGCGGTGGCGCCTGCTCGTTCGCGACGGTCGGCGACTATATCCGCTTCGGCCAGATGCTGCTCAACGGCGGCGAGCTCGATGGCCAGCGCATTCTCTCGCCGAAGACCGTGCATCACATGACGAGCAACCATCTTGGGCCCGAGATCAAGAACAACGTGGCCAATGTCGAACCGCATCGCGCCGGCTTCGGCTTTGGCCTTGCAGTCGCGGTCCGTACCAGCGAAGGGCTGTCGTCAGTCCCCGGCAATCCCGGCGAGTTCACCTGGAACGGCGCCTACGGAACACAGTTCTTCTGTGATCCCAAGGAGCGTCTCGTCGTGGTGGTGGGAACGGCGGCGCCCGGCGAGCTCAGGAAATACTATCGCGAACAGGTGCAGGACATCGTTTACGGTGCGATGACGAAGTGAGACCAGTCCGATAGAATGGAAAGAGCGGCCGATCAGGCCGCCCTTTCATGTTGTGGCGTCAGCTCAGCACGCCGTATTTCTTGAACCAGGCCTGTGCCTGCTTCCAGGCATCTTCCGCCGCGTCTTTGCGGTAGCTGCCGCGGTAGTCGGCATGGAAGCCGTGCGGCGCTTCCGGATAGATCTTGAATTCGGCCGTCTTCTTGTTCTGCTCGAGCGCCGCCTTGAACTGCTCGACCTGGGCCACGGGGATGCCGGTGTCGGCGCCACCATAGAGGCCGAGCACCGGCGCCTTCATCTCGGGCGCAAGCTGCATCGGGCTCTTCGGCCAGAGCGGATTTGGCGCATCGACCGGCGGACCGTAGAAGGCAACGCCGGCCTTGAGCGTGCCGTTATGGGCGGCATATTCCCAGACCGTGCGCCCGCCGCGGCAGAAGCCGATGATGCCGAGCTTCGCAATGTCGCCGCCTTGCGATCCCGCCCATGCCACCGTCGCATCGAGATCGGACAGCAGCTCGGCGTCCGGCTTGGCGTTGACGATTGGCAGCAGGTCCTTGATGTCGGTGATCTTGGTGAGATCAGTGCCCTTGCGGAAGTAATAGTCGGGCGCGACGGCGAAGGCGCCGAGCTTGGCGAGACGCCGCGTCACATCCTTGATGTATTCGTGCAGGCCGAAGATCTCCATCGCAACGATGATCACCGGCGCCTTGGTGCTGCCGGCCGGGCGGGCGAAATAGGCCGGCATCTCCTCGGAACCGACCTTGATCCTGGCGTCGCCAGCCTGGAGGCCATTGGTGTCGGTCGTGATCACCTCGGCGCGGACCGGCCCGGCCGCAAGCGTGTAGCCGGCGGCGACGGCCGCGGTCGCGCTCATGAATCCGCGGCGTGAGACCGGGGCGACTTTCGTCAACCCGACGACGTCGCCTGTCATGATGGTTTCAATGCTCATCGGTTTGTCCCTTCCTGCCTGACCCTGATCCTTCAGGCGACGCATTCGCCAATAATTGCCAGCGAAACGCAAATCACCAGCCTGCGAGCGCGGCACCTTTCAGACTTGGCCTTGACGCTGTTTCACCGGCGCAGTCTCCGGCATCAGGCTCATCGCGACAAGTCCGACGATTGCAGCAAGCAGAAGGTACCAGGCCGGCGCCAGCGGATCGCCGGTGACATGGAGCAGCCAGGTGACTACGAGCTGCGCCGTGCCGCCGAAGCTCGCGATCGCGACTGCGTAGACGGTGGCGAACACGCCGCCGCGTATGTTCTGGGGCAGCGCCTCAGTGAACGTCGCGTAGAATGCGGTGAAGGGCAGCGAACCGATGACGGAGAGCAGACCGAAGCCGACCAGGAGCGACAGCGTGCCGGGCGCATGGACGATCCACAGGAAGACCGGATAGGTCAGCAACAGCGTTGCGAGCTGCGGCCAGATCATGACGGGCTTGCGGCCGAGACGATCGGCGAGCCAGCCGCCGACCAGCGCGCCGGCAAACTGAATGGCGTTGCTGACCAGCGACACGCCAAACGCCAAGGTCGACGAGACATGCAGCGTGTTCTGCGCATAGGTCGTCATGTATTGCGTGACATAGGTCGAGATCGTTCCGCTGGCCAGAACCATCAGCGCCAGCAGGATGAGTCCGGTGTGGCGGCGGGCCTGCGAGAGATGGCCCGTGCTCTCTTTCGCGGCCGCACCGGCTTCGGCCTGCGGGATCGTCTCCGGCAGGGTCCTGCGCATCCAGACGCCGAACGGCAGGCAAACCGCGCCGATCAGAAACGCCAACCGCCAGCCATAGGTGTCCAACATCTCCGGCGCCATCGTCTTGCTGAGGATGACGCCGACCAGGGCGCCTGCCGTCGCGGCGATCTCCTGGCTCGCCGGCTGCCACGCCACCACCAGCGCCCGATGTTCCACCGGCGCGATCTCGATCAGATAGGCGGTGGTGGGCCCGACTTCGCCGCCGAGCGCAAAGCCCTGTACCATTCGAGCCGCGATGACGATGATCGGCGCTGCAAGCCCGATCGAATTGTAGGAGGGCGTGAACGTGATGGTCAGGATCGCCATACCCATCATCGCGAAGCTCAGCAGCATGGCGGGCCGCCGGCCGATCCGGTCGGAGTAGATGCCGAGCACAATGCCGCCGATCGGCCGCGTCACGAAGCCAGCGCCGAAGGTCGCAAGCGACAGCATCAGACTGCCGTAGTCGCTCCCGGTCGGAAAGAAAGTGTGGCCGATCTGGATCGCGAAGAAGCTGTAGGTGATGAAGTCGTAGAACTCGAGCATGTTGCCGACGGTGGCGGCCAGTGCTGCGCGTCTGACGCTGAACGGCTCTGCCTGGAGGGGCTGAGCTTGAAAAGGCTTGGCTTGCTCGTTTCGCGACGACACTCTCGAATTCCCCGGTGATTGTGTGCCCGATTTAACCGCGTAACGACATTGCGTCGCAACATCCATTAACCGAAAAATGGGGTTCTCCCGCTGCCCGCGGCGCCATCACGCGTTGCAGGCTGTGCGCGGTTTCTCGCAATTCGAAGCGTTTCGCCGCAACAATCGGGTTCGATCATGGCCGCAACGACACATCATGTTGCCCAGGTACAGCACACCACCCGACATTTGAGCGCGAGCCCGCGCCATTTATCTGAAATTTTCCGATCAGTTGAGCCGTCATATTTACTCGAACTTTCTTCGTGACCCTCTAGTTCCACCCCCGAATGTTCCATCTCCAGAACGGAGACGCGTCTTCCAAGCGCGGCACCGTTTCAACTTCGAGCGAAGTGACGTTCGACAGCTTTATTCCGACCCGCAGCGATTGCGCTACCAGAGACCCAATTGAACAAAGCTTCATCCGATTTGGCATTGATATGAATTTGGCTCGCGAAGCGATTGAATTATTGGGACAGGTGGCGCGAATCCTGTGGTTCGAAGGCACCAAGCACGGCATGCGCGATCGCGAGTGGATGGCGCTGCGCTTTCTCTCCCGTGCCAACCGATTCTCCCGGACACCTTCGGCACTGGCGAGCTATATCGGCACCACGCGCGGTACCGCCTCGTTCATCATCGGCGAGCTCGAGCGGTTGGGTTATGTGGAGCGCAAGCGCTCCGCCAAAGACAAGCGCTCGGTGTTGCTGAGCGTCACGCAGCAGGGCAAGAAGTTCCTGGCGCGAGATCCCGTCAATGGTCTCGTCGACGCCATTGATGTCCTCGCTGACGACGGCAAAATCCGCTTTCGCGACACCTTACGACACGTGCTCGATCAGGCGGATGCCGCCGAACAGCGGCATCACACCGACGTCTGCAAGCGATGCATCTTCCTCCGGGAAGATCGCACCAGCTCCGAGAACAAAGCCACGGTCGAGTTCACCTGCCGGCTGTTTCGCGCGCCGATCGCGGAAGCCGAAATCGGCCTGCTATGCACCAGCTTCGAGCATCACCGCCAATAGGATTGTCCGCGGTTCATTTGCGCGTTGAGTAGACGACGCCGCCGCTGGTCTCCACCACCAGACGGCCGTTCGCGCTCCTGATCTCTTCGATACGACCGAGATTCGGGACCTGCTGACCGAGCACGGCCTCGACGACACCGCTCGGGCCCTGCAGGATCGCAACGCCTTCATAAGCCTGCCGGACCGACCAGCCCTTCACCGCCTTTCGCGGTGCCGAGCTGTGTTCGGCCGGAGACACCGACCCCGTGGTCTCGGGTGCCGCGACCGAGGCCATCATCGGCATCGCCGGCGACGGCTGCGCAGCAACGGGAGTCGGCTGGACCTGGGCCTGGGCGAGCCTGTCGAGCTTTGCGGTCGAGGACGAGCTCACACGCTCGATACGATCCAGATTCTCGGCGAACCGGCCGAAACGATCGCTGGTCGCCTTGCTCGACTGATCGACCGCCGCTCGCAGGCCGTCGAGATTCTCGGATACACCGGACAATTGCTTGCGCAACTGGGCGACCGTATCGCGCAGATTCCTGATCTCGGCATTGGCCGCGACATTGGTCTGGCTCGGCTGCGTGGTGAGATAGGCAATGACGCCGGTGCAGGCGCAGACCACCAGGATGGCAGCAACCGCCAATGTCGCCAGCGGCGCCACCCATGTCGGACGCGGCGGCGGCGGTTTGGCCACGATCACCGCCGGCTTGATCACCGTCGGTACAGGCTTTGGTATCGCCATCTTGTCGAGGCGCGCCTTGGCGCGAATACGCTTCAATCCTTCAAGCGCTGCTTTGGCCGCAACCTCGTCGCTCGATGCAACTGCAGGCTTCGCGCCAGGTGCGGGCTTGGCCGTGCGCGGCGCATCATTGATCTTCGTGTCACGTGCTTCCGGAGCCGGCTTCGCCGCTGCAGTTAAATCTGCTGTTTCGGCGGGACGCGTTTTTCCATCGGACAACATTTGAAAATGCTCCGTTCGTTTTCGATCTGTCGAACGAAGCTAGTAGGCGAAGCTTGCCTGAAACGTGCGCATCAAAAAAAATATCTTCGTCACAAACAAAGCGACACCGAATGAGTCCAACGCGTCATGCACGAGGCGAAAGTGCGACTCGAAAGACACACACTCGCCTAGATTTCGCCAAGCTTGAGTATCGCCGCCATACATGAGTCGAATTGTCGCAGGCGGGTGCGCGGCCAAGAGAGTCAATCCCGGGTTGAAAACCCTTCCGAGCGACGGTCCTTTAGCCCTGCCCGAAACAGCTTTATTTGCACGGGTGTATGGGACTTTATAACCACCACGGTGCAAAACTAGTTCGCATTCCAAATCAACTGGTGAGTTTAGACATACAAAGAAACAACCAAAAACAAATCAACAGCATCAAGCACACGTAGCAAACGCTTTGTTCCGCACGCTTGATCGGAAATCGGCAAACGTTACGGTCCTTCTCAAGTGATTCTCGCCAGTTGGCGAGGAGATCGACTGAGTTCAGTAGCGTTCGGACGCAATCAGCAACGTGTCGCAACTGTTCTAGGTCGCTATCTCACCGCTCCGCGGGGTGATCCGTAAGACACCCGCCGAGCCTCACGCAGTAAGCGTTCAGTATCGAGTCGAGGTAACAGGCCTGCTCACGCAGGCACTGAATGCGTAGGGCTGCCCGCGAATATCGAAACCATAATAACGGTTCGTGGGAGGGAATATCGTCAAACAGCATGGCCGACGAGCCGGGTATCACAACAACCTCCCGGCCGCTGCAAGTGCGAAACAGGGGCGACAGACTGATGTATATTATCGTTGATGATCGCGAGACCGTCACGAACAGCTACGTAGGAGGGCTCGTTCGCGAGGGCGTTTCGTCGATCGGGTTCTCCTCCGGAGAATTCTGGGACTGGCTGCAATCTGCGAACGAATCGGACCTGGCAGCGGTCGATGCCTTCCTTCTGGGGGACTGCGATGCCCGCGGAAGCCTGCCACGGGCGATGCGTAAGCGGTCCACGGCTCCGATTATCGCCATGAGCGGCCAGAAGATGCTCAAGAACACACTGGAGCTGTTTGAATCCGGCGTGGACGACGTGGTTCACGTGCCGATTCACCTGCGTGAGATCCTTGCCCGAACGGCCGCGATCGCACGCCGCCGGGTAGGCGAGTTGCCGAGGCCCTGCGAGACCAGGATCCAGGTCTTCTTCAACGGACGTGACCCGGAGATCGCGGGCCACGCCCTCACCTTGCCCCGCCGCGAACTGCGCATTCTCGAATATATGGTCAGCAACCACGGCAAGTGGATCACCAAGACGCAGATATTCAACGCGGTTTACGGCATCTTCGAATCCACGTTCGACGAGAGCGTGATCGAGAGCCACGTCAGCAAGCTGCGCAAGAAGCTGCGCGACCGCCTCGGTTTCGATGCGATCGTGGCGCGGCGCTACGTCGGATACCGGCTCAACATCCCGGCCAACGAGGCCATCATCGACGAGCCGATGCAGGAGCTCGACGGGGTTGGCATTCTCCTGAACCGAGCTCATGTCGCCCAGGCGGCGTATCCGGCCGGCAACTGACGCGCTAAAGCGCGATGAGATTGGGATAAATCGTCATCGCGCTTTAGACTGCTGTTTGAGCGTGCTTTAAAGCCACGGCTCACAAACGATCACCGGCCTCTGCGGGGACATCCGCAGAGGCCGGTTTGCTTTCCTGGCAGAAACGTCGTTACGACCGCGCGGCTTCACGACCCGGCGCGCTACGGCTTCTGCTGGAATTCGTCCTTGGAGACGTAGTTGAAGTCCTCGACCAGCACGTCCTGGAGGATGTCGGCCTGCATCCGCTCGTTGACGCTTTTCTTGATCGCCGAGGTTAGGACGGAGAGGTCGTAACGGGCGAGCTTCCTGAAATCGAGCTTGTCGTCAGCATAGATCCTGCGGAAGGCCTCGTCGACGACGAAGGGCTCTGGCGGAACGGTGAGCTGGTGCATGGTCCGCGCCTCGACCGTGTAGACGAAGCGCGCGACGATGTAGCCCTGCACCGCGCCGCTCTCGACCATGGGTATGCTCAGCGCCCGTGTCTTCTCGTATTGCAACCCGTCGAGATATTCGTCCTTCGCGGGCAGCAGGGTGCCGTTTTCCTTCCAATAGGCAACCCCGTAGCTCGTGCCCGCGGTGAGGATGCATACCCAGAGCCCGGCCAGCACCAGTTTGATCATTTTCCATCCCGTGCTGCGCGACCGGTGTAGGTGCCGTCCGACTCAGCGTCTTTGATCGCCCTGACGATGATGGTCGCGACCTCACGCACGGCGTCGTAATGCATTTCGAGGAGCGAACGGTTTCGCTCGAGCTTCTCGCGTAGCCGCTGGATCTCCTCGGTGATCTCGGTCTCGCCGCCGAGATGCATCCGCGCCCGCATCAGGCGGACGAATTCCAGCATGCTTCGGCTCTTGCGCATGCTGAAATCGTCGAAATCGACCTTCTGTCCGGTCGCAAGCGCGATGGTTTCTTCCTCGACGATGTTCTCGAGCCGGCGAATCGCGGATAGCAGGCCGCTGATCTCCTCGGATCGTGTTGCCTCCAATCTCGCCGCTTCGACCTCGTCGAACGGCATGTCGCCGCCGACATTCGGCAGGAGCACGGGCAACAACGTATCGCCCGGCGCGGCCCCCGTCATCAGCTCGGAGTCCAAGACCTCGTAGCCCAAGACCTGGGTGTCCAAGACCTGGGAGTTCAAGACCTGGGAGTTCAAGACCTGCCTTTCAACGACCGGTTGCTCCATCACCGGAAGTGTCGCGCCTTGTTCTACCTGCATAGCAAATTCACCCTTCAACTTTCGTCACCCATGTCCCAGATCCATCAGCCCGACTTGCCCGTCACATCCGGACCAGCCGGGTGCGCGGACGCGAGCTGCTTGGCAATTCCGATCCCCTTGCCCTTCGCAAGTTGAGCGCCAAGCTGCTCGGCCAGCATCGATTTCCAGACGCCGCCGGCGGTGCCCTTGCCGAAAACTTCCTCCGACTCCTTCGGCAGCATCGTCTCGACGAAGGTCTGGAGGATGAACGCTTCGAACTTGCGATAGACCTCGTCAGGACCCGGCTTCTTGATCACCTGCACCGGCGGCCCGTTTACCACCCTCGACTGCGCTTCCATCAGCTTTGCGGCGGATTGATCGGCCGCTGCCGCGGACGCCTTGCTGGCCTCAGCGTCCATCGTCGTGGCGAAATCGGCGTTCGACGATTTCAGCGCGTCAAGCTTCGCGGTCGCGGCGCGCTGCGCCACCGGATCGGCGGCGTCGAGGACGTCGAGGACGACGTCGGATGTCGGTGTCACGATCATGTCTTGTTCCGGCTGGCTGGCCGTGGCGTCGAATCGCGCACGGTGGCATGTGTCTCTGTCATATCCTCGAGCGAACGCTTCTCGGCGTCGCGCAGCTTTTCGGCGAGCGCCCCCTTGGCGACCTCCTCGAGCTGCTTTACCCGCCGACTCTCCGAGCGGACCTTGTCGAGCTGCATCGCGGCACGCTCCTGCACGGCTTGCACGCCGACGGTCGTCCTGTTGAGGCGCCTCGCAATCGACCCGCTCGACGATCCGGCCGGCGGTTTTCCCTCGTTCAGAGTCCCGACCAGCCACGCCTGCTCATCCTGCATGGTCTGCTCCTGCTGCCGCAATTGCGCGAGCTGCCATTCGGACAGACGGAGCTGAAGCTTCACCAGCGAGACGATCCGACCGAGCTTGTCCGCGCGCGAGGTCATGGCCCGTCATCCCGCCAGCCATGACGACATGCCGAGCATGAATTGCGTCAGCAACTCGTCGCTGATGAGGTAGAGCAGCAGGAGACCGCCAACCAGGACGAACGGCACCGAGACGAAATAGACCGCAATCGACGGCGTCAGCTTGTTGATGAGACCGACCGAAAAATTGACGACGACGGAATAGACGATGAAAGGGCTGGTGATCCGCAGCGTCAGCACGAATGCGTCCGTAAGGCGGCTTGCGAGCTGGTTCAGCGCCATTTCGCCGCTTAGTTTCTCACCGGGATGCCAGACGTCGTAGGAGTTCATCAATCCGCGCAGGACCTGCCAATGCTGGTCGGTCAGGAAGAACAGGGTGGTGACCGCGGCCATGATCAACGGCACCGAGGCCGGCGTCGGATCGTTGTCGCCGATCGGCACGCCTGGAATGTTGCTGAGCCCGATCGCGCTCGCCATGACGGTGGACATGGTCTGGAGCGCGAGGAAGAACACGCGTCCGCCGAGACCGATGACGCTGCCGACCAGGAGTTCGGTGCCGATCAGCAACGCGAGCGTCAGCGGCGGCGCATCGTCCACGAGCGGCTTCAGGACCGAGACCAGAATCGGCGACAGCGCGAACGTCGTGACGAGCGCGACGAACAAGCGGATCTGCGGCGGAATGTTCGTGCTGGAATAGCCGGGCACCAGCATCAGGCAGGAGCCGATACGGCAGAACACGATGAACGTAACGAGTACGTCGTCGGCGAGCCCGCTGATCACGAGATGGCTCCGAGCGCCCGAATCTCGGCACTGCGAGCGACCTCGACATGCGACAGGATCGGCAATGTCGGGAACACCCGTTCCAGGATCATGCGGACATAAGGGCGGGCTTCCGGAGTCACCGCCAGCACCACGCTGGTACCGTCCTCGGTGAATTTCCTGATCGCAGCGCTGGCCTCTGTCGCGAACTGTTCGATCAGGCGCGGATCGGCGTCGAACTCGACGACGTCGCCCTTGCCATCGCGCTTCAGGCTCTGATGGAAGGCGAGGTCCCAGCGGTTGCCGAGGCGAAGGACGTTGAGAACCCCGTTGTCGGAGAGATCGCCGCAGATCTGCTGAGCGAGACGCATGCGCACGTGCTCGGCCACCTGCTCGGACCGCCGCACATGAGGCGCGATCTCGGCGATCGCCTCGAGGATCAGGTGAAGATTCCGGATCGACACCCGCTCACCCAGCAGGATCTTCAGGATCGCCAGCAGGCCAGAATAGGAAATCTGCGAAGGACAGAGATCGTCGACCAGGCGCTTGTACTCCGGCTCGAGCCGGTCAAGCAGTCCACGCATGTCCTTGTAGGACAGAAGCTGGGGGAGGTTCGCCCTGAGCACCTCGCTCAGATGCGTGAGCAGCACCGACAGGTTGTCGACCGGCTTGCAACCCTGCCGCTTGACTTCATCGGTGAAGGCCTCGGTCACCCACAGCGCCTTCATGCCGAACGCGGGCTCGATCACCTCGTCGCCGGGCACGTCGGGCTTGCCATCCTTGTCCACCAGCACCATCACCTCGCCGATCCTGAGCTCGCCATGGGCGACGCGGGTATCGTGGATCCGGATCTGGTAGCCCTTGGGATCGATCGACAGATTGTCCGACAGCTTGATCTCGGGAATGACGAAGCCGTATTGCTTGGCGAACTTCTTGCGTATCTTGCTGACGCGATGCGCAAGCTCGTTGCGCGAACTGAGCAGGTGAACCGACAAATGGCTGCCGAGCGACAGCTCGATCTCGGCGGTCTTGAGCGACTCCTTGACGGATTCCTTGGCGTCGTTCTGCGCGCGCTCTTCCGCCTTGCGCGCCTCCTCTTTCTGCTTCTCGGCCGCCTGCCGCTTCGGCAGCGAGTAGCCGACGAAGGCCATGACGCCACCCAGGAGCATGAATGGCGCCATCGGCAGCCCCGGCATCAGGGCGAGCACGAACATCATCAACGACGCCGCCGACACGGCGCGCGGGTAGCCGCCGAGCTGCCGCAGCACCGCCTGCTCCGCCGATCCCCTGGTGCCGCCCTTGGAGACCAGAAGACCGGCCGACAGCGACACGATCAGTGCCGGCATTTGCGTTACCAGACCGTCGCCGACGGAAAGCTTCGTATAGACGTCGGCAGCGCGCGACAGCGTCAGACCGTGGTGGGTGACGCCGATGATGATGCCGCCGAAGATATTGATCGCGGTGATGATCAGGCCGGCGATGGCATCGCCGCGGACGAATTTCGAGGCACCGTCCATCGCGCCGAAGAAGGAGCTCTCTTCCTCGAGCTCGCGGCGCCGGCGCTGCGCTTCCTTGTCGTCGATCAGGCCCGCCGACAGGTCCGCGTCGATCGCCATCTGCTTGCCCGGGATGGCGTCCAGGGTGAAGCGGGCGCCGACTTCGGCGATACGCGTCGCGCCCTTGGTGATCACGACGAAGTTCACCGTGACCAGGATCGCGAAGATGATCAGGCCGATGACGAAGTCGCCGCCCATGACGAACTTCGAGAAGCCGGCGACGACATGGCCCGCAGCCTCTTCGCCCTCCCCGCCGCGGGACAGGATCAGGCGGGTCGTCGCAACATTCAGCGCCAGCCGCAGGATCGTGGCGATCAGCAGCACCGTCGGGAAGGCGGAGAAATCAAGCGGCCGCTGAATCCACAGCGCGACCATCAGGATCAGGGCCGACAGCGCGATCGAGATGGCAAGGCCAAGGTCAATCAGGATCGGAGGTATCGGCAGGAACAGGATCGTGAGCATGGCCACGATACCGCCCGCGAAAAAGGCGTCCGCGCCGAGGCGTCGCGGGTTCGGCAGGCTAGCAGCTAAAGTATCGGCCATGGGTCACCGGCAGCAGGGTCCGCCCCGCAATTTGCCCCGCAAAGCTTACGCGGGGGTGGTGGCCGGAGCTTTCCGCGGATCAGAAGCCGTGCTCGATCCGCGAATAGACCATCTCGGTGAAGGTGGAGATATGCGCGCCGATGAAGGAGCCGGAGACGGCGACGACCACGAGGATGACGACGATCTTCGGAACGAAGGTCAGCGTCGCCTCCTGGATCTGGGTCAGGGCCTGGATCAGCGCGATCACTATGCCGACCAGCATCCCCGCGCCGACAGCAGGTCCGCAGGCGACGAGGATGGTCCAGATCGCCGCCTGCACGATATCGAGAGCATCCCGCTCGTTCATGATTGGCTGATCGTTAGTCCGGGACCGACCGCGACCTTGGTGCCGTCGTCGAGGGTCGCGATGGAGCCGTCGCTGTTGATGGAGACCGACGTGACCTTGCCGGTGAAGGTCGCTCCGGTCGAGTCGGTGAAGCTGACGTTTTTCCCGATCAGCCCGTCCGCCTGCGACAGTGCCTGTGAGGACAGCAGCGAATCCAGCTTCGTATTGGTCTGCATCGCTTGCTCGACCGACGACAGCTGGGCGAACTGGCTCATATACTGCGACGTGTCCATCGGATTGGTCGGATCCTGGTTCTTCATTTCGGCGATGAGGAGCTGGAGGAAGGTGTTGTAGTCGACGGTGTTGCTCGACGTGTTCGTTGTGGAGCTGGTGGAGTTCGTGCTTGTGGTATCGGTCGCGCTGGGGACGTTCATGTGCCTCTCCGCTGTCAGGCAGCCTCGAATGGGGATTCGGTGGTGGCGCCGGTGAGGATCGCCAGCTCCAGGGGAAACAGCGCCCGGATCCGCTTGAGTGCCTCGAAATAGCGGGTCCCACCGACCATCTCGTCGATCGCGCCGAGCCCGTCCAGCATCTCGCGGTTCTCGCACACAGCGAGCAGGGCAGTGTGATGTTGCCCATAGAGCGAGGCGGCGGCGCCGACATCCGTCGGGTTCATCAGCATGAGCTGCACGATGAAATAGAGCTGGCGCATCGCCGTGGTGGCGTCGGAGGCCTGCATGACCTGCCCTTCAAGCAGGAACATCACGTCGTTGACGAGCTCGAGAGAGACCTTGCGGTCCACGCGCAGCACCGCGCCGTTGATGTAGACCCGTTCGCCCGCCCGCAAGGAAATCTTCATTAAAGCGCGTCTCGGATCATGCGGTTGATTTCGACGAGCTGCATCACGTCGTTCGATCCTTCTTCGCGAAGGCGATCGGCTTCCTTGACGACCCACAAGCCGATCGAGATGATGTCGGCGCGCAACTGCTCGGGCAGTCCGTTCTCCGGATGCGCGAGATCCTCGATGAAGATGGTCCACAGCCTCCGGACGTAGAGCAGGCTCTGGACCTGATCCTCCGTGCTGTAGCGCTCCTTCTGGAGCCGCTCCAGCCGGTCGATGCCGAGGCTGAGCGCCTGACGCTCGCGCCGCCGCGCCTCGTAGCCGCTGTCTTCAACGACCGTTTCGTAGGCTTCAAACGTCATCCGGACAACTCTGCGCAGAAAATTGCAAGAAACTAAAAGCGAACGCGACGCCGCTCAGGCTCAGAGATAGTTGATGAGGCTGATCTTCTGGAGCTGCGACGTGAGCGCGAGCGCCGTCTGGATCTGGGTCTGCAGCGCATTGACGCGCACCGAGGCCTCCGTCGGATCGACCTGCTCCATGCCGACAATCTGATTGTTCAGAATGTCCTTCTGGGTCTTGAGCTTGTCGGTCGCGGTAGTGAGCCGCTGCTGGACCGTGCCGACGCTGCCGCCGAGCGTAGCGAGGTCGGTGATGGCGCTGCCGACGAGGCCGATGGCCTTGTCCACGACGACCTGGAACGTTGATTGATCCAGGTTCGCATTCCCGAGATCGGCCATCATGGTGTAGGCCTCCGCGAGCTTGCGGAAGCCGGTCTGGTTGGCGCTGACGGATGTATCGGCGATCTCAGTCGTGGAGATCCGGCTTTGCATGACCTGGTCGGTGGCCGACGACCAGTTGGTGTTCCAGGCCGGGCTCGCGAACTCGGCATCGAAGGTCGTATTGAGGAAGGTCTGCATTTGAGCCGGAGTAATGGTGCTCACACTGGCCGAGGATTGAGAGAAGCCGAAAGCCGCAGAGAAATCGACGTCGACCTGGTTCTTGCTGGCCGAGCCGGCAGCGTAAGCCGTGACCGGCTGGTTCTGCGTGTTGATGCCCGAGAACAGATACGAGCCGTTATAGGAGATGTTCAGCGCGCCGATCAGATCCTGGAGGTTGGAGGACGCAGGCGGCAGGATGATCCGCCCGCCGCCGTCGGTGCTGCGGGCCGCGATCAGGTCCTTGAGGAAGTCCGTTGCGGTCGAGCTGAGCTGGGTGATGCGATCCTGGGTCACGTCCAGGCGTCCCGCGACGAGCCCATTGGTATCGACGAGCTGATCGGCAAAGCTCATGTCGGCCCTTAAGGTAACGTCGCCACCCGTCGTGGCACCAAGCTGGAGGCCGACATCGGCGAAGCGGCCGGTGGTCGCCTCGGTCGACGCCTTGCTCAGCGCAGCCTGGTTGCTCGTGATCGAATACCTCAATGACGAGGACAACATCAGGGTGGAAATGTAGTTGGCGCTCATCATGACTAGGTCCCCACGGCAGCTAGCAAGGCTTGCAACATTTGATCGACGGTCGAAATGATCTTCGACGACGCCGAATAGGTGCGCTCGACCTGGAGCATCAACGACATCTCGTCGTCCATGTTGACTCCGTTGACATTCGACAGCGCCGTCGTGCTGCGGTCGAGCAGCGTGCTCTGGTACTGCGAGTTGTCGTTGGCGGTCTTGCGCTGGTTTTCGATCCAACTCGTCGACGACGACGCGAAGTCGATCAGGCTGCCGTTTGGCTTGCCCTGCGTGGTCGCATCGAACGGTTGCGATGCATCCATGTTGCCGATGAGCTGCTGAAGTCGGGTCGAATAGCCGCCGCTGCCGGCGGTGTTATATTGGTAGGCGACGTTGCCGCTGATCGCGCCGTCGCGCAGCAGATTCGGGTTGCCGCCCTGAGCCGGATCGACCGATGCGGCAACCGAGATCATCCCGGCGAGGCCGACCGAGACGGTGGCGCTCGCGGGCATCGCCGGCGAGCCGGGATAAGTGAAGAGACCGGGAACGTCGGGCAACGACGCGCCCGATTGATCGCTTTCCTTGAAAGTATTGATCAGGCCACGGGCGACTTCGTCGAGCTGGCCCTGATAGGTGACCATGTCGTTGTCGCGCAATTGGGCGAGACCGGCGAGCTTGCCGGACTTGATCGGCATCACCGAATTGGCGCCGGTCACAGGCACACCATCGATGAAGACCGCGTTCCCCGTGATGTTCGCCGAATAGGAGGTGGTAGGCGCGAAGCTCACCGCCCGCGCTGTCTTGTCGAACAGCACCACGCCGCTGTCGGTGTAGAGCGCAGCATCGCCGTTGGTGCGGATCGACATCGTGACGCCGACCTCCTGGGACAGCTTCGAGACGATGCTGTCGCGCTGGTCGAGATAGTCGGTCACGTCGTCGCCGGCAATCGTTCCCTTCACGATGGCCGTATTGACGGTCTGGAACTGGGAGAGCAACTGGTTGATGTTCTGAACCGACGTATTCATGTCGGCATCGGCGCCCTCTCGGACAGACTGTACCGTCTGGGTCGCCTGGTTGAGCGCGGTCGCCATGTCCTTGGCCGACGTGACCGCCGCCTGCGCCAGCGTAGTGTTATCCGGCGCGTTGGCGTATTGCTGGAGCGCCTGCTTCAGCGCATTGAGCTGCGCCGTCGGCGACTGGTCGAGCTCCGGATCGTCTACGGTGGCAGACGCGATCTTCTGAAGACCGTCATAGATCGCGCTCTGCGTGGCGGCCGCGGAAGTCGCGGTCAGGACGTTGCTGTACAGACCTGAACTGGCGGCGCGCTGAATCGCCGCCACATAGACGCCGGCACCGGGAAGATTGTCCAGCACCGTGATCTTGCGCGAATAGCCGGTCGAACTGGCGCCGGCGATGTTACGCGAGATGGTCGACGACTGGACGCCCGACGCCATGAGCGAATTGCGGGCGGAGTCGAGGGCTGAGGTAAGGGACATGGCGTGCTCTTGAACGTTCTCTTGCCCGGCAAGGGCGCTGAAGGATTCAGCGCTTCAGGTTGACGACGACGTCGAGCAGATCGGCGCCGGTCTGGAACGATTTCGAGTTCGCGGTGAAGCCGCGCTGCGCCTCGATCATCGAGGTCAATTCGTCCGCGAGATCGACATTGGAGTCTTCCAGCGCACCCGACTGGATGGTTCCGAGACCGCCCTGGCCGGCCAGGCCGACCTGCACGTTTCCGGAGTCCAGGTTCGGCGAATAGACGTTGCCGACCTCGGGCGTCAGATGGTCCGGGCTCGGCACGGTGGCGAGCGCGATCTGGAAGCTCGGCAGCTCGGTGCCGTTCTTGAGTACCGCGGTGACGACGCCTTTGCTGTCGATATTGACCTTCTCGACGGCGGACGGCGCGTTGCCGTCGACGGTCGCCTTGAAGTCGAAGCTGGAGGCGACCTGGGTCATGGCCGAGAGGTCAATGTTGAGGGTCGAGCCGCCGGGTACCGCCACCGAGAGCGACTTCGTGCTCGCTGCAGCCAAGGCACCCTTGCCGGCTGCTGAGACGTCGAAGGTGAACGTGGTCGCCGCGCCGTGCGTCGTCAGCGCGGCTCCGGACGGATCGTAGACCTCGACGTCCCACGTATTCGCGCCGGTTTTTGCCGCATAGACGTCGAGCGTCACGGCGTTGCCGATATTGTCGTAGGTCACCATCGATGTCTTCGACGTGTAGTTGCCGGGGCCAGCCGCAGCGGCCGGTGTACCGACAACCGCCGCGCTCGGATCCAGGTTGGCAGCCACGGTCGCCAGCGTCGACGGCGACGCCTGCAGTGCCATCTGATTGACGTTGATCACCTGGAGGCCACCGAATCCGTTGGCGGCGACGTTGGGCGCGGCACCATTCTGGATGTTGTAGCCCATCAACTGGAAGCCGGCCGTGTTGACGAGATTGCCCGTGCTGTCGGGCACGAACGAGCCGGCGCGGGTGAGGAAGTTGTTGCCGTTCGCGTCCCGCACGACGAAGAAGCCGTTGCCCTGGACCGCGAGGTCCGTCGTCGAGGTCGTGAACTGGAGGTTGCCGGGGTCGGTGATGGCGTAGCGGACCGTGGTCTCGACCGCACCGGAGTCGTAATTGCCTGAGCCGCTCTTCAGGATAAGCGAGGAGAATTCCGTCGAAGCCCGCTTGTAACCGACCGTGTTGACGTTCGCGATGTTGTCCGAGACCGTCGACAGCTTGTTGGACTGCGCGTTCATACCGGAAACGCCGGTGCGCATAACACCATACAGGCTCATGAATTGGGCTCCTTTGACAGATTGTCGTTACAATGGGGGGTCTTGCTTGCGCGGGGCTGATGATTAGCGACGATGCACAACTTCATGCGGTGCATCGTCATTTCACGTTGTCGCTTCATGTTGTTTTGGGTTGGCAGAACGAGCGCGCCTTGTCCGTCCATGCGCCGAAGCCGCTGGAGATGAGATGCGCGACGATGTGGCAGACGTAGCGCTTCTGCGCCGGTTGATTGTTGGGGCCGGCGTTGTAGCGAGCGACCGCCATGGTCCAGCTTCCCTCGCGCTGCTTCAGCTCCTTGAGGAAACGCGCGGCGTAGTCGACGTTCTTGGCTGGATCGAACATCGCCCGCACCGACGTGAACTTGTCGCCGTGAAAATAGTGGTTGATCTGCATGCAGCCGAGATCGATCAGCTTGACGCCCCTGGCTCGCATCGCTTCGAAATTCGCCATCGCATCATTCATGTCCTTGGCGAACACGGTCTGCCCTTCCGCGCCGAGCGCGTAGGGATAGAGCGCGCCGCGCCGGCCGGTCTCGGTGAGACCGACGGCATAGAGAATGCCGAGCGGAATCCCGTGCCGCTGCGAGGCGCGCGCCATCTCGCGCTCGCAGGGGCGCGAAGTGTCGGTCGTCGCCGCCTCGGCGGCGCCTACGCTACAGATAAACAGGGCCGCGACGAGTCTGCGGCGCCATGTCCTGGTCATGGCGTGCCTCCTGATTGGGTTGCTGATCCTGCCGGGCTTGCCTGGCTCCGCCATTCGACTGACCGGACGACGTGCCCGCGCCGGCGAACGCCCCTTGCGGCTGGGATGATTGCTGTTGCTGGCCCGCGAGCTGCGACTGCGACTGCGACTGGCCGGATCCGGCCTGGAATCCATCGAGCGAGCCGTGCTGTACAGGCGCGACGTCGGCCACGTAGCCCGCCGACTGCATCAGGTCGCGAATCTGGTCGCGCTGCTGATCCAGCATCGTGCTGGTGTCCTTACGCTGGGCGGCAAGCTGAACCGACACCTCGGTGCCGACGAGACGAAGGCGCACGGTGACATTGCCGAGATCCGGCGGCTCGAGATTGACGGTGAGGATCCTGACCGGCTGATCCGGTGCATTATTCTGGGCGCCCACGAGATCGGCCGCGGCGGATGAGACCGGTGCAGGCGAGCCCTTCAGCTCCGACACCACTGCGTTTGCGACCTGCTGGGTTGCGCTGAATTGTGGCACGGGAGGCAGATGCGTCTCCTGCTGAACCACCGTGACCTTGGTCGTTTCCGGCAACGTGTCGCGGCTTGCGGACTTGGCCGCGCGCTCGACATTCGCCGTGATGGCTTCGAAACCTGATGTGGCGGCGGGCATGGCCTTCGGTTGAACGTCGCTTTCCTCCGGCATCGCCCGCTGGGGCGCGGCCGCCGCCTGCGGGCGCGGCCCGGAGGCATCGGCCGTGGAACGCGCGACAGACGCTGCGGCAGATCGCGCGACATCTGCCGTCGCCGCTTTTGCGTCGGTGACGTTCTGAATTTCACGCTTCGCTGCGGACGGCCGTTCATCGCGGGTCGTGGTGTCCTTCTCGTCGCTTGATGGCTGCGGCGTCTGCATCGTCACGGCCTGCGCGGCGGCGAGTTCCTGCCCCACGATCGTCGGAACGCTCAATCTGCTCGGGACGTCGGCCTTCGCCGTTTGATCGACCGGGTCTTTCTTGGTCGACTTGGACTCCTCGGTGCGCGCGTGCACCGGCTCGTCCTTCGGCGTGTCGGGCTCGGTCAGCTTAACCAGGCGCGGGCGGGCCGAAGCAGCCTTTGCAGTCGTGTCACTGCCCTGGTCGTCGAGCGCCCGCTTGGCCATGTTCGAGACCGTGTGGAGCAGATCGTGGAACGATGAATCGTCCGCCGCTTTCGCACCCGTCGTCGCCGTGCCCTTCGCTGACCGGGACACCCCGCGCGTAAGACTTTCGGCGAGACCTGCGAAAAGCTGTCCGGAAGTTCCGCTAAGTTTGGTCATGGACGACGATCTTTCGTGAGAAGCTCCAGTTCGCCGAGCTGCGTCTGGGCGCGCGCGAGCATTGCGTTCGACGACACGAGATCGATCCGCGCCGGCGTGGGCGGCGGCTTGTCGGTGGACATGGCAGCAGTCGGACCTGCAATCGGCTTGCGGACATCGCGCGCGAGTTGCAGGGTTGCGTTGAGAAGAAGGACGTCTCGCTCCGCCAGCTTCGCCCGGTCGAGCGTCTTCAGCTCGGCAAAGCCGCCGTCATATTCGTCAGTGAGCGCGCGGGATGCGCCGCAGTAGAAATGGGCGCGCTCGCGATCCGGCGTAGCATCGGCGCTGAGCGTCAGCGCACGCTCGCTTGCCAGCCGGGTAACCGTGAGTTTACCGCGAACGAGCGCGCCGCGCGCGATCACCAGATAGAGCTTGAGGCGGCTGGCGCGGTCGACCTGTTCCAGCAGCGACGCGACCCGCGCAAAGCGGCGATCGTCCAGCGCAAGGGTCAATTGCGTCAGGCCCGTGGAGAAGCGTTGCCAGAAATCGCCGGCATAAACCGAGTTGCGGTAGTGGCGGATGTAAGCCAGCGTCAGGAACTCGAACTTGTCGAAATCCTCCGCTTGCCCGACCAGCAGGATCTCGCGCCGCAGCGCCGCCTCTTCGACCAGCGTGCCCGGCAGCAGCAGGCGCGCGTCGTCGAGACGCTCGATCGCAAGCGATGCCTCGGAACGTGCAAACAACGCGCCCTGGACCAGCGCCACCTGCCCGCCCACGCCAGACGAGATCGTGCGCGGCTTGACGTCCTTGAGCAGATCCCTCGCCTCGTCCTGCCGGCCTTCGACATAAGCCAGCGCGCCGTCGAACAGCCGCGAATCGACATTGATCTTGTCGCGCGGCAGCTTGCGGACGATCTGCGGGGCGCCGCCGCTGAGCAGATAGATCACGAGCGCCTGGCCGTTCTGCGGATTACTCCACACGCTCGCGTCGGCGGCGAGAAATTTTTCGCCGATCTGCCGGATCAGCGCGATGTGGCTGGCATGCGCCGCGGTGTCGCCATTGGCGATGCCGTCCTGCACCGCCTGCAACGCGCGGACGAGCTCAACCGGCTCCCCGGACGGCGCTGTCGGTTCGGCCGATGCGCGTGTCGTCACGAGCGACAGCACCATCAGCATCGCGGCGCGGAGCAGCAGCCTAGTCAAGGGCGCTTCTCCCGGATCAGGATCTCGATACGTCGGTTTTGCGCGGCGGCCGGATCGCTCTGAAGTTTCGGTCGGCGATCGGCATAGCCTTCGACATGTTCGATCCGCTGCGCATCGACGCCGGAGCGAACCAGCATGTAGTAAGCCATCTGCGCGCGCGCCGTCGACAGCCGCCAATTGTCGTAATTGTCCGATTTGTAGGGCCGATTGTCGGTATGACCGCGAACGATGATCATGCCGCGGCGCTTCGCGATGAGCGGGCCGATCTTGTCGATGACGCGGACGAGCTCGGGACGCGGCTCGGCCGAGCCGACCGCGAACATGCCGAAGCTCGCATCGTCGGTCAGGCTGATCAGGAGGCCCTCCTCGACCTGGCGGACCTCGGCCGCCGGCCCGGCGCCGGCCTTGATGTCCGATAGGGCATCGGCAATCGCAGACTGAAGCTGCTTGACGGTCGGCTGCTGTGTCTGGGCGGCGTCGCGCGGCTCGGACTCCTTCGGAGCGTCGGTGGGACGTGCCTGCGGCGCGGCGTTGGCCTGAAGGTTGGCCGGCGTGCTCGGCTGAAGGCTGCCGTCACGCGCAGACGATGAAGGCGCCGGTCCCGGCGGCAACAGCGGCGACACGCTCGTAGACGACGCCTGCGCGTCGGGGGCCACGCTGCCGCCGGCATCATCGGTCCTGCCGCGGCGCGGCGCGGCCTGATCTGAGCCGGCCGGATTGTCGCGCGCGGAGGCGTTCGGCTTCGGCTCGCCCTCCATGATCCTATCGGCTTCCTTCGAAGCCTCGGGCGCGAGCTTCCAATAGCCGGGATCGAACGGATCGCGATAGGCGTCACCGCCCTTGAGCCCGTCTTCTTCGGCCGACGTCAGCGCGCCGGCGCGCCGCTGGCCCGACGCCTGGTTCGAACTGGCTGCGATTTCGGCAAGCGTTGCGTAGGGATCGCGGAACAGAACCTTCTCTTCGTAGAAGGGTGGCTTCTCGGCCGTCGGCGAGTCGCCGCGGCGCTCCTCGTTCGGCCCGGACGGCTGACGTTTGCCATCCTGGCCCTCGGACGTCGTAGGCTCCTTCTTGGTCAGATCCTTCAAGCCCTTCGGCGCGGGTGCGTTCTCCGCGAGCTTGATCGGGTTGAAGTAGCTCGCGACCACCTGCTTCTGGTCCTGGTTGAGCGCGTTGAGCAGCCACATCACCAGGAAGAACGCCATCATCGCGGTCATGAAGTCCGCATAGGCGATCTTCCAGACGCCACCGTGCGGCTTCTCATCCTCGAATGCGCTCCGCCGACGGATAATGACGAGCTCGTGCTTGACCTCTTCCATGGTGAAACTACCGACGCGCCTCTTTCAGCCGATCCATCCAGGTCGAGATCTGCGTCTCGATCGTGGTCTGATCGGCGAGGACGCGGACTTCGACAGTGTCGGCGGACTGGTATTCGACGCCAGAGCGGCCGGCGAGATTGAGTTGCGTCCTGACGAGGTCGATGAGCTCGCTCGGACCACTAACGCGGAACGCCGGGACCGGGGAATTCGAGGTCAGCGCCGAGATCTGCTCGACCAGTGATCCGATCGCCTTGTCGCGGACCGCATCGGCGAGGAACGGCAGCAATATCCGCGCGACCGAGCTTGCAATGTTGCTCTCGATCTCGCGGCAGGCCGCGTCAAAACCATTGACGATCGCGACCGCCTGCTGATCGGACCATTTGGCGCGCTCCTCGCCGAGCCGGATCGCGCTGCGGACGCGCTCTTCGGCGAGCTTGGATTCGCCTTCCGCAAGACCTGCAGTATGGCCGCGTCGATAGGCGTCTTCGAGCAGATTGACCGGCGTGGCTTCGGGCGCCGGCGCCGGAGGCGACTGAAGTTGCGGCTGGGCTTGCGCCTGACGCTGCGGCTGAGGCTGAGGCTGAGGCTCGCGTCGAACCTCTCTCTGCCTTGTCAGCACATCCTGAATTTTGGGCGGTGGAGCCGGAGGCGACTTGGCCCGGCCGTTCGCGTCGAATTGCGTCAGGAGTTTTCCGATTGCCGCGTTCATGCCGCCTCCTCGCGTCGCATCCAGTCTTTAAGGATCGCTGCCGCCTGCGTCTGATCGAGGCGGACGATCTGCTCCAGCCGCTTCTGCGGCGTACGCTGCATTTTGCCTTCGAGGTCCTCGACGAGGTTGAGCTCGGGGTCCTGGCTGTCGGCCAATGCGAGGGCCGAAGCGGCCTCGAGCTCCGCGGCCTCGGCCGCCTCGGTCTGCTCCTGCGCCGCGCGATGGGCCAGAATGCCGTTGACCGCAGGCCGAAGCCCGAACCAGACCAGCATCGAAGCGACGGCCAGAATCGTCACCGCGTTGATGACGCTGCCGAGCTGCTTGTTCATCATCTCGACGAAGCTGATCGGCGGCACCGGCGCGAGCTCGCGCGAGCCCTCCACGAAGTCGACCGCAGTCACCTGAATCTGGTCGCCGCGCGCCTTGTCCAGTCCGCCGGCGGTCGCTGCGAGCTGGCTGATCTCGGCGAGCTTGCTGTCGACGATCGCCTGGTTGGTCTTGTCGCCGAGGTCGGCGACAAGCCGCGTGCGATTGACCAGCACGGCGATGAAGAGCTTCTGGACCGAGTAACCGTCGCTGACCGTCGTCGTGGTCTTGGACGACACCTCGAAATTGGTAACGTCCTCGCGTCGCGTCTTGTCCTCGCTGGAGTTCTTGGCGCCGCCGGCGTTGACCTGCTGGTCCGGAAGGTTCTGCTGGACGGTTGTCGGCGTCGAGCGATCCGTGTTCGATGACTTCTCGTTTTCGCGCACATTGCGGACCGAACGCTCGGCGCGGGTCTCCGGATCGTAAACGGTCTCGTTGATCTGCCGCTTGTCGGTGGAGAGCTGCGGCGCGACGCTGACCTCGAAATTTTCCAGCCCCAGATAGGGCGTCAGCGCCTTGCGGATGTTCTCCTGCACCATCCCGCCGACGGTCTTCTGGAGGCTCGCCATCCTGGTCGGCGCGGCGCTGGCCTCGTCCTCTTCGGCCAGCAGCATCGAGCCGTCGGCATCGAGCACGATGACCTTGTCGCGCGTCATGCCGGGAATCGCGGCCGCGACGAGATGGCGGATCGATTGCGCCGTGCGCGCCTCGAGCGCACCGTCGGTGCGCAGCACAACCGACGCGGAGGGCGGCTGCTGCGTCGCGCGGAACGACCCGCGCACCGGCATCACGATGTGCACCCGCGCCGCCTTGACGCCTTTCATCAGCTGAACGGTACGCGCGATCTCGCCCTCGAGTGCGCGAAGCTTCGTGACTTCCTGCATGAATGAGGTCAGCCCGAGCGATCCGATCTTGTCGAACAGCTCATAGCCGGCATTGGCGCTGGTCGGCAGCCCTTTCTCGGCCAGCAGCATTCGCGCCTGCGCGGTCTGGCTCGGTCGCACCGAGACGGTATCCCCGGCCGTGTTGATATCGAAGGCGATGTTCTGCTCGCGCAACGCGGCGCCGATGCGCGTCACGTCTTCGCGGGTCAGGCCGGTATAGAGGGACTCGAATTCCGGCCGGCTCAGGTAGTAAGCGCCCCCGACCACGGTGACGAGGACGGCGAAGCCGATCAATCCCAAGGCCATCAGACGTCGCGGCCCAAGTTCCAGCAGATTGTTGAGCAGCTGCTGTAGCTGCGCGCGACTGAGCATATGACCTCGTACCAATGCGAACGGTGAGGACACTCCGCTGCGAACCTTGTCTGAAGGTTGCGCGCGGACAGGAATGTGTCAGTTCGCAGGCGAGGCGTTGTAATTTTGCTGGAATCTTGGATGACGCGACCGGGTCAACGACGGCACGCAGCCGCCCGGGCGCATACCAGCGCGAACGAAATGCTGCATGAAGTCCGGCGTCAGGAGATCAATTACGGGCACATCATGTGCCGTCACGTCCGCCGATCACGGCGAGGACCGTGCTCCCAGGGGAGCACGGTCCTTTTCGATGCCGGAGCTTACTTGAACAGCGAGAGGATGCTCTGGCTGTTCTGATTGGCGATCGAGAGCGCCTGCACGCCGAGCTGCTGCTGGGTCTGCAACGCCTGAAGGCGGGTGGATTCCGCGTTCATGTCGGCGTCGACGAGCTGACCGACACCGCGAGTCACCGAGTCCATCAAAGTCTTGACGAAGTCGGTATTGGTCGCGATGCGGTTCTTGACGGCGCCGAGGTCGGCCGCGGCCGAAGCCACCGAGTTGATCGCTGCAGTCACCTGCGTGATGTAGCTGCTGAGCGTGGTCTGGTCGGCCGACGAGTCGGTCAGCGAGGTGATGTCGATCGTGTCGACCGACGCACCACCGCTCACCGTGTCCAGGATGCCGCCCGTGGCCGAAGTATAGAGCGAATAATTGGAGATCGTCAGGGTGATGGAGCCGATGGTGGGCGTGCCACCGACGCGGGAGAACGACGACACCAGGTCGAAGGTCGCCGGCGTGGCCGTCGTCGTGCTGAGCCAATTCACGCCGTTGAAGGTCGCCGCATCGGCGGTACCCTTCATCTGCTGCTGGATCTGGGTGATGTCGGCCTGGATCTTGGTGCGGTCGATACCGGCGGTCTTGGCTTCGACCAGCAGCGCCTGGAGCTTGGTCAGGCCGCCGGTGCTGTCGCCGACAACCGCGGTCAGAGCGGTATATTCGGTGTCGACGGTCGCGGCCGACAGACCGAGCGAGTCGGAGACGGCGGAGAGCGCGGCGTTGTCGGCGCGCATCGAGGTTGCGATCGACCAATAGGCGGCGTTGTCCGACGCGGTGGCCACGCGCTGGCCGGTCGAGATCCGGTTTTCGGTGGTCTGGAGGCTGGAGCTGACGTTGCGGAGGGTTTGCAGCGCGGTCATTGCTGCGGAGTTGGTGAGCAGACTAGAACTCATGTTTGACGTCCCCTTGAAAACGAATTGAATTTTTTGGGACATACCGGACTTGCACCGGTACGACAGGGCGGCATCATGCCTTTGGGCTGCGGGAAAGCGCGCTCAACCTACCGTAACCGCGGCGATAGCACGCGAAGTTTGTGCGAGGCTTGTGGCTCTGTGACCGGACTGCAACGGGGCCAGCCAATTCGAAGCGTCACGCCAAGACGTCTGGTCGGTGAGCAAAGTCGAGATGCCGAGTTGGGGCACCAAGTTGAGGTTTGGCACGCGAACAACGTACGCCAAACTGAAAAGGGCCGCACTTCGCAAGAAGCGCGGCCCCCTCTCAGATGGTTTTCAGGCTTAGCGGAACAGCGAAAGGATGCTCTGGCTGTTCTGATTTGCAATCGAGAGCGCCTGCACGCCGAGCTGCTGCTGGGTCTGCAGCGCCTGAAGGCGGGTGGATTCCGCGTTCATGTCGGCGTCGACGAGCTGACCGACACCGCGAGTCACCGAGTCCATCAAGGTCTTGACGAAGTCGGTGTTGGTCGAGATGCGGTTCTTGACGGCGCCGAGGTCGGCCGCGGCCGAAGCCACCGAGTTGATCGCTGCAGTCACCTGCGTGATGTAGCTGCTGAGCGTGGTCTGGTCGGCCGACGAGTCGGTCAGCGAGGTGATGTCGATCGTGTCGACCGACGCACCACCGCTCACCGTGTCCAGGATGCCGCCCGTGGCCGAAGTATAGAGCGAATAATTGGAGATCGTCAGGGTGATGGAGCCGATGGTGGGCGTGCCACCGACGCGGGAGAACGACGACACCAGGTCGAAGGTCGCCGGCGTGGCCGTCGTCGTGCTGAGCCAATTCACGCCGTTGAAGGTCGCCGCATCGGCGGTACCCTTCATCTGCTGCTGGATCTGGGTGATGTCGGCCTGGATCTTGGTGCGGTCGATACCGGCGGTCTTGGCTTCGACCAGCAGCGCCTGGAGCTTGGTCAGGCCGCCGGTGCTGTCGCCGACAACCGCGGTCAGAGCGGTATATTCGGTGTCGACGGTCGCGGCCGACAGACCGAGCGAGTCGGAGACGGCGGAGAGCGCGGCGTTGTCGGCGCGCATCGAGGTTGCGATCGACCAATAGGCGGCGTTGTCCGACGCGGTGGCCACGCGCTGGCCGGTCGAGATCCGGTTTTCGGTGGTCTGGAGGTTGGAGCTGACGTTGCGGAGGGTTTGCAGCGCGGTCATTGCTGCGGAGTTGGTGAGCAGACTTGAACCCATTTTGATGTCCCTTTGAAGATTGAGTTGATTTGGGGACATACCGGACTTGCACCGGTACGACAGGGCGGCGTCATGCCTTTGGGCGGCGGAAAAAGCGGTTAGGGCCCAACCTGTCGTAACGGCGACCGTAACGCGCGAAGCTTGTGCGAGGCTTGTGGCTCTGTGACCGGACCGCAACAGGGCGACCGGAATTGCGACGTGCGCGGGACGTCACGTCAAACGAAAGGGCCGCGCTTCGCGAGAAGCGCGGCCCCCTCTCGGATGGTCCTAAGGCTTAGCGGAACAGCGAGAGGATGCTCTGGCTGCTGCCGTTGGCGATCGAAAGCGCCTGCACGCCGAGCTGCTGCTGGACCTGGAGGGCCGACAGGCGGGTGGATTCCTGGTTCATGTCGGCGTCGACGAGCTGACCGATACCGCGATCAACCGAGTCCATCAGCGACTTCACGAAATCCGTGTTGGTCGAGATACGGTTCTTGACGGCACCGAGGTTCGCGGCGGCGGAAGCCACCGAGTTGATCGCAGCAGTCACCTTCGCGATGTAGCCATCGAGCGTGGTCTGGTCGGTCGACGAGTCGGTCAGCGAAGTGATGTCGATCGTGTTGACCGACGCACCGCCGCTCACCGTGTCCAGGATGCCGCTGGTGGACGACGTATAGAGCGAGTAGTTGGCAACGGTCAGGCCGATGGAGCCGGTGGTCGGCGTGCCGCCGACGCGCGAGTACGACGACACCAGGTTGACCGTCGTCGGCGTAGCCGTCGTCGTGCTGAGCCAGTTCACGCCGTTGAAGGTTGCCGCATCGGCGGTACCCTTCATCTGCTGCTGGATCTGCGTCACGTCCGCCTGGATCTTGGCGCGATCGATACCGGCCGTCTTGGCTTCGACCAGCAGCGACTGCAGCTTGGTCAGGCCGCCGGTGCTGTCACCGACAACGGAGGTCAGAGCGGTATATTCGGTGTCGACGGTCGCGGCCGACAGACCGAGCGAGTCGGAGACGGCGGAGAGCGCGGCGTTGTCGGCACGCATCGAGGTTGCGATCGACCAATAGGCGGCGTTGTCCGAAGCGGTCGAGACGCGCTGGCCGGTGGAGATGCGGGTCTGCGTGGTGGCGAGTTGGGAGCTCACAGACCGCAAGGTCTGGAGGGCAGTCATAGCGGTCGAGTTCGTAAGCAGGCTTGACATTGCGAATGTCCCTTTTTTTACGCGTTACATTTTCACGAGGGGACATACCGGGCTTTCACCGGTACGGAGGGGCGGCATCATGCCTTTGGACTGATATGGGTGGGGTCCAACCCGCCGTGCCGCATTGCTAGCACGCCGAATCTTGCTTCCGGATTAAGACAAGCGTGAATTATACAGCAAAATCATATGGTTAATATTACTCTTCGCTAACCATAAGCGGCCGACTGGCGATCGCCGCTCTACGAGAACGACCGCACCAGTCCTGAGGCGAGCAGGTTCCAGCCGTCGATCAGCACGAAGAACAGCACCTTGAACGGCAGCGCGAGGATCGATGGCGGCATCATCATCATGCCCATCGACATGGTCAGCGTCGCCACGATCATGTCGATGACGAGGAACGGCAGGATAATGAGGAAGCCGATCTCGAACGAACGCCGGAGCTCGGAGATCATGAACGCCGGGATGATGACGCGCATGTCGATGCGCTTGTCGTCGAACTTCCTGCGGAAGCTTTCGGCGGCGAGCGACTCGAACGTCTGCAGGTCCTTGTCTCGCACATGCGCCAGCATGAACTCGCGGAACGGGTCGCTGATCTTCAGATAAGCCTCTTCCTCCGAGATCTCGTTCTTCATCAGCGGCTGAACGCCGGTTTCCCAGGCGCGATCGAAGGTCGGCGCCATGACGTAAAAGGTCATGAACATGGCGAGGCTGATCAACACGAGATTCGGAGGCGTCGTCTGAAGGCCGAGCCCGGCGCGGAGAAACGACAACGCAACGGCGAAGCGCGTGAAGCTCGTCACCATGATGAGAAGCCCCGGTGCGACGGACAGAACCGTCAGCAGTGCCATGAGCTGGATGATACGGCCGCTGGTCGAGCCGTTGCCCGGCGGCAGCAACGAGTTGAGGTCCGGGATCTGGGCGAACGCTACCTCAGGCAGCACGACCAGCAGCAACGCAACCAGCAGGACTTTCAATTTCACTGGATCACCAACGTCTCAATAATCAGTTCGCGAACCTTGCCGGACGAGCGGATGCTGGCGCGTTCGGACAGGTCGTCGCGCAGATGCTGGAGCCCGCGCGCGCCTTCGAACTGCGTGACCGAGGCCGAGCGGAGATAGGTGACGATGTCCTCGCTGATATGAGCGGCCAGAATGCCGGCATCTTCATCGCTCATGCTGTCGGTCACCATGGAGGCCTCGACCCGGGCCCAATTGTTGGCCGGCGCTGCGAGGTTGGTTACGATCGGAGGCAGCTTCCTGAGCCGCGCGCTGCCGGCGTAGCTCGACGCGATCGGCGATGGTGTGGCGACCTTCTTTGCGTCGGCGGCCCGTTCGGCGGTGGCGAACAGGTGCAAGCCCGCAAGCGCGCCCGCGCCAATCGCGACCAGGGTCAGCACGAGGATGGCGGCAATCAGGCGCATGAGGCCCCCCGCTCCCACGGCGCGCGAGCCTCAGAACGGTGCCACGGCGTCATAGATCCGGTGCCCCCATCCAGGTTGCTGCACGTCAGACAGATTTCCGCGACCGCCATAGGCCACGCGCGCCTCGGCGATCTTCTCGTAGGAGATCGTGTTGGTCCGCGAAATATCGCGTGGACGCACGATACCGCCGACGTTGAGCACGCGCATCTCCGTGTTGATACCAAACTCCTGCGACCCGCTGATCATCATATTTCCGTTCGGCAACACGTCGGTGACGACGGCGGCAATGGAGAGCTTGATGTCCTCGGAGCGGTCGATCTTGCCGTTGCCCTTGATCTGGGAATTGGTGTTGAGGTTGGCGTTGGTCTGGCCCTTGTCCTGCCATCCTGCGACGTCCATCAGCCAGTTCAGCCCAAACTGGATCTGCGAATCGCGCGAGCGATCGGTCTTGTTGTCGAGCTTGGCCTTGTCCTGCATCGAGATGATCACGGTTACGACGTCGCCAACGCGCCGGGCGCGGGGATCGCGGTAGAGATCGGTGCCGTCATCCCAGGTCGAGCGATAGCTGACGGGCGTGCGGATGCGGGGCGTCACCGGGATCGGTTCGGCCGGCGTCCGCAGCCCGCTGCCCACCGGAGACAGTTTCGGGCCGGTCAGGATTTCTGCCGGATCATGGGAGCATCCGCCAAGAAGCACGAGTGACAGGAGGAGGATCGGCTTCTTCATTTACTTGGTCTTCCCGTCATCCACGCGACGCATTCCGCCGAGCAGATCGGCGAGATGTGCTGCGCGCCCGGTTTCCATCTCGTTGAAAATTGCGCTCGAGCTCCTCGGGGTGAGCTTTGCGAGCACCGCGGCGGCCGTCTCGTCCGCCATGCCGGCGATCTGAGTGGCAGCAGCGTCGGGTTTCATGCGCGAATAGATCTCGACGACGCTCGCTTCCGCCTTCTTCAGGAAGTCGTCCCGCAGCGCCATCCACTTCTCGTATTCCGCGCGCTTGGCCTCGACTTCGGCGATCCGCTCCCGCAGCAGGCTCTCGGCCTTCTCCAGTTCCTTCAGCTGCCAGGCGAGCCTGGCATCGACGGCGGGATCGGTCACGTTGCTGCAGAACAGCGCCACTTCGTTGTCCGCAGGCGCGGCCGCTTGAGCCGGCTTCGGCGACGCAGTGACGCTGCCGGACTTCGGCGGGCGCATCGGCACCGGTGCGGGAGCCGGCGCCGGCGGAGGAGGCTCCGTCGGCACGGCACCGGTGATTGCGGGGCTTGCATCTTCGGCCGCCCAGGCCGTTGCCCTTGAATTTTCGCTCGAAATGGGCGTCGCCGATGCGTGTGGCCTCTGCTGCCCGGCCGCACGAGCGCGTGCGAAGGAGAGCAGATTGAGCGGCTTCGACGATTTCGGCTCGTCCAGCGCCAGCGCGGGCGAAGCGCCAGCGAGCACGAACATCGCGCCCAGGAGAAGAAGTTGCGCTTTGTGATTCAGCTTCAGCATCGGCTCGCGTGCGATTCTCGGTCAGAACCAGAGCATTGAGCGACCAAGCTTGCACGACGCTTACGCATCATTGCACGATGACTTCAGCCTGCAGCGCCCCGGCCGTCTTGATCGCCTGGAGGATCGCGATGATGCCGGACGGCTTCAATCCGATCTGGTTCAGGCCGCGCACAAGGCGCTGGAGGTCGACACCGCTCAGGATCGCCACCTGCGATCCGGCCTCGTTGGCCTCGACCACGGTCTGGGGCACGACGACCGTCTTGCCTTGCGAGAACGGCGCCGGCTGCGACACCACGGGCATCTCGGTGATACGGACCGTCAAATTGCCGTGGGTGACGGCGACGGTCGAGATTCGCACGTCACGCCCGATCACCACCGTGCCGGTGCGTTCGTTGATCACCACCCGCGCCGGCGTGTCCGGCTCGACGGTGAGCTCGCCGATCTCGGCGAGGAAGCGAACCGGGCCGACGTAGCGCGGCTTGGACAGCACGATCGTCCGATAGTCGCGCTCGAAGGCGATCTGGGCACGGTAGCGGCCGCCGGCATAGCGATTGACGGCGTCAAGGATTCGCGTCGCGGTGACGAAGTCGGGGTTTTTCAGCTCGAGCACCAGGTATTCCATCTCGTGGAGGCTGCCCTGGACCTCCCGCTCGACCAGCGCGCCGTTCGGAATACGGCCCGCCGTAGGCGTGCCCTGGCTGACGTTCTGGGCCTGGCCTCCGACGCTGTAACCGGCGACAACGACCGCGCCTTGCGCCACCGCATAGACCGCGCCGTCGGCCGCACGCAGCGACGTCATCACCAGTGTCCCGCCTAGCAGCGACGTCGCATCTCCGAGCGACGACACCGTCACGTCCATCCGCTCGCCCGGTCCGATCGAGGGCATCAGGTCCGCGGTCACCATCACGGCGGCGACGTTGCGCGTGCGCAGCGTGGTCGGCCGCGCCGGGTTATTCGTGCTGGTCGTCTCGTTCCGGACATTGATGCCCATGTTCTCGAGCATCGACTGCAGCGACTGTTCCGTGAACGGCGCGTTGCGCAGGGTGTCACCGGTGCCGTTGAGGCCGATGACGAGGCCATAGCCCACGACCTGATTTTCGCGCAGCCCCTTGATGTCCGCGATGTCCTTGATGCGGACGGCGGCCTGGGCGCTCGCGGCGGAGAGGACGAGGAGAAGCGCGATCAGGATTCTGGTCATGACCCGTCCGCGACCTTGACGGTGCCGTCCGGCTGGACGATGGCCCTGATGATCACGCCCGTATCGGTGTTTCGCACGGTGATCAGCGAGCCCGGCGCCCCCGATTGCATGGCGGCGCCGTAAGCCACGATCGACAGACCGGAGTCTTCGACCACGACCTTGACCATGGCACCACGGGCGATGGTGAAGGGATCCTCAACCGAATTGGTCGGAATCGGCTGCCCCGGCAACAGCGCCCGCCGCGCCATGCGGCCGACGAGGACCTGGCGTCCCTCGATGAACATCGCGACGCCGAGCGCATTCGCCGCAAAGTCGCGCTCGGTGATCATGTCGTCCCTGATCAGCTCACCGGCGCGGATCGCCACCGCCGGCACGGGAAGCCGCCGCTCGTCTGCGGCGGCGAGCCGCGCGGAGACGAGAACCAGCAGCGCGGCGGCCAACCCGCGCGCGATCAGGCCCACCCTGTTCAACATCGACACACCGGAACTAGCGACTGAGATTCTTCGACACCGTCTGCGCCATTTCATCCGATGCCTGGATGACCTTGGCGTTCATCTCGTAGGCGCGCTGCGCCGAGATCAACTCGGTGATTTCCTTGACGGGATCGACGTTGGAGGCCTCGAGATACTGCTGGTTGATCTTGCCGTAGCCGGCATCTCCGGGGAGGCCAATGACCGGAGCGCCTGATGCCGTGGTCTCGCGATAGAGATTGCTGCCCAGCGGCTCGAGGCCCGCCTCGTTGGCGAAATTGGCAAGGTTGAGCTGGCCGATCTGCCGCGGATTGGCTTCCGTGTCCAGCTTGGCGAACACTTGGCCGGTCTGGTTGACCGTGACCTGCACCGTTCCCTGCGGCACCGTGACGTTGGGATCCAGCAGGTAGCCGTCCATCGTCACCAGCTGGCCGGTAGCGTTGGTGTTGAACGAGCCAGCGCGCGTGTATTGCACCTCGTTGTTGGGACCCAGCACCTGGAACCAGCCGCGGCCGTTGATCGCGAGGTCATAAGGGTTGCCGGTTTGCGTAAGCGCGCCCTGGATGTGCAGCTTGCGGATCGCGGCCGACTTGACGCCGAGGCCGAGATTGGCGCCTTCCGGGATTGGTGAGGCGCCGTTGACGTTCGCGACACCCTGCATGCGGTCCATCTGGTAGAACAGATCGGTGAATTCCGCACGGGCACGCTTGAACGACGTGGTGTTGATGTTCGCGATGTTGTTCGCGATGACTTCGATATTGGTCTGCTGGGCATTCATGCCAGTGGCCGCGATGGCGAGCGATTTCACAGCGTCATTCCTTCAGATCAAATCGACATACGAACGACTTCTTGGTAGGCCTGCACGACCTTGTCGCGGACCGCGACCGCCGTCTGCAAGGCCTGCTCGGCCGACATCAGCGCCTCGACGACTTTCCGCGTCGATTCCTTGCCCTGCATCGCCGAGATCGACGCGCTCTCACCGGCCTTCAACGTACCGATTGCGTCGGTGGTCACCTGCTTCATCACTGAATCGAAGCCAACGTCGTCGCCGGCATGGACCGGCGACGTCGCGCTGGGCGCGATGGCCTGCGTCTCTGTGATGCGGGACGCCGCCTGCCCTGCAGTGACCGCAGTGGATGAAATCGCCTCTAGCATTGTCAGCTCCTCAGAAGATCGATGGTCATGCCGAGCATCGATCTTACCTGCTTCACGACCTGGAGATTGGCTTCATAGGACCGGTTGACTTCCCGCATGTCCGCCATCTCGATCATCATGTTGACGTTGGGCATCTTGACGTAGCCGGCCTTGTCGGCCGCGGGATGCCCCGGATCGTACTCGACGCGGTAGGGCGTGGTGTCGACCCCGATCTCCTTGACCTTCGCCAACTGCGTGCCCGAGGCACGATCCATCGCAGCATCGAAAGTGATCGTCTTGCGCTGATACGGATCGGCACCGGCAGTACGCCCGGTCGAGCTCGCGTTCGCGAGATTTTCCGAGACGACCCGCATGCGGGTCGACTGCGCTTCGAGCCCGGAACTTGCGACCGTCAACGAAGCCTGTAGAGCGTCCAGCATGTCAGTTCACCTCAGGTCTTCGCACTGGTCAGAACCATGCGGTTGAACGACCGCACGATTGCCGAATTCATCGAATAGTCGCGATTGACGTCGCTACCCTTGATCATCTCCTGCTCGAGGCTGACCGAGTTACCGGAGTGGACGACGTCCCAGCTATCCTTCTTCGCGATTGCCCGCGTGTCTGTTTCGGTCGGGGAAAGCTGCATATGCGCGGGCGATGTCGTCGCGAGCCTGACCGGCATTGCGTCGAGCACCTTGTTGAACGGCTCGACGTCGCGCGCCTTGAAACCCGGCGTGTTGGCATTGGCCACGTTGGTGGCGATGGTCGACTGACGAAGCTCGAGCCAACGTGCCTGCGACGATGCGAGTTCGAAGAGATAAAGCGGTCCCACGACAGCCCCATTGTGATTCATTGAAAGAACCCTAGGGCGTTAAGCTTTCGTCAAGCTGTTGCGCGAAGCACCATCCTCGTAAATCTACTGAACCTTCTCGGTCCGCGGCGTTTGTTTCGACTGCAGGAAGTAGATGATCTCGGCAACCGGGCGGAAGAATTCGGCAGGGATGACTTGATCAACCTGCACCGCCTCGTAGAGCGCGCGCGCGAGAGCCTTGTTTTCGATCACCGGGATTTTGTTCTGTTCGGCGACCTCGCGGATCTTCAGCGCGATCACATCCATGCCCTTGGCCACCACGAGCGGCGCCGGGTTTTCGTCGCGGTCGTAGCGCAATGCGATCGCGAAGTGCGTCGGGTTCGCGATCACCAGCGTCGCGCGCGATGCGGAGGCGATCATGCGCTGGCGCGAGCGATCGCGCGCGAGCGAACGCAGGCGCGCCTTGATCAGCGGATCGCCCTCCGCCTGCTTATGCTCTTCCTTGATATCCTGCTTGGTCATGCGCAGCTCGCGCCGCCAGCGAAAGCGCGCCCACGCAAGATCGATCGCGACCAGCACGATCGTCGCGATGCAGATCGCCGACACGATCCGCATCGCAATGGTGAGGATCATCTCCGGCAACGCGACAGGATCGGTGTACATTGCCTCGAACGCCCTCGCCTCCGACGATCGCAGCACGAAGCACACGACGGCGGTCACCGAGGCTAGCTTGAACATCGACTTGGCGAACTCCACCAGCCCCTGCGTTCCGAAAATGCGGCTCCAGCCGCTGGCCGGGGAGATTCGGGAGAAGTCGGGCAGGATGCGCTGCAACACCGGCCGCGGCGCGTTCTGCAGCAGCGAGGCGGCGAGCCCGAACACCGCAATGATCACGACCAGCGGCACCAGGAATCGCAGCGCCTCGAGGCCCACCACGGTGAGAAGATTCAGTGCGTCCGCCGCGTTGCTGAGCGGGAAGCCGTCGGGTTCGTCGATGAAGCTCCTCAGGGTCGGCGTCAGTCGCTGCACGCCTTGGCCGATCAGGAACGCCTGAATCACCATCAGCGCTGCCATGGTCGCGAACATGGACGCCTCCCGAGAGACCGGAATATTGCCCTGTTCGAGCGCATCGCGGACTTTCTTCTCGGTCGGCTCTTCTGTTTTGCTCTCCTGGTCGGATGTCTCTGCCATGCCCGTTCAGCGGTCAGCGGAAGACCGGCTCATCCTCCTGGTCGGGATTGAGCTCGATTTCACCCTTCTCGGCGAGGTCGAGGGCGAGGTCGGTGATGACGCGGCGCGCCTCCAGCACGTCGCGCTGGTTCGACGGCTCGCCGATGGCGAGTTCGTGCTCGACGACGCGACGGACGCGCGAGGCGACTGCGGACAGGATCAGTTCGCGGAAGTGCTTGTCGGTACCTTTCAGCGCGACGACGATACGATCGGTCGGCACCTGGTCGAAGATCATGGTGCGCGCCTTCGGTGCCAGGTTGATGACGTCGTCGAAGGTGAACAGCAGCTCCTTCAGCACTTCGGCGGACTTCGGCCGCTTCTCCGACAGACTCTTCAGCATGTCCTCGATATGGCCGCGCTCCATCTTGTTGATGATGTCGGCGACGCGGGCATAGGTGTCGGCGCCGAGGTTGCGAGCGAAATTGAGCGTCAGGTCTTCATGCAGCGTCTTCTCGAGCACCTTCAGCGCGTCGTCGACGATCGGTTTGAGGCTGAGCACGCGCCGCATCAGTTCGTTGCGCAGACTTGACGGCAACTGGCTCATCACCTTGGCGGCGCAGGACGGCTTGACTTTGGACAGGATCAGCGCCGCGGTCTGCGGATGCTCCTTGGAGAGGTAGGTCGCCAGCGAGTTTTCCGACACCGACGAGACGCGGTCCCACACCGACCGGCTCGAATTGCCGAGCAGGTCCGACATGATCGCCGAGACCTGGTCGGCAGGAAGCACGTCGCCGAGCACCGCTTCAAGGCCGCCGAGGGTGCCTAGAATGTTCGCGCCCATCGAGAACTGCTGGGCGAACTCCTCGACGATCGACTCGAGTTCCTGCGCCGTGATCGGCCGCAGCTCAGCCGCGGCCTTGGTGACGATGCGGATGTCCTGCGGCTCGAACTGCGCGAGCACGCTCGCAGCCGCCTGCCGGCCCATGGCCAGCAGGAGCGCCGCGACCTTGTCCGTTCCGCCCAGCGTGGCAACGCCTCGCTGCTTGATGGGAGCGATGCCGACCTGTGCCGCCATGGTCAGGAATCACCCTGCCCCAGCGGCCCGACGATCTCGGTCAGCGAGACGCCGAAGCGGGAATTGTCCTCTTCGACGACGACGACCTCGCCGCGGGCGACGACGCGGCCGTTGACCACGACGTCGACAGGCTCGCCGACGCGGTGATCCAGCGGAACCACGGCGCCGCGGCCGAGCTTCATCAGGTTTGCCACCGGGATGGTCGCCGATCCCAGCACCACCTGCATGGTAACGGGAATGCGCAGGATGGCATCGACATTCGCGAACTTGCCGGTCTCCTCTGCCGTGCGCGCGGCGATCTCCGCCAGCCGCTCCAGCGGAGACGTCTCGGCATCATCGGGTGCGGTTGCAGAATCGTAGTCGAAGGATTGCGCCATCTTGTATCGCCTCTTGGTATTTCCGCTCCCGGAGCGCCGCGACGTTCCGATCGTATCCGCTCGGCCGGTCCCCGGCCTTAATGCTTGTTGGCCTCAGCGCCACCCACGATCGTTGTGGGCTGAAGCCCGCTCCGCGCATCGAGTGCGGCGATCGCGTCGTGAGCCTGGTCGATCTTCGTGCTCAACACGTTGGCGAGCCGGCCTAGATTTGCAGTGGAATCGTGCGCCGCGGTGATCACCGTATCGAAGGCGCCCGCGGTCTCGTGGACGATGGTCGAGAATTCGCCCTGGTAGCTGCGCAACCGCGCCAGCTCACGGTGCATCCGGGTCACCCGCATGCTGGTGAAGGCCAGCGCAATCAGCAGCACGGCATCAACGAGATAGGATATCATCGACGAACTCCCGTTTCTGATCGACGGGATCTGCCACCTGCATGGCGTAATAGCCATCAAGCTGGCCGATCTGGCACCAGAACAGCACCTGGTTGTTGCTCTCGAGACGGGCCAGCGTGCGCGGCGTGGCTTCGAGCTCGAGCACCTGTCCGACCTTGAATTTCACGACGTCCTCGAGGGATATCATCTTCTCGTCGAGAACCGCGCTCAGCGTCACCTCGGTGCGGTGCACCTCGCTCTCCATCTGCTCGCGCCAGCGCGGGTCGGCTGCGCGACCGTCGCTGACGACGACGTGAGCGAGCTTCTGCCGCAGCGGATTGAGGGCGGAGTGCGGGACGATCAGGAACATCTGGCCGCCGCGGTAGAGCGCCTGCAACATGATGTTCGCGCAGATCGACATGTTGCCGCCGCGCCCGATCGCCAGCGACGCCATCGCGGTCTCCACCCGCTCCACTCGGAACGTGACGTTGGACGTTCCGGCGAAAGCGGTTTGCAGCGCCTTGGCGAACCGCTCGAACAGCGCCTGGACCAGGCGAATCTCGATGTTCGAGAAGGTGCGCTCGACGTCCAGCGGCGGCTCGGCGCCGTCGGAGCCGAACATCGCCTCGACCATGGTGAACACGAAGTCGCGGTCGAGCACGATGATGACGCGTGAGTCCCACTGCTCGGCATAGAGCACGGCAGCGACGGCATTGCCCTCGTAGTCCTTGATAATGTCGCCGACGCGGTCGTTGGTGATGCCGTTGACCGAGAAATAGCAGGGCGTACCGGCCATCGGCTGCAGGCTGTCAGTGCACGATGCCGCCATGCGATCGAAGATCACATTGAGCATCGGCATGCGTTCGATCGAGATGCCGGCGGCATCCAGCAGGTAGTTCGGCAGCTGCTTCCGCTGATCGACGTCGAGAGCTTCCATCATGCGCGTGCGGCCTTGGGTGCAGCCTTGGGTTCGGGCTCGGACGCGACGGCCTTGGGACCGGCGATGGTCTCGTTCTCGACGACATCGATCGACGGCCGCTCGGAACTTGCGATCATCTTGCGGCCGTGCTCGACGGCGATCTGCGGCATGGCGCCGTTCATGAACGCCAGCAGCGTCTGCTTGACGATGATGTAGGGCCGGCACTTCTTCTCGCGCGTCATCTTGATCTTCAGCGCGAAGGGCGAAATGATGCCGTAGGACAGGAAGATGCCGGCGAAGGTGCCGACCAGCGCCGCACCGATGAAGCCGCCGAGCAGCTTCGGCGACTGGTCGAGCGCGCCCATGGCCTTGATGACGCCGAGCACTGCGGCGACGATGCCGAGCGCCGGCAGCGCCTCGGACACCACCACCAGCGCGTGGTAGGGCGTCAGCTTGCTCTTTACGATGGTGTGGATTTCCTCATCCATGAGCGCTTCGATTTCGTGCGTGCGCGCATTGCCCATGATGATGAGGCGAACATAGTCGCAGATGAACTGGAGCAGCGACGGGTCACCAAGCACGCTCGGGAACGCCTTGAAGATCTCCGAGGACGAGGGATCGTCGATATGCGCCTCGACCTCATTGCGGCCCTTGCCGCGCAGCTCGCGCATCAGCGCATGAAGCGCCCCGAGCAGATCGAGATAATAGCGCTCACCCGGCACCGAGCCCGTGATGGCCTGCATGCAGGCCACGCCGGTGTCCACCACCGTTTTCCACGGATTGGCCACGATGAAGGTGCCGACCGCAGTGCCCATGATGATCACGAATTCCCACGGTTGCATGAGCACGGCCAGATGGCCGCCCATGGCGGCAAATCCGCCAAGCAGTGCCGCCACCGTGATGAAAATCCCCACGAAACTGAGCAACGCGCCACTCCATCGTCGACCCCATCGGGAACATCTAGTCGGCCACGCTTGCGCGAAGCTGGTTTCGGGGTCGCCAGCCCCGCGCAAGCAATTCGCGGCAGCTTGAGGCGATGTCGCAATAGCGGCCAAAGGGGCGCGTGCCATGCTATCCACGATCGCGGATTACACCAGAATAACGAGCAACATGGGCAAGTCGATGACCCAGGTCGCTACGGAGCCGGATGTCAGCCGCGACACCGATTACTTCCTGGGCCATATCGGCAATGTGAAGACGATCGACGATTTCCTGGGAGACTACCGGCTCTATTCCTATGCGATGAAGGCGTATGGTCTCAGCGACATGACGTACGCCAAGGCCTTCATGCGAAAGGTGCTGACCGAAGGTGTCACGGACAAGGACGCCTTCGCCAACAAGCTGAGCGACACCCGCTACCGAGACTTCGCCACGGCCTTCAATTTCGCCGCCAACGGCGCCAACGCGACCTCGACCACCGCGGCCACCACGGGCACGGCGACCCAGTATGTCACGCAGACTATGGAGCAGCAGGCCGGCGACCAGAACGAGGGCCTGCGGCTCGCGCTGTACTTCACGCGCAAGGCCTCCACGATCACCAACGCCTACCAGATCCTCGCCGACAAGGCCCTGACCCAGGTGGTCCAGACCGCGCTCGGCTGGTCGTCGACCGTCAGCTCGGGCGACATCGACGCTCAAGCCAGCATGATCACGAAGAATATCAATCTCGCCGATTTCCAGGACCCGACCAAGGTCACCAAGTTCGTGCAGCGCTTCGCGGCGATGTGGGATGCGACCCAAGCCCAGAGTGACAACTCGACCAACCCCGCGCTGGTCTTGATCACCGGCGCCTCGACGTCGCCGGCCACCATGGATACCAACTTGCTCACGACACTTCAGAACATCAGGTTCAACAGGTAAGTCATGCAATCGGCTCTCTATGTAGGATTGTCGGCGCAGGTCGCGCTCGAAAAGCGCCTCCAGACGATCGCCAACAACGTCGCCAACGTCAACACGTCCGGCTTTCGCACCGACGTGGTGAAATTCGAGACGGTGCTCTCCAAGGCCGCCGCGAACCCGGTCGCGTTCTCCTCGCCCGGCGAGAACATCATCTCGCGCGAACAAGGCAACATCACCGAGACCGGCAACCCGCTCGACGTCGCCGTAGTCGGACAGGGCTGGATCGCCTTCGCCGGCCCCAACGGCACGGTCTATACCCGCGACGGCCGGCTCGAGCTCGCCGCCAACGGCGACCTTCAGACGGTATCGGGCTTCCCCGTCATCGATTCCGGCGGCGCGCAGATCTCACTCGACCCGAACGGCGGGCCGGTTTCGATCTCGCGCAGCGGCGCGATCACCCAGGACAACAACGAGATCGGCACCATCGGCCTGTTCAACATTCCCCCCGATGCCAATCTCGATCGCTACGGCAATTCCGGCGTCACGCCAGACCGGCCCGCGACCGCCATCGGAGATTTCAGCCGGGACGGCTTCAAGCAGGGCTATGTCGAGGGCTCCGGCGCCAACCCGATGATGGAACTGACGAAGCTGATGTCGGCCTCGCGCGCCTTCGACAGCACCAACTCGCTGATCGAGGGTACCGAGAGCACGCTCCGGAACGCAATTCAGACGCTGGGCGATCCCGGCAAGTAGGCTGCGCGTCGCGCGTAATTTGGGTGGACGGTTTCCTTGAACGCTCTTCGTCAACTTGAGTGGGCGCTGCTCGAACTCCAGCAGAGTACGCCGCTGGCAAGCATCAGCGGCACGATCTCCGAGATCGCACCGACGCATTTCCGCGTCTCCGGCCTGTCGCGTTTTGTCAAGCTCGGCGAGTTGATCGGTGTCAATTCCGGGGGCAAGCCCCAGATCGGCGAGGTGATCCGGATCGACAGCGACGGCATCGTCGCAAAGCCGTTCGACCGGCAATTCGCCGGCGGGCTCGGCTCGGTCGCCTACCGCATGCCGGCATTGTCGTTCGCGCCGGATCCGAGCTGGAAGGGCCGCGTCATCAACGCGCTCGGCGCCCCGCTTGACGGAATGGGCCCGCTCACCCCGGGGGCGCGTGCGGTCTCGGCGGAGACGGAAGCGCCACCGGCAATGAAGCGAGCGCGCGTCCACAAGCCGCTGCGCACCGGCGTCCGCGTCATCGACCTGTTTGCGCCGATCTGCGCCGGCCAGCGCGTCGGCATCTTTGCTGGCTCCGGCGTCGGCAAATCGACGCTGCTCGCGATGCTCGCCCGCAGCCAGGGTTTTGACACCGTCGTGCTGGCGCTGGTCGGCGAGCGTGGCCGCGAGGTGCGCGAATTCATCGAGGACGTGCTCGGCAACGACCGCCACCGCGCCGTCACCATCGTATCGACCGGCGATGAAAGCCCGATGATGCGGCGGCTGGCGCCGAAGACGGCGATGGCCGTGGCCGAATACTTCCGCGACCGCGGTGAATCAGTGCTGCTCGTGGTCGATTCGATCACCCGATTCGCCCATGCTTCGCGGGAAGTCGCGCTTGCGGCCGGCGAGCCCGCGGTGGCCCGCGGCTATGCCCCGACGGTCTTCACCGACCTGCCGCGCCTGCTGGAGCGCGCCGGGCCCGGCGAGGAAGGATCCGGGACCATCACCGGCATCTTCTCCGTGCTGGTCGACGGCGACGACCATAACGAACCGATCGCCGACACCATCCGCAGCACGCTCGACGGGCACATCGTGCTCTCCAGGCACATTGCTGACCAGGCGCGCTATCCCGCCGTGGATGTGCTGGCTTCGGTCTCCCGCCTCGCCCACAACGTCTGGGACCCCGAGGAGCGCGAATTGGTGAGCAAATTGCGTACCCTGATCGCCAAGTACGAGGACACCCGCGACCTTCGCCTGATGGGCGGATACCAATCGGGACGTGATTCGGGACTCGATCAGGCGGTCGACATGGTCCCGCGAATCTACGCCGCCATGCGACAAGACGCCTCAGCTCCGCCGAGCGCCGATCCGTTCCGCGAGCTCAGGGACATGCTCAAGGGCGACTAGCGGCACAGGCTGCCAGCCGGGCGCGCGCCCCGCGCCCGAGCATCTTGCCCACGATGCTCGCATGTCGTGGCACAAATTGCATATGCGTTCGTTCGCCAGCAATGTTCGCTGCGCGAATCTCAACCATTTGGTTGAGACGATCCGCATGGTCGCACGACACCGCAACAACTATCACGTGTAATTCCCGCAAATTCCCCTGACGCCGTCATGACGATTCCGGAAGCAGATCGCGGAAGTTGTGGATGATTTTTGTGTTGCATGGCGCCTGTCGTGCACAAGCTTCGATCAACTTGCATCAACGACGTACAACAATATCCGTGCAATCAAACCGTCGTAGAGCCAAATGCATCTAGCCGGTTAGACTGCTAATGCGTTCACCATCATGTGTTCTGAAGACCGCGATTGTCTTGAACGTTACATTCGTGTGCAACGACATCCGTTCTCCACGAGTGTCTCTACTTGATTTTGTTGAGAAGCTCATCCATCGTTTCGTCCGAACATAAGAAACGTCTGCGTGTGACTTGAACTCAGGGGCTTCAGTTGAGCAACTCCGATCCATCGTCCGGCGGTGACGGCAGCTCGGGCTTGCGTTCGACGACTCCGCGGTTGGCATGCCATCGGCAACAGCGTTTCTCGCGCAGTATCCTGCGACGCTCATCAGTCCAAGTCGGATGCCATGCAGTCCAAGCCGGTGCGCTGACGCCGGGCATGACGCACTCATCGGACACCGGCGGGCATCAGGAATCTCGCGAGACATTCGTGCGCCATGGTGGAAAGCGGCTTCGGGGCGCCGCACACGCGATTCCCGGGGCGAGGTAGGAATTTATGCCGTTGGCACGCGAAGCAGTCGAGCTGCTGGTCCAGGCGGCCAGAGCCTGGTATTTCGAAGGCAATCAACACGGGTTGCGAGATCGGGAATGGATAGCGCTGCGCTTTCTCGGCCGCGCCAATCGCTTCTCGCGCACGCCATCCGCCCTCGCCGGCTTCATCGGCGCGACCAGGGCGACCGCATCGCAGATCGTGAAGACGCTGGAGAGCAAATCCTTCCTGGTGCGAAAGCCGTCGCAGGAAGACAAGCGTTCTGTCGTTCTGCACGTCACCCCGCAGGGCGAGAAGTGCCTGAGCCAACACGATCCGATCAACCACGTTGTCAATGCAGTCAGGGCACTCGAGACCGACGAGCGCCTCCAGCTGCGCGACTCGCTGCGCGAGGTTCTCAATCATCTCGATGCAGCCCATCAGCGGTTCGACGCCAGCGTGTGCCGCGATTGCATGTTCCTGGCCGAGCGCAGCCCCGGCACGGGAAAGGGACGCGCCACCGCGGAGTTCATGTGCCGACTGTATCGCGCGCCCGTCTCGCTCGAGGAGACGGAGCTGCTCTGCACCAGCTTCGAGCGCACCCGTGACCGCCCCAAGATCGAGGAGCATCTCGATCGCGCGCGCGCGGCAAGCCAGAGTTGAGCGCGCCGCGCGACGCTTCACGTCACAGCGCGTGGTAAGCGCAGCGGCTTCCCCATTGCGAGTGTCGTCGCACAGTGCCGTAGGGTGGGCAAAGGCGCAAAGCGCCGTGCCCACCATTCCAATCGCGGACGCCGCATAAGATGGTGGGCACGCTTTCGCTTTGCCCACCCTACGATGTCCGGGTGTGTCGCAGGCAGCCTCCCCAATCTCGTCATTGCGAGCGCAGCGAAGCAGAGTCGTTCCGCGGAGGGATTCTGGATTGCTTCGCTGCGCTCGCAATGACGGAGTATGAGGTAGCAGGTTCACTCTTCCAGCTCGCATTCTGAAACGCAGACACGCCTTCGCGCCCTCGCGGCGCATTTCGCCCGAGCTTTGCTTGGTCACTCCCCTCTTGTCCAAGAGGGCGCAGGGAAGGCCGGGTGCGGACCTCGCACCCGCGGTCTGCTGCGCGAAAATGTAGCGCAGAAAAACCGCACAGCAGCATACAGGTGGTGCCAATCACTCGGCCTTCCCTGCGCGATGGGTTGACGGCTTATGCCGTGCTCTCCCGGGAGCCGAATTCCTTCTGGCCTCCCTCGCCTCGCAGATTAGCAATGCAGTTGACCCGGTTGGGCGCTCCGCACCTCCGCGAAAAGCTTGACCGTAGCAACGACGGTCGGGACCACACGGTTTTGCCGTACGCGCGTTCGCCAGCCGCCACAGGGTTCGACGGCATCGTGCACGTAGCCATCGAAATGTCAGCGAGACGAACTTGACAGCGCCGCTCATCCACACGCGGTTTCGGACTCACAGGGACTACCCGCCCTGCCCGCACCTCTCGTGCCGACGCTGCCGCGTCCACCGCAAGCCCAGCTCTCGATCAGTGACGACGTACGATCGCCCCTCCAGGTCGAGCCGGGATGGGCGACATATACGCGATTTCCGAATTTCGGTAAAGTGGAATATTTTTACCGAGAGAGATTGACAGACTGTGCAGGTGTTTCGCCCATCGGGCGCCGATAGCCCGCATCGAGCTGCTGACCGCGTGAAGCGCCGGGGCTGACGATCGACGCGCGCCGTTACTGCGCGCCCGATCCGCCCTGCACGATCTTCTCGTTCAGCTTCTGGTCGACGGTATCGACCGTGCGGTCGATCTCGGCATTGGGCGCGCCGATCTGATGCGAGATCAGCTTCACCAGGAGGTCGACGCGCTCGATGAACGGCGCGCCGCTGGCCACGGCCCGCGCCGCCGACGACGGCTTGAGCAGGCTTTCGGCGGCCTTGGCGTATTTCGCAAACGGCACCTGATCCTTCGGGTCGGCGCCGAGGCGGCGGGCGATGGCGTCGACATGGTCGTAGATCGTCTGCGAGCGCGCGAGGTCGCCGTGCACGGCGTCGCGGATCGACTGCGGCTCATGCGGCGTGATGCAGCGGTAGTTGCCGGTGAGCAGCATCGACCATTTCGCGAGCGGCACGAACAGGGATTCGAACACTTTCAGCTTCACCGGAACGTCCTGTCCGGCGAGCGTCACCGCGTCGATATCGGCCTCGAGCTCGCGGAGCACCTTGTTGTGCTTCTCGTCGGCGAAGACCGAAGCCTTGAAGTTCGTGGGCAGCCCGACATGCAGCACGTTCGCCGCTTCTTCCGGCGGACGGAAGGCCTGCGGATCGGGCGAGCACAGCGTCACCAGCCCCGGCTCAAACCGCTCCCACACCTGCGCATTGGTGTAGGCCTCCTCAAGATCCATGTCGGCGAGCGCCGGGATGCGCTTGAGATAAGGCAGCGGCGGCATGTTCATGGTCGAGAGGCATGGCAGCTTCGCTGCCGCGATCTTGACCATGAGCATGCGGACCGTGTGGTTGGTGTATTGCGGCTCCTGCATCGCAAGGCCGACCAGATCATAGCGGGAGAGGTCGACATTCTGGGGCGTCACCGCGTCGAGCTTGCCGGGCAGGTCGCGCGAGAAGATCGCGCGGTGCACGGCTTCGTCGCGCAGCTTGATGCGCACCTCGGTCCCGTCGCGGTTGATCAACTCCGCGGTCTTGGCGCGGCAGACCAGGGTCACGTTGTGCCCGGCCATCAGCAGCTTGGTGCCCAGCAAAGAGCCGTAGGAAGCACCCAGAATCAGAACGTTGCGCGCCATGTTCGTCCCCTCGACAATGTGTGTGATTTTTTGAGCCCCGGGCGCCGTCCGCGGGTGCGTTGGCGGCATCTAAGGCAAACCGGTTGGGGATGGCAACTGGGATAATGCATACAAGAAGCCAGTAAATATTCCGCCCCTCGGACAGACCGGCGGCCCAGTTCCGCTGAAACGATTGCGGCTTTACCGAAATCGGGGACCTCGACTATTCGACCCTCGCGCTGGCCCACTTCTACGGCTTTCAAATCTTGGCTGAAATTCCGCCGTGGGCAACGCGGCATGTTCCGTCCTGTTTCGCTCGACGCATCCCGATCCGATTGATAAGCCCCTGTCCGCGAATGACGGGGACTTGAGTCGGGACATGACGGTTGCGATCGAGATGGGGCTGACCACGGCCGGCGCCGCGGCGGCCATGGACCTCGAGGAACTCCTGGCGACCCGTCTCCTGGTGCAGGGCAATTCCGGCTCCGGCAAGTCGCATCTGTTGCGGCGCCTGCTCGAGCAGAGCGCGCCCTGGGTGCAGCAGGCCATCATCGACCCCGAAGGCGATTTCGTCACGCTGGCCGAGCGCTTCGGCCACCTGGTGATCGAGGCCGAGGATCACACCGAGCGCGGCCTTCAGGTCGCAGGCGAGCGCGCCCGGTTGCATCGGGTCTCCACCGTGCTCAATCTCGAAGGGCTGGATGCCGAGAACCAGATGCGGCGCGCGGCCGCGTTCCTCGGCGGCCTGTTCGACGTGGAGCGCGATCATTGGTACCCGATGCTGGTGGTCGTCGACGAGGCGCAGCTGTTCGCGCCGGCCGTCGCCGGTGAAGTCTCGGACGAGGCGCGCAAGCTTTCGCTCAGCGCGATGACCAATCTGATGTGCCGCGGCCGCAAGCGCGGCCTCGCCGGCATCATCGCGACCCAGCGGCTGGCGAAGCTCGCCAAGAACGTCGCGGCCGAAGCCTCGAACTTCCTGATGGGCCGGACCTTCCTCGATATCGACATGGCGCGTGCCGCAGATCTGCTCGGCATGGAGCGGCGGCAGGCGGAAGCCTTTCGCGATCTTGAACGCGGGCAGTTCATGGCGCTTGGACCCGCGCTGTCGCGCCGTCCGCTGCGTCTGAACATTGGCCCGACCGCGACCTCCCCGCGCAATTCGACGCCACGGCTGATGCCGATGCCTGAAGCCACGCTGGAGGATGCGCGCGCCGTGATCCTGGCCGCACCGCCGCCGGACGCCAGCCGCCCGCAGCGCCGGCCGGCGCCTGATCTGCTCGAGCAGCTCCGCGCGGCAAAGGCGGCAGCTCCCGAGATCGGCCCCGAGGTGGTCGAGGTTCCGGTCAGTGCCGAGGAGCTCGCCGAACGGCGCGAGCGCGTGGATCGGACCTTGCGCGCCGTGCTCGCCGCGCCCGATGCCGGCTTCCGCGCCATCGGCGTGCTCTATCAGGAATTCGCGGTCCGTTGCCGCATCGAAGGTCTCGGCGCCGCCGTGCCTGACCTCGGCGAATTCCGCCGCATGCTGACGCATGCGCGCGCTGGGCTCGGCACGGATATCGCCGATGACGATGCCTGGCAGGAGGTGACGCTGCGCGCCTCGATCCTGCCCGACGATATGCAGGGCGTGTTCATGATGATCGCCCGCGCCGCCAAGGAAGGCTGGCCGTGCCCCAGCGACGCTGCAATCGCCCGCGCTTATGGCTCGCATTCGCTGCGGAGGGCGCAGCGCCTGCTCGGCTACATGGAGGAGCAGGGCCTCATCGTGGTTCAGCTCGACGGCGCCGGCCGCAGGTTCGTGACGCTGGTGGAATTGGCCTGGGCGACCGCGCCGGGCGACCCCAATGGCGACGATCTGCCGGCGGAGCAGATGCCGAGCGCGGCGTCGGCTTAGAACGTCCCCGCGACTGTCAGACGAAACGTCAACGGCTCGACCGGGTGAAGCACGTAGTCCATCACGCCGTTCTGGCAGACCGCGGTCGGCGCAGCACCGCCGGTGCAGAGATTGTAGAGCGTGTCGGTCTTGAGCAACGAGCCGTACGCGTAAGTGATCTGGTTCGCTCCGGTGTCGAACAGATTGAGCACGTCGAGCTGGATGCGCCAGCCATTGTCGGCGCGATAGCCGAGGCGGCCGTTGAAGATGCTGGTCGCTGACGAGCGGAACGCATCGTCTTCCGTCAATGGGCTCGACGCCAGATAGCGCCAGCGCAACGAACCGAACCAGCCGGTCTTCTCGCCGAGTGTGATGCCGGCCGACGCCACCATCGGCGGCGCATTCGGGCTGTAATTGCCGGGCGCGTTGCCCACTTGCGCCTCGGGATAGCCGGCCAGCGAGGCATAGACCGCCGCCTGCTCGCTATCGATGCCGCGGAAACGCGCATGCGTCATCGCGAGATCGGCGTCGATGTCGATCCAGGATTTCGGGCGGTAATGGTTGGTCCATTCGAAGCCGTAGCGGCGGCTGGCCCGCGTCGCCTCGGTGTCACCGGCGTCGCCCGAAAACAGGATCTCGGAATCCTGGTCGAGGATGAAGATGCTGAACGACGAGTCGAGGCCGGGAATGATCCTGCTGCGAACGCCGACCTCCGCGCCACGCGTGCGCACCAGCAGCGGCGACTGCGAGAGCCTTGTGGTGGGATCGCTCGGATCCTCCGTCGTGGTCGCGCCGCGGGCGTCATTCGAGTGCATGCCGTAGCCGGCACCGAGGAAGAATTCCGTCTGGTTGAAGGGGCCGAGCACCATCCTGAATTTCGGGCTGCCGAGCGAGGCATCGACATATCCGGAATTGTTCGCGTTGAACAGCGAGGTGACGTCGGCCGCGTAATAATCATCGCGCCAGCCGACGGTGGTCCGCAGCCAGTCGGTCCAGCGCACGGTGTTCTCGGCATAGATACCAACGCTGCCTTCGCCGACCTTGTCGCTGCGGACGTTGGAGAGGAAGCTGCGCTGGAACGTCTGGGAGAGCGCGAGATCGATCGCATCGTAGCGCGATTGCAGGCCGAAGGTTGTCTGCATCGGCAGCCCCGCGAACGAGCCGTTCAGCGTGCGCGAAATATTCGCGCCAGCCATCAGCCGGTCGTCGTGCTGGTGAAACTGGTCGCCGAGCACGGAATCGCTGAGGAAATAGGTAAAGTTGTTGAAGAGGTCGAGCTGGCTCTTCACGACATAGGCGTTCGCCTTCCACGAGCCGAGATCGTCGCTCTGCGCGACGCGGGCCGAGAGCGCGAAGCGGTTGGTGTTGCCGCCGTCGCTCGGATCCTCCGAGCCGAAGCGATCGAGAAAGCCACCGGTAATCGCGCGCTGCGGCACCTGGTCGGTGGAATTCCATTTGCTGGCATAGGCCATGCCGGTGACGGAGACGCCGTCGGTCGCGGTGCCCTGGCTGTAGCGCAGGAGGCCGTTGAGCTTGCGCACATTGTCCGGGTTGTCCCACGGACCGTTGTAGGTGCCGAGTTCGCCGGCGACGAGCAGAGAGCCGTTGCCGACTCTCGCGGAATCCATACCGAGCAGACGGCGATAGCCAAAGCTGCCAACCATGACCTGCGCCAGACCCTTCTCGGTGCGATCGATCAGGCCGATATGGATGCTGCCGACGGAAGCGAAATCGCCTTCGTCGGCGAAGTATGGTCCCTTGCGCACATCCATCGCGCTGATGGTTTCCGGGATCAGCCAGTTGAGGTCCGCATAGCCCTGGCCATGCGCGTGGGTGCGCATGTTGACGGGGACATCGTCGACGGTGATCGCGAGATCGGTGCCGTGATCGAGATTATAGCCGCGCAGAAAGTACTGGTTGGCTTTGCCCTCGCCGGAATGCTGGGTGACGATCAGCCCCGGAACTGCTTCGAGGGCCTCGCCCGGACGCGTGAAGGTACGTGCGTTGAGCGCCTCGCCGGAGACGGTAAGCTCGCTCGCCATGCTCGGCGGACCCTCGGCGCCGGAGGCGACGCTCGTGGCATCCGTTCCCGGAGCCGGGGCCGGCTGGGCGACGACGTGGCGCGGCGCTGCAGTAGATCTAGCGGAGCGTCGTGGCGGGGCCGGCTTCCTGCGATGCGGCGCCTCGCCGCCGGTGATTTGGATCGGCGGCAGGTCGCTCTGCGCGAACGCCTTGCCGTCATCCGCAACAAGGACGAAAGCCGGGAGCGCCGCGAGAACGACGCAACGACGGCCCGGCTCAGGCCGCCTCGGTCGCATCGAGACCATCTGGCGTGGCGCCGCTCCCGTCCGCAAACAAGCGGCGATAGAGCAAGGTTGAGACCAGCCAGGCGATCACGAACAACGCGATCACGGCGAAGCCGACATTGGCGAGCGACTCGTTGAGGCCATCGACCAGCGCCCACACGCCGCCCGTTAGACCAAGTCGGTCGGAGATCAGGCCGAGCGCCTCGATGCCGCCGATGAACAGCGCGACCGCGACGGACGCGCCGGTGATGGTGAGGTTGTACCAGAGCTTTCGCATGGGATCGACGAAGGCCCAGCGATAGGCGCTCACCATCAGCGTGGAATCGGCAGTGTCGACCAGCGCCATGCCTGAAGCGAACAGCGCTGGAAAGACAAGGATGTCGGCGAGCGAGGCGCCGCGCGCCGCTTCGGTGGCGGAGATGCTGAGCAGGCCGATCTCGGTCGCTGTGTCGAAGCCAAGACCGAATAGCAGGCCAAGTGGAAACATGTGCCAGGGCTTCGTCACCAGGCGGAACATCGGGCCGAGCAGCCGCGCCAGGAAGCCTCGATTGACGAGCAGCGCGTCGAGCCCTGCGGCGTCATGAACACCTTGCTCGCGCGCCATGCGAAAGGTCCGCCACAGGCCGGCGAAGATAGCGAGATTGATGGCTGCGATCACCAGCAGGAATAGCGCGGACACCGACGTGCCGATCAGGCTGCCAATATCCTTGAGCAGGCTGTCGCCGCCAAGGCTGACGACGCCCAGCGCGAGCAGCATGGTCGCGATCACGACAACAGTGGAATGACCGAGCGCAAAGTAAAGGCCGACGCTGCGCGGCGTATCGCCCGCCTGCATCAGTTTGCGCACGACATTGTCGATGGCGGCAATGTGGTCGGCATCGACGGCATGACGGAGGCCGAACACCCAGGCGAGCAGCGCGGTCGCCATCACCGCGGGCCGGTCGCTGAACGCCGCAAAAGCCCAGGCCCATGCGGCAACATTTGCGGCGACGAGCCCGCCGAACAGCAGCACCATTCCGGGCTCGGCCGCCCGCAAAGACCATCTCGTCACGACATTCATTCCGCCGCACGCCCTGTTGCGCCAACGGTATGATCTTTTCATAAAATGATCACACCGACCAGTGCAATCCCGGAAGGGAGGCACAGTTTTGCGGCAGTGCTCGCGGCCATCCTTCGAGACGCCCGCTGCGCGGGCTCCTCAGGATGAGGCTCCTGTTTCGCGGCGAAATGTCAAACCCTCATGGTGAGGAGCCCGCACAGCGGGCGTCTCGAACCATAAGGCCGAGATCTGGCTACGCCGCCTCGGATCCACCCAGATAGGCGTCGCGCACGCGGGGATCGTCCTTCAGCGTCCGCGCTGGGCCGGACAGCACGATCTTGCCGGTCTGGAGCACATAGGCCTCGTGCGCGATCTCAAGTGCGAGACTGGCGTTCTGCTCGACCATGAAGACCGAGACGCCTTCCTGGTTGATGGTGCGGATCAGCTCCAGCACGCGATCGACATAGAGCGGCGACAGGCCCATGGTCGGCTCGTCCATCACGATCATGCGCGGTCGGCTCATCAGCGCGCGCGCCATCGCGACCATCTGCTGCTCGCCGCCGGAGAGCGAGCCAGCGCGCTGCGACAGCCGCTGGCCGAGCTTTGGGAACAGCGTCAGCATCCTGTCGAGATCCTGCGCCACGGCGTCACGGTCGTTGCGCACGAAAGCGCCCATCAAAATGTTCTCGCGAACGCTCATGTCCGCGAACAGCCGCCGCGCCTCCGGCACCGAGGCGATGCCACGGCGAACGATCTGCGGCGTGGTCAGCCCGATCAGCGAGGCGCCGTCGAACATCACGTCACCGGAACGCGGCTTCACCAGCCCAAGAATGATCTTCATCGTCGTCGATTTGCCGCTGGCGTTACCGCCGAGCAGGCAGACGATCTGGCCGCGGCCAACTGATATCGACAGGTCGAAATGCACCTGGGCCTGTCCGTAGAACGTATTGACGTTCGACAGCGCCAGCAGCGGTTCGGCTGCACCCGTCATCATGCCGCGCTCTCCTGCTCCGCCGTTCCCGACAGGCCATGTCCGAGATAGGCCTCGATCACCTTGGAATCGTTGCGTACCTCCTCGCCCAATCCTTCCGCGATCTTTTGGCCTTCGTCCATGACGATGACGCGGTCGGAGAGCCGCATCACCATCTCCAGCTTGTGCTCGATCAGGAGGATGGTCAGTCCCTCCGCCTTGAGCTCGGCGACGAGCGTCTGCATCTCCGCGGTCTCGCTCGGATTCATCCCGGCGGTCGGTTCGTCCAGCAGCAGCAGGCGCGGTTTCAGCGCCAGCGCACGCGCGATCTCGACGCGGCGACGGTTGGCGTAAGAGAGGCTGTAGGCGGGCTGGTCGATCCGTGGCAACAGTCGCTCGCCGAAGCGGGCGAGAATGGCCTTGACCTCTTCGCGGAGCCGCTCTTCCTCGGCTTTCACACTTGCTGGCCGCAGTAGCGCCAGCCCCAATTCAAGCAGCGGACCGATCACCGGCACCGCCGGCTTCACCGCGCGCAGCCGCGTGTGGGCGCCGATCAAGACATTGTCCATCACACTGAGATTGCCGAAGACGCGGCCGAGCTGGAACGTGCGTGCCATGCCTCGCGCCGCCAGCCGCTCGGGCGAAAGCCCGGTGATGTCCTGTCCCTCGAAGCAGACGACGCCCGCATCCGGCCGGTCGAGCCCGGTCACGAGGTTGAACAGCGTCGTCTTGCCGGCCCCGTTCGGGCCGATGATGCTGACGAGCCCGCCCTTGGCGAGATCGAGATCCATGCCGTCGACGGCCGTGAGGCCGCCGAAGCGGCGCGTCAGCCCGCGCAGGGACAACAGCGGTGCGTGCGCCTCCGCCATCAGATCGTCCCTAACAGGCCCTGGGGCCTGAACCGGACCAGCAGCAGCAGCACGATGCCGTAGATCAGGATGCGGTATTCCGCCGCGATCCGGAACAGCTCGGGCAGGCCGACCAGCGCGACCGCGCCGACCACGGCGCCGACGACATTACCAAGACCTCCGAGGATCACGACGGTCAACGCCAGAATGGATTGCTGCGTGTTGAAGGTTTCATGGTTGATGTAGGAATAGAGATGCGCAGCGATGCCGCCGCTGACGCCGGCCGCGAACCCACCGAAGATGAAGGCGAGCGACTTGTAGCGGTTCAGGCTGAGGCCATAGGCGCGTGCGGCGATATCGTCGTCGCGGATGGCGCGAAAGCTGCGGCCGAGATGCGAGCCGAGCAGACGCGACTGGAGCAGCGCCAGCACGACCATAACCGCAAAGCTGAACCAGTACACCGATGTCGGGCTCACCAGCTCGTAGCCGAACAGCGACAGTGGCGGGATGCCGGAGATGCCGATGGGGCCGCGCGTCACGCTCTCCCAGTTCAGAATCACCAGCGACACGATCTCGCCGATCGCGAGCGTTGCGATGGACACATAGTGCCCGCGCAGGCGGAACGACGGCGAGATCAGGATCGTGCCGAGCGCGGCGCTCATCAGGCCGCCAGCAATGATCGCAATGCCAACGGGGACTGCAAAGGTCAGCGACAGCAGCGCGGAAGTATAGGCGCCGATCGCGAGCAGCGCGGCGTGCCCCAGCGAGACCTGGCCGATCGTGCCCGCAACCAGCGTGAGGCTCAGCGCGAGCATGCCGAGCAGCCAGGCGTTGATCAGGGTCTGAAGCATGTAGAATGACACCGGCAGCAGCGGCAGGATCGCGAACAAGGCGATAGCGGCCAGCAGAGCCCAGCGCGGAATGCGCACCGGCCGGCTCGGCGCAATAAAGGTGCCGGTGAGCGGCTCGGGCGGCGCCTGCCGGGCACTTGCGAACAGGCCGTTCGGCCGCAGCACCAGCACGACGACCAGCAGGAGGAATGCGAACAGGTTGCGATAGCTGGTGCCGAACACGGCGACACCGTAGCTCTCGACCAATCCCAGCAGCAGGCTGCCGACCACGGCGCCGGGCACGTTGCCGGCGCCGCCGACCACTTCGGCCACGACGCCCTTGAGCGTCGCCTGCAAGCTCATCGCGGTGTCGATCTGGTTGTAGTACATCCCGACCAGCAGGCCGGAGACACCGCCGAGCGCAGCCGCGATGCCGAACACCGTCTGATTGACGCGGTTGACGTCGACCCCCATCTGCATCGCGGCATCGCGGTCCTGCGAGGCGGCACGCACCGCCCAGCCGAGCTTGCTGTAGCGCAGGAACACAAACAGCAGCAGCGCGCTGGAGATGCCGACGCCGGCGATGAGGAGATCAAGCGGTCCGATCGTGCCGCCGCCGACCTGGAAGCGCACGTCCGGCAACTGGCTTGGCAGCGCGCGCGGATTGGGCGAGAAGGTCAGCATCACCAGCTGATCGAGTACGAAGCTGATCCCGATCGTTGCCAGCAGCGGCGCGATGCGTACGGAATTCTGGAGTGGGCGCAGACCGAACCGTTCGATGATCAGCCCGACCAGCGCGGCTACCACCGCGACGAAGATGATGGTGAGCGGCAGCGGTGTGTGCAGCTGCACCACGGCGACCCAACCGATATAGGCGCCGACGAGATAGATTGATCCCTGCGCAAAATTGATCAGCCGGCTGACGCCGAAGATCAGCGCGAGCCCGACTGCAACGAGGGCGTAGACATTACCAACGATCAGCCCATTGATGGTATAGTCGAGCCAGGAAGACACGCGATGGTCCTATGAGGGAGAAAGGCCGGAGCAATGACTCCGGCCATCATGTCAGGTCGGCTTGCCGTCCCAAAGCGCAAACTGGCCCTTGCGTACGACGAGCTCGGCATTCATCGCGCCCTTGACGCGGCGGGTTGCGACGTCGAACGTCGCTGTGCCGAAGATGACGCTCGGGACGTCTTTGACCTTGGTGAAGGCGTCGCGGATGGCACGCCGATCGGTGCCGCCGATCCTCACCACGGCAGCCGCCATGTTCATCGCGTCATAGGCGTAGGCGTTGAACGCGTCTGGCTCGAGCCCATTGTACTTCTTCTTGAAGCCCGTGATGAACTTCTGCACCTCGGGCCGCGGGTCCTCAGGGAAGTAGCGCGTGCCGACATGGACGTCCTCGACGGCGTCACCGCCGAGCTCGAGGAATTTCGGCGAGTAGACCGAGCTTGCGGCGCAGATCACCTGCTTCAGCCCGACCTGACGCGCCTGGCGCGCGATCAGCGCTCCGTCCGAGTAATAGGAGATCAGGATCAGCCCGTCCGGATTGGCGTCGCGCACGCGGACCAGCGTGGAGCGGAAGTCGCGCTCCTCGGCGATATAGCCTTCGGTGACAGCGATCTCCGCGCCATACTCCTTGGCGGCGTTGACGAAATAATCGCGGCTGGTGCGGCCCCAATCGGTGTTGAGGTGCAGCACCGCAAGCTTCTTGAGGCCAAGCTTCTTCACGGCATAGGCCGCCAGCAGCGGCTGCTCGTCGGCCTGGCTGACCGACGTGCTCCACATGAAGTCACCGCCCTTGGTAAAATCGGGATGCGAGTTGGTGAAGCCGAACTGCACGAGACCGCCGCGCTGATAGATCGGCGATGCCGCCATCGACGCGGGACTGGAGAAATCGCCGAGCTCAAGCACGATGCGGGGATCGGAGACGAACTTCTGCGCGATCGCCACCGACTGGCGCGGATCGCTCTGGCTGTCCTCGAAACTGTAGGCGAGCTTGCGGCCGTTGATGCCGCCGCCGGCCAGGATATCGTCGAGCGCAAGATCAAAGCCCTGCTTCCATTGCGTGCCATATTGCGCGTTCGGTCCCGTGAGGGGACCACTGACGCCGAGCAGGATCGGCTCGGCTGTGTCAGCGAAGGCAGCGCGTGAAAGCGCCGTTCCCGCTATTGCTGCGGCAAGCGAGCCCTTGACCAGGGTTCGGCGATTGATGTTGCTCATGCACGGCTCCATCCAGTCAGATGTTACAAAATAAATGGCAAGTTCTATGCCAGTGAAGTTGCCTAGTTCGAGGGCTCGCCGAGCGACAGCATCAGCCGGTTCGCCCAGTTGAAGAATGACGCGCCGTTGATGACATCGACGATCTCCGCGTCGTCGAGGCCCGCGCGGCGCAACTCCGCGATATTGTCGGGACCGAATCCGATCGGCGTTGATGCCAGCGCCACCGATGCCTTGACCACGGCGTTCCAGCGCTCGCCGAGTTCGGCACTGACACCTTCGTCGAGCAGGCGCTGCACGTCGTCACGGCGTTTGGAATAGGTGCTGGCAAAACGCGCATGCACCGAGGCGCAATAGATGCAGCCGTTGTAGCGCGAAGTCGCGGCCGCCGCGAGTTCGCGCTCGGCGCGTGGCAGGCCGTCGGCGACGTTGTAGAAGATGTCCTTGTCGGTCTTGGTGCGGGCCTCCAGCACCTCGGGATCGCGCACCAGCAGGCGGAAATATTCCGACTTGGCGCGGGCGCGATCGACGAGCCCGGCGAAATGCCGTTCGGTGAGATCGGCCTCGGGCAACGGCTCGATCCAGGAGACCCAGCCGAGCTCATCCTGCGTGAAGACAACGGGCGGATTGACGGTGGCGCTCATGATGCAGTCTCCTCTCTTGCGTTCACTGCTGCGAGCGTACGCAAGCCGCTGACGACCCGCACCTGAAACGACAGGAACGCGACGAGTTGGGAGAAGGTGACGATGCCGGTGTTCGACCAGCCGGCGGCAAGCAGCGCCTTCATATCGCTCGATGCCGCATCGCGCGGCCGGAACACCAGGAGATGCGCATGCTCGAATGCCGCTGCGAGCCGGGGGCCGAGCCCGGACTTGCTCGCCGCACTCACGCGATAAATCAGGCCGGCGGTATTCTCGACCGACAACGGACCGGCCGGAAAGGAGCCATATGGGCCCGAAGTCTTGCCCCGCGCGATCTCGGCATCGATCGCTTCAAGCAGAGCCGGACCACCCGCGCTCGCCGCAAGCTTCTCGCGATAGAAGGTCGCGACAGGGGACTCGCCATGGAGCCCGGTCACGAAGGCCGCAACCGCGGCCCGTTCGAGCAGCGAGACATCGCCGGCGTCGATCGGCTCGAACAAAGAAAGGTAGCTCTTCTGCGCATTGTCGCGCGCCTGCAGACGCCGTGCGCGGATGGCGTCCAGAGCCGATCCCGGCTTGATCCCGGCGAGCGTGTCGATGATGTCAGGCGTACTCATCATAAGGCCTCATGCAATCCAAAAATCCCGACTAGCCTGCCAGGGCCACTTCGGGCGCCGTCCGGGTCCAGCCCAGCGCAGGCGCGACCTTGTCGGCCACCAGCTCGATCGAGCGCAGGACGTAGGGGTGCGGCGCATCGACCGAATGGACCTGGAACACCAGATCGGTCACTCGCTCCAGCGTCGCGTCGGTGCGCAGCGAAGCAATGACCTCGTCGGCCCCGCCGACATGGGTGTCGAACGCCGTGATCATCTCCTCGAGCGTCTCGCCCGGAGGCAGATGACCGCCCTTCATGAATTGCGGCAATGCGCGACGCAGCCCGATGTCTGCCAGCCGCAGCGCCTCGCGATGATCGTCGGCGACGAACACGCTGCGCGATGCCATGATGCGTGGTTCAGCGCCCGGCGGCAGCGCCGCGAGATAAGCTTCGATGATCGGGTTCTGGATCTCGGCGAGCGTGGCGTTTGGCGCGTCCTTGGTCCGGGGCTGGGTGCGCGAGAGCAGCAGGCCGTCGCCGGCTTTGCCGGCGCGCGCGCCGCCTGCCACCGAGAATGTCGCCTGCCAGATGCGCTTGTCCAATTGCGGCCGCTGCGGGTAGAGCGTGTCGCCGCCGTCGAGCGGCTTGCCGGTCAGCGCCGCGCGGACGACCTCCAGATTGCGCGCAAATATCTCGTTGCGCTGGGTGCCGTCGAGGCCGAAGGCGGCGAAGGCGGACGGGTTGCCACCGGTGCCGACACCGAGCTCGAAGCGGCCATTGCAGAGCAGATCGAGCACGGCGGCATCCTCTGCCACCCGCACCGCGCTCTCCAGCGGCAAGGTGACGATGCCGGTGCCGAGACGAATGCGCGAGGTTTGAGCTGCGACATAGCCGAGGAAGGTGAAAGGCGACGGCAGGCCACCCTCGCGCTCGTGGAAATGATGCTGCGCGATCCACGCGGAATCGAGACCTGCCTTCTCGGCGCGCACGATCTGCTCGGCGGCGACACGATACCGCTCCGCGGGCGGGGCTTCATCAAGAAGCCGCGTGAAAAATCCCAGGCGTTTCAGGTTTGCAAAGCGTTTCATACGACCCCAGTCGGACGAGGATGGCCACGGCCCCCAATGATGTCGGTTGCGAGGGCCCGAGACAAGCGGGCAATGCGCAAGGCTGCCCGCCAGGATCGGCCCCCTGCGCTGGCCCCAGGCTAGGCAGATTGCCTACTAGCTCGGCAATACCGCGCCCTTGAACTTGGTCAGGATGAACTCCTTCACCTCGGGCGTGTGAGAGCTGTCGACCACGATCTTGACCCAGGGGCTTGTCCTTGTCGGCGGCCCGCACCGCGATCAGGTTGACATAGGGGCCCTTGGGGTCCTCGCGCAGGATCGTTTTGATGGTCTCGGCTGATGCTGCGGCCGACCATGCGGCCAGCGCAGTTGCGAGGATCAAAGCGGGACGAAACGACATCTTGGTCTCCAGAACTCACCGGCAATGACTGGAACCGTATTCGCTTCTCCGCCGGACGAAATCAATGAAATGAAAATCCATATTGACCGCCCGCGGCGGGCAACGCTTCTCCGTTCGCCGCAAAATGGGAAACGAACGCAAATTGAGGCAGATGCAGGCCGCGCGCAAGCCCTTACTAGGCGCCCCAGGTCGACGGCGAGACCATGATCAGCACGGAGATCACAGCGTAAGCGGCGAGCGACACCGTGACCATCGCGGCAAGCCCGGCCATTCCCGCGTCGAAATACGCAACCGCAATCCAGCCGCCGCCGGCTGCGATCAGGATGCGCGCGACTCCGGAGGCGAGCGGGCCCATCGCCCGACCCGCGCCCTGTGCTGCGAACGACGTCACGAAGCCAAAACCCAGCGCCGCATAGGCTGGGCCGACGATGCGGAGGTACGCCATGCCTTCGTTCACGACCTCGGCGTCGTGACTGAAGAGTTGCAGCCAGGCCATCGGGAAGATCGCGACCAGCAGGCCGATCGAGCCGGTCATGATCATGCCGGCGGCGCCGCTGACCCAGCCGATCCTCTGCGCCCGCGCGGCCTGACCTGCACCCATGTTGACGCCGACCATGGTCAGTGTCGCCGTGCTGATGCCGAACAGCAGCGGGATCATGATGTAGTCGAGCCGCGAGGCGATGCCGTAGCCGGCCAGCGCCGAGGTGCCGAACAAGCCGACCGCGCCGGTGACGAGGATGACGGTCAGGTTGGTCAGCACGGCATTGAACGCGGTGGGGATGCCGACCTTCAGCATGTCGCCAAAGATTTTTGCGCGCAACGGCACGATGTGCAATCTCAGGCCAGATGCGCCCGTGGACATGTAGCGCAGCAGGAACAGCATCGCCGCGCCGTAGTAGAGACCGAAGGCAATGCCGGCGCCGCCGATGCCGAGGCTTGGCACGGGTCCGAAGCCGAAGATCAGCAGTGGCGAGACGGGAATGGTCACGATAGCACCGATCAGTGTGACCAGCGCAGGCACCTTGACGTTGCCGGAGCCGCGTAGCGCCGCCGCCTGGAGATTGACGATCCAGACGGGAATCGCGCCTGCGAACAAATAGCTGGAATATGTGATGGCGGCATCGAGCGCGCCGTCGCGTCCGCCGAGGGCGCGGAACAGCGCCGGGCCGCCGAAGTGCACCCCCAGCGTGAATAGCGCGCCCGCGATGATCGCCAGCACGATGGCATGGAACAGTGCCGCATCCGCATCTTCACGGCGGCCGGCACCCACCGCACGCGCCACCGACGAAGCGACGCCGGAGCCGAACCCGCCGTTCGACATCATGGTCATCAACATGAAGATCGGAAACACCAGTGCGGCACCGGCCAACGCGTCCGTGCCGAGATAGCCGACATAATAGGCCTCCGCGATGTTGACCGCGGTCTGCGCCACCAGGACGGTGACTGTCGGCAGCGCAAGCCTGAGCAAGGTCGGCAGGATCGGCGCAGTCAGGAGCGCGGCACGCCGCTGGTCGCTCGCGCTGGACGTCGCCGCGGGACGGATCGGCGGCGCCGGGCGCGCGACGGCCCCTGTGGCGGGCAAGGGCAATGCGGCGACATCCTCGACTGACATTCTTACGGTCCTGTTGTTCCGGAAGGCCGACGCCCCGGGGCATATGGCCATTGCATTATGATCATAATTCATTATTATGATTGTAATGCAATAGACAATCACTCACGATCCTGTGGCCGACTGGCTCGCGGGAGGGAGTTGAGGCCCATGCGCTACGACAAGGGACACAAGAACGAGACCCGTCGCCACATTCTCGATGTCGCCTCAGCCCAGTTTCGTGAGAGCGGAATAGCCGCCGTCGGCCTCGCCGGCATCATGTCGGAGGCGGGCCTCACCAACGGCGCCTTCTACTCGCACTTCGCCTCCAAGGAGGAACTGGTGCGGGAGGTGCTGACCGATGCGCTCACAAGGCGCGAAGAGCGGCACAAGGCCAATCTGAAAAACGGCGGCGCGCTCGAAACCATGATCCGCCACTATCTTTCGACGCGGCATCGCGACCGCGTCGGCACCGGCTGCCCGATCGCCGCGCTGGTCGCCGAGATCGCGCGGCATCCAAAGCCGACACGCGATGCCTTCACCGGGAAGGTCGCCGACATCATCGTGCTGATGACGGAGCAGATTAGGCACGGCTCCGCGAAGGATCGGCGGGCCAAGGCGATCACGATCTATGCGACGATGGTCGGCGCTCTGCAATTGGCGCGCGCGGTCAACGACAGGAAATTGTCCCTCGATATCCTGGAGAATGCGGTCGAAGCTGCGATTGCCATCGCGAATGAACGCTGACGCATTCGAATGTCAGGCGACGGTCCTGTTTCCTTCAAGACAGCCTAATCAAGTCCCTCGACCGCCACCATGTGGCGCTCTGCAGTCCCGACGGTGTACTTGAGCGCCTCCGAATATTCGGGCGAGTTGTAGCATTTCACTGCAGCATCCAGGCTCGGGAAGCGCGCGACGATGCTGCGTTCGTAATTGCCGCCTTCGAGGATCACCTGCTTGCCGCCGCGCGCGAGAAACACGCCGCCGTGCTTCTCGATCGCAGGCCCGGCGAGAGCGGCATACTTCCCGTAGGTTTCGGGATCGGTCACGTGAACACGTGCGCACCAATAGGCAGACATGGCTATTCCTTTACGATTGGGAGGACGAATTGGTGGACGCATCGGCGCCGCAATGACGGTCAAAGCCGTTCATGTGCTCGAGCACGGCGCAGATCGAGGCAGTATCGCGCGCCGCAAAGCCGAGCGCCTCGCCCGCGTGATAGAGTTGTTCGGCCGCTGAGTAGACCGGCAGCGCACATCCGAGCTCGGCGGCGAAGCCCGAGATGATTGAGAGATCCTTCAGATGCGTGCGAATGGCCGCGGTCGGATTGTCGTAGTTCTCGTCGCGCATCAGCGGGCCGCGCATCTGGAACATGCGTGACGTCGCCGCGCTGTCGACGAGCGTATCGTAAACCAGGCCGGGATCAATCCCGGCCTTCATGCCGAGCAGGATCGCCTCTGCCGCAGCGGCATTGTGGATCGTCACCAGATGATTGGCGATGTATTTCATGATGCTGCCGGTGCCGAACCGGCCGAGATAGACCTGCCGCCGCGACATCCCGGCGAACGCCGCCGCGCAGTGCGCGAACGCCTGCTCGTCGCCGCTACCGAGGACCACCAAATCGCCGGTCGCAGCCTGCGCACCGGTGCCGCTTACGGGGCAATCGAGCAAGACCTTGCCAGCACCCTCCATCGCAGCGAACGCCTCACGCTTGGCGGAGAGCGGCAGCGTCGAACACTCAATCAGAATCTGCCCGGAGCCACCCGCGCGGGCGACGCCTGCAACGGCCTCCGCGAGAGCTGCCGCACTCGGCAGCGAAGCAAAGCTGATCGTGGCGGCCTCAACCACATCCTTCGGCGACGACAGCGCCTGGCCGCCCATATCGGAAAGACGATCCCGTGCCGCCGGCACGGGATCGTAGCCAACCACGGCAAAGCCGGCCTTGATCAGGTTCCCCGCCATGGCGGAGCCCATGATCCCGATGCCAAGCATGCCGATCGTTTCAGTCATGAATTCTCGTTTCTTCTTTTTGAACGGTTGATTCAGTTCTGCGCGGCCTTCTGGGCCTTGATGAAGGGATAAACCAGGCCGCCGGACTTGTACTTCGGCGGGAAGATGATCACTTCCTTGCCGGCCTGAGTGAACTGCTGAATGTCGTTGCCCTTGATATTGCGGAACTGCACCGCGAACATGCGTGGCTCGACCCACTCACCATCGGGCCCGAAGGTGATGTCACCGACCACGGTCTGGAACGTGTTGGCGTGGATATAATTGATCAGCTTCTGCTGATCGACGCCCCCCGTCTTGGTTACGGCTTCGCCGAGAACCTGGAGCGCGGAATAGACGAACGCCGGAACGTAATAGCCGAGCGCGTCGACGCCGACCTCCGCCGCCTTGGCCTGGTACTTCTTCAGCATGTCCTCGATCCCCGGGAATTTGACGGTCGGCTCGGGGATGTACTGCTCGAAGGAGACGATGCCATTCAGCGCCTCGCCAAGCTGCTGCTTGATCGCGGCATATTGGGTGCCGACCATGGCGCCCCCGAACACCTTTGGCTCGAGATTGATCTCGTGCGCGGTGCGGATGATGCCGACCGTGTCGGACGGATAAGATGCGACAAACACCAGGTCCGGCGACGTCGCCTGCAGCGCCTTCAGCACCGGCGTAAAATTCACCGTCGTCGGCGGATAGACCTTGTCGTAGACGACGGTGAGGCCGAGCCGCTTGGCCTGCATGCGGGCGCCTTCCAGCGCATTCTTTGAGAATTCCGCATCAGCGCCGACCAGCGCCACAGTGGTCGGCTTCGGGTCCATCGCCATCGCATTCTCGAAGAAGCCGCGGGTCAACGAGTCCTTGCCGTTCGGTCCATAGGGCTGGATCTGGAAATAGCCGGGATATTTGAACTGCTCGTTAATGGCGAGCGCGAACATGCCCATGATCAACCGCTTGTGCTGGATGATCGTCGGCATCGCCGGCGCGGTCTGGTTGGTGTTGTTCGACAGCAGCAGATCGACCTTGTCGACATCGAGCAGCTTGGAATAGATGCCGGGCACGAGGCCGGGATTGCTCTGGTCGTCATAAGGCACGAGCTCGACCGACCGGCCAAGCAGACCGCCGGCCTTGTTGACCTCGTCGGCCCAAATCTGCGCGCCGAGCAGCGCCGCCTTGCCGTTGCCGGCGAGCGGTCCGGTCAATTGTATGCCGAAGCCAATCTTGATCGGGTCAGCCGCGCGCGCCGTATCGCTGGACAGATAGAGCGCCGCAATCATTGTCGAGAGCGCCAATGCGACGCCCCTCAAGCCAGTCAGCCGAAAAATCCTCACGTCGTCCTCCCTGTTTTATGTTTTGAGTTTTACATGCCGAGATAGTGCTGTCGTATCAGGTCGCTCCGCTGCATCTCCTCGGGGCTTTCGCCCCGGAACGCGATTTCGCCGTGGACGATGACGTAGCCCTTGTCGGCGATCCGCATGGCTTGTGTGAAATTCTGCTCCGCCATCAGCACAGTCAGATGGTAGCGCTCCTTCAGCTGCGCGATCATGTCGATGGTGCGGCTGACGAACAGCGGGGCTAAACCCACCGAAGGCTCGTCGACGATCAAAATGCTCGGTGCCGACATCAGCGCGCGCCCCAGCGCGAGCATCTGCTGCTCGCCACCGCTCATCGTGCCGGCGAGCTGCGCTCGGCGTTCCGCGAGCCGCGGGAACGCCTCGTAGCAATAGGCCATGTTCTCCTTCAGCCGCGCTCGCGCTGTCGGACGGTAGGCGCCGAGCAGCAGATTCTCCGCGACCGTCAGGCGCGGAAAAAGCCGCCGTCCCTCCGGCACCAGCGCTACGCCGAGGTCGATGATCTCCTCGGTCTCTTTGCCGATGAGGTCGTGATCCTTGCCGTCGATGGTCGCGACGATACGGCCCGACATCGGCCGCACCGCGCCCATGATGGTCTTGATCAGCGTGCTCTTGCCGTTGCCGTTGGTGCCGAGCAAGATCACCGTCTCACGCGCGCCAACGTTCAGTGACACGTTGTGGAGGACACGAACCGCTCCGTAGCCGGCATTGATGTTGTCGATGCGAATGCTACTGGCCAAGATACGCCCCTATCACCCGCTCGTCGGCGATGACGTCCTTCGGCGCGCCGTCCGCGATCTTCTCGCCGGCGACGAGCACAACCAGTCGCTCCGAGAACGCCATCACCGCGCGCATAATATGTTCGATGAAGATCACGGCGACCCCGCGCTTGTTGAGCGCGAGCAGTAGCGCCAGGATCTCGTCCACCTCCGAATGCGACAGGCCAGCCAGAGCCTCGTCCGACACCAGCAGCGTCGGATCCGTCGCCATGGCGCGCGCCAGTTCGAGCTTGCGCATCTCGACCTGGGTCAGATCGCCCGGCAGGCGATGCAGCTTGCCGCCGAGGCCGAACTCGCCGAGCAGCTCGGTGCTGCGCGCGCGGATCTGTTGCTCGGTCAGATGGGTGCCGCCGCGCGCATTCACCGCATAGACCAGCGGGATGCGAAGATTGTCGAGCAGCGACAGGCTGTGGAACGGTCGCGGCAGCTGGAAGCTACGGCCAAGCCCGAGCCGCGCACGCTGATAGGACGAGAGATTGTCGATCGCCCTGCCCGCGAACGATATCGAGCCGCCGTCCGTCTTCAGCGCGCCGCACAGGCAGTTGGTTAGCGTACTCTTGCCCGAGCCATTGGGGCCGATCAGGCCTAGCCGCTCGCCGGGCCGCACGGCGAGGTCGACATTGTTCAGGGCGACGAAGCCGCCAAAACGCTTGGTGATGCCGCGCGCATTAAGGATCAATCCGTTCGCCGTGGCCGCGCTCGCCTCCATCATCATTGACTGCTCCGCTTCTCGGTCACGAGCATCGCGGCGAGCGGGTTGGTCTCCGGGTCCACCTTCTTGCCGCGTAGAGACCGGATCAGTCCCAAGATTCCGTTTGGCGCGGCGATGACGAAGATCACGAGCAGCACGCCGACCACGAGCAGATTGACGGACGACGAGATCAGCACCGTCATGGCCTGTTGCATGGTGCCGAGCAGAACCGCGCCGATTACCGGCCCGAGCCAGCTCGTGGTGCCTCCGACCAGCGGCATCGCGACGCTGTTCACGGTATAGGCGAGGCTGAACGAAGAGGTCGGTTCGACATAGGTCAAATAGAACGGCAACGGCGCGCCGGCCATACCCATCAAGGCGCCGCTGATGGCGGCGGCGACCAGCTTCAGCCGCAGCACCGGAACGCCGGATGCAGCGGCCGCCGTTTCGTCGTCGCGAATGGCGGCCAGGCCGAAGCCGAAGGTCGAGCGCTCGATCACGCGCGCCGTAATGACGGCCACGACCGCAAGTACGGTCATCAGGAAGAAGAGATAAGCGACATAGCTGCCGAACACCGGAACGTCGGTTGGCCGCATGATGTAGATGCCGCGCGATCCGCCGACATAGTCCCAGTTGGTGATGAAGGTCTGGACCACGACCGAGAGCGCCAGCGTCGCGATGGTGAAATAGACGCCGCGCAGCCGGATCGTGAGATAGCCCATGGCAAGGCCGACGGCGCCGCAGAGCACACCTGCAATAGGGATGAGCACCGGAATCGGCAGGTCGAGCCATTTGTTCATAGCGGCGGCGCTGTAAAGGCCGATGGCCAGAAACGCCGTCGTGCCGAAATTGACGTAGCCGACATAGCCGCCGAGGATGTTCCAGGCTGTCGCCAGTACGACGTATTGGAGGACGAAGTACGCTGCGAACACATAGTACTCGTTAGTCACGAACGAGCTGGCTGCGACCAGTGCGACGCCGACCAGGCAGGCGAGCAGGATGAAGCGCCCGTTCGACATCAAGCTCTCCCGAACAGGCCGGCGGGCCTGACCACGAGCGCAATCAGGAGGAATCCGAATGCGATCGCGGGCGACCATGACGGACCGTAGAACGTCGCCGTAATGCTCTCCGCCACGCCCACGATCACGGCCGCGATGAAGGTGCCCGGCAGCGAGCCGATGCCGCCGAGAACGCAGATCGCAAAAATCCGCCCGATATAGTCGCGTCCCATCGAAGGCTCGACCGGCTGGAGAATGATGAGGAAGGCGCCGGCCATCGCCGCGGTGGCGGTCGAGAGGCCAAAGGCGATCCGTTTGATGCGAACGGGCGCGGCGCCCATCAGCTGCAGCGCGAACTTGTCTTGCGCCACCGCCATGATGGCGCGCCCGGTGAAGGTCCGTGCGAAAAACAGTTGCAGGCCGATCAGGAGCAGGACGGAGGCCAGGAACGGAATCAGCATCCGGACCGGCAGCGAAATCGGTCCGAAATTATAGGACGGCCCGATATAGGGCGCCTCGACCAGGCGATAGTCGACGCCGAAGATCAGCTGAAGGGCGACCTCCGTGATGAACAGCAGGCCGAAGAAGAAAGCCAAGCCGCGGATCAATTGCGTGCCGCGCCGCTCGAAAGCGAACTCATAGGCGGTGTAGAGCAACGTACCAAGAAAGTAGAACGGAACGGTCGCGAGCACGCCGACCAGAATCGGATCCAGGCCGAACTGGGAGTTCAAGACATAGACGATGAACGAACCGAGCAGAATGAGCGCCGGATGGGCGATATTGCTGATGCCGAGCATGCCGAACGCGATCGAGATGCCCACGGCCATGGCGGCGTAGAAGCCCCCGACCAAAACGCCGGACACGATCGAATCGAGCAATAGTCCTGCGTATTGTCCCATCCGCTGCCGGCCCTCCTCCTGTTGACGTACCCAACCGAAATTATTGTTCTGGTTGATCTGCGGGGTCACTGGGAGGCGGGAGCTTGCCGCCTCCGTCGATAAAGTCAGGGCATCAACAGCGACGACCCCTGGGTTGATCCCGCTTCGAGATCGCGATGGGCCGCCGCCGCCTCGGACAGTGCATAGCGACGCCCGATCATCGGCTTGATCACGCCCCTGCCGACGAGGTCGAACACGGCAGCGGCCGATGCTACCAGATCCTCGCGCGCAGCGATGTAGGTCGCAAGCGTCGGCCGCGTGTAATAGAGAGATCCGTTCTTCTGGAGCAATGCCGCCTCGAGCGGCGGCGGCGCGCCCGTCGTCGCACCGAAAGTGACGAAGAACCCGCGCGGGGCGAGCGAGGCGAGCGTGGCCTCAAAACTATCCTTGCCGACGGAATCATAGGCAATCGCGACGCCCTTGCCGCCGGTCAGCGCCTTCACCCGCTCGGGAATGCGTTCGTTCGTGCGGTCGATGACGGCATCGTAGCCGTGCGCGAGTGCGAGCTCCGCTTTCTTTCCGCCGCTGGTGACTCCGATCATGCGGGCCCCGAGATGCTTGCCCCATTGGCCGGCGATCAGGCCGACTCCGCCCGATGCCGCGTAGAACAGGACCTGCTGCCCGGGTTTGACCGCAACGCAGCGGTTCAAAAGGTACTCCGCCGTCATGCCCTTCATCAGCACGGCCGCCGCAGCCTCGTCACTCACGGCTTGTGGAATGGGGACGAGCCGTGCGGCCGGCATCAGGCGATGGGTCGCATAGGCGCCCGGCGCCGAGCCGCCATAAGCGACGCGGTCACCGCCTTTGAACTCCGTCACACCCTCGCCAACGGCCTCGACCACGCCAGCGGCTTCCGCACCGAGGCCGGCCGGCAAATCCAGCGCATAGGAACCGTCGCGGAAATAGACGTCGATGAAGTTAAGGCCGATGGCGGTCTGCCGCATCAGCACCTCGCCCTTGCCCGGCGCGGCCAGCTCGACCGTTTCCAATTTCAGGACATCCGGTCCGCCTTGTGCGGCCATACGAATTGCCTTGGCTTTCGTACTCATACAAAAATTCCTGTCTGCCGATCCTGCCCGGCTATGATGCCATCTTGATGTCAGCGCCTTGCGGAATCGCCAGCCGCACGCTGTCGGGCACCGTCAGCGGTTTGTTGGCGCTGTCGAGGAATTCGACAGTGGTGAACAGCAGGTCCGTGGTGCCGATGTTCTCGACTGCATGCACCATGTACTCGCCGGCGCCGAAGGCGAGATGGCTGGTCTCGCCCTTGTAGTGCTCGACATCGACGATGCGGCCATCCTCGAAATAGCCGCGCGCCTTGCCCGGATTGTGCGCCGTCCAGAAATAGGTCAGCACGTGGCGATGGAAGCCGCAGCGCTTGCCCGGCGCAATCGACAGGTGCCAGACGCGCACGCGATCGGTCTCCGAGACCAGCACGCTGCCGACGCAACCGCTGTTGCGCCCTTCTTCGAATTCACGCTGCAGCTCGGCGGACCAGTGTACGCGGGGATTTGAGTCTGACATGGGCCGGTTCCTTCCATAGACGTCTATTGATCTTGCTTATCAGGCTACGGCCTTCTTGATCTGGCTAACAGCGCCGCGCGTCTTGATCACGACCTTGATGGCGTCGTCGACGCGATTGCGAGCGTAGTGCAGTGCCGTTGGCAGATCCGTGAGCGGGAACGTGTGGGTGTGGATCAGCGTGGCGTCGAACCGTTTGGCGGCCATCAACGCCATGGCGCGGTGCGTGGCGCTCTTGCCTTCGCCGCGAATGCCGTAGACGTAAATATTGTTCTTCACGAGCGCGCCGATGTCGGCGAGCACCGGCTCGTGCGGAAACGCGGCGAGGCAGATCTTGCCGCCGCGATTGACCATCTTGGCGGCTTCGTTGATCGCCGTATCGGTGCCGGCGCATTCGACGACATAGTCGGCGCCGCGGCCCGTCATATCCTTCACGACGGTGACGAGATCCTCGTTGCGCACGTTGACGACGCGATCGGCGCCGAGCTTGGTGCCGATGGCAAGGCGTGCGTCACGGGTGCCCGACAGGATCACCGGATCAGCGCCGAGCGCCTTCGCAACCGCCACCGCTAGCAGGCCAATCGGGCCCGGCCCGGTGACGACCACGCTCTCGCCGGCGACGAGGCCGCCGAGTTCGGTGAGGCCGTACATCGATGTGCCGGCGGTAACGACGAGCGTCGCCTCCTCGTCGCTCATGTCGTCGGGCACGCGCGATAGCGTGTTGATGTGGTTGACGGCATATTCGGCAAAGCCGCCGTCGGTGGTGAAGCCGTTGGCGCGATGGCCCTTGTCGACATCGCCGTAGTTCAGGCCGTAGTTGTGGCAGGAGGTGTACATGCCCTGCCGGCAGCGCTTGCACTGGCCGCAGCCGGCATGGATCTCGACCGTGACGCGCTCGCCGATCCTGTATTCGTCGACGCCGGGGCCGAGTGCAGCGACCGTCCCCATGTACTCATGGCCGGGCGTAAAGTTCTTGTTGAAGGGCGGTCCGCCCTGGATCAGCGCCGGTGTGCCGTGCTCGATGATCTCCAGATCCGTTGCGCAGATGGCAACTGCATCGATGCGCACGAGCACCTCCGCGCGCTTCGGCATCGGCACCGGCTTTTCGCTGAGGCGCAGATGGCCGGGGTCGCCCAGCACCCAGGCCTTCATCGTGGGAGGAATCGGCATGTCGGTTGACGTGCGAACGCTGGCAGACTCGACCATCGCAACGATCCTCGCCTATTGGTCAACCAATTTTACAATTGGCCTTTTGATTGGTTGTAGCCTCGCGTTCAAATCCGGCGCTGTCAACGCCAAATCTTCATCGCTGTCGTTTTGGTCTTGCATTTGTGAACGCAATGCGCGTGAAATGGAGATTGGTTGATATTGGTTGCGGCAGAGGATTAGACCGGTGTTCGATTTGTTGGCTCGATTGACTGAGGGTGGCCCCGGCACGCGCCTTCCTCCGGAGCGACAACTCGCGGCGCAGTTCGGCGTTTCGCGCAATGAGATCCGCAAGGCGCTCGCGCGGCTCGAGCTGGACGGCCGCCTCTCACGCGAGGTCGGCCGCGGCACATTCATCCGTGCGCCCGTGGACAACGGCTCGGCCAATCTCGACGCGCTGCGCGACAGCACCAGCCCGCGCAACGCGATGGAGGCGAGGCTCGTGCTGGAGCCGGAGATCGCCAGCCTCGCCGCCGTCAACGCAACCTTCAAGCATATCGAAGGCATGCGCGTGCTGGCGCGGCAGATGCGCGAGGCCGAGACGTGGAAGGATTACGAGACGCTGGATGGGCGGCTGCACCGCCTGATCGCGGAGGCGACCGGAAATCCGCTGCTGTCGGCGATCCATCAAACGGTCGACGATGTCCGTCGCGCGGTGGTGTGGCGCTGGCTCGACACCAGGCCGGAGCGTCCGCCGGAGGACTACTCTTCCTTTGCCGAGCATGACACGCTGATCGATGCGATCGAGCAGCGCGACCGCATCCGCGCGATGGAGGCGATGCGCCGGCATTTGCGGACCACCGTGGACAAGCTGATGGGAACGCCATGAAACTGGGCTTCTTCACGATGCCGATCCATCCGCTGGACAAGGACTGGCGACAGTCCCTTCAGGAGGATCGAGAGGCGTTCCTGCTCGCCGACGAGCTCGGTTTCAGCGAGGCCTATGTCGGCGAGCACGTCACCGACCAGGCCGAGAACATCACCTCATGCATCGCCTTCCTGGCCTGGATTGCGGCGGCGACTAAGCAGATCAAGCTCGGCACCGGCACCGTCAACATGCCGAACGTCCATCCGGCCACCGTCGCCGCCACCATCGCGATGCTGGATCACATGCTCGATGGGCGGCTGATCTTCGGCATCAGCCCGGGCGGCCTGCTTTCGGACGCGGAGTTGTTCGGCACGCTCGAATGCGACCGCAACGCCATGTTCCTCGAGGCGATCAACCAGGTGCTGCAAATCTGGGCGAGCGAGCCGCCCTACAATATCCAAGGCCAGTTCTGGAACATCACGACGGAGAAGACGCTGATGGCCGACATCGGTCAGGGTTTCATCGCGCAGCCCTTGCAGCGGCCGCATCCGCCGATCGTCGTCACCGCCGTCGCGCCGTTCTCGAAAGGCGTCACCGAGGCGGCCGCGCGCGGCTGGGATCCGATCTCGGCCAACTTCCTGATGCCGAAGTGGGTGAAGAGCCACTGGCCTAAATATGTCGAGGGCTGCGAGCGTGTCGGCAGGACGGTCGATTCCGGCAATTGGCGCGTTGCGAAGAGCGTGTTTGTGGCGAACGACATGGCGACCGCCAAGGCTTACGCCACCGATCCCGACAGTCCTTACGTGTACTACTACCGCTCGCTCTTCACCAAGCTGAAGCGGAACGGCCGCATCGAGCTGTTCAAGACGCGGCGCGACCAGCCGGATGACGAGGTCACGCTCGAATCCGTCTGCGAGAAGCTCATCATCTATGGCACGCCCGACAGCGTCGCCGACCGGATCCTGGCGTTTCAGGAGGAGGTCGGCGAGTTCGGCACGCTGCTCTATGCGGGCAAGGACTGGCGTGACCGCGAGTTCGGACGCCGCTCGATGATTTTGATGGCCGAGCAGGTGATGCCGCGCGTCACCGCAGGCAGACGATGATTTCAGCTCTCAGCCGACAGGAGGCTCGCGATGGCCCTCAGTGACCGCATTCCCTATCAGGCTCTGATCGACCGACCGAAGCTGACGCTGCCGAACGGCAAGCGCCTCGCGGTTTGGGTGATCCTCAATGTCGAGGAATGGCGGATCGAGAACGCGATGCCGCGCGTCGTGTTGAGTCCACCGATGGGACAGCCGCTGCTGCCCGACGTGCCGAACTGGTCCTGGCACGAATACGGCATGCGGGCCGGCTTCTGGCGCCAGTTCAAGGCGCTGACGGATCGCAACATGAAGGTCACGCTGGCTGCCAATGCCGATGTCTGCAACGCTTATCCGCGCGTTGCCTCCGCCGCGCGCGAGGCCGGGTTCGAATTCATGGGCCACGGCTTCATGCAGGGACCGATGCACCGCCTTCCCGACCAGGCCGATGAGATCAAGCGCGCGGTTGAGACCATTGCAAACTTCACCGGGCGCGCGCCACGCTCGTGGGAGAGCCCAGGCCTGACCGAGACCGAGGACACGCTCGACCTGCTGCGCCTCAACGGCATCGAATATGTCGCGGATTGGGTGATCGACGATCTGCCACAGGACATCGCGACGCCGCACGGCATGATCACGACGATCCCCTATACGGTCGAGACCAATGACATCGTCGTCCACGCGCTCCAGCATTTGCCGTCCGACCAGTTTCTGAAGCGTGGCATCGATCAGTTCGACCGGCTCTATCTCGAAGGCGCCGACAATGCGCGGGTGATGGCGATCTCGATCCATCCCTACATCACAGGCGTTCCGCACCGGATCAAATATCTCGAACAGCTGCTCGACTATGTCATCGGGCACGATGGCGTCGCGTTGATGACCGCGAGCGAGATCGGCGACTGGTATCGCGCGGAGATGACGCGGATCGCGCGCGGGTAGACGACAATGACTTGCGTCGGCTACACCGGATCGAACGCCCGGATCGGCGGCAGATTGCCGGTGAACTTCTCCACCTCCACCACCGTCAGCTGGCCGGTGCAGCCTTGCGCGAAGGATGAGGTGCCGATGTCGCGGGTGAGCACGTTCGGATTGCCGTGAACGCAGAGCGGTGCCTCGTCTTCCGGGTCCATCGGGTCGTACCAGGCGCCGGTTGGTAGTTGCACGACACCTGGCGCGACGCCGTCGGTAACATGCACCGCGGCCAAGCATGCGCCGCGTTCGTTAAACAGGCGGATGATGTCGCCATCCGCGATGCTGCGGGCATCGGCGTCGCGCGGATTCATGCGCGCGACCTCGCGGCCGCGATGTTTTGCTGCGAGCGAGTGCCCACCGAAGTCGAGCTGGCTGTGCAGGCGCGTCACCGGCTGGTTGGCGACAAGGAAGCACGGCGCTCCGGGCCTGGGCATATCGCTCTTCTCGAGCCAGACCGGATGACCCGGGCAATCCGCATCACCATGGCCCGCAATCTTCGCGGAGTAAATCTCGATGCGCCCGCTCGGCGTCGGCAGAGCGTGCGCGACCGGATCGTCGCGGAAGCTGCGCAGCCTGCCGCCGTCGTCGGGCTGTTGCGGCACGACGAGGCTGCCGCGCTGCCAGAATTCCTCGAAGCTCGGGGCTTCGAGGCCGCGCTTGGCGAGTGAGGCGCGGGTCGGCTCGTAGAGATGCTCCAGCCACTCTCGCGAGGTGCGACCCTCGGTGAAGGGCTCGCGGGCGCCCAGGCGATCGGCGAGGTCAGCGAAGATATCGTAGTCGTCGCGCGCGAGCCCAAACGGCTCGGCGATCCGGTGCATCGCAACCATCAGCGGATCGTTGGTGGAATAGCCGATATCCTCGCGCTCGAGCGTCATGGTCGAGGGCAGCACGATGTCGGCGTGGCGCGCGGTCGCAGTCCAGGCGAGCTCGTGCACGACGAGCGTATCGACTTTCGCGAATGCCTTGCGCAGGCGATTGATGTCCTGGTGATGGTGGAACGGATTGCCGCCGGCCCAATAGACCAGGCGGATGTCCGGATAGATGCGCGTCTCGCCATTGTAGCGATAGGTGCTACCGGGATTGAGCAGCATATCGGCAATGCGCGCCACCGGAATGAAATCACGGACGCCGTTACGGCCCTGCCCGAGCGTCGGCCCCGGCACGTCGTTGACGCGGCGGCCGTAATAGCCGATCGCGCCCAACGAATAGGCGTAGCCGCCGCCGGGAAGACCGATCTGGCCAAGCGCCGCCGCCAGCACCATGCCCATCCATACCGGCTGCTCGCCATGTTCGGCGCGCTGCAGCGAATGCGAGACGGTGATGAGCGCGCGCTTGCCGGCCAGGCGCCGTGCCAGCTTGCGGATCGTATTCGCATCGACGCCGCAGATCGCGGCGGCCCATGCAGCGTCCTTGGCCTGTCCGTCGCTCTCCCCGGTGAGATAGCGCAGGAACATCGGCCATCCCTCGGTGTAGCGGTCGAGGAAGGCCTGGTCGTGCAGGTCTTCCGCGACCAACGTGTGGACGATCCCGAGCATCAGCGCGGTGTCGGTACCGGGGATGCATGTCATCCATTCCGCGCCGGCTTCGACAGGTAGGTCGTCGCGCAGCGGGCTCATCAAGATGAACTCGCAGCCGCGCTTTCGAGCCGCTTCCATCGCGCCGCGCTCGACATGCTTGCTGATCGAGCCGCCGGCCACCATCGAGTTCTTCAGCGCCATGCCGCCGAACGCGAGCACGATCTCGGTCTCGGCCGCGATCTGCTCCCAGGTGACATTGCGCTTGGTGATATCCTCGTAGCCCGCCATGATCTGCGGGAGCAGCACCGAGGATGCGCCCGAGGAATAGGAATTCACCGAGCGGACATAGCCGCCCATCGCGATGTTGAGGAAGCGATGCACCTGGCTCTGCGCGTGATGGAGGCGGCCCGCGCTCGACCAGCCATAAGAGCCGCCGAACACGGCGCCGGGGCCGCGCGTATCGCGAATGCGCGCCAGCTCGTCGCCGAGCAGGTCGAGCGCCTTCTCCCAACTGACGGTGACGAACTCGTCGCGGCCGCGCCTGCTATCGGGGCAAGGCCCACGCTCGAGCCAGCCGCGGCGGATGGCGGGCTGAGCAATGCGCGCCTGATGGCGCAAGGCGCCCGGAAAATTGTCGATGATGCCGTTCGGATCCGGATCACCCGCATAGGCCCTCACCTCCAGTCCGGCCTCGCCGCTGCGTGCGGAAAACACGCCCCAATGCGAGGTGTGCGGCTTGAAGCCATCTGACAAATCGAGGCCGGGGTCGGGGAATCCAATCGTATCATCCATCGCGTGGCCCTCATCGCAGGACGCGCCGTGCAGGCGGCCCCGGTCGCAATCATGGAGCCAATATAGTGAGGCACGCGCGTGCAGGGCAACGGATTACCGACGTGTGGAACCGCGCGCATGGCCGCATCCCGCAGATCGCACGGCGGCCTGCGGTGCGTTTCCCTCAACCGGCGCGCCGAGCTCAGCTCCGGGCGTCGACCTGGCTCGTGCGATCGGATGACGCCGCCTGTTGCGCGGCATAAGCGGACGTGGCCATCGATGCTGGTGAATACTGCGCGAGGGACTCGGTGAGTTCCTCGGCGGCTTCGGTGAGCTCCTTCATCACGGCAGCGCTGTCCGATGCCTGATTGCCAGAGGAATGAATCACGTCGAACGAGAGTCCGTTCGGGAGGTCGACATGAATCTTGTCGAGACCGATCGTGTCGGGGGTGTCGTTGTTCTGCGATGGATCGGTATTGGAGGTCGACGTTTCAGACGTCCCTCCGGCCGTTTGCTGGCTCGCCATCCTCTGCACGAAATCCTCGATGGATTTGAGCGCACTGCTGTCGAAGCCGCCGCCACCGAAGTGAACGATGCCGACCGACATGCCGTTCGGCAGGTTGACCTTGACCTCGTCGTAGGGCGTGCCGTCATGCATCAGCGAAGCGAAGGTCGAGCCGTCTCCTTGCGAACCATCCGCCGATTTCGATTGGCCGGTGGCTGACGACGAACTCGTCGCGCTTCCACCACTGATGCTGCTCATGCTGCCGCCGCTCATACGCGAAACTCCACTGTCATTGCGAACGCACGTTCCGCAAGCAATGAGCGTGCCAGCCGAGAGCATCATTGCTATCAATGACTTATCGAGAAAGCCGGTCGGTAACTCGGTTACGCCGGCAAATGTGCCCCGGCAGAAGCTGCCCATCACCGCGAAATCCTGGTCACCATGGGCATGCCGCTTTGCAGTACGCGCGCTCGCCATTTCGTCGCAGGTTGTTCCTCCTCTCCCGGCATTGTCCCCTCGTCCATGATCAAACATGATGGGTCAGGGCCAGTGACGACTTTTCGTGGTGGAGGTCATCCGATGAACGAGAACGATATTTACAAGGCAATCGTGGATGTGAAGCAAGGCACACTGTCGCGACGCTCGTTCGTCCGGACAATGGCCGCGGTCGGAATCACCGCACCGGTCGCGGTCCAGATGCTGCTCTGGAACGACGTGGCGATGGCGGACGCAACGCTGCAGTACAAGCCGACCAAGGCTGGCGGCGGCGGTCCGCTCAAGATCCTGCTATGGCAGGCCCCGACGCTACTTAATCCACATTTCGCGATCGGCACCAAGGATCAGATTGCCTCGCGCATCTTCTTCGAGCCGCTCGCCGGTTGGGACGCGGACGGCAACCTTATCCCATGCCTTGCCGCCGAGGTGCCGACCAAGCAGAACGGCGGCATCGCGGCGGATGGCACCAGCGTGATCTGGAAACTAAAGCAGGGCGTCAAATGGCATGATGGCAAGCCGTTCACCGCCGACGACGTGGTCTTCACCTGGAGCTACGCCGCCGATCTCGCCACGGCCGCCTACACCACGGGATCCTACAAGGATATCAGGGTCGAGAAGATCGACGACCACACCGTCAAGGTGATCTTCAAGGCGCCGACCCCGTTCTGGGCCGACCCCTTCGTCGGTTCGGTCGGGCAGATCCTGCCAAAGCATCATTTTGGCGACTATGCCGGCGCAAGGTCGCGCGAGGCGCCGGGCAATCTGAAGCCGGTGGGCACCGGCCCGTACAAATTCATCGAGTTCAAGCCGGGCGACATGATCCGGGCCGAGCGCAATCCCGACTATCACGTCAAGAACCAGCCCTATTTCGATACGCTCGAGGTCAAGGGCGGCGGCGACGCCGTCTCGGCGGCGCGTGCGGTGCTGCAGACCGGCGAATACGACTATGCCTGGAATCTGCAGGTGGAGGACGAGGTCCTCAAACGCATGGAGGCCAGCGGCAAGGGCAAGGTCGACGTCACGCTCTCCGGCAATGTCGAGTTCATCATCCTCAACACGACGGACCCGTGGACCGAGGTCGATGGCGAGCGGTCCAATGCCAAGACCAAGCATCCGACGCTGTCCGATCCGGCCGTGCGCCGCGCGTTCAACCTGCTGATCGACCGCGACGGCATTCAGAAATTCATCTACGGCCGCGGCGGCGTTGCGACCGCAAGCTTCGTCAACCAGCCCGCGCAGTTCAAATCGAGTAAGCTGAACTACGCATTCGATATCGATAAGGCGGTCAAGATTCTGGACGAAGCCGGCTGGAAGCCGGGCGCGGACGGCATCCGCGAGAAGGACGGAAAGAAGCTCAAATACGTGTTCCAGACCTCGATCAACGCACCACGGCAGAAGACGCAGGCCATCATCAAGCAGGCCTGCCAGAAGGCCGGCATCGAGATCGAAATCAAAGCCGTCGTCGCATCGGTGTTCTTTTCGTCCGATGTCGGCAACCTCGACACCTACTCCAAACTCTACGCCGATATGGAGATGTATAACACGACGCAGCCGCAGCCCGATCCGGAGCGATTCCTGAACCAGTGCGTGTCGTGGGAGATCGCGACCAAGGACAACAAATGGCTGGGACGCAACATCTCGCGCTGGTCCGATCCGGAGGCCGACAAGGCCTATAAGGCCGCGCAGGGTGAGCTGGATCCGGTCAAGCGCGCCGCGCTGCTGATCAAGGTCAACGAGATATTCTGCGAGGCCAACATCCTGGTGCCGCTGCTGTCGCGCAACATCGTCGGCGGCAGCGTCAACAACCTGATGGTCGACATCTCTGGCTGGGATGTCACGACGTGGAATGTGGCGAGCTGGTATCGGAGCACGTAGGATGGATAGAGCGAAGCGAAACCCATCGCGCTCTCGCGATGATGAAGCATGATGGGTTTCGCAAGTGCTCTACCCATCCTACGAATCCGGTACCGCTAGTCTCAGCGCACCGGGGCGCATGCCATATTTGCGCATGATGGCTTTGCTGAGGGCACTTTCAGACGCGTACCCGACCTCATCGGCGATCTTCGCGATCGGATCGGACGTACCAGCCAGCCGTTTGCGCGCGACCGCCAATCTCAGATCGGACAGGAACGTCATCGGAGCGATTCCTGCGCGCTTCTGAAAGGCGCGCACCAACGTCGCCCGCGAGGCGATTGCGACCGCAGCCATCTCGTCGAGTGTCCAGTCGCGGGCGAGATCGCCAAGGATCGCCAGTACGACACGGGCCGTCGCGCGGTCCTGCAAGAGCGAGAGCGTCCCATTTCCGGAAGCCTGGTCCGTCAGATGGTCGCGAAGCATCATGACGAACAGGGCCCTCGCGAGATCGGCAGCGACCATCTCGGACCCAACTCGCGCCGCGTCCAGCTCTTCGCGGATGTCGAGCAACAGGCGCCGAAATCTTTCCAGCAGCGGCTCTCCCGCGGTGCGCAGGATGATCTCGTCGGGAAGGGCTGCGATCAGCGGGTTTTCATCCGAGGTCTCGAACAGGAAGCGGCCGCAGAGGAGCTCGGTATCGACCGCAGCATCGATCGTCGCGCGCCGGCGGACGCCGTTTCGGACATCGGTCGAGACTTTTCGCGCAACACCCTCCACCTCGCTTCGCACCATGTGACTGTCTCCGTGCGGCAGCAAGAGAATGTCGCCGGCCTCCAGCCTTTGCGCGCTCAGGCCCGGCCGCTCGACCACGCAGGAGCCGCGCGTCACCATGTGGAATTGCGCCCATCCCCTGCCGTTCGGTGCGTGCAGCGACTCCCAGCTGCCGCCAAATCGGCAGGAATCGTCGATCACGGGGCGGATCCTGAACAGCGGCACCATCGCATTCAACAGTTCGGCTGCATCAGCCTCCGACATTTGGCACCCCTTGATCCGCCCGGACATGACGTCGAGCCGCCCGGCCATTTCCCGGATCGGCAGGCGCAGACACATTACAGCGCGAGACGCCAATGGAGGTTAACATGGCAATGCTTGACTGGAACAACTACCGCCGCCAGGTTGTCGCCGGCGTCGGCGAAATCGGAAAGCTGTCGCCCGACACGATCAAGGGCTATGCGACCCTGAGCGGCGCCGGCGCCAAGACGGCACACCTTGATGCCAAGACACGCGAGCTGATCGCGCTCGCGGTCGCCATCAGCCTGCGTTGCGACGGCTGTATCACTGTCCATGCCGCCGAAGCGAAGAAGCACGGCGCGACCGAAGGCGAGCTTGCCGAGGCGCTCGGCACCGCGATCTCGGTCAACGCCGGCGCCGCACTGGTCTACTCGACCCGCGCGCATGAAGCCTTCAGGGACGCGTGAACGAACGCTTTGGCTGACGCTCATTCCTTCTAACACAACCTAACGAGCAATCTTCGCAGCGTTCGCTAAATGTCACGACATGAAGGCGACCAAGGTTTTCAGACAACACGATTACCAGCGGGGGATCGCATGACATCCAAATCGCCAGTTGATGTATTGCCATGGCCTGCGAATATGTCGCGCCGTGGCTTCGTGGGAGGCCTGTCGGCGGGCATTTTGGGCGTGGCCGCGACCGAGGCGGCGAATGCGGAATCGCTGGCTGACGTCCCCGATCGCGGCCCCGGCGCTGATCTGAGCGCTCACAGCGAACGATCCCGTTTCGCCAAGATCGATCGCATTCCGGAATCCACACCCGGCAAGCGCAACATCGACCCCGGCGATGCCATCAATTCCAAGACACCGCATCAGAAGCTGGTCGGCAACATCACGCCAACCGACCTGCATTACGAACGCAGCCATTCCGGCGTGCCCGATATCGATCCCGCACAACACCGGTTGCTCATCCACGGCATGGTCTCGAAGCCGCTTGTTTTCAGCGTCGACGATCTCAAGCGGATGCCATCGGTGTCGCGCGTGGTCTTTATCGAGTGCACCGGCAATGGCTGGGAGAACTGGAAAAAGGCCGATCCCGATATCACGGTGCAGAACACGCATGGCTCGGTCAGCACCAATGAATGGACCGGCGTGCCGCTCAAATTCCTGATCGACCTCGTCGCCAAGGACAAGGGCTCGACCTGGATGCTGGCCGAAGGCGGCGACGGCGCCGGCGTCGACCGCAGCATTCCCCTCACCGACGAGATCGTGAACGAGGCCTTCGTGGCCTATGGCCAAAACGGCGAACCGTTGCGGCCCGCGCATGGTTTTCCGATGCGGCTGGTGATGCCGGGCTTCGAAGGCAATCTCAACATCAAATGGCTGCGCCGCCTCAAATTCGGCAACGCGCCCTGGATGACGCGCTGGGAGACGGCGCGCTACACCCAGCTGCTCGCCAACGGCAAGGCACGTCAGTTCCAGTTGCGGATGGACACCAACTCCGTGATCACCCAGCCCTCCGGCATGATGCAGATCCAGCCGGGCTACAACCGGATCTCCGGTCTCGCCTGGAGCGGCCATGGCAAAATCGCCGGGGTCGAGATTTCGACCGACGGCGCGAAGACCTGGATGCATGCGCAATTGAGCCAGCCGGTGCTGTCCAAGGCCCAGGTGCGTTTCCAGATGGATTGGGTCTGGGACGGCAAGCCGACCAAGATCGTGAGCCGCTCGACCGACGACCAGGGCAATGTTCAGCCGGACCGGCGATCCTTCATCGCCGCGATGGGGACCAACGCGCTGTTTCACTACAACGCCCAGCAGACCTGGAGCATCGACGAGGCCGGGAGGGTCCGCAATGTCCTCGCATAACAAGCCTCTTCTCGCAGGCGTGCTCGCGCTGGGCGTGCTCGCTTCCCCTGCGTTTGCCTTCGATTTCGGACGGCCGGCGACGCCTGAGGAGATCAAGCTATGGGACATCGACGTCGGACCTGATGGCAAGGGCCTGCCCGATGGCAGCGGCACGGTGGCGCAGGGCAAGCAGGTGTTTTCGGACTATTGCTCGGCCTGTCATGGTGAGAACGGCCAGGGCGGCATCAAGGATCGTCTCGCCGGCGGACAGGGCACGCTCGCCTCCAACATGCCGGTCAAGACCGTCGGCAGCTTCTGGCCCTATGCGACGACGCTGTTCGACTATATCCATCGCGCGATGCCCTATCCGACGCCGGGTTCGCTCAGCACCGACGAGACCTACGCCGTCACCGCCTACATCCTGAGCCTCAACGGCATCGTCGCGGCGGACGGCAAGGTCGACAAGGACTCCTTGCCGAAGATCAAGATGCCCAATCGCGACGGCTTCATTCCGGAGCCTGAATTCGATCCGGCGAAGCTGTTTGGCAAACACTGAGCGCGCGATCATGAGGCTTCCGGCACTGGTCAAGATCATCGCTCTGGTTGCAGCGATATGTTCATGGGAGGCACACGCAATGGCCGCGGACGGACTCATCACCATCAAGAGCAATTTTGGACCTGCGGACACGATGCAGCGGCTCGAGGCCGAGGTGAAGGCCAAGGGCCTCACGGTGTTTGCCCATGTCGATCACGCCGCGGGTGCGGCCGCCGTCGACATGAAGCTGCGGCCGACTGATCTCCTCATCTTCGGCAACGCCAAGGGCGGCACGCCCCTGATGCAGCAGGCGCAGACTGCCGGCATCGACCTGCCGCTGAAGGCCCTGGTCTGGCAAGACGACCAGGGCGCGACCTGGCTGTCCTACAATGATCCGGCCTATCTCGCGGGCCGTCACGGCATCGGCGAGCCGGGCAAGGCCGTCGTCGCTGCTCTGACGGGAGCGTTGCATGCGATCGCGACCAAGGCCACCATGCCATAGCGCGACGCGCACGATCGAGGAGAGGCCCATGACCAGCACCGATAATCAGCCATCCAGTGCCGGAGACGGCAAGCTCACCAGATGGGTCGTCATCGCGGTGCTGTGCGCACTTCTCGCCGCCGCCTGCATTCTCGGCTATCTCGGCTGGACCAGCACCGAAACCAGCGTGCCGGCATCGGGCTATATCGCGCTGGTGTTCGGCGTCGTGTTCTCGTTGATCGTCGGCGCCGGCCTGATGGCGCTGGTGTTCTACAGCAGCCGCAAAGGCTATGACGAGCCGGTGTTGCTGATCCCAGAATCGGAGGACGGCCCGGAGAGCAAGCCGGACGACGAACGCGGCCCGCGCTACCCACCCGCGGCGACGCGTAACGACACATGATCGCCGCGCGGAACTGGGCTGCGCTGCCGTCTCTTGGACTTGACCCAATTGACGGGCTATTTGAGCGTTGATCCGGAATGCTGGGAAGGCCTCGGTGTCAATCGAGGCCTTTTTTCGTGCCCGGACTGTCCCCGTTGCAATCGTTCGAGATGAAGCCCACCGACAACAGAGCCTGGTTCCTGGTCCTTCCTGCGCTGGTCATCGTGACCTTCGTCGGAATCCTCCCGCTGGTCGCCGTCACCAATTATTCCTTCCAGGACCTGTTCAGCCTGAGCAATCCCTATTGGGTCGGCCTCGACTGGTACCGGAACATCGTCACCTCAGAGCGATTCTACGCGAGTCTCGCGCGAAGCTTCCTGTTCTCGGCCATCGTGCTGTCGATCCAGTTGCCGCTCGGCATCTGGATCGCGCTGCTGCTGCAACGATCGCATCGCTTCGTCGTCAGCACCGTCCTTGTTCTGATCACCGTGCCGCTCGTGGTGCCCTGGAACATGATTCCGGTAATCTGGCTCAACTTTATCAATCCCAGTGCAGGCCTCGCCGGCCGCATGCTGGGATGGCTGGGTGTCGGCTTCGACTACAAGTTCAATGCCCTGCACACCTGGATCGTGCTGGTGGTGATGGACACCTGGCATTGGCTCGGGCTGGTCGTCGTGCTCGCCTATGCCGGCATCTCCAGCATTCCGCCCGCCTACTATCAGGCCGCAGCGATCGACGCCGCCTCGCCATGGCAGGTGTTTCGCTTCATTCAGCTGCCGAAAATGAAAACGGTGCTGTCGATGGCCGTTCTGCTTCGTTTCATGGACAGCTTCATGATCTATATCGAGGCCTTCCGCATCAATGCCGGCGGCCCCGATAGCGCCACCGCCTTTCTCAGCCTCGACCTCGGCGAGGAAATCCAGTCGTTCAACTACGGCCCGTCCGCCGCCCGCTCGATCGTCTATTTCCTGATCGTCATGACGGTCGCATGGACCTTCAAGGCTGTCACGAGCACGCGCGCGCCCGTCGCGATGGAGCCGGTCGTGTGAGGTCGCTGTCATCCGGCGGGCGGATCGCCCTGTTTGCATTGGTCAGCGCCTTCATCATGGTGCCGCTGGCGCAGACGATCATCACCAGCTTCGTCTCGACGCTGCCGCGCACCGGGATTGCGGAAGGGCATTTCAGCCTCGTCAACTACCAGAACATCCTGCATTCGCCGGTCCTGAAGCAATCGATCCTCAACTCCATCATCTATGTCGTGTTGAACGTTGCGCTGTGTCTCGGCGTCGGATTGCCGGCGGCTTACGCGTTCGCACGCTATAGTTTCGTCGGCGATCGTCAGCTGTTCTTCGTGCTGCTGGTGCTCCGCATCACCCCGACCGTCGTGCTGTCGCTGCCGATCTTCGTGCTGTTCGCGCAAATAGGCCTCGAGAACAATCCGGTCGGCATCGCACTGGTTCACTGCGTCTTCAATATTCCGATCTCGATCTGGATCCTGGAGGGCTTTATCGCCTCGGTGCCGCGCGAATTCGACGAGACGGCATTTCTCGACGGCCATTCGCTCGTCAGCTTCTTTGTCCGCCATCTCATTCCCGCGATTGCGCCGGGCATCGGCGTCACCGCATTCTTCTGCTTCATCTTCTCCTGGGTGGAGGTGGTGCTGGCCCGCATCCTGACCACGACCGGCGGCAAGCCGATCACCATGGCCATCAACGCGCTGTTCGGATTCCGCACCGATTTCGGCCTCGTCATGTCCATGACGGTGATTGCGCTCGTGCCGGGGATTGCGATGATCTATTTCGTGCGGAATCATCTCGCCAAGGGTTTTGTGATCCGAACGTGAGCACACTTTCTCCGCTCGTCATTGCGAGCGCAGCGAAGCAATCCAGAGTCTTTCCGCGGAGAGGCTCTGGATTGCTTCGTCGCAAGGGCTCCTCGCAATGACGGAGTATGAAGCAGCAGCCCCGCTTATCCAGTTCTCTTTTTGAATCGCAGACACACCTTCGCATTCTCGCGGCGCAATTCGCCCGAGCTTTGCCCAATCTTCCACCCTCCAGAACCAAGAGGGCGCAGGGAAGGCCGGGTGCTGACCTCGCACCCGCGGTCCGCTGCGCGAAAGGTAGCGCAGGAAAACCGCACAGCAGCATACAGGTGGTGCCAATCACTCGGCCTTCCCTGCGCAGTGGTTTGACGGCTTATGCCGTGCTCTCCCGGGAGCCGAGTTCCTTCTGGCCTCCCTCGCTTCGCGAATTGACGATGTGGTTGATCCGGTTGGACGCTCCACACCTCCGCGAAAGCTTGACCGTAGCAACGACGGCCTGGACCACACGGTTTTGCCGTACGCACGGCCCGCCGGTTCGCCGCATTATCTCCAGGCGTTGTCGACATTGCCTAGAGAATGCTGGCGAGACGAAGCCTAACAGCGCCGCTCGTCGACACGCGGTTTCGGGCTCACAGGGACTACCCGCCCTGCCCGCACCTCTCGCGCCCAACGCTGCCGCGTCCACCGCATCCCCGGCTCGCGAACAAGACGACTCGAGATCGCCCCTCAAGGATGAGCCGGGATGGGCAACACATACGCCATTTCCGAATTTCGATAAAGTGGAATATTTTTGTGAGGAGGGGTTGACGAGGTGGAGGGTGTTTTGCCCGACGGGCTAACTAAGTGCCCCAGTCGACATACAATTATTTTCGACTTGGCCGCCTTCAGGCTATGAGCCTGCCAGTTATCAAATGGCTATTCGACACGCTGGCCCGCGCGCCAGCCCATCTCCCAGAAATCTGCCTCAAGTCGGCTGGCTTCCTTGAAGATGGCAATCAACTCTGCCTCGCGGGCCGGCGTGGCGTAGAGGTCGGCGAGACGCTCCAAGTGCGCTCCCGCTTTCGCCGCGACCTCTTGGTATGCCGCGCCGGCGTACTCGGCGATCCATACGCGATAGGGATTCGTCGCAGCGTTCGCATCGGGTCGCGCAGCAAGTCGCTTCGCGATCTCAGCGTACCCGATCACGCAAGGGGCAAGCGCTACCTTGAGCGCCAGCAGATCGCCGCGCATTCCGGCATCCAGCACGTAGCGAGTATAGGCTAGCATCTCGACCGCCGGAGAGGTCTGTTCAAGGTCGCTCGGAGACAGACCCCAACCGGCACAGAGCCGCACATGGAGGTTCATCTCGACATCAAGGATGGCCGAAAGGCCGGAAGCTGCTTCACGCATGTCGGCGAGCTTAGGCGATTTGTAGACCGAGAGCGCGTAGGCGCGCGCGAACTCGACGAGGAACAAATAATCCTGGGCGAGATAGCAACGAAACGCCCTTTCGGCGAGCGAGCCGTCTGCCAGTCCGTTCGTGAAGGGATGCTCAGTGTAGGCCCGCCACTCAGCAGAAGCCTCTGTCTTTAGACGCTCCAAGAAACTCACGTTATGCTCCGCCTGGCTTGTCATGAACCACTTCTGCTTGCCTCCGATGTGCGTGCATTGAGACGCTGATCTCAACAGGCCACCGCAATCAGCCGGCACGATGCCGTGTGGAATTCGCTCGCCGTCCGTCGCTGGGCCTGAGTGCTCGCACCGCGACAACCGCACCAGATACGTCCATTTTTCGTTCGTGCGCAAGTTCGCGCAATGGGGATTCGTCGCATGACGACGTCAGTCAATACATGCCTCCCCAAAAGCGCGATTGCCCGCAAGCCCGTTTCCCGTTGAATGCGGCCGCCCCGCTTATCCGATTTAGACAGCGACGACGCTGCGCGGATCAATTGCATCGTGGAGCTTCGGACGCGGCTTAACCGCCAAATCTCTTGACCAGCTTTGACCCCTGGGCCGTGCCGATCTGCTGGCTGGTCAAATCGCTGCCCGCACTCAATCCAGGCACCATGAGGTTCTTGACGCGCTGCGCCGCCTGCTTCTCGTTGGAATAGTCGATCTCGACATGATCGAGCTCCATCAGATGCCCAAGCTCGTGTGCCCAGGCGCGTCCATTGGCGTGGTCATTGCCATACCACTGGACGAAGCTCGTCGGCTCGGGAGCGCCGTTCGGAAACGAGCCTCCGCCGGCATTCAGATTTGGAATAGAATTGACGAGGTAGATGTGGACCGCATTGTCGGGGTCATGCCGGGACGCCAGAACACCCAGCAGGACCTCGTCGCTGCTGCGCCGGCTCTTTGCCATGTCGAGCGGCCTTTCCATCACGCAATCGCTGATCACGAATGCGGTCTTGGCCTTCGACCAGATCGTATTGACGACATCAAGCGCCTTCTTGGCCGTGTCGCAATCCCATTGCGCAGGCTCGAGAACGCCTCTATCGGCAAACGGCGTGATATAAAGTCTCAGCGGAACGGACATGCGCGAGGCTGCCAAATATTTCAGGGCAGGAAGAACGGCATAAAGCCGGGGCCGCCACCTCCGCCGCTACCACCCGAGTTGGCCTCCGCCTTCGGCGGCCGCGAGGGCCTTGCCGGAGCCGGAGCCTCTTCACGTTCTCTGCTCCTGCGCGCGACCCTTGCGGATGGCGCCTGACGGGCCTTCTGCTTCTCGCACTCATCGTCGTTATTCAGAAAGTAACCCGCAGCGCAGGTGATCCTGACGCATTGGTCTCCGTCGCGCTTCTGGCCGGATCCGCAAACCAACGGGCAAACCCGCGCCGATTTGAGCTTGATTGCGTCGAGCGCCTCAGTACTGGCGGCCTTGGCGTCGAGCGTGGTGCCGGCGTTCTTGTTGAACAATTCAAGCGAACGCCGTGAGGCGGGATCCCAGTCACCATCGGCCGCTCCGCTGAAGCAGCCAACCCGGCGCAACTCGGCCTGCACCGATTTTGCAAGCTCGGCCTTCGTCGGCGGAGTGGGTGGCGGTGTCGGCGCGGACGTCTGTGGGGCCGGCAGCGCGGCCACTTTTGCATCCGGATTCGGCTTGGCCTCTTGCGACGAGTCGGACGCAGCCGGCGCACCAATTCTCGCGGCGACGGCAATTTCAGCAGTCTGACGCCGCTGCTCGGCTTGCGCTGCCAATTGTTGAGCGGTCTCTTTGGCCTTCTCCGCCTCGATACGGGCGTCCTGCGCTGCCCTCAGGTCAGAGGCCGCCTTGGCCAGCTGTGTCTGCTGGGCACCCTGACTGACAAGCCGCGCCTGTTCCTGCTCGGCCTGGCGCGCCTTTTCGGCAGCGGCGACGCGCTTGTCTTCCGCATCGATCTTGGCGAGCTGCAGCTTGGCCAGATTTGCGTAATAGCCGTCCGGATACTGGGCGAGGAAGTAGTTCAACGCATCCTTATTGCCGATCTGCAGCGCGAGTTCATAGTCGTGCCGAGTTTCGGCACGTGCCGAAAGCGCTGGCGTTGCGGGCAGCGGCGGCGCGGCTGGTTGAGGCGCTGCGGCGACCGCTTCCTTGGCGGGCCCTGGTACCAGCGGCACATCGTCACCGCCAAGCGTGCCGTACACATACGGCTCCTGCTTGTTGCCGGTGGCCTTCATCACGTCGTCGCGGACGAAGCCGAAGACCCTGCGCAGATCCATGCCCGGAGCGCCGATATATTTCACCAGCGCGGAGGCATAGGGGCTGTTCTTGCTGCCGCCGTCCGACGCCGTCGAACCCGCCTTGGCGGCGAAGGCAACGAGTGTATTCGATGTCGCCGGCTCGATTCTGGCGAGGCCCCGGCTCACGGCCCGCGAGCCGACCGTCCGCTTCATCTTGTCGGCGAAAGGATTGTTGCGGCAAGCGTCGAGGATCACGAGCCGCAGCTGGCGTGCAGGCTCGATTGCCAGCAGCACCCGCTCGAGCGAAAAGGCTTCGTCGTACACATCCGTATCGCGCTCGAGCGTCGCATCCGTCGGGATCAGGTAGTTCGTACCCTCCAGTTCAATGCCGTGACCGGCGTAGTAGACAAGGGCAACATCCGAGTCGCGCGCCACGTCGGCAAAATCGCGCAGAGCCCGACGCATTTCGGTCGCCTGGAGATCCTTGCGGGTCTGCACGACATCGAAGCCCGCTTTTTTCAGCGTCTCCTCGACGATCGCAGCGTCATTGGCAGGATTGGCAAGCGGTGCGGCGTTTTTGTAGGCGGAGTTACCGATAATGAGCGCAACACGGCTCTCCGCCCAGGCCGGCTGACTGGCGAGCAGCACAGCGAGGAAAAACAGGATTCGGCGCAATGTCACAGATTCGTGCAGATGCATTGCAGTACAACTGTTTCTAATGGAGCTTCCTCTATGATTTGTGTCGCCACAATGGAGGCGGTTCAAAACCGCCTCTCTGTCAGCAAGTGGAACCCACAAGGGGCGGCATGACTGCGCTCCCGGTCGATTGACCTCCCGGCAAGCCTGCCGTTTAGTGAGGCAGATTTCGAACGAGCGGGATCACTCCTGTGATTGACGCGAAACTCGACCAGGCTGGGATCGCCGGGAAACGGATCGCCGGGCGCGAGGTCAATCGCTGGTCGGATTGGACCGCCAAGGCAGCCGTCGTGATCGTCTATGGCGGATCTGCGCTCGTGGGCGCCGCCAGCGTCCCTCGCCTGCTTCCGCCCGACAATATCCACGACCTGCTGACGGTCGCCGCCAGAATTGCCAACGTCCTGTTCCTCGGCCTCGTCGCACTGGTAACCGTGACCCGACTGGTGCCGATCATGAAGTCGCAGGGCATTGAGACGCGGGTCTCAGCCTTGCTGGGCACATTCTTGAGCATCGCGCTCGCGTTTCTTCCGAAGGCTGAGTTGGGACCGATCTGGTCGGCCGTGTCCACGACGTTGATCCTGGTGGGTATCTCGCTCAGTATCGTGGTGCTCCGTTGGCTGGGTAAATCGTTCAGCATCCTGGCCGAGGCCAGGCGCCTGGTGACGGAAGGGCCTTATGGAATTGTGCGGCATCCACTCTATCTTTGCGAGGGGGTTGCCCTGGTCGGCATGACACTCCAGGTCCTCTCACCGCTTGCCGTCCTCGTCGCCATCATGGTCGTGACGAGCCAATGCCGACGGATGATCAACGAAGAGCGGATCCTGAGGCAGGCATTTCCGGAATATGCCGCCTACGCCGCTGCAACTCCTTTTCTGATCCCTGCACGACCTCGGCGATCGGCCAATCAAGCCGGCGAAGAGCTTGCGACCAAAGCTATCGATCCGCAGGTCTAACACCGGATTTCACTTCCGCTTGATGTGCCGCCAGCGGAACTTCGATCCCAGCCAAGCCTAGCCCTCCTGCGCTTCAACGAAGCCATCGCAGAAGATCGAAAAATCAATAAATATCAGTATGTTAAATTACAAAAACGCCCCCTGTAAGCGCCAACCATGCCCAACGTGCCCGGCCCGACAATCGTCCCAGGCCTTTGAACGCATTCACTGAAATACGCGACAACATTAGGAATGGATCGGGCTCGAGACTGCTCCTGGACGGAGACAAGCGGCCGCCGAGAGCTCCTTTTTAAGCATTCTGCGCGGCCATCTTCGTTGACGCTCCCCTCTCGGCTGATGCTGGACGTTGCGCCATGAGCTTTTGTACGCAAATCAGATTATTCGCCCTTCTCCTCGGCGCCTTGCTGGTCCTGACTGCTGAGCCCGCTTCCGCGACGAAGCGCGTGGCCTTGGTGATCGGCAACTCGACCTATCAAAACGCACCCCTGCTTCCCAACCCCGCCAACGACGCCGCCGCCATCGCAGCGACGTTGAAAGCGGCAGGGTTTGACGTGGTCGACTCGAGGCTCAATCTCTCCGCGACAGACATGAAGCGAGCCTTGAGGGATTTCGCTGATCAAGTACGCGACGCCGACATTGCTCTCGTCTACTACGCAGGCCACGGGATCGAGATCGATGGCACAAACTATCTGATCCCGACCGATGCAAGGCTCGAACGCGATACGGACATTTACGACGAGGCGTTCTCGCTCGACCGTGTGCTGCTGGCGATCGAGCCTGCGAGACAGCTACGGGTCGTGATCGTCGATGCGTGCCGCAACAATCCTTTTGCCGATACCATGAAGCGAACGGTCGCCTCACGATCGATCAGCCGCGGGCTCGCCAGGGTCGAGCCCACCGTGTCCAATACGCTGATCGCCTTCGCCGCAAAGGCCGGGTTGACGGCGCTCGACGGCAACAGCAAGAACAGCCCGTACGCGGCGGCTCTGGTCAAGTACATCGCAAAGCCGGGCCTCGACCTGCGCAGGGTCTTCGGCTTTGTCCGCGACGACGTCCTGCAAGCCACAGGAAACCGGCAGGAGCCTTACGTCTACGGCTCGTTGGGCGGCGAGGACGTTGCTCTCGTGCCTGGTGCCAAGGCAGAGGAACCGACGCCTGCGGCGGCTAATCCCCAGTCCGAGGTCCGCCGTGACTATGAACTGGCGTTGCTACTCAACAACAAGGCCGCCCTGGGCGTATTCCTGAGCCAGCATCCCGACGGGTATTACGCCAGTCTGGCAAAGCTTCAGCTCAACCAGATCGAGGCGGAGGACGCACGGATTGCGGCGACCGAGAAAGCGCGGCAGGCCGAACAGCAGCGCGTTCGGCTGGCTTCCGAAGGCGCCCAGCGCACCGACCAGGAAAAGGCGGCCGCAGACCTGAAGGCTGCGGAGAACGCCCGTATTGCCGCCGAAACGACCAAGCAGGTGGCGCAGCAGCAAGCGACTGATGCCGAGCGGAAGCGGGCCGCCTCCGAGGCATCGATCATCGCTGCACTCACCCCGAGGTCCGCGACCGAGAATTCCCTCGCAGTTGGTTCGCCTCCGGCGGCTGAGTCCGTCCAGAACGACACGAACGCAAAAATCGCTGCCCTGACCGACGGGCCGCACCAAGTCGATCCGGCCAGGGCCGATATCCCTCAAGCCGATCTTGCCAGGTCGGTACAGAGCGAGTTGAGCCGCGTCGGATGCTTCACGGGTGCCGTCGATGGGGAATGGAATGCGGCTTCGCAGCGCTCGCTGGCGCTCTTCAACCGGCAAGCGGGGACCAAATTCGACACCAAGCTTGCCAGTCTCGATGTGCTCGACGCGATCAAGCTCCGGCCGTCGCGGATCTGTCCTATGATCTGCGACCACGGCTACCGAGCCGACGGCGACCAGTGCAGCAAGATCACTTGCGCCGAAGGTTCGTTCCTCAACGACAGCAATGAATGCGAGAAACGGCGCGGCAAGAAACCCGTTGCAAGCCGTAGAACGGACGAGCGCCCGACCCGCGCGGATCGGCCGGCCCGCGAAAAGCTCGCTCCGGCCGCGGAGGCTCGCGTGCCACGGCGGCAGGCGACGGCCAAGGGAAGCAGTGGCCAGATCTATTGCGACCGGCTTCTGTGCCGTCAGGTCAATCGTGGCTGTCACATCGAATATCGTGGCGGCGACGGCGGTACCGCCGGCAATGGTGGAAATGTCGAGGTCTGCAACTAGCGCGCCGCAGAAGAGGTGCCCGAAGCGGAGCGATCCGAGTGACAACGTGCGAACTGGAGCAGAAGGATATCGGCACCTTTCCAGGTGTGACCCTCTTCACCAAACGGCAGGCGCCCGGCATGAGGCCGACGGCGGTCTATCTCCCGCCGAAGCACCTCACGACCGCCACCAAGTTCGATGTCGTGCTCTGGCTGCATGGATTCTACGTCAGGGATCATGAATACCTGTTCCGCAACGATCCCGCGCGCTTGCGCGAACAGGTCCGGGATTCCGGCAGGGACGTTGTGCTTATCGCGCCATTCCTGGGCTACGAATATGCCGTCGGCGAAAGCTTCGCCGGCAACTACAGCGTCAAGGATCTGGCCTCTGCCAAATGGGGCGAACGCTACCTCGACGAAATACTCGGGGCTCTTGCCAAGTGGCTGGCTCCTGCTCTCGGAACCAGTTCCGGCTTTGGGACCAAGCCTGGCTCGCAGACCGTACCCCAGTTCCAGATCGGCAAGCTCATCATCGCCTGCCATTCTGGCGGAGGGAACGGCATGCGCAATCTGGTCGGAAGCCTCGGAAAGTATCAGCCGAACCTGTCGGCCTGCTGGGGATTTGACTGCCTCTATGGCGCGATGGCACAGCCCGATGACGCGACGTTCTGGTACCAATGGTTGTCTGGGCAGAGCACCTGCGCACTCGAAATCGTCTACGGTCCGTCGACGCTTTCGCAATCGGTGAAGCTGGATTTGATTGGACGCGGACTGGCAACACTCGATGGCGATCGTGCTCCGTCATCGCGCCCTGCTCTCAAGAACCTCAATGTGAGCGTGGGTCACTATGACGCATTTCCAGCCTTCGGGCAGATGGTCAGGGTCAATGATCTGGATCCAGCTTACGTGGACCGCTTCATGATTCCGCAGGTCGCCGACCAGGCTCCCCTGGGCCACAAGCCCGCCTCGCATCACGGTGAATTCCTGAAAAAGGCGATCTCAAACGTTCGCGACGCTTTTCCTTTTCCGAAAGACATTCATTACATGATCGCCCGGGGCGGTTTCTACGGCCGGCTGAGCAAGCTGTAGATTTGCGGGAACGGCTGCGGCCGATCACGGACTAGCCGGCCAACCGGCCAGCTGTTAGCTTCCGCCGTGGTGACGCGAGGAGACCTTCGCAGATGACGGGCAGCCCCTTCGACCCGAACACCGCACCAAAGGCCGGCAACACGGGCCAGGACCGCGCCGCGATGCGGGCGGACATGAACAAGGTCGCGCTGAAGCTGCACGAAGCCGGCATTCAGCTGTACGGCTTCTACAAGATCCACGACCTTGTACCGTACTGGAATCCGCTTGGCTTCGACTTCATGTGCGACAACTGGCGGCAATTGCTCGACGCCGCCGGCAAGGCGCCGCGGCTGGGCTCGGACCAGATCGACATGCCAGGTTATGACCCGAGGCTGAAAGCAGGGGTCAAGAGCGTCGGCTTCACGCAGACCGGCAAAGCTCCGCACGTGCATCTCGACATTGCGATCGACCGGCCCGGGCTGTGCCGGATCTACATTCTGGAGAAAGACGATGAGCGGCGTCTCGACGCGCTGCGACGGGCCCGGGTCGTTACCGCGAGAGACACCGAGGTGTTCAGGAAGATCTACCGGCGGGTGGAGGGTCTCGGTGTCGATCTCGACGAGCACATCGGTTCGCACCTGGAGGCAGGACGGCTCGTGCTCGACGGCATCAATTTCGTCGCCAAGGATCACAACCGGCTTCTCGATGTGTTGACGAATCTGAAATATCCCGCCGGCAACAGTGTCTTTTTCCGTGGAGAACGATCCGGCCGCGGTCATTTCTTCGGCAATGCCTCGTTCCTGGCAACCGAGGGCATCGGCTTTCGTCAAATCTGGCAGACATTTCCGGAGGAAAGACCGGTTGCGACGACCGACCTGCGAACCGGGCCTGCGATCGATCCCAAGGCATCGGCTCGGTTCGGCGATTCAATGAACCTGCCTGATCTCACCTCGGTGCATTGTGCCGTCTCGAAGCGGATCTGCAACTTTCACATCGACGAGATGGGCTTTGTCGTCAGGGACAGCAAAGGTACCATCATCGTCGATCCGGACGCGCTGCGGCATATTTTTGTCGAGCTGCTCTGGAAAACTGACTTGCAGGGCAAGCTGCCGTTCTGGGCGCTCGACAACGTGAACTTCATGATCCCGAGTTCGCCAACCGATTTCTCCCGCGTCGGAGTCAGCGTCGACGTCGCGAAGTTCGGGCGTGTCAGCATCGCGCTCAACGGCAGCTGCTCGGTTGACGGCAAGATGGAAACGTCCGGCACGCTCTCGCTCGGTTTCAAATTCTGAACCAGTCGACGGCCCCGGCTTACTTGATGGAATAGGATTTGACGTCCAGCGACCAATTGTTCGACACCAGTCTTCCGTTGCCGCTATCCGGCACACGCAACTCGCTGGTCCAGGCCGCCAGGTAGCTCAAGGCGTCGGCCTGGCTCTGCAGCTTGCGCGGAAGATCCGGCAAATCGAGCAACTGCACACGCCGCTCACTGAGGATCGCAACCATGATAGCCGAGCCGGTCGGCGGTGCGACGACATACTCGAAGCCACGTTGCCGCGCTGCTGGCGTCGGCACTATGAACTGGACGCCGGGCTTGACAAGATTGATGTCGCGTTCGTCCGACTGCTCCACCAACTCGGGAGTCGGAAAGATCTGGGACATCCGTCCTTCCGCATCCACATCGACCAGAATGAGATAGCCCTTTTTCCTGGAAGTTACGCCGAACGATACCTTGCCGCCGACCTCGACCGTCGGACCCGGCAGGATCTCGAGGGACACGTTCGCGGAATTGCTCTGCACCGCACTGGTCTGTCCGCGCGTGACCTGGATGCGCCAAAGCGATGAAGCGATCGCCGCGCTTGCATGCGGGGATTCTGTGGGCAACGGCACTGAGTGCGCGGGCCCTCCCATCAGCAGGAGCAGCAACGCAAGGTATATTCGCTCGCGGCGGATCGGCTCCGATGGCGACATGGCTCCCCCGGTCAAACCGTCAGGGAGCACTGAAGAAGCCGATCGAGGCGATCCGCGCGTCCGCTGGCAGGTAACGCTCGAGACTCTTGATCAGTTGCCCCGACGCACGACGCCGATTGAGCTGGATCAGGACGGTCTCAAGGTCGGACATGCGCTGCTGCGAGGTTACCGCGACAATCTGTTCGGCGCCAAAAGGCTCGCCCACCTTGAGCGGCAGCCGCAAGCTCGGCGATTTGGCCAACGGCGCATCCGTACCCACGGGATACAACATCTGGATGGTTCCATCGCCTGACACATTGAACAGCAACAGCGCCCTCGCCGCGACGTCGGACAGTTCAACTTCGATGGTCTGGCCGGCGCGCTGCTGTCGATCGTCCGGCCAAATACGCATCGTCTGGGGCGAACGAGTCGCAATTCGCTTGAGCTCGCGGATGGCCGCGGTGCGATCCACGACTGTCGGCAAATTGGCCACGTCCATCCCGTAGGCGACCACATCGCCCCAGGCGATCACGTCATGAGACACGGGGTCCCAGATCAAGTCGGGATTATCCGTCGGCTGAACCGCCTGTACGGTGACATCCTTCGTGCTCACGCCCGAGAAATAGCTCATCTTGCCGTCGAGCGCCGCCAAGCGGATTGGCGTTGAAAGGCGGAAGGGCGCCGGTGCGGTGCCGGCGAGCGCGGTGCCGGTCGGAACTGGATTGCCGGGAGCTGAATTGGGCGCGGCGGCAAGGGTTGGCGCCGTCGGAGTCTTGGTCGTGGCAACCGGTGCGGGGAGCGCCTTCCCATCGGCGGAAACCGTAGCCTGAGCAGTGGCGGTTCTCGCGGCCGGCCCCTGAATGAGCACCACGCCGCGCGTCAGTTCGAAGGCGACGTCCGTCTCCGGCGCCTGCGCGGGTGACGATATCGTCACGATGTTCTGGCGCTGGTCTGAAAGCTGATAGACCACCTGGCGGACGTTGGCGAAGAGCTCCCTGAGTGTCACCTTGCCATCGTGATTGATGTCCGCGCTGCCCTCTACGGCCCGCGCCACCGCGTAGCTGAGAGCCCCGCGGAGGCCATCGATGCCGGGGATTCGCACTTCCGGGGCCTTGGTATTGCGATCAACGGCGGCCAGGAACGCGGTGTGATCGAGATCGAGCTCGGACTTCGGATCGTTGCTGTCCGACACCGGTTTCAATTCATCGACCAGCAGCGTATAGCGCGGCACCTGGCGAAAACTCATCTCCTCAGCCCGCGGATCGATATCGCGCACCATTCCGCCTCCGTGGCAGGTGTCCGCGACGAAAATCACTTTCGCACCGCGCAGTACGAACTGCCGGATGAAGTGGTTGAACTCGCTCCCCAGAATACGTTCGACCGATCCAGTCGGCGTGGTTTCGAAGCCTGGCAGCAGGAACACGTTCTCCATGCCGTCCGGCTCCGAGCCCTTGATGCGCTCCGGCTCCTGCGTGCCGTGGCCAGCGATCGACAGAAAGACGAGATCGTTGTTCCTTGTCCGCTCCACCATCGCGCTGATTTCGCGCAGCACGCTCGCCCTGTCCGCTTGGGCATTGGCCAGCTCGACGACGTCGCCAACCCCCATCGTCTTCAGGCTGGACACGATATCGGCGGCGTCGGCGACCGCCCCCTTCAGCTTGCGGACGTGTTGATAATCATCAATGCCGATCACGAGCGCACGCACGGCCCCGCCATCCGGATTGCTGATGGAAAGCGCTTCCGCCGCCCGAGCATGGTGCAGCGGCAGGCCGATCATCGCGGCGAGCGCGATGGCGACGCACAAGCGGCCGAACCTGTGGTCAAATCCTCTGGAGCTTCGCATCCTGATCCACCTCGACGTCATGCAGGCCGCCCCGGAACCAGACTGTCGGATCGAGGCGGTGGCCCGCCGTCCTGGCGTTCGAAACGCCAGCCAGCGGGCAGCAGTTCACAATCATCTGTAGCGCCGAGGACACCGCGGGTTCAGCGCTTCCTGGTCGCTGGCTTGTTGGTCGCGGCTTTGGCAGCCGTCGATTTGCGCCCCGTCGGCGCATCGTCCTCTTGATAGGCATCCGCCGAAACCGTCGCCTGGTCATCCGCGAAGGCACGGAAACGGACCGGATTGTAGCCACGTGCTAGCAAGCTCGCCAACGGATAGACGTTGCGGCAGACGCGTCCGTTGCATCCACCGGTCGAGGATTCCATCACCTCCGCCTTGCGATCGGGCGTGAACCGCAGGAATAACATCACATGGGAGCCCGGCTTGTTGAGCGCATCGCCGGGCTTGAGGTCCCACGGATTCGACACGGGCGTCGCGATCGCCGGGATGGCGGCGGTCGTGTAGTGAACCGAGAGTCCCCACGCGGCGCTGACGAACGCCGAACAGTCAACGCCCGCCACGTCCGGCCGCGGCGCGTTGCGGGTGCAGACGTTGCCGGCCAGCGTCCCGCTCTCGATCCGCTGCCGGAAGTTTGCGAGCGAACCGTGGCAGCCCCAGCAATAGGGTACGCCGCGCACTTCCTGGTTCACCTTGCCCTGTAGATACCACGGCCGGCGAACGCGGTTGAATCCGCTGCACTGGCTATCCGGATCGTTGCCATAGTTCGCCTGCGTCAGCTTCCACTGCACGCCTTCGAATGCGAACGCGGTCTCGATCGCCTGCTGACGATTGGACGGCCGGACCGCGGCAGTCGCGCTGAACTTAACGTCGTTGTTGGGTCGGCCGTTGGAGCCCGGGGCCGGCTTCGCTGAGGCACGCGACGGCCGCACGTCGATGACCGACACGTTGCCTAGCGGTTTGAAGCCAACGCCAACCACTTCGACACCGTCCGGCTTGGTTCGCAGGAAATAGACATCGCCATCACCCGAGACGGTGACGAACCGCCTGGTCAGTGGGGTGTTCTCGAGTGGCAGTTCGTAGATTCCCTCGAGACGACCATTTGCGGCATAGCGTGCAACGAAGGTCGAGGCGTTCTTCCCCGACGGTGGGATGTCCTCGGCCAGCACATAGAAGCGGTCGCTGTTGTCAATCTCGAGAAATTCGACCGTGCCGAGCTGGTCGCGCACGCGCAGACCGAGCGCGCCAATGCTCTCGTTCGTGACCATGGTCTGGATCTCGATCCGTACGCTCGAATTGTCCTTGTCCGGGATGACGTCGGCGATCACCGAGCCCTTGCGGGACGCGATGTATTGCCGGTCGGGCTGCCGCCCCTTCCTGATGACGGCCGCGCGCGTGTTCTGGTCGAGTAGGTCGGTTGCACTGCCTGGCGGCTGCGACCCCATCTGGGCGAAGGCGGAGACGGCGACCTGATCGTCCACGCCGCGGCTTGAGACCTCCTCGAGCTGGATCTCGTCGCCGAGCCCACGCGTGGACTGCCCCGCCGCTGCCTTCAACGTGCGCACGCCGCCGTCCCAAACCATGATGTCGTCGTTGTGAACGACGAGGTCGGTCGGCTGGACATCCTTCGGCATCTTCAGGACGTCCGGGGCGGAGTTCGGTTGTTTGGGATCGAACTGGAGAATGCGGCCGTTGATCTGGTCGAGCACGAACAGGTTGCCCTGCCCGTCGGCGCTGAGCGCTTGGGGCCCCCCCAGTTCCACGTCCTCGCTGGCGGGAACGATGCCTACCATCGAGGGCGCCGAACCGCCGGCGAAGTTGCGCACGACAGTATCCTCGGCGTGCGCCGCGGTGGCGAAAATGCCGGCACCGGCGATGAAGACCCAAGTCCAGCAAAATCGACGAAACATATTCGCCTCAGTGTACCCCGAACCGATCGTCGCGCCGGACCGACTAATCCGAGATGCCGTTAGTGCGGCGCGTCAATTAGTGGTGAGCAATCTCGATCCCGTTCAATTCTATCACTGGACGGTGATAGTCCGAATTCTTCAGCTTGCGGTGCAAATTCATGACAAGGAACAGATTTGAACAGGTCAACGAAGTCCAGCCCGACGCCATCACGCTGGTCCTGAAACGCGACAATGGCGGCGCCACCGCATCGGTCGTGATGCCAGCGGCTGCGAGCGGCGGGCGGCTGTCAAATGACCAGGTCAGCGCCCCGTTGCCGGCCCAGGATGCCTTTCGCGGCGCGATCCGGCTCGCCAATGATGTAAAGCTCGCGATCGTGGTGTGGGATCCGGACGGCGTCTGGAAGTCCGAATGGGGCGAGCTTTACCAGGCCCTCGACTGATCCATTGCCGGGCGGAACCGGCACATGTTGCCACGCCATATGGAGACTAGCATGGTGAATGAACCGCCGCCCCGGCCTTCGTTCTGGATACGGGCCCTGATGGCCGCGTTGATGGTTGCAACCGGCTGGCCGGCGCAGGCCAACGACTCGGCTGCCGAATTGTCGATTGGCGGGCTGCAGTTCGTTCACACCAACGATGTGGCTATGGAGAGCGAGGATCTGCGTATCGCGCTCGACAAGGTCAGCGTTCGCTATCAATTCGCCAACATCACCAACAAGGCGGTTACGCTGACTGTGGCCTTTCCGCTGCCTGACATCGACCTCTCGGAAGCCGACAATATTGCCCTGCCGTCGAACGACCCGGTGAACTTCGTCGACTTCGAGACCAAGGTCGACGGCAGCCCGGCGCCACTGACCATCGATCAGCGCGCCATGATTGGCGACAAGGATGTCAGCGCTCAGCTCCGCCAGTTCAAGCTGCCGCTGCTGCCCATCGGCAGCCGGGAGATCCGGGTGGCCGACCTGCCCGCAACAATCCGGACGCGGCTGGTGGACGACGGGCTCTTGATGCCCGCCGGCATGAGCGACAACGGTCGGCAGCAATATGCACCCGGCTGGGTCACCAGGACCTCCGCCGTACGTCAGCAGGTGTTCCCGCCCGCGCGCACCGTTGTCGTTGAACATCAGTACCGGCCGAGCGTCGGCTCCAGTGCAGACACTATCCTGCGCGCGGGCCTGCGCCGCAGCAGCGCGCTTGGTCCGGAGGTCGCGCGTTATCGGAAGGAATATTGCGTCACGGATGCATTCCTCGCCGAGCTTGATAAGCGCGCAGGCGACGTCCAGGCCAATAGCGCGAAGCTGCAGGAGCGGCGCATATCATACGTGCTCAAGACCGGCGCGAATTGGGCAGGTCCGATCCGATCGTTCAAGCTGACCATCGACGCCGGCGGCAGCGACCGCCTGGTCAGCTTCTGTCAGGGTCGGCTCAAGGCATCGCCTGCGGGGCGCACGTCTGAATATACGGCAAGCGACTTCAAACCGGATACCGACCTGAAGATCCTGGTGATCGGAAAATTCTAAACCGCGATGAATTGGGATGAACTGCCATCGCGGCTTTTAGCTCATTGATTGAGCATGATCCCAGCGGAAAACTGCTTCAACCTTTTCCGGATCATGCGCCGAGCGCGCTGATCAGTTCGTGAGCAACACGTAGCGTGCCGCCGCGGTGATCGCCACATGGTTGCGCTGGGAATCGCTCAACGCCTGCAGGAAGAATGTATCAGCGGCCGTCGGTCTCGGCTGGCGCAACGAGTCAAGAACCTGCGGCGTGGCCACAGCCAATAGCAGTTGCGGACCGTTCGCGCGCGGTGTCGGGAGCGTGAACGAAAGCGAGTCGATTCCCGGCCTCAAAAGGTAGGACAGGCTCTGCACCTCGCCGCGGTCCGAAACCATGAGCAGCTCCACTACGCGGTTCGCGAAGTTCTCGATGGTGCCATTGAGGGTTTCGCCTCCCTTTAGCTCCGTCGCCGACAGGGTGATACGCGGCACTCGCGTCTGATCGCTCCCGAGCTGGCTCAGGAACTTGACGGCAGGGCACTGTGCCTCGGTCACCTGCCTGACACCAACCGACGCCTCAAATCCCTGCTCCCGCCGGAACGCTTTGTCGAACGTGTCGAACGGAGCCGTCGAAGCACCGAAGCCTTCGATCACCGCGGCGGTTTGACTAACCGCAACCGGCAAGATGAAGAAGCAGTCGCCGCCGGAATATTGGGCCACGTATTTGCGGATGCGGTCGGCTCGCGCCGGCCCATCACTGGGCTGAGTGGGTGTCCCCGTCGGCGGTGGCAATAGCTTCGCCGGCTCCTGACGTTCGGGCTTTGGCGGGGGTTCAACCTTCGTCGGCGACATCGTTCCCGAAAGCTTCGGAGGCGGCGGCAAAGTCGGCACGCCGGGCGTCGACCGGACCAGCTCGAATAAAGCATACCCGCTCCCGCCGAGCACAAGCAGCACCGCTGCCACGCTCACACCGAGCCAGGGGATGCGCCACCTTGGAGCGGTCGATGGCGCCATGTCCTGTCGGACCTGCGCGGCACTTTCGGGCCGCGCCAACGGATCGAAGCCGGACAACGGCGCGGTGGATGTGCGAGCCAAACCGGTCGGCGTCCAGTTGGCGACTTCCGCCATGGTTGGACGCAACGCCGGATCGGGCTGCAGCATCCGCTCCAGCAAGGGCCTGATGCGCATGTCTACCGCACCGAGATCGGGTACGCGCCGGCGCTTTTCAACCAGCTGAAACTGGCTCCCGCCCATGTCGAGCTTCTGTCCGGTCAGCGCATGAAACAGCACGAGGCCAAAGCTGTAGACGTCGGATTTGGCGGTAACCTCGTTGCCGTACAGCCCGACCTGTTCCGGCGATGCGTAATTGTCCTTGCCGGCAAAGCCGGAGCCGATGATGGTCTTGTCACCCATCTGGGTCGATCGCGCGATACCGAAATCGATGATCTTGGCGCGCCTCACATCATCGAGCGGGACGATAATGTTGTCCGGAGAGACGTCGCGATGGATGATGCCATGCTCGTGGGCGGCATCGAGCCCGGACGCGACGCGCTGCATCAGCTTCACGAGCGCCTCGAAGGTCAACGGGCCCTCGTCGAGCATGTTCGACAGCGAGCGGCCATTCACGAACTCCATCGCGAGATATGGCCGCTGCAGTACTGGCTCTACCGTGAACAGGAAATAGCGAACGATCGCATCGTGCGGAAGATTGTGGAGTGCCGCCGCCTCGCGCCGGAACAGCGCAAGCGCCGCCTCGTTTTCGACCATGTCTGGCAACAGCATCTTCACCGCAACCGGCGATCCGGTCTGGATCTCACGGCACTTGTAGACCTCGCCCATCCCGCCCGCGCCGATCACCGCTTCGATCTCGTAGATACCGTTGAGCCGAGTGCCAGGCGGCACACTGCGGTAGTTCGACCGGAACGGATCGTTGGAGTTCATGCTTGCGGCTCCCGATCCAGCGGCGTTCTCGTTGGCTCCGAGGATCGCGGCATCAGCAGCCGCACCACTACGATCGTCACGTTGTCGTGCCCTCCTCGGTCCAGAGCCAAAGCAAGCATATCATCGCAAGCCGCCTGCGCGCGCTGCGTGGCTGCATACTGCAGGATCTCGTCGTCCTGCACATGCCTGGTCAGGCCGTCGCTGCAGATCACAAAGACATCTTCCGGCTCGGCCGGACCTGTCACGACCTCGAACTCCGGATCGTCGGCGACGCCGACGGCCCGGGTGATCGCACTGCTCGGCCAGTCCTTGACGTCCTCGCGCGACACCGCACCACCGGCAATAAGTTCCTCCAGCTCGCTGTGATCATGGGACACCTGGTTGATGCCACCGCGATTGATCAGGTAGACCCGGCTGTCGCCTGCCCATATACAGGCATAATAGCCGTCGCGCACGAGCAGAACCGCCGCCGTGGTGCCGACGGTTGCGCCTTGACGTTCCCGGCTGAGCGTCAGTATCTGCTGGTTCGCGCGGAACAGCCGCTCCTCGCACTCCGCCAGAAAGTCGGCGGCGGAATCCGTCATGCCTATTGCATCAAGCGACTGCACGACGATGCGGCTCGCGAGATCGCCGGCCTCGTGGCCACCCATGCCGTCTGCGACCGCCCACATGCCGACATCGGTCCGGACCAGGCAGGAATCTTCGTTACGCGTCCGCACCCGTCCAGCATGGGTGACGCTGCCAACATCGAACAAGGATGCGACTTGCACCATCGCGCGTCACCCGGTCCCGGGTTCTGTACGGCCGAGATCGCCGGTCAGCAGCGTGGAATAGTGAAACGGATCCGGCAATCCGCGACAAGCCAGCGCCATTGACGGAAAGCCCTCCCCACCGGCGGTCCACCAGAAACTGGCAGCGGCATGGATCTGCGGATTTGCGGCAGCAAGCGCGGTGAACGACTGGGCGAACGCGCCGACGTCTGAAAGCGCTCCCACCCCCGTTGCGCCCAATGCGGTCACGTCCGATCCATTGGAGGGCGATGGCTGTACTCGCGGCAGCGCAAGACGATCCAGCGAATCCGAGATCTGCTCGAACGTCGCGGCGCGATCCAGGGTCGAGAGCAGAAAGGCCTCCGCCTTGGCGAACCATTCATCCTGCGGGTCGATGCCCGGCGGCGGCAACAAGGCGATCTCGTCGCTCACCGCATGCAGCGTCAACGGATAGTATCGCCCCACCCCATCGAGCGAAGGCATGATCGCCCCTGTCACCGTGGTGCCGCAGATCGCAGCGCCGAGCCAGAAGCGCCACACCGGCGCAGTGAGGAAGGCCTGCTGCCAGCCCGAGCCAAGCTGATGGCGGCTTGCAGACAGCCCAGCCTGCACCCACGGCTCCCAGGCTTCCAGGAAGCTGCGCGGCGTTGCGATCGCGATGAAATCGCGTTTGGCGCAGATCTTGCCGAATAGCCCGCAACGCATGGTCATATTCCGGTCGGGCAACGAAACTCGCGGAGCACGGACAGCTTCAGGGGATTGCGCAACGATCCGGTCGAAATCTGATAGTTGAGCTCTCGCCCGGCAACGATGAAAGTCGCACTGGCGCTTTCCGCCTTCACAGCCAAAGAGCCCGCCTCCAGCATCCGGAACAACGACCAGGGACCGATGCGCTCGAGAATGGATGGCGCTCCGGTATCGTTGCTCACCGAAATCGCGGTCCGCGGCGATGGGCCCGGCCAGAGCACGGTGGTCGGTGGGTTGCTTTGCGATTGCGGTGGCGGCGGCGGAGGTTGCGCGCCGCCGAACATCGACGACGCGGTCGGCGCGCCCGGCGTGGTCGGACTCGCGATTGTAGTACCGCCGATCTCCGTCGTCACCGACACGCCGGGTCCGGATGCGCCCGGCGGCCGGATCGCAAACGATACCGCCGGCACACTGCCGCCGGTCTGGAAGAAAGCATCACGGATATAGGCCGCATTCTGGAACTGCTTCAGCGTGTCGGGGGAGAACGATCGTCCGACGGGACTTTCCTTTCGCCAGGCCCAGTCCGATTTCGAGGTGTCGGCGTAAGGCGCGAGGTACTGGGTGAAGAACTTGTCCATGACGCCGTTCGGACTGAACACCTTGGCGAAGTCGGCGAGCGGAACCTCCTGATTGCTACCGCGGACGAACGGGTAGCGATTGGTCACCGTCTGCTGGCAAACCGGCGTAACCTGATCGCGCAACGTCTGCAGAATCTGTCCGGCGGTCGAGGCTGCGATGTTGCCTTCAAACTCCGCAGCCGCCGCGCGCAGCATGTCGGAGAACGGCGACGGCATGCGGGAGGCATTATTGCGCAGGGCAGCGACCTCGGTCTGAAGCGAAGCGGTCGCCTGCGCGTTCAATTGTGGATTCTCGACCATCAGCGTCAGGTTCTGCGCGATATCGTTCAGGTTGGCGATGGTCGAGTCGATCGGCCGGTGCGTGCTGTCGCCCTCCAGCACCGCATGATAGGGCTTGAACTGTGCTTCGATCGTCGCCCCGGGCGGTCCATCCTGGGCGTTGGTGAAAAGAGCCGGTGCCGGCGCGGCCGCAGCGGGCGCCGCTGCGTTGGCCGGCTTCGGCCGCTCCTTGGTCAGCACCGTCTCGTCGCGCACCGATTCCAGGATTTGCCGCATCGGTGAGGTTGGCGCGGAAAGCGCCCTCAGCACCTCGTATTTCGGCTTGTCGGCGAGCAGTTTCTTCAGACGCAAGCTGCCCAGTGCGGTTCGCCACGTCGTGACAAATTCGTTGGAATAAATATTCAAGAGGTCGCCGGCGAGGTTGTCGTACTGCTGGTCGATGGCCGATTGCTGGCCGGCATCGCCCAGCACCCAGCGCTCCTTCTTCATGCGCTCCGACAATCCCGGCAGTTTCGCGACGAAGTTTTGCTGGAAGCCGTTATACGTAAAGAACTGGGGCACCCGCACGGCGTCCAGCGGCTGCCCCGTCGTGGTTTCGAACACGACGGCCATATCAGGGCCACCGCGCCGGGCGGCGATCCAGTCGCCTGCGGTTGATGACCGCGCCTCGGATTTCAGGAACTCGTAGGCGCGCTGCGACACACTGAGGCGCGCGAGCGAGTTCTGCGCCTGCTTGATCAGCCGGCCGTCAAGCTGGACAAGCGGCGGCTGGTCCGTCTCGAGGTCGAACATCGCGGTGAGATTCTCATCGAGCAGGCGCCGTCCTTCCGCGTTGGTTGCGCCGGGATAGAGGTTGTCCTGCCAGTCGCGCTGCATCCAGGAGCGGATCAGCTCGCGGTCCGGCGACTGCAGGCCGCCGAGCATCAGGTAGACCTTGAGCGCCTCGTAAACGAACGCGGGCTCGTTGATGCGCGCATTGAGCTGCTCCTCCAGGCGATACAGCAGGCGCGGCCGGAACATGCGTTCGAGCGCGGCGTGATAGGCGGCCTTGGAGGGCGACAGCAGGCGTTCATGCTGGCTGAGGCCGTAGCGGGCCGACAGGGGCACCGCCTCGTTGCGCAATCCGTAGCCTGCGGGCGCGTTGCGCAGCCGATAGAGCAGCGGCAACACCTTGTCGAGATCGTGGTCGTCGATCAGCGTCTGCTTGATGAGCGGCGCCCCGGCGGCTGCATATTCGTTGTCCACCTGCAGGCTCTGCTCGATCAGGTCGGAATTGCGCTTGTAGCTCGTCAGCCACGCCGCGATCAGCCCGATCGAGACAAGGCCGATCAAGGACAGCGCTGCGGTCTTGATGATCAGCGCGCGGCGGACCGCAGCACGATCAGTCGAGACCCAGTCAGCCTCACCGATGATGACTTTGGAAATGAGATCGGCAAGGAAGTAGCTCTTGCCCGTTCCTGAATAGGATCCGGAACCGACCTCCTCGGCGCCGAACGTGCGCGCAAGCGACCCGATCAACTGGTCGATCGGCGTCCCCTGCTGGGTACCCGAGGTGAAGTAGAACCCGCGCAGGTTCGCATTGACGTGATAGCGCGTCGGTTCGAATATCTGGTTGAGGAAGTCGTGGATCTGCGGCTTGAGGCGCGCCATCTGCGCGGGGAAGCCAAACAATTGGACGCGGTGTTGCGGCGTCGGTTCGTCCTGCAGACGATCGAGCGTTTCCTCGCTCAGGCGCTCCAGCAGACGGTCAAACTCGACCGGAATCTGCCCCACCAGATTCTGCGTCTTGTCGGCGGTCTGGAACGTGGCGCCCCAGACCTGACGGCGACCGGCCTCGCCGAGATAGGCGAAATATTCGGTGAAGCCGGCAACCAGATCGGTCTTGGTAAAGAGGGCATAGACCGGGAAGCTGACCTTGAGCCTCTGATGCAGTTCGAGGAGGCGCATCCTGACGGCGTCGGCGTGAAGCGCGAGTTCCTGCTTCGGCAGCGTCAGCACATCCTCGACACTGATGGCGACGAGAACGCCGTTGATCGGCTGGCGCGACCTGCTCTTCTTCAGGATGTCGAGAAAAGCCAGCCAGCTTTCCTTGTCAGCCTTGCTGTTGGAGTCCTGGGTCGTGTAGCGGCCGGCGGTGTCGATCAGCACGGCCTCTTCGGTAAACCACCAATCGCAGTAGCGGGTACCGCCGACCCCCGCGATCGCCGCCGGCGTTGCTCCGCGTGCGAGCGGAAATTTGAGCCCGGAATTCACCAGCGCTGTGGTCTTGCCGGCGCCGGGGGGGCCGATGATGACGTACCAGGGCAGATCGTAGAGGTAGCCCGACTTGTTTCCGCTTGCGGTCTTCAGCGTCGCGAGTGCATCCTTCATGCGCTCTTTGAGCACCGGTTCGTCGCTGACAGGCTGATCGGACGCGCTGATCCCGTCGGCGATCTTCTCGGCGTTCTTGCGTCGCTTGAAGTAGCTGAAGCCGCCGATGCCAGCCGCCGCCGTGGTGAGCAGCAGAATTGCGATTTGGCGGATAATGTGGTTCTCGAGTGGGTGCCAGTCGCCAAATGCGATGAAGGGACCGGCGAAATAGATCACGCAGCCGAGCGAGCTGAGCCCAACTCCGTAAAGAATGATGCGGATAATATCCTTGGCGAGCATTGACCGGTACCTGTCGCAAACAGCGTGAGCTGTGGTGGCAGCTATTCGCTGCGTTCAATAAAGATTTCGACACGCCGGTTCTTGGCGCGTCCTTCAGGTGTCGTATTGGGAGCGATCGGCGCGTCCGCGCCCTTGCCCTCGACGTCGACACGTGAACCATCGGCCAGGCCCGGCTTCAGCGCCGCGGCGACCGCCTTGGCGCGCTCGACCGACAATTCGAAGTTCGACGGGAAGCGCACGGTGCGGATCGGCGAACTGTCGGTATGGCCGACAACCCGGATTCGTCCCGGCTCCTTGTCGAGGGTTGCAGCGACCCGGACCGCAATCGGCTTGAAGCCGTCGAGGATGGTGGCCTGGCCCGACGAGAACAGTGCGAGGTCACAGACCCTGATCACGATGAAACTCGCGGTCTGGTCCGCGGTCATGGCGCAGGCGGTATTCTCCTTGGCGAGCGCGTTGCGGATGCGCTGCAACTGGGTGATGCGGTCCGGCTGTGGTGGCGGAGGCGGTGGTGGCGGTGGCGGCGGCGCGATCACCTTGCGTTTGAGCTCGATCGGATCGGTGGGATGCAGGGCCAGCGCCACCTCGGCGGCATTCTCTGACCGGCCGGCCAGCAGTGTGCGCAAGACGAAATAAGAGCCCGTCAGCAGCGCGGCGACCACGGCGGCTACCAGCCAAACCGGAACACGGAGGCGCTGCCGGCGAGCCGCCAGCGCCTGCCCCCGCCAGTTCGGCGACAGGTCGCTCATCGTCTTGGGACGGACCCGGCGCAGCGTTTCATACAGGTTGCGCTGGATCACCTGGAGGTTGGCAAGCCCACCCGTCGATGTGCGGTGAATGCCCTGGAAGCCGAGCGCGAGGCAGGCATGCTGCAGTTCGAGCACCGGATAATTGACCAGCGGATCAACCTTCAAATGGTCCAGGATCTCGAAGAAGCGGACACCGCCCACTCGCTCGCCAAAGAACCGGCTCAACATCGAGTATTGCGTCCAGACGTGGCGCTCCTCGGTCGGGATATGCTGCACGATATCGTCGGCGGTGGCGCACAGGATATATTTCGCCGTATTGGCCTGGTGCTCGGAGATGCCCGCCGAACGGATGTCCTTCTCGAAGAATTTTATGGCATCGGCCACTTGTTCCATCAAACTTGCGAATGATGCGCGCATGAGCGCCACCCGCAAGCGGCCGAGCAGTTGCAGCAAGGGCCCTGCGGCGCGCATCACCGGATTGGCGTTCGGCGCGACCAGATCGTCGATGCGTAAAGGCGGTCCGGGCGGCAGCATCGCTTGCTGCGCGGAGGGTTGCGTCGGGGTCGATATCCATTCCTCCGACGGATGGCTGGTTGGTGCGGCGGCGTAGCTCGGGCCCTGCGGAACCGGGGAAAACGATGACGACGGCGCGGCGCCGGGAGACGGCACGGGCGACGGCGAATAGGCAGGGCGTGCTGCAGGCCCTTCTCCCGCCGGCGGCTGGGCGGCAGGCGCCGGCGGCAACTTCCCGCCGGGATTGGGACGGATGATCGTCCGCTCGCCCCGACCGAAAGGATTGACCGGCTTGTCCCTGTCGCTCATGGCCTATCTTCCAGGATCGCCCAAAGGTACAGCTCAAGCTCCGGCCAGTCGCCGGAGAAGTGCATCCCGATCGAGGCCGCCGTGCTGAACTCGGGCCACAGCGGCGACTTGCGATCGAGATAGAAATAGACGTGATCGGTGATTGCCCGGATGTGCGGCGGCGGGGTCGGCAAGTGCACCAATGTCAACCCCGGCAGGTTGGCGTGCACGATCTCGTTCATCTTGGTGTTCGGGCCGACCTTGAACAGATGCGGGAAATCGTTCTGGATTTCCACGAGCGGCCGCCGTGCTGCAACTTCGAGCACCAAGGTTGCATTCCGGAATAGCGCCCGATCGCGGATCGGCGACACGAATGCGTTCTGTGCACGCTCGATGATCTCGAGGCGGATCGCCCTCCGGCCGAGCCGAGCGCTCAGGAAGTCCTGAATGTCGCTTACCAGGGGGGTGAAAATGTTCTCGAGGTCATCATGATCGTATGCCCGATAGTTGCGTGCACGGCGTTCCGGCGTGGCAAACGTCGCAAGCTCACCGGCGAACCTCAGCAACTCCTCGTACAGCCGTTCGGGATGGACACTTCCGGAGCGCTGGAAATGGGTCAGCACGGGAATGGTGCGGTTGAGGACCTGCAGCACCAGATAGTCCACGCTCTGCAATCCGCCACCAGACGATGGATCGACCGCGTAGCGTGCGAGCTCATCGAGCTTGGTTTCGACCCAGCCAATGATGCGATTGAGCCAGCCGTCGATGATCGGATGTGCGGCGCAGACCAGCATCGGCGGCACGAACTTGTCGTCGAACAGCACGTTCTTGTCGCGCACCTCCAGAATGCGCGCGATGCCGAGGCCCATGTATCCTGGCTTGCTGGTCTTGCGCAATTCGAATGACAACCGCGGATAGGCGATGTCGATCTCTTCCTCGATGCGCAGCATGGAGGTCGAGTCGATGAAAGTCTCCGAAGTGCGAACATAGCGGCTGGCGCTGTCGGTCCGATCTTCGTCCACTTCGCGGGTGTTGGGTGCGGCGATGGGCATCATCAGCCAGACGATCTGGCCGGCAGCCGAATCCGGCACCTCGATCGCGTCCGGGATCGGGCTGTCCGCTGGGATGTCGAATGGCGTGCCATCCGGCATGACGCCGGAGGCGTTGCGCACCGCAAATTTACTCTGTTCAGTGAGGTCCGTGTCGATCTCGAGCTGGGCAAATCCCCAAGGGTATGGCGTCGTGTAGCGAACGCGCTTTTCCAGCAAGTGTTCGACATAGCGATCATTCTGCTGCAAATGGTGCGGCCGCAGAAACAGACCTTCCGACCAAAAAACCTTGCTGTACCAAGACATCCCTACATCCACTTTAGCAATGTCGGCGACCGCACGGCCGCCGCAAGTTCACTTTGCACCGCCCTTGTCGGAGCGGTCGTAATAGTCGGAGAAATGCAGCATAAAGGTATCGATCGGCGCGCTGTTGTCGCGGCCGAGATGCGCCTTCCAGCGCGTCATGAACTCGTCCCACAATTTGCTCTTGTTCGAGCCGAGCCAGGATTTGGCGCCGCGCTGAAGCTCGAGCTCGCGCGCAATGAGGGTCGGATCGATGCCGGTGATGAGCTCGTGAACAGCGTGCTGCATCGCCATGTACGTCTTCAACTGATGTGACTTGAGGTCGCTGAAGCCCTGCGCAAAGGCGCGTTGCGCGTCGAGATAGCTCCGCGTCTTCGGCCCGAACAAAATCCGCATTGCATCTTCCGAGGTCGGCGAGAATTTCAGCGGGTTGTTCTCAATCGCCTGAACGGTGGTTTGGCTGGTGCTGCGCGTCAGCTGCTTGGCCTGAGTTCTCGCCTGCAGCAGCGCCATCAGATTGTCCACGGTCATGCGCAAGATGCTACCAAGCTGTTCGGCGAGCTCGGCATCGGCCTTGTTGGCAAAGAAATTGTCGGGCAATCCGGCGGCGCGTGCCACCAGCCGTGCGAAGTCGGCGCCGCCGGCCGGCATGGCGGGCGCCGGCGCTTCGTCCATCACCTGCGCCGGGCGCGGCGGCTCGGCATGTGGTGGCGGTGGCTGGACGGGCGCGGCTTCAGCATCGGCCCACACCGAAGGCCGGCGCGGGGTCGGCATCGCGGGCGGCGGTTCGATGGGGGCTTTCGGTGCCGCGACCGGGCCGTCGGCCCAGCTCATGTCGTCCTGCGCGGAAGGCTGGTACGGGGACGTCGGCGGTGGACGTCGAAAGGGATCCACACCCGGCGACGGGACGCTCGCCGCCCAATCCAGAAACTCCGGATTGACGGGGCGCGCCGCCTCGCGCGGCTTCTTCAATTGCTGCGGATCGATGGGCGGCGGTACGTCGCGATCGGCCGCCCACAATTCCTGATAATCGGCATGTTGCTGTACGAGAGGAGCGTGCTGCTGTGCCTCGCGGTCCGGCGGATGCCCGCCCGCCTCATCCTCCAGTGAGACCCCGATGATGTATTGGCCAATGGTGAGCCGGTCGCCGTCACGCAGCCGGTGCGGTCCCCGAATTCGCTGGTCGGCGCCGTTGAGAAAAGTGCCGTTGGTTGAGACGTCATGCAGCCAATAGCCGCCCTCGCGAAAATGCACCTCGCAATGCTTTCCGGAGATCATCCGCGCCGGATCCGGCAACGTCCAATCGAGGTGACGGTCACGGCCAATATCGACCGAGCGCCTGCCGGTGACCGTAAATGACACTGGGCCACCGTCCGGAAGGTTCGGTTCGTTCTCGATATTGAAGCGAAGCACCATCTCTTCGTCTCGTTAGCGCGGAGAGCGCGGTTCGCCGCGTGCCAACTGAATAGCATCCTCCAGGCATGCCGTCATTATCCGGTCCCGGGACTCGCGAGGGAGCCGGCAGAGGGCGATCAGCAGGGCCGCGCGCACCGCGCGCGCGGCTTGATCGGGCTTGGCTTCGACCGGCGCAAACTCCGCCGGGACCACGCTTCCGCCAGACCATCCGGCCGCCAGCGCCAGCCATGTCGCCGGCTGTTCAGGATCGTTGGCGTTGCCGACGGCCAACGCCTTGTTCCGGGACTGCTCGTCGGGTTGCCTGACCCAGGTTTCCACGTAGTTCAGCGACCTGCCGTCGTTGGCATCGAAATGGTCGAACATCCGTCGTAACGAGCGACAACCCCAGGCAACGGCGACGCGCCGGGGCAGCAGATAGGCGCAGAAGGAGACGGCCCCGTGCCAATTGCGCGCATCAGTGGCGTCCTGGAGGAAATCGAGTGAAGGCTTATCGGCCTCGGCCCTGCCGACGTCATGGCGCGCCATTGGATACGCCTGAAGGAGATCCTGCACCGTACCGAACCGAACCTGGCTCATAGCGCTCAGCCGACAAGGGTTGGCAGGCCGTGGGCACCCAGCGGTCCCCCGGCTGCTAGCGCCATGGCGCCCTGCGCCGTCATGGCGATAGTCGGCGCGTTGATGACGATGCCCGCAGGCGTCAGGATGATCTGGCTGGCGCCTACCTGCAGCGTGATGTTGACGTTGGCCATGAGCGTGATGGTGAGGCCTGCGGTGACGGACTGATCCATCGTCATGGTGATATGCTGACCGCCCAACTCGATATCGAGCTTGTCGTTACCGTTGACGAGGGTGGTCTTGCGGGTGTCGCCGCCGAGCGCGGCTTCGCCGATGGTCCGCGTCTCGGTGTCGCGAACCGTCACGTCATGGTCCTTCTCGGCATGCACCGTGATCTTTTCGGAGCCCTTCTTGTCCTCGAAGTTCCACTCGTTGTAGCCGCCGCCTCCCTTGGTGGAATCCGATTTCAATCCCGCGATCGTCTTCTTGGACGGCAGGTCGTAGGGCAGCTTGTACTCGTCGTTATAGACGGTGCCGACGATCAGGGGCCGGTCGGGATCCCCTTCCAGAAATTCGACGACCACTTCCTGTCCGACGCGCGGAATGATCTGACCGCCCCATTTCTTGCCGGACCAGACCTGGGCGACGCGCAACCGGCATGACCGCTTCTTCTTACGGTCCCAGAAGAACCGGACATAGATTTCGCCGAGGTTTTCGACGTCGATCTCCTCGCTCGAATTGTCCTCCTTGGTCACGACTTTGGCGGTCTGGACGCCGTTGATCCTTGGCTTCGGCGTCAGCATCGGCGCCCGGAACGGGCGGTCGCTTGGCAGGAATTCGTAGCTGCCGAAATAGACGTGCTGACCGGCGTCGCTGGGACCACCGGTGCGGTACGCTTCGATCGAGAACGAATGGGTGGCCCGTACCACCAGATATTCGACGTTCTGCGAGTCCTTGTGATGCTTCTCGAGCTTGGTCAGTCCGCCGGGGAACAGGCTGACTGCATCACCGTTGCCGCGGCGCCGCCGGTCCATGGCTTGCTCGGACTGGAGCTGGACCTTCGCGTAGCGCTCGCCGTCGGACTTTTCCTTGAACTTGCCCGGATAGTCGTAAAATTCCATCTCCGAGCGGGTGTAACTCTCGTTGCCCTTGGCGTCGCTGATCATCTGCGCATTGGGCTTCTGGTAGTTGTAGTCGTTGAGCTCGACCTTGCCGGTCCGAAACCGGCGCTCCGAGACCCATTCGTAGATGTGCTGCTCACCTCGCCGATCGGCGCCCGTCAGCGGGATGTAGGGGATCGTGGCGAGCCCGTTGATCGGACTGTGCGATGATTTTGAGTCCGCCAATACCAGCGTGTGCTTGCCGCCCTCGTGCTTGAAGAAGTAGTAGATGCCGTGCTGTTCCATTAGTCGGCAAACGAAATTCAGATCGGTCTCGCGGTACTGAACGCAATATTCGAGCTTCGGACAGGAGCCTTCCTCGGTCAGGTTCGACTCGTAGTCGGTGAAGCCGCGATCGTTGAAGACCTCCTTGATGATGTCGGGCGCCTTCTTGTCCTGGAATATCCGGCAATCGGTGGTTCGCGACAGCAGCCATAACCAGGGCCGAAGCACGATTCTGTAGCTGAAATCGTCGTTCTTCACCCCAAGCCATTGCGCTTCGGTGAGAATGCCGCTGAACTCGCGCTCCTTCTCATGAAGCTTTATCTTCAGCGTGCACTGCTGACCGATTGCGCGGTCGAAGTCGAGATCGGCGTCCTCACTGAGACATTCGATACGGTACTCAAAGAGCTCGCTGAGACCTTCCGAAGCTTCGTATCCGACGAAAACCAGAACGTCCTTGCCGAGTGGCGTCTTGAGCTCGCAGAGGCGGGTATCTTGGGTAAGCTGGCCCATGTGGGCGTTAAACTCCCTCGTCGGCCGCATGATCGGCTCCGAAGAGCAGATCAGGCGTCATGCACGAACCACAGACATCCTGGCCCCTCTGGGAGGCCGGTAAGTCCGCCCGGGGTTGGCCTCCTGACGCGCCACAGCAGCCGTCCAAAGAAGCACCCCGGCCTTCAAGTAGTCGCCTCCAAGAGCTTGCTGGTTCACGCGAAACTGTCATGATCATCGGGAATGAACCGGGACCGCCAAGCATCTGACCCATAAGACAATCGGATTATAGTCCCCTCTCCGCTCTCCCTTGAACGTCACGGGGTTCGGCGGGGCCCAGCAGATGGACGATCATGCTCGACGTCGCCTCCTTGACCCAGCCGGTCGCCGCGGACGATCCCTGCGGACCGGATCTCGATGCAAGTGGAGACGTTCAGTACCTCAACTTCTTCGCAGGTGCGGAATCGCTTCTGCCGATGTCGTATTTCGAGGTCGTCAACGCCAATGGAGAGCGCGGGCGCTTCGATCCGAAGGCCATCGACATCGCCGGCCAGTTTGCCGCCGCACGACCTCTTCTGGCGCGCACCCGCGATCTGCGTTTGAACATGCTGCTGGCCAAGTTCTCCATCCTCAACCGGGACCTTGACGGCTTTCTCAATTGCCTGAAGGCGACGACCACGTTGCTAAGGGAGCAGTGGGAAGCTGTACATCCGAGGGCCGAAGACGGCGACTACGCTCTTCGCGCCGTAACGATCGAAGCGATCGACGTGTTTCCGACCGTGATCAATCCCCTCCAATTCTTTCCGCTGATCGAAAATCGCAGACAAGGCACCCTCAACTACCGTGCCTATCAGGTTGCCAAGGGAGAAATTCCCGCCGGTGACGCCGACATTGACGGTCCCGATCTTGCAATCATCGAGCGCATTATCGACGACACAGATCTCGACACCCTGAGGGCGGTGAGTGCACGTTGTTCGGCAGTCGCGGCCGAAATTGCAGGCATCAAGACGATCTGGCACGAAAAGTTGAACTCGGGGCAACCCATCAGCCTCGACGGGGTCTCCGGCGTCGTTAATGGCATGGCCGCCTGGCTTGCGGGTCTCGTCGCGGAGCATGACCCGTCCGCCGTTGTGGCTGCGCCGTCAGACGACGCTGAACTATCCGACACGCAAACTCCCCTTGAGGCAACCGGTGCGCTGACGTCGTCGGCGCAGGCCACTGCGGCGCTCGCCGCCGCTGCTGCCTATTTCGCCCGAATGGAACCGTCCAATCCCGCCCTGTTGCTGGTGCGTCAGGCGCAGGAGATGGTTGGTAAATCTTTCATCGAAGTGATGCGAATGCTGGTGCCTGCCCACGTCGAGAGCGCCGCGATCAATATCGGGCGGGACAAGTTCTTCGACCTGCCCATCGAACGGATGGCGGAGCTTGCGACCCCATCCGCGTCCGGGATCGAGAGCGAAGTTCAAGATACTGTTTTTTCTGTAAAAAATAGAGCACAGGCCTTGGGCCTGCTGGCCAAAGTGGCCGCATTTTTCCGGACCGCAGAACCATCCAGCCCCATTCCCTTTTTGGTCGACCGCGCGCGCGATCTGGCACAGCGAGACTTCCTCAGCCTTTTGAATGACGTCCTGCCCGAGGGCGCGCTCAAGACAATCGACAAATCGTATTGAACCCGCTTTTCGCTCGACGCCACTAACAGGACATAGGGAGTTTTTGCCGACCGCAAGTTGAGCTGCTCTTGCAACCTGCGTCCGGCAAACCGGCTTCTCAATGACTTCGCAGAGAGGGGAACCATGGCTACGGACAGCGGTCAGAAATTCATCCGTCGTAACCGCGCACCGCGCGTTCACATCACCTACGAGGATCCCTATGACGCCGAACGGCTGATCGAGTTGCCGTTCGTGATGGGCGTCCTTTCCGACCTTTCCGGCAACAACGCCGGCGTGGAGAAAGCCAAGGTCGAGGAGCGCAAGTTCCTCGAGTTCGACATGGACAATTTCGACAACCGCATGGCCGCGATCCAGCCAGGGGTGACGGCCCGCGTGACCAACCGCCTGAGCGAAGCGGCCGACGAGAAGATCTCCATCAGCCTACGCTTCAACAAGATGGCCGACTTCTCACCTGTGGCGGTCGCCCGGCAGGTTCCGGCCACGGCCAAGCTGCTGGAGGCCCGCGAGCAGCTCGCCAACCTGCTCCGCTACATGGACGGCAAGGTGGCTGCCGAGGATCAGCTGAAGAAGCTCCTTAACGATCCGCAGCTGATGGCCGCGCTGAAAGAACGCGCAGCGAGCCAGCCGACCGAACCCGACGCCGAGAGATAGATTTAAAGAGAAGGACTGGGGACCATGGCAAAAGAAGCTGGTCAAAAGGCGACCGTCACTCAAGTCGGAACCGTCGAGGCCGACGAGTTTGCGAATCTGCTCAAGCAGAGCTTTAAGCCCCGCACCGAACGCGCGGCGACCGAAGTCGAGAATGCGGTATCCACGCTCGTTCAGGAGGCGTTGAAGGACACGAGCGTCATCAAGTCGGATGTCCTCGACACCATCGAGGAGATGATCGCGCGGATCGACCAGAAGCTCACCGCGCAGATGAACGAGATTCTTCATGCGCCGGAGTTCCAGGCGATCGAAAGCGCTTGGCGCGGCCTACATTACCTCGTCTTCAATTCCGAGACGGACGCCAGTCTCAAGATTCGCGTGATGAATGTCTCCAAGACCGAGCTCTATCGCAACCTGCGGCTCTATCCGGACGCCCGCTGGGACCAGAGCCCGCTGTTCAAACAGGTCTACGAGTACGAATTCGGCCAGTTAGGCGGCGAGCCGTTCGGCTGCCTGATCGGCGACTACTATTTCAGCCATCTGCCGACCGACGTGCAGTTGATGCGTGATCTCAGCAAAGTCGCCGGCGCCGCGCACGCCCCCTTCTTCGCCGGAGCCGAACCCACGCTGATGGGCATGGATTCATGGACCGAACTGTCCAATCCCCGCGACATCGGCAAGGTGTTCGACACGCCGGAATACGCGGCCTGGAAAGGTCTCCGCGACCAGGATGACTCGCGCTATGTCGGCCTTTGCATGCCGCGAGTGCTGGGTCGCCTCCCCTACGGCGCCAAGTCGGAGCCGGTGGAAGAATTCGCCTTCGAGGAAGAAACCGACGGGCATACCGGCGACAAGTACGGTTGGATCAACGCCTCCTACGCGATGGCTGTCAACATCAACCGTGCCTTCAAGGAGTTTGGCTGGTGCACCCGCATCCGCGGTGTTCAGTCCGGCGGCGAGGTCATCAATCTGCCGACGCACACGTTCCCGACCGACGACGGCGGCGTGGATCTGAAATGCCCGACTGAGATCGCGATCAGCGATCGTCGCGAGCATGAACTCGCCAAGGCGGGTCTGATCCCGCTGATCCATCGCAAGAACACCGACAAGGCGGCTTTCATCGGTGCGCAGTCGCTCTACAAGCCGAAGAAGTATTTCGGCGAGAAAGGCGTGGATGCAACCGCGTCTGACAACCTGTCGTCACGTCTGCCCTACATGTTCGCAGTGTCCCGCTTTGCGCATTATCTGAAGTGCATGGTTCGCGACAAGATCGGATCCATGAAGGAGAAGGATGAGCTGACGGTCTGGCTGCAAACCTGGATCAACGAGTACGTTGATGCCAACCCGGCCCTGTCGTCAGAAGCTCAGAAAGCGCGCAAGCCGCTGGCCGCAGCGAAGGTCGAGGTCATAGCAAACGAGGAGAACCCGGGATACTACAACGCACGCTTCTTTCTCCGTCCACACTTCCAACTCGAAGCGATGGACGTCGGCCTCAGCCTCGTCTCGCGCCTGCCAGGCCCGAGCTCCTGACGTCACGTCGTCGCAACTGTCAATTGCAGATTTTTGAGAGGACTAAGTTATGGCTGTCGATATTTTCTTGAAACTCGATCCCATCAAGGGCGAGTCGCTGGACGACAAGCACAAGGAAGAGATTGATGTGTTGAGCTGGTCGTTCGGCGAAAGCCAGACCGGCACATTCCACAGCGGATCTGGAGGCGGCGCCGGCAAAGTCAGCGTCCAGGATCTCCACTTTACGCACTTCGTGGACAAGGCCACCCCGGATTTGTTCAAGGTCTGTGCGAACGGAAAGCACATCGATACGGCGATCCTCACCGTCCGCAAGGCCGGCGAGAACCCGCTGGAGTATCTCAAGATCGAGATGAAGCACGTTCTGGTCTCCAGCGTGTCGACCGGCGGATCGCACGGCGAAGACCGCCTCACCGAAAACGTGAGTCTGAACTTCGCCAAGGTCAAGATGACCTACAAGAGCCAGACGGACAAGGGTGCCGCCGGCGCCTCGCCGACCTTCGGCTGGGACGTTCCTGCCAACAAGGAATGGGCTTGATCTTCGGCCCCTCGCCTGGCGCCGGTTGCCGATCGCGGACACCGGCGCCATGCGGCGCGATCCCGGATTACATCTTTGAATGGCCCGGGTTAGGGCCGGATGCCTGGCCACGATAAGTCAAGTCGGACGCCAATTGCCGCCCTTCGAAGCGGCATACGCGCCGACCGACATGGGGACCGGAATGACGTTTACGCCAAAAAAGGATCGGCTCTCTCCGCCGCTGATGCTCGCCTTTCGCGCGGCGCACGAAGCTCGTGATGCGCGCAAGAAGCTCGATCTGCGCGATCAGTCCGGTGAACGGATTATCGCAGGCCGGCGCAGCACGGGACGCCATCCGATCTCGGAGGCATTGCTCCGGCGCGAGGTCTCCCATGACCTTGAAACGCTTCTCAATACGATCGCGCTCGAATCGACGCTGGACATGAGCGGCCGGGATTGCGTACGAACGTCGATTCTGAACTATGGCCTTCCCGACATCGCGAACCGCTCGATCGACGAGGTCACGGACGACGAGCTCAGTGACGCGCTGCACGCCACACTGCTCACCTATGAACCAAGGCTCGATCGTAAGACAATCCGCGTCCGCCGCGAAGGCTCGATCGGACCCGAGCAGCTCAAGCTGCGCTTCATCGTTCACGCCGATCTGAAAGCCGAACCGCTCAACGTTCCCGTGGAATTCGTCGCCGACGTCGAGCTCGACAGCGGCGATATCCAGATCAACCGACTTTAGCATGAATCGCGAATTCCTAGACTTCTACAATCGCGAATTGTCCCTGCTGTACGAGCAGGCCGGAGATTTCGCCGAGGAATATCCCGGCATCGCGGAACGCCTCGGCGGCCTGATCAGAGACCGCTCGGATCCGATGATCACCGGGCTACTGGAAGGCGCCGCGTTTCTCGCCGCCCGTGTGCAGTTGAAGCTCAAGCATGAATTTCCGGAGTTCACCTCAAATCTGCTCGAACAGCTGGTTCCGAACTATCTTGCCCCTACCCCGTCGGCCATGCTGGTCGCAGCACGACCGCCCTATGCCGACCCGGCGCTACGCGACGGCAAAAAGCTCGCGCGCGGCGCCTACTTCGACGCCACCTACCGCGAAAGAGAGCGAAGCCTCGCCTGCCGATTTCGACTTTGCCGTGATATCACACTCTGGCCGTTCGACGTCACCGGCGCCGAATACTTCTCGACCGCGGGCGCGCTGCAGGCACTCGGAATTCCGGTCGGCGGCGACGTCATCGCCGGACTCAGGCTATCGTTGACCCACCGTACCGCGGCTCGTCTTGACGAGGAACTGCCGGATGCAGAGGCTCGGACCAAGCCGGAAACGTGGTTTGCGGGCTGCCGCGTAGGCGAGCTCCCGATCTACCTCGTCGGTGCGGAATCAGACGGCATTGCGCTCTACGAGCAACTGATATCGAATTGCAAGGGCGTCTACTTCCGACATCTCGACGATTTCGGCGATCCGGTGGTGACGCGCGCACCACACGACTGCGTGCAGCAGATCGGCTTCGACGAAACCGAGTCGCTGTTTCCGAACGACAACCGCGTCTTTCGCGGCTCGGAATTGCTCCGGGAATATTTCATGTTTCCGCGCAAGTTCCTTGGCATCCACCTGACCGGACTCCGCAGCGTGATGCCGCGGCTGCGCAGCAAGTCGATCGATATTGTCTTCGCCTTCGATGAACACAATTCGCGGCTCGCCGCCGCGGTACGTCCCGACACCTTCAGGCTTTACACCGCGCCGGCGATCAACCTGTTCGAGAAGACGAGTGATCGAATCCCCGTCAAGTCGAATACCCACGAATATCACGTGGTGCCGGATCGTAGTCGCTATCTCGAATACGAGCCGCACCAGGTCCTCGAAGTCTACGCGCATTTCCCGGCAGAGAAGGACAAGCGGCTGGTGCGCCCGCTGTATTCGGCAGCCGTCGACCAGACCAGCGCATCGGTCCAGGGACTTTACTTCACCGTCCGCCGCCTGCCCCGGCGCCGCACGGTGGAAGAGAAGACGTACGGCTCATCTTCCGATTACACCGGGACGGACATGTTCCTGTCGCTGCTCGAGCCCGGCGAATTGAACGGACAGGACTCTGCCGCCGAGCTCAGCGTCCGGGCGCTGTGTTCCAATCGGCATCTCACTGAACACCTGCCGGTCGGTGCGAGCGGCGCCGACTTCCGCCTGCTGGACGATACGTCCCTCGACCTGGTGTGCGTTGCTGGTCCAACCCGGCCGCGTGAGCCGGTGGTCGCCCAGTTGCGCAGTCGCAGCGAAATCGCCAACAGCGGGATCGTCAGCTGGCGGCTGATCAACATGCTGAGCTTGAACTATCTCGGTCTCGTCGAGCGCAATGGCGGCAAGAACGCTGGAGCGCTGCGCGAGATGCTTTCCCTGTTTGCCGACCAGTACGACGACGCTACCGAACGCAAGATCCGGGGCGTGCGCAGCATCGAAAGCCGGCCCGTCGTGCGACGGGTGCGGGAGCGCAGCGGCAGCGGTGCCGCGCGCGGCCTGGAGATCACCATCACGCTCGACGAGAAGGCGTTCGAGGGGAGCGGCGTGTTCCTGCTCGGAGCTGTGCTGGAGCGCTTCTTCGCCGACTATTCAGGCTTCAACACCTTCACCCAGACAGTCGTCTCGACGCCGGAGCGCGGCGAGATCATGCGGTGGCCGCCGCGCATGGGCACGCGGAGACCGCTGTGACGCTGATCGACCAGATGAAGGCCGAACCCTGGCGGTTCGATTTCTTCAATACCCTGCGTCAGCTCGAGCGAGCCAATCCGGATCGACCTCGGATCGGTGACAGCGCCGCCCGCCGCGAGGAGTACGTCGATCTCGGCCAAGTGCCTTACCTCGAGTTCCCCGCCTCCAATCTTGCCGCGGTCGACGACCAGAATGGCCGGCTCAGGATACTCGTCAAGTTTCTCGGCCTCCTGGGTCCGCAGGGTGCGTTGCCACTTGCCACGACCGATGAGAGTCTGAGCTGGTGGTTGATGCGGGACGACGCCTTCCCGCGCTTTCTTGACCTGCTCAACGGGCGGTTCCTGCAGCTCTTCTTTCGCGCCTGGGCCGACGCCCGGCCGATCGCGCAGCACGACCGCCCCCCGGAGGATCGCTTTATTGCCTATGTCGGCTCCTTTGCCGGCCTCGGCTCCAACGTTTTCACCAATCGGGACACCGTACCCGACATGGCGAAGCTCAGCTTCGCCGGACTGGTCGCCCCAAGGGCGAAGTGTGCGTCACGGCTGACGCGGTTCTTGCAGGGACTGTTCGACGTCAAGGTCGAGATCGACGAATTTGTCGGCACCTGGCTTGCGTTCGACCCAAGTCACCGCAGCCGGCTCGGTGAGGCACATGCAAGCCTCGGTCGCGACGCGCTTCTCGGCTCACGCGTGTTCAGCGTCGAGGACAAGATCAGGGTTCGGGTCTTCGTCAAGAATTTTGTCCAGTACGAACAGTTCCTGCCGACCGAAGAGCGCAACTTGTCGGAGCCGCTGGCGGACGCCGTTTTCTTCTACATCGGCGACGAACTGGAGTGGGAGGTCGAGCTCGCGATTCCAGCAGGAGAGGTCGTCCCCGTCAGACTAGGGCAGAGCGGACGGCTTGGATGGACCACCTGGATCTCTCCGAACTGGACCTCCACTGAAGAATATCGCCGCGACGCCCGTTTTCAACTCGGGGAGCGCCTTCGAGCCCGCCGGAACGCCGCGGCCGATGCCTCGGCGATTTGAACCTACCGACCGCGCGGATCGTCCCAATGTCATGGGATTCGCGCCAATTTCCGTTAGGTGTCCAACATCGGCGGAGCAATTGAGCAGGAGGGGCCGCCGTGACCGACATCAGCATTGAAGCCGTAACGGGCAAACTGAACCGCGCCGGCTACGACGCCTTCATACAGGCTCTTCGCCATGCCAAGAGCGCCGGGAACCGCAACGTCGAGCTTGCGCACTGGCTGTTTCATATCCTGCAGCAGGAGCGCACGGACCTCAGCCTCTCGGTGGACCATTACAAGCTCGACCGGGCGCGGTTGCTGTCGGAACTTGCCGGCGCCATCAACGGCTGTCGCAAGAACGAAACAGACATGCCGGGTGTCGCCAATCCGGTCATCGATCTCCTCGATCGCGGCTGGCACTACGCCACGCTCTTTTTTGGCGAAACCCAGATCCGCACCGGCCACCTGCTGGTGGCTGGGCTGAAGTCGAACGACATCCGTCGCGCGCTGAACAACCTCTCCCAGGAATTCGCGAAGGTCAACGTCGAAGCACTGGCCGCCGAGCGTCGCGCCATCTGGGCCGGCTCCGACGAGGAGACCATGCGGCCCATGGACGGCTCGGGTCTTGTGGGCGCTGGCACGGATGGCGCGGATCAGGCGAGTCCGAAAGGCACGACACCGCTCGACCGGTTCTCGCAGGATCTCACAGCCAAGGCCAAATTGGGCGAGATGGACCCGATCCTGGGTCGGGACGAAGAGATCCGCCAGTTGATCGACGTTCTGATGCGACGGCGGCAAAACAATCCGATTCTCACCGGCGAAGCCGGCGTCGGCAAGACGGCCGTGGTGGAAGGATTCGCGCAACGCATCGCCGCCGGCGACGTGCCGCCGCCGTTGCGCAATGTCCGGCTCTGCGCCCTCGACATCGGCCTGATGCAGGCCGGCGCCTCGATGAAGGGCGAATTCGAGCAGCGCCTGCGCTCGGTGATCGACGAGGTGCAGAGCTCGCCCACCCCGATCATCCTGTTCATCGACGAAGCCCATACCTTGATTGGCGCCGGTGGCGCAGCCGGCACCGGCGATGCGGCCAACCTCCTGAAACCCCCACTCGCCCGTGGCACGCTGCGCACCATCGCCGCTACCACCTGGGCGGAGTATCGCCAGTACATCGAGAAGGACCCGGCGCTCACGCGACGATTCCAGCCGATCCAGATCGACGAACCGGATGTCGAGACCTGTTGCGTGATGCTGCGTGGCCTTCTTGGCCCAATGGAAAAGCACCACGGCGTTCGCATTTCCGATGCCGCAATCATTGCAGCCGTCAACCTCTCGCACCGCTACATTCCCTCCCGACAGCTGCCGGACAAGGCCGTCAGCCTGCTCGATACCGCTTCGGCCCGCGTGGCGATCAGTCAGAGCGCAACGCCGGCCCTGATCGAGGACGCGCGTGTCGCGATCACGGCTCGCGAAGCTGAGAAATCCGCGCTGGTCAGCGACCGCGATCTGGGCGTCGAGGACGGCGAGCGCGCCGCCGCGATCGACAGCGATATCGCCGCGTTGAAAGAAAAGCTAACCGCGCTCGAGGCCGACTGGGCCAGGGAGCAGGAGCTCGTCAAGGACATCCGCAGCATTCGTGACATCCTGATCGAGCCCAAGGAAGATCAAGATCCAGACGCAAAACGAGCGGAGCTGCGCGGCAAGTTCGAGACGCTCGAGGGGATCAATCCGGAGAGGCGGATGGTCTATGCCCATGTGGACCAGCAGTCGGTAGCGTCCGTCGTATCCGACTGGACCGGCATCCCGGTTGGTCGGATGATGCGGGACGAGATCGAAACCGTGCTGAAGCTGCCGGAGATCCTCAACCGCCGCGTCGTCGGCCAGTCCCACGGGCTGACGATGATCGCCAAACGTATCGAGACCAGCCGTGCCAAGCTGGACAACCCGTCGAAGCCGATCGGCGTTTTCATGCTGGCCGGACCATCCGGCGTCGGAAAGACCGAGACCGCGTTGGCGCTTGCCGAGACGCTCTACGGCGGCGAGCAGAACATGATCACGATCAACATGTCGGAGTTCCAGGAGGCGCACACCGTCTCGACCTTGAAGGGGGCACCTCCCGGTTACGTCGGCTACGGAGAAGGCGGCCGCCTCACCGAGGCGGTCCGGCGCAAGCCGTACAGCGTCATCCTGCTCGACGAGGTGGAGAAGGCCCATCCCGACGTCCATGAGATCTTCTTCCAGGTGTTCGACAAGGGAGTCATGGAGGACGGCAACGGACGACGGATCGACTTCAAGAACACCTTGATCATCCTGACCACCAATGTCGGCACCGAGCTGATCATGGGGCTGTCCCGCGATCCAAAGTATCGCAATGAACCGGAAGAGCTCGCGAAGATGCTCAGGCCGGAATTGCTGAAAGTATTTCCGGCCGCATTGCTCGGGCGCATCGTTTCGATCCCCTACTTCCCGCTCTCGGACGAGATGCTCGGCGGCATCGTCCGGCTGCAGCTCGACCGCATCGGCCGTCGGCTACGCGATAATCACAACACGGCCTTCAGCTATGACGACGCGGTCGTGGAGCACATCGTGTCAAGCTGCAACGATCCAGATTCCGGCGGGCGCATGATCGACAATATCATCACCAACACATTGCTGCCGGAGCTGTCGCGCGAGTTCCTCAGAAAATCGCTGGCCAAGGAAGAGATCAAGCAGACACACGTCTCAATCGCGAACGACAAGTTCGCATATTCGTGGACCTGAACACGATGAATGTTCACACTGAGCATCGCCCTTCAACGACCGGCCCCACACGGTACGACGAGGTCTACTACCCCGGCCACGTCTACGGGCTCACCCACCCCAACCATCTCGCAACGATTGCCACCGTCTACGGCATGCGACCTGCTCCGGTCGAGCGCTGCCGAGTACTTGAACTCGGCTGCGGCGTCGGCGGTAATCTTTTGCCCATGGCCTTTCAATATCCGGACAGCGAGTTCGTCGGTATCGACTTGAGCGGCGTGACGATCGAGCGCGGCCAGAACAATATCACGACACTGGGCCTGAGCAACATTAAGCTCCTCCATTGCGACATCATGAATGTCGATCCAAGCTTCGGACAGTTCGATTACATCATCGCGCACGGCGTGTACTCGTGGGTACCACCGCACGTGCGCGAGAAGATGATGGCGATCTTCAAACAGAACCTGGCGCCGCGCGGAATCTGCTACGTCAGTTACAATGCGCACCCGTTCTCGCACCTCCGCGACATGGTGCGCGACATGATGCGGTATCACACCCGCCGCCTCACCGGCATGAAGGAGAAGGTCGGACAGGCTCGCGCGATCCTGAAGTTCCTGAGCGAGGGCTCGAAGGCCAACACGGTTCACGGCGCGATCATGCGGGATCAGTACAACCGCGTTCTCAAATCTCCGGACGAATTGTTGTTTCACGACGATCTCGACGATGGCGCGACCGCCTTCCTGTTGCACGAAGTCGCGGAGGATGCCGCTCGCCATGGCCTGCAGTATGTCGGCGATTCCGATTTCTCGCGCCGCTATCTCGCCGGCTATTCCGAGGAGGTCCGTGCCACGCTGCAGCGCTTCCCGGAAAGCGAGTTCATGGCGCGCGACCAGTATCAGGACTTCATCGACGGCAACGGCTTCCGGCGTACCCTGTTTTGCCACGACAGTGTTTCCCTCGATCGGCAGATCGATACGGATTTCGTCAGGCGATACCACCTCCTGAGCACGACCAGCCCCGTCGATCCCGAAGCCTGTGTGACAGACGATTCTGCAATGGAATTCGAGAACCAGGACGGCAGCAGGATCACGGTGACCCATCCGCTCCTGAAGGCAGCGCATCTATGCCTCGGCCGGGCCTGGCCGCGCGCCTTGTCATTTGGCGAGTTGCTGCACGGTGCGCGCGCGCTGCTGGATGGCCGTCACACCGACGATGACGAAGGTGTCCTGACGGATGCGATGTACATCCTGGCCTGCAGCGGCGAGGTCTCCTTCCTGGTATCGCCGCCCTTCCTGCTGAACGAAATTACCGACCGCCCGCAAGCGAGCTTGCTCGCCCGCAAACAGTCGCAGACAAGCCCGCACGTCACCAACCTGCTCCACCAAACAGTGCAGTTGGAGGACGATCGGACCCGGCATTTCCTGCAATTACTCGACGGCCTTCGTACGATCGATCAGATCACGGCCGACATGACTGAAGCATTCGGCCCGACCATCCGGATCGAACAAAAGGACAAGGACGGAAAGCCGGCAGAGCCGCTGTTGCTTTCAATCCGAGAGAGCGTTGAACGCTCGCTTGCGATGGTCGGCAAGCTGGGCTTGTTGGTCGCCTGACGCGATAGATCTCAACTCGTCGAGGAACTGCGTCGTCCCCGGCTTGAGCAGAAGCCGTACGGACAGTTTATTGGCCACCAGGCCATGCTTGACGAGACTGCCAAATGCCTCGGTTGCATCGGTCCGACGATTGAGCTTCCAGCTGGAAAGATAAATACCGGAATGAACACGAAGCTGGTTGCCGCCCGACATTTGCCGGGCCGTCCGGTAGAACGCCAGAGCCTCTCGCTAGCGCTTGTCGTCATATTCGAGGATAGCATCGCTCACAAATGCCGACGTGGCGATCCTCTCGACATCGGCGTTTCCGGTCGGCGGGTCCAAACCGCCTCAGCCAAGCACCGTTAACGTGTGACTCTGACCAGAATTGAACTGGACCGCCGGCAACTTCATGGAACATTCCGGCATTTGAACCCGTCCCAGTTCGGATGCGACCAATCCATGCCGAGCCGCGAGGCTGGCGAGGCGCGCATCTATGACGACGATCGGAACTTTGGAATGAGGTTCTTCCATGAGCAATGACTTGCTGACCGCTGGCGTTGAACTCAAAGGTTACGTCACCACGCTGCTCGGAAATCTCGAAAAGGACGTCGATGGTCAATTCGACAAATGGTGCGACCCCGTGACAGGTTACCTCGCTCACCTCGTTGGATGTTACGAGGGAGCACAGAATGAACAAGTCGCCACGCTGAAGGAACAGGAGGACGAACGGCAGAAAGCAATGCAGCGCGCCCTGTTTGTCCTGAACTTCCTCGCGATCGGCGCGACGGCCTGGCTTGGTGTCGCCCTGGAAAAGGTCGTGGGCCCGCGGTTGTTCTTTGAGTACGAGCAAACTGCACTCACTCTGCCAACCAACTGGCTCCGCAAGATACCCAAGGAGTTCGATGGCGCCCTCTTCGGGAATCTGGGAAAAGACATCACCAATGCGCTGGTCGGTGTATTGAACGAAAAGCTCGCTCAACCCGCGGAAGTCGCCGCCATCGACGGAACGGCGGTCGCGAAATCTCCTGACATGAAACGCTTCGGGTACAACCTCAATGTCGAAATAAGGAAGCAGAAGAAAGCGGTGAAGGATGTGATCGATTCGACGATCGAGAACATAAATGGATCTACAACCTTCAGCTCTTCCATTTCAACGAAGCTGAAGGCTCTGCATCCTCACCTTGAGCGTATGTCGTATCCAAATATCATTGGCGCCGGTCAGGTTTTCATCAATTCAGTTTTCGAAGAACAAAGAAAGAAGTGGGCTGCTTCATATTTCTTCTACGGATACAATCCTCCTCCCAACACGAATTGGGTTCGCGTGCAATCACAGCTGGAGAAAATGCTATGGGCGATCTGGGTTGCGCAGCAGAATTTTTGCCCAGCGCGAGCAATGCCGAAGGGTGGTCCATTCGGACAAGCCTTGGCTGATCTGTACTACCTGAAAGGAGCCCAGGGAGATTTGTTGGGCACAACGGGGGGCTTCGCATCCACGATCAAAGACAGCCCAATCACGCTTCGGCTGTTCGAGCGCTTCAATGCTCCAGTCCAGGACATTTTGCTGAAGGGACCGCCAGTTACATATGCGACCTGTACCGCACAGGCAGACAAACTTCGGATCTGGGCCAATACAGTCGATACGAACGAGATTCGAAGCATGCTGAAAGGTGTTAAGCGCGATCTAAGTGCTGTGAGTAAGATATTTTCACAATAGGACTCAACGGTTACCGACGGGACCTCGCAAGGCGGGATTCCTCTTGCCGGTTTCGAAGCCACCAGGTGGGTCTGATGGACCTTGCATCTGCCCGCAGGGCCTCAAGGGTATGCAAGAGTAAGTGAAAACGAGCTGGCGCGCCGATTTTCGCACCACTTCGTTTTGTAGCTCGTCCTATCGGGCCTGACGCCCCAGACGGGACCCGACACCATACACGTTCGACTGAGCCAGCGCTTTGATTCAAACCGCCCGCGCAAAATTTCGCGTTGACGGACCGAACCAGGACAGGAGAACCAGACATGGCCGCATTTCAAGAGGTTTTCCGCCGCTCCGGCATCGATGAGCGCCGCAGCCCGCCAGGCATGGTGGTGCCGTTCGGCGGCTCCAACATCGTGGCGCTGATCGATCCCGGAAGAAAGCTCAGGGTCGACCCTAACCCCCATGCCCTCGGGATAAAGGAGATCGATGGCGCCGATCCCCTTAGACGCGTAATGCAAGCCAGAGAGACCTTCTCCAAACCCGATATCGATCCGCAGCTCAGGGCGGCGTCACTTCCCGCCACCTTCAACGGCGATGCACGGTTCTTCGAAATCAATGGCCGGATTAAGCCAATTGGCTTTCCCGGCCTCGAGGTGGTGGCCCGGTCGGCCGGCCGGAAGATCGAAGCCAAGCTCCATGTCGTCGTGCTGCCAGAAATCAAGATCAAGGTGGCGTTCCGCAATGTCATGGTTGCGGGGAGTGGCGGCGCTTCGGTGTTTCACGCCAAGAAGCCCTGCAACGAGCAAGATGAATTGCTGACGATGAACAACATATGGAGGCCGCAGGCCAACATCCGCTTCGAGCGGGTGCCGAGCGACTGGCTGGTCATCGACGACTCGCAGGCTGCCGTCAAACAGGACCTCGCCAATGCGACTGACATGAAGGATGCGAGCCTCGCGATCTTTCCCGATGTGATCGACGTCGAAAAGCTGAAAGGCTTCTTCGTCAAGCACAAAGTTCAGGGTGCCCATCTAACCATGTTCTGCGTCGACAAGCTTTGGTCCAACGGCGGCCCTGCCAACGGCTCGTTTGCTCGAGGGCTGGACCTTGCCTTCATCAGCTCGTCACGCGGACCTAACACGTCGGCCCATGAATCCGGCCATTTTCTCGGCTACTACTCGAAGAGCGCGAGCAAACCTTGGGACAGCCAAGGCCACACGCTGGAGACCGATCCGAAAACCGGAAAAGAAAACAGGGCGGAAGACATCAAGATGCTGATGCGCGGGGGAGGCGCCGGGTGGAAAATTCCGTTCAATCTCGTCAAGGAGTTCCGCGACTTCCCCGGCTAGCATCCGAAGATCAGACAGAAGCTGAAAATGATCACTCCAGACGTTGAATGTCGCCTTTGGGTCAACAGCGCCGGTTTCGGCCGTGGGAGTCGAACTCACGATTCATGATCGTGGCGCGGAATTCCAACAACCAACAGGCCGCCATCATGCTCAGAGCGCTGACGCATTTGACATAATTTCAATAGCTTACCTGATGAGTGGAGGAGCCCTATGCATTCAGCTCCTAACCATTTGCGTCCTGTTTCAGACATGGAATGGGCGCGCGAGACGCGGCAGGCCGTCGTCACAAGGCGCGGCATCTGCCATCGGCGAGACCTCGCGCGTCGCTTCACGGCCGAGAGCGCAATGGTCGTGCTGGTCGCTCGCCTGCGCTACCGGCAGGCCACAAAATCGCGGGAAATCGTCGTTTGACGTAGAAAATCGTAGTTGTGGTAGCGGGAGAGGGAAACGCTACCAAGTCCAAGTCAAAGCAAAATCCTTAGATTTTCCAACACGTTGGCCGGATTGGAGTAGTGGATTTGGCAGTGTTACATCTCACTCGGATGTCTCGCGCCAGACGCCTCCGGAAAGGCTGCCAACGTGTCGCGTCTCTCCTACCTCGCCCGGCGTGGCGACGGTCGCTATTTCCTGCAGATTCGGTTGGGGAAACAGGCCGCTCAGCTCTTTGGGCTTCCCCTTCTCCGTGTCAGCCTCAGGACAGGCAATTTCACTGAGGCGAGGCGCCGGCTGGTGGACAATCTCGGATGGGTACAGGAGCTGATCGAGGCTCCCGACCTGGAAGCTATGGGAACCGTGCTCGACGTCCGCCTGCGGGCCTATGTCGGCCGCGGCTCGCCGGCTGACGATCGGCTTTTGGCCGAACGCTGCGCCTTCGAGCACGAGGTCCGGCGCTTTCTCACACGGGCGCAGGAACGCGGCTATGCCTACCCGGTGCGCTTTCCACAGATGCCGACCCTTTGGATCGACTTCGTCAACCAGAACAAAGCCGCGGAAACCAGCGTTGCCCGCCTCAACGTCCGCCGTTCCTACGAAGCCGGCCGCCGCGAGGCCACCGAAGCAACCAACGAAGGGTGGGCTCCGAAGCCAAAGGCGGCTTTGCCCGCCCCGCCCAACGCCTTCGATCCGATCGCCATGATCGATCGGCTCGTTCAGGACGCGGTGGCCCAGCGCGTGGCTCAGCTGGTACCGAACAACGCCGCCCCGTTGGCACCGTCTATCGCACCACTCGCGATTGCTGCCCCGGCTCAGCCGACCAAGTCCGACGATCCGACCGCGATCAATTCCAATCGCATGTCCTCGTTGCTGCAGGAATTTCTGCGGCCGGCCAGCCGGAAGCGCCAGCACACGATGAAGGGCCGTGGCGAGGCAGAGGCCGTCGTTCAGTTCGCGATCGACTTCCTTGGCGATCCCCGGATGAACGAGCTCGACGACGACAAGTGGAAGCTGCTCGACGAGGCGCTGCCCGACATTCCGAACCGCGACAACATCCCGCGCGAGGCTGCAAAAACACTCTTCCAGCGCTTCAAGTACGCGGAAGCGCGCGGCTGGTCCGAACTCACCCGCGTCACCACAACCACGATCAAAAGCAGATACTGGGGCGGCCTGTACAAGTTCATCGACTGGACTATCCAGGAGAAGCACTACAGCGGACCGCGCTACACGTTCGAGTGCATCGATCCGGAGAACCTGGCACCGCTGCCCCGCGACGCGTTCGATGATGACGAACTGCTCAAGCTGTTGACGCAACCACTGTTCACCGGCTGCAAAAATCGCATGCACGTCTGGCAGCCGGGTGGATACCTGGTGCAATCCCACATCTATTGGGGTTTTCTGATCTGCATCTTGACCGGCATGCGACCCGGCGAGGTTGGCCAAATCAAGTGCGCCGACATCAGGACCGACAATCAGTTCTTCTATTTCGATCTGAGACCATTCGATGCGCGGAGCGGACGCGTTGCACTGCAGGACCTGCGCAACCTCAAAACCAACGCGGCCGGCCGGGTCATTCCCGTTCATCCTTTGCTGATCGAATTGGGCTTGCTCGAGCGGATGCAGGAGTTGATGGACAAGGGCGAGGAGCGGCTGTTTCCCGAGTGGGACGTCTACATCAGGAAAGATGGCACGCAGCGCTGGTCTCAGCCGCTGAGCAAGTCGTGGCAATACGCAAAGAAGCTTTTGAAGTTGAGCCGTGCCGACTTGACGCTTTATAGCACGCGGCACCTCATGGCTGATTGGCTCGACAGCGGCGGCATCGCCCAGCGGACGCGTGACCGCATCCTCGGGCACGCCAGCGATGTTCGCGGCCGTTATGGCCGCAAAGGCATTCTCGATCCGCAAATCGCGGCCAAGATCGAGGCGCTCGAACCGCCGGTAATCAAGCAGATGAGAGAGATCCTGCTCACGGCGAAGAATCGCGCCGACGCCGGTGAACTCACGATCCTGAAGACTTATTGAGTTTTCGCTGGCCTGAATGGCGCGCCATTCAGAATAAAACTACGAACTCCTATATTATTGAAATTGCGTTATAAATTCAGCGCGTTGAAGTGCTTTTTGCTCCGAGCGACTCGTCTCGGTCGAGATTGCTGTAAACAAGCGCCGAACTTTGACCCCCATCGGCTTCCAACATTGCCCCCACGCGTGACAAACATTTCGGTGATAGTTCAGGGCATTGCGCAACGTTGGTCGGGGTCAACCTTGGGCGCCGATCGGGGGTCTGATCGCACTCCGAATGACATCCGCACTCGTAGCCCGGCATCGAGACCGAGGACGATTCGTACTTGATCGGGAGGATGCCGAGGCCGACTGGGTTCGCAGCGATGGACCGTCCGGTATTGCGTCAAACAACGTATCGACTTTGCGCCGCAAACTCTCTCAATTCGACCAGCGCGTCTATCTCTCGATTGAATTTCTTAACGTCGCCAATTCGAGGAACTCGTCTGCTTGCCGTCTCAGCTCTTCGGATACCATCGCGGGTGCCATCTGTACACTTGACACGACCGTGACTCTGACCCCCAAACGCTGAACCGCTTCGACGAGGGCACGAAAATCGCCGTCTCCAGAGAAAAGGAAAACTTCGTCCACTCGCGGAGCGATCTCGAGGGCGTCAATGGCAAGGTCTATACCAATGCTGCGTCTCGACCTCCTACCCTCGCCCTCATGGCTCTTGATCAACCTCGTTCGGACGGTGAACCGATTGACCTCGAGCCAGTCAGTGAGACGCTGAACGCCGCCGGCCGCGCTCTCTCTTATCGCCAAGTAGAAGTAAGAACGGACTAAGGTCCCGGATTTCTCGAATTCCAGCAACAATCTTTTGTAATCGATCTCGAAGCCAAGGTTTCTCGCTGTCCGATCCAGATTGGCTCCATCGATGAAGAGCGCTCTTCGTCCTGTCATGCCTCTTGCTTCCGCGGCATCTGAGCCGCCTCCTTGTTTCGCGCAAGCGTGCGCAGTGGTTCCTATTGATCTCCCGAAATTCGAGGCAATATTTGGAATTGGTGGAACGGCGGCGGCGACGAAAGCGTCCACTCCAGCGTCGTCGCGCCGGGTCCCCACGGGTTGCCCGCTGCCGTCTCCTTCCGGACGAAGGCATATGCCATGGCCACGAAGAACGTGATCAGACCGGCGGCGGAGATATAGGACCCGAGGGAGGCAATCTGATTCAGGCCGCCGAATGCGTCCGGATAGTCTGCAATTCGTCGCGGCATTCCCGACAATCCGAGGAAATGCATCGGGAAAAACGCGATATTGACGCCGACAAACGTCAGCCAGAAATGCAGCTTGCCGAGGGCTTCCGAATACATGTATCCGGTCATCTTCGGGAACCAATAATACCAGCCTGCGAAAATTGCGAACACGGCACCAAGCGACAGCACGTAATGGAAATGCGCAACGACGTAGTAGGTGTCCTGCAGCGTTCGGTCGACGCCGGGATTGGCAAGCACAACGCCGGTGACCCCTCCGATCGTGAATACGAAGATGAATCCGATAGCCCACATCATCGGCGTCCTGAAGGTTATGGAGCCGCCCCACATCGTCGCAATCCAGGAAAAGATCTTAATGCCTGTGGGCACCGCGATGACCATGCTGGCCAACGCGAAGTACGCCTGCGCGCTGCTGGACATGCCGACGGTGTACATATGATGGGCCCAGACGAGGAATCCGATGACCCCAATCGCAAGCAGCGCATAGACCATCCCCAGATAGCCGAAGATAGGCTTGCGGCTGAACGTGGAAACGACGTGGCTCACGATACCGAAGCCAGGCAGAATCATGATGTAGACCTCGGGATGACCGAAGAACCAGAACAGATGCTGGTACAGGATCGGGTCTCCGCCGCCTTCAGGCGCGAAGAACGTCGTCCCGAAATTGCGATCGGTGAGAAGCATGGTAATGGCGCCGGCCAGTACAGGCAGCGACAGCAACAGCAGGAACGCCGTGACGAGGACCGACCAGACGAACAGCGGCATCTTATGCATCGTCATGCCGGGCGCCCGCATATTGAAGATCGTCGTGATGAAGTTGATCGAGCCGAGAATCGACGACGCACCCGCAAGATGCATCGACAGGATCACGAAATCGACTGCCGGTCCCGGATGACCCGCGGTCGACAACGGGGCGTAGAGCGTCCAGCCGGTGCCGGCGCCGTCCGATCCAGGCGCGCCTTCGACGAACATCGAAATGATGAGCAGAGCAAACGACGCCGGCAGCAGCCAGAATGAAATGTTGTTCATGCGCGGAAACGCCATGTCTGGCGCGCCGATCATGAGCGGCACCATCCAGTTGCCGAATCCGCCCATCATTGCAGGCATCAGCGTAAAGAAAATCATGATCAGACCGTGGCCCGTTACGAATACGTTGTAGACGTGCGGGTCCGTGAAGATCTGCAGGCCGGTATGCTGCAATTCCATCCGAATCAGAACTGAAAAGGTCCCTCCGATAAAACCTGCACATATGGCGAGCACGAAGTACATCGTGCCGATATCCTTGTGATTCGTCGAATAGAGATAGCGCCGCCAGCCGCCCGGATGTGCCTGCTCCCCTTCGTGCGCGTCACCGACTGTCGACGTGGTTGTCATCGCCAATTCCGATCAAGCATTGGAGGGTTTGACCTGCTCGTTTCACGACCTTCAAAGCAAGTGGTTGCATCTATCTTCCATTAGAGAGCACGCGAGCGACAACCGATTTTAATTGCAGCTTAAATGCATAATTCTTGATATTCACGGACTCTTCCAAGCCGGCGTCATTTGGCTGCGACAATCAGCGATGGCGCGATGCTGGATGTGGCTCGGGGGCGAATGAAGACTTGAATCAAAAGAAGCGGCACCAATCTGCCGCTCGTCTGATCCGCCTACGATCGCCAGGAAGGCCTCGAGTATCTCGGAACCACCACCGGATACATCTCGTGGACCTTCCGGAATTCGCGCGCGATGTCTTCATAGCCAACCGAGTCGAGGAAGTCGCAGATCACCGTTTGGGCGCTGCCGTGTACGTTGCAGCCGTCGTCGCTCCGTTGCAGCGATTTCAGTTTATTGATCGCGTCCTGCTTGATGACGCTATGCTCGACATGAGGTTTGGGCGGAACTGGCATTTCATCTGACTCCCCATTCCGGCACGGCACGTAACTGTCTTTCCGCGGCGCCTTCACGTCGGATCGACCTTCCTCGAGACGGTCGTTCCATCGGCAGGCCGTGCCTCAAAGCCCGAGATAAGCACGCCGGACTTCCGGATCGTCTACGAGCTCTTTGGCGGACCCGCTGCGAGCGATATGTCCGGTTTCCATGACGTAACCTCGGTCGGCAACCGACAGCGCCAGATTGACGTCCTGTTCTACTAGCAGAACCGTGACGCCCTCACCGCGGATCGCCACCAGCGCATCGATCAACTGCTCCACGACCACAGGTGCCAGTCCCAGGCTCATCTCGTCGACCATCAGCAGGATCGGGGCGGCCATCAATCCCCGGGCCATCGCGCACATCTGCTGCTCGCCTCCCGACAAGCTGCCGGCAAGCTGACGCCGGCGCTCCGCCAGGCGGGGAAACAGAGAGTACATTTTGTCCAGGTCCCGGCCTATTGCCGCTTTGTCCTCGCGAATGAACGCGCCCATCAACAGATTGTCCCGTACGCTCATGCGGTCGAAGAGCTGACGACCTTCGGGAACCTGCACGAGGCCGGCGGCAAAGGCACGGTCAGACGTCATCGGCAGGAGATCCCGGGAATTCAAGGTCATGCTGCCCTGGCAGGGCAGCACGCGCGACAGCGCGCGCAGCAGCGTGGTCTTGCCCGCTCCGTTGCTGCCGACCAGTGCCACGACCTCGGCCGGGTAGATCTTCAGGGTTACGTCCTGCAAGACCGGCATTCCGCCGTAGCCCGCGCTTACTCCGCGCACGTCGAGCAGCGGGACCGCTTTGGCTGCCTGGTCCAATTTCATGCCCGCCGCTTGCCGAGATAGGCCTCGATGACCGTTGGGTTCGACAGGACGCGGCCCGGATCGCCCTCGGCGATCTTGACGCCGTGATTCAGCACCAGCAGCCGATCCGACAGACTCCTGATGGCCTTGATGACGTGCTCGATGACGAGGACGCTGATCCCCTCATTGCGAACCTTGCGGATCACTTCGATCACGTCCTCGATCTCGACCTGATTGAGACCCGCCATGACCTCGTCGCACAGGAGAACCTTCGGCTTCATTGCCAACGCCTTTGCCAGCTCGAGCCGCTTGCGGCCGGGCCCCCCTAATTCGTCGGCGCGCTGATCGATGCTTTTTGCCAGTCCGACGAAATCCAGCTGGGCGCGGGCCTGCTCGCGGGCATTCGCCAATTGGGCCTGTCCGCCTCCCCGTCCGAACAGCGCCCCCACCGCGACGTTGTCCAGAACCGACAAACCGGGAAAGGGACGCATGATCTGGAAGGTGCGACCAATGCCCAGTCGCGCACGGCGATATGCAGGCAAACGGACGATCGACCGCCCTTCGAAGAAGACGTCGCCTGAGCTAGGAGCCAGCGTTCCGCTGATCAGGCTGACCAGCGTGGATTTGCCCGCACCGTTCGGCCCGATCAGGCCGAGGATCTCGCCACGCAGCAGCATGAAGCTGACGTCGTCGACGGCGACCAGTCCCTCGAAGCGCCGGGTGACGTGGTTGATTTCGAGCATCGCCGTCATAGCTGGTGGCTCCGAATGTTTTCGGCGAAGTAGCGCCAGCCCGTGCTGCGAAAACGCCGCAGCATGTCGGCCAGGCCGCGCGGCATCAAGACGACCGCGGCGACGACGACGACGCCGAAGAACAAGCCTGCGAGACTGGTGATCTCGCTCGACAGAAGCTCGGAGACCGCCGAAAGCGAAAGCGCGCCGACGACGGGGCCGAAAACTGTCCCAGGTCCGCCAAATACCGCCATGATGATCATCTTGACGTTCAGGCCGATATCGAATGCGCTCTCCGGGTCGATGAACGTAACCCAGTAAGCGTGAATGCCGCCCGCCAGCGCACTGAATACGCCCGAGATGGCGAAGGCTGCGGTCTTGTAGAGCGACGTATTGACACCCATCACCGCCGCGCCTTCCTCGTTTTCGCGGATGGCGATCAACCCGAAGCCGAAACGGCTGCGCGTCAGCGAGTATACGGTCAGTGTAGCGAGTATCAGGAGCAGCAGCGACAACTCGTAAAACAGCGGGTCGTTGTTGAGGGGCGGCAAGACGAGTCCGGCGTTCCGCCCGGCCAGTTTGACGTTAGAGACGATCGCAGCCATGACCTGGGCGAGCGCCAGCGTCGCGATCGCGAAATAGTGCCCCCTCAGCCGCAGCACCGGCATGCCGATGAGCACGGCAAACACGGCCGCAAGCACCACGCCGAACAAGAGGCCGACCCCGAAAGGCAATTGCCACTGCGCCATCGCGATGGCCACGCCGTAGCTGCCGAGTCCGTAGAACATCGAATTGCCGAAAGAGGCATAGCCCGCATAGCCCCCAATGACGTTCCAGCCCTGCGCCAGAACGGCCAGAAGCAGGGCATTGATGCCGAACTGAATGAGCACGTCCGAACCGAACCACGGCACCGCCGCCAGGACGGCGAGTGCCGCAAGAAGGAGCGCGATGCGTGCCGTCTTCATGTCGCTCTCCCGAGCAGGCCGTTGGGGCGCACGATCAGCACCAACACCAGCACGCCGAAGCTCGCCACGTCGGAGAAGGTCGATCCGATATAGAGCGCGGTCAGGGACTCCAGGATTCCCAGGAACAAGCCGCCGACGATCACGCCGAGCGGATTGTCCAGTCCACCGATGATTGAGATAGCAAAGGACTTTGCCGTCAGCGCCGCGCCGATATAGGGGTTGATCTGCGATACCGTTCCGTAGAGGCCGCCGGCGGCGCCAGCCAGCGCAATCCCGATTCCAAACGTCATGGCGTAGAGGTGTCGGGGCTCGACGCCGTAGAGCCGGGCCGCGACCAAATTTTGCGCGGTGGCGCGGATCGCACGTCCGAGCCGCGTGCGCAGCAAGAAAAGCCACATGCCGACCGTCAACACGATCGCAATGCCGAACGCCAGAAGACGCGACACCGGCAGCACCACCGCCCCCAAGGCGATGCTGTTGCCGGCATAGGACGGGTTGATGGTGCGAAAGTCGGCTGAAAACGCCAACTGGGCCAGGTAGGTGAGCACGACCTCGATGCCGAAGGTCACCAGCAGCGTGTTGAACATCGGGGCCCTGACGATCAAGTTCAAAAGGCCGCGCTGCACGCCGTATCCCACCGCGAACATCACGACGGCAGTCAGCGGCAGCCCCAGAAACGGGTCGATGCCGGCATATGTGTACAGGTACCAAGACACATAGCCGCCGAGCATGATGAACGCGCCATGTGCAAGGTTGACGATATTGAGCACGCCCCAGACCAGGGCGAGACCGAGCGCCATTACGGCGTACAATCCGCCCAGGAGCACTCCGTTGACCAGAACTTGCGCGAGCAGGTCCACATCTTCCTCTTCTCAGCCGGAGGCTCGTTCGCGATCTGACTAGCGCGCGTTCCAGGCCGGCATGGGATATTTCGGCGGAGCGATCTTGCCGTTGCCGCCGTAGATCGCGACCAGGCGGTCGACCTGGACCTGAATGACCGTCTGGGGCAGGTCGATCTGGCCGTTCTCATTGAACGCAACCGGACCATACAGGCTGTCGAACTTCACTTTCGCGAGCGCGTCGCGCACCTTCGCGGGATCCGTCGAGCCTGCCGTTTCCACGGCCTGCACCAGGGCTTCCACGTCGGCGACGCCGGAGGCGGCATGATAATCGGGGTCGTAGCCGAACTTCGCCTTGTAGACGGCCGCGAACTGCGCGGCATCGCCAAACCAGCGGTCCTTCAGGTCTGCCGAAGGCAGCCAGGCCGTCATGCCAAAGGCGTAATCGGCATCCTTGCCTAGCGCCTTGCGGAAATCCTCGCTGGGAACGCCTACAGTGAAGGAATACATCTTCGGGGCGACCGCTAGGCTCTTCGCCTGCCGCACGAAATTCAGAATCTCGGTTTCATGACCGGCGACCAGCACCGCGTCGACATTCTTGCTCTTGATCCGCGACAGAAGCGAATTGAAGTCCGTGGCGTTCGTGCTGTACCGCTCGTCCATGACCAACGTCAGACCCGCCTTCTTCAGTTTGGGCCGCGTCCCCTCCGCCACCGAAACGTCGAAGGCATCGTCCGCGTACAGCAGCGCGACCGATTTGGGCGCGGGATCAAGCCCCTTCAACATCTCGACCGTCGAGCCAAAATAGTTGCTGGCCGGCGCCAGCGTTCCGAAGATGTACCTGAAGGCGCGCGAGAAGATCTGGTCGGACGCGCCGCCACCCTGCACCATTGGAATCTTGTATTTTTCGGACACGGCCGAATCCGCCAGCGCGAAATTGCTCGCAAACGGCCCCAACAGGAAATCAACCTTGTCCTGCGAAACCAATTGCGTGTACTGACGCACGCTCAAATTCACGTCGGACTGATTGTCGTAGAGCTTGAGCACGAGCTTGTAAGATTCATTGTCGACCTTGACGCCGCCCGCGGCATTGACGCGATCGACCGCAAGCTGATAGGCGTCGCGATAGTAGCGACCGGTATTCGCGACGGGGCCTGTCAACTGTACAGACGCTCCCAAGACGATCTCTTTTGCAAGGACCGCGTCGGATGGCATCGAAACAGCTGCGGCGACCAGCAGGAGAGCCGACAGACGGGAGATTTTGAACACGGAATTCATGCTTTCCTCCTCGTCTTCGGTTGCGGTATCGACGCGACGCTGCTCGCCGTCCGCTGGGGCTTTATGGCGATGAGAACGCTGCAGGGTGGTTGATGCAGGATCGACTCGCCGACCGAACCGTTCAACCAGCGCGCAAGGGTCCCTTGATCTCGATGGCCCACAACAATCAACTTGGCGCCTACTTCCCGGGCAGACTGCACTATCTCATCGGCCGGCCTTCCATACCGGATCTCGCTAGTCGCGATGCATCCAGCGTGTTGAAAACGCTTGACGCCTTCGTCGAGCACCGACTGCATCACAATCTGCTGATTTCCGGGGATATAAGTCATCGCTTCCCCGATGAACATGCTTTCGGCCGCGTCGACAATCGCCAGAAGATGAACCGTCGCCCCGCACCTCGATGCCAACGTCTCGGCCTGCGCCAGTGCCTCGCGGCCCTCGGGCGAGCCGTCGAAAGCCAACAGAATTTTTTTATACATGTGGGGTCTCCTTTCCGTACGAATGTGCGCGGCCAGAATCGACACGACCGACCGCCGACGCATCAGGCAACCATGGCTCCCAGACGGCCCGGCGCCGGGCTTGACGCCGGCGGTCGCTTTCATCGACACGTTCAAGCTGCAGGAGCAAGGATGGCCGATCGCGATTGAGCGTTCAGGACAGGTCGCGCGAACGGCCGTCGAACCCACCAACGCATACTGAAAAGAGCGGTTACTGATGTCTTCGTCATCCTGGCCTTCCACTCCAGCATACGTTTCGGAGCGGCGATCTGCACGTTTCAAGCCTTCATCAACGTATATTCGGGATCAAGTTTGACAAACGAAAAGTATCAACACTTGATATCGGTTTTGTTGCTGCGAGGTATCGTATGGCAACAACGCACAGTTCGCGAATTCTCGAACACGCGACAAGCCACGAAGCGACAAGGGATTCGACGCTGGCCGTCCGAACGGTCAACTGCACCGAACGTGCATTTAACTGTCAGCGAATTTCGTTTGCATCGTTCAACCCCGGATGAATATATTTCTCCGAAGCACACGACAAAGCGGCTCAGGTCCGCCCGAGGAGGTTTCGATGTCGCGGGACGTAGTACGGCAAGTGGCTAATCGTCGTGAGCTTCTCACCGTCGGTGTCGCGATCGCGGGTCTACTGCCTCTCTCCAACAGCGCGTTCGCGGCCGGCAGGCGTTCCCGTCCCAACAAGCGAATGGCCAGAACTGACAAGACTCCCGAGACGGCCGCCGCTCTTCGCGATCTTTGGATCGGACACATTTTCTGGGTAAGAGCCGTCTCGCTCGCCACGATCGAAAAGCAGGGGGCGAGCGCAAAAACGGCAGAACGACAAGCCGTGGCCAACGCTCCATCAATCGCCGCGACCATCGAGCCATTCTACGGCGCAGCGGCCAAGGACGTCTTCTTTAAGCTCCTTGCGGGACACTATGGTGCCGCAAAGGCCTATCTAACGGCGACGATCGCAGGCACCCCAGCAGGCAAGGCGCGGCAACTCAGTCTCTGACGTCGAACGCCGAGGAGATTGCAGGCTTCCTGAGCAAGGCGAACCCCCTATGTGCAGAAGGATGCAGTGAACGCCCTGCTCCAGGCCCACGGCAGTCATCACATCCAGCAGATCCAGCAATTGGCCGATCACCAGTACGACGCCGAGGCTCAAACCTGGGAAGAGATGAAGAATCACGCGTATCAAATCGCAGATGCCACCGCCGACGCTCTGGCAAAGCAGTTTTCCGAGGAGTTCTCCTGACCTTCGACGCGGACAACGAGCATGTCGGAGAAGCATTGCTCATCGCCGCGATCCATTCTTGGTGACACGATAGAGACGGGCCGAGCCCGCGAACTCGGCCGGGACGAAATGGCGCTCGATCGCATGTGAAGCGCGACCTCGATAGCACAGACGACATGCGCTGCCATGCGGCGCTGCGATTGTGTCGCACGGAACCGACCCATTCATGAATGGGACCGACGGCGCGATACATGCCGATCGGCACGGGCTGGCAATCTTGCCGAACTTGCTGTCGACTGAAGGACAGTCACGCTGCTCGGCTCGCCGCTTGCTGAACACCAGTCGACCGAGTGGCCTTCCGACAATCCTATCAAGGCTGCTCCCAGGGGGCTCAATACCGAAACCGCGTTCGGTTGTAGCGGCGTTTCGTCGGGCATGACGAGGACGACCCGCCTTGTCGTGCCGGTAACATTATCGCGCACGTCGACATGCGAGTTGACGGCCACAACATTCTCTGGAAGCTGGTCATCAGGGACAATTTTCGCTCGAGATATCTCCCGTAGTACGTTCGATGCGGCCGACGCCATACGGCTGTTCGTCAGCGCCGAGATGGCGATGGCGTACAGTCTATCTCGGTCCGCCTCTGAAAGCATGACTGGAGGAAGTGCAACCGGATGGTCGTCGGGTGTATTCATTTTGCGGACTCCTGGCGGATCGAACCTGGTTATTGTCGCTCACTACTCGATCTCTACAAGCGAAAAACATTGCGCCTCACAATCAAGAAAACTGATGCTTCCTTCCTGGGGCAGGGCGTTTGATCATCAACTCCGATGCCTTTAACGATCCGAGCGTTGTCGACGTGAACGCCGGCGCCCGCGAGAGCTGGCGACGGGCCTCCCGTCAGAGCTATACTCAGTCGATGCGACAGCGTTGATCAGAAAGGCCACCCATGGAATGCAAGCCCTTGTCCGAGATGATTCTCGATCAACTTGCCGATGCCGTAATCTACGCAAACCGATCGGGTGAGATTACCCGATGGAATCGCGCTTCGGCTGCCATGTTCGGATTCTCCTCGGAAGAGGCGCTCGGCCGAAGCCTCGATCTGATCATTCCAGAGCATCTGCGCGCCCCGCACTGGCGGGGTTTCGACGCGGCGATGTCAACGGGCGCGATGAAGCTGCAAGGTCGTCCGACTTTGACGCGGGCCCTGCACAAGAGCGGACGCAAGCTCTACGTCGAGATGACCTTTGCTCTCGTGAAGGGCGACGACGACGATGTGCTTGGCTCGGTCGCCATGGCACGCGACGTCACCGAGCGCGTCGAGCGAGAGCGTTCTGCAGCGCGCACGAGCTGACTACGACTGTCATACCCGATCGCATGCTCGCCGCACGGCCGTAAGGTCGGGCAAGCACGACATGCGCTTGGCCCAAGCACCCTTTTGCTCTCACACAACCAACAACATTCTTGATGCAAATTTGCAATACTTTTCGCTTGTAGAACTTGACCGATTGGCAGGTACTGATGCGCGGCAGCCCAAGACATCGATGGCCGAATGAGCCCAGGACTGCAGATCCTTCTCGTTCTCGCAGGGAAACGACATCATGCGGAAAGCTCGGCTACCCCAACAAGCGAACACAGACGCCGCAATTCATCAGTTGGCGCCCTCTCCTCTCAAAGCGAATGCGCTCGCCTCCGGCTACTTTGGCTATTGGTCCAAAGAGGAGATATTGCGTTTTCTCAAGCAGCTGCTTGACGGCGAGCACATCGGCCTGACCGCATACGCGGCAATCGGTCGAGCGGCCCACACTCATCTTGCAGACCTGGCCTTAGAGGCCGAAATGGGCCAGGGAGCGATTTGCATCCTGCTCAGAAAGGAGATTGCTGCGAGAGGCGGGACCGGCATGGTTCGCGCAAAGGCGGCGGACGCCATTCCTAATATCGATTGCAGCCTCCGAAGCCGGATCAGATTTGCAAGCCGCAATCAGGCCATGCTGGCCGACATAATCGAGGATGCCGTCGTCGACATCTTCGATTCCAAACTGAATGCGAAGCTCATCTACTTGTTGCTGCTGCACCGCAAGCAGGTCGAACAGCTTGAAGCTATCGCCGCCTAGCCCGCGAGGAGCCGGCACGTCTCTCGTGCCGCGCGACACACGCGAAAACGAACGGAGGTTGTCGTGTCCGCCAGAGAGTCTTTTACACAGCGAGAAAAGAGAGAAATCGACCGTCAACTGAACGAGGAGCTGGAGGGCACATTTCCGGCAAGCGATCCCCCCAAGATTACCCGCTTTTCCGCGAAGTCGCATGGCCCCCCGGGCGATACACGGCGGGGCTCCCGTGCACCAAAGGTTCGGCGGAGACATCTATCGTCCTTGTGATCTTCAATCGGATGCCGCTGGCGGCGCGTAGGATACTGCAGCCACGATGATGCAATGACGTCTCCTGTGCAATTAGGCATCTCCTTCGATAATGGGAGTGTATCATGACCGGACTATGCGGTCTCGAATCTCGGTACGACGCATTCCTGTTTGCTCCGATCTGCGAGACAGACCAGAATAACTTGAGCGTCTTGTCACTACTCGCACGCCAGGACGTCGATCCCTGGCAGGAGGCGGCTCGCCTCACCCAACTTTCAAAGCCTCAGGCGATACAGAGCTTCGCTGCAACGATTTCACAATCGAAGAGCGAGCAATGGTCTCCCTCGGAGGCAATCGTGCTGGCTGCTCGCTTGATCGATCTATTGCCGGCGCATGGTCGTCCCTCATCGGCCGCGCCCTGGGCAGGGGATGGGATCGGTGGCTTGACGGTGTGGGTGGTCGCCGGGGCGCTATTCATATCGATCGCCATTTCAAGAAACAACGTGCGGAATTCGACCAGGGAATCCGGCGAGCCGATCAACCTCGTCAGCAAGACTGCGCAGGCGGAGACGATCGCACGACCATCGAATAGAATCGGAACGGATTAGAGCGTCGCTCCGAATAGAACGAGCCGGTCGAGAGAAGGGAGAGCATCAATGGGAAGCAAGCTTGTCGCGGAGAACATCAAGTTGAAGCGCGCATACGATGAGGTTCACTCCAGTGACGGCACGCGAATTCTGGTAGACCGTCTTTGGCCCCGCGGTATCAGGAAAGTGGACGCGGCGATCGATCTGTGGGCCAAGGACATCGCGCCTAGCACCTGGCTGCGGAAGTGGTTCGGGCACAATCCCGATCGTTGGACCGAGTTCCGCCGCTGTTACTCGGAAGAGATGCGCCAGCACCGCGAGCGGCTTGACGAGCTACGCGCCCTTGCCCAACAGGGGCGCATTACGCTCGTTTTCGCAGCGCATGATGCTGCTCACAACGATGCCGTCGTGCTTAGGGAGATCTTGCTCGGCCGGAGCACCTCCGGAGCGTCTTAGTCTCGTATTTGAATTGTAACCGAACGCGATGCGAGACTCGACTATCTCGTGATTAGCAAGGTTTTCTCGCGCTCTCGATGGATCAAGGCCAAGTTCGCGCGGCGGATATTAAAAACACCTAATCGCAGCGCCCGCGCGCCTGTATTGGTGAGTTCAGTAGTCTCCGACAATCAAAAAACGTTATGACTGCGCCGTCCTCATGGCCCAGCGCCGCCGCCGGCAGTGGAATTCAATGAAGCGCTACAGTGACCCGCCAGGCGCGCCGCTTCCGAGTGGGGCGCCTATGGTGATGCCGACATTCGCGCGCGCCAATGCTGCCGCCTAGGTCACACCTTGTCACATCGGCCGGCGAATTTTGCATTTCGCCGGAGTGCTGATTGTCGACCACAGTCGGAAGCTAAGACCTCGACCGCGTGCTCGCATTCGGCGCCGCGATCCGTCCGGACGCGCTTTACAAATCGACGCCGATCACATTGATCATCCTCGTTAGCTCCAGCGGTCTGCGCGGAGAGAATGGGGAAAGAACCGTCAGGGCGTCAATGTTCGCGGCCGCAGAAGCCACGTGGGCCGGACCGTTCAGCCCTCGCTGCTTCCCCTAGCTGGAGCAGCGCGCGTGATTTTCGGCGGGTCGCTCGCGGGAAATGTTTGTTCCAGCTGCCTGTCCAATTCCTCATCCAGTTCCCGTCTCTCGCGCTGTTCTCGGGTCTCGATTTCTCTTGTCACGAATAATCTCTCCTATCTCGGCGGGCATCCAAGCCCGCTGACCTGTTCTCCGCGACCGCGCTGAATACGTGGCTTGGCGAATGGATTCCTGCGGCGGGGGGTTGTGACCGCAAGACGAGGCCCCCTGCTTCACTGCGGGACCAGATTGGGGGCTACGGACATCCGGGCGCGAGCACGCGATGCGGCGCACGTCCGGTTCACGAGCGGATTTGTCGATACCCCGAGCCGCGAGGAGAATGCCTGGAAACTCGATTAAACATGATTGCTCTCGTGTATGCTCTAAAGACACGATCCCAAGGCAGCTGCGGACTTTTGCCGCACGGTCACACTGCTGCGAACTCGATTCAGGCGAGCGTCATCAGTCGGCGTCAGACCGGGAGGGGTTTGTGGTGCACCGGGGTCCGACAAACGGAAATGCTGAGACTGCGCGCCCGGTAGCCACGTCTGAGCCTCATGGGCGTTAAGCTGCTTGCGTGCGCTCAGACTGCGCCACTACAAGCACGCTGCATGGCAGTTGAGGCAAGGTCGATCTATCTGCCAAGCCATTGAAGTATCGGGCGAGCGCTCCTTGAGCTCGGCGACCGACGATAATCAGATCCGCGCCGATCTCAGCGGCGGCCAGCATTATCTGTTCCGCCGGCTTCCGATAGTTCAGCTTGCTCATTGCCGCACATCCGGAACCCGTGAGCTGCCTCACAGCCTCGTCGAGCACTGCCTGCGCTTCAATTCCCTGATTCACGAAGGATGATGCCCCTCCCTCGACGGTGAGAATTCGCTCGGGCGAGTCAACGATCGCAACGAGATGAACTGTCGAACCGCACGCGGCTCCCACAGCCTGGGCCTGAACGAGTGCGTCGCGGCCATCGTGCGATTCATCAAAAGCCAAGAGAATCGTTCTGTACATCACATAAGCTCAACCTCGGAACATCGACGTCCCCCGTCATGGTTCCTCTGGTGCGTGATCTATCCGCACTTTTCCCGCTCTTGGCGCGCGGACCATGCTGAGGTCAACCTGCTCCCCGATCAAACTCTGACCAGCGAGAACCATCATCGGCCAATGGCGATTGCCCTAATGGAGAATTGCGCGAGCGTTCTTCAGACTGAGCGACCAGGAGCGCACACCTGCCGGCGGTTCCAACTAGCATCCCTGCCGATGAGAACTGACAACATCTTTCGTTTGCAACACTGCCGCTCGATGATTTAGCCAAGCATTCGATGGGCGCTTCCACGCTCACAGCGCCCAGCTGACATTGCTCCTTTTGGCAATTATTGTCTGCCTGGGCATTGCCCTCGTGTGGATTCTTTGGGAGATCGAGCATGGCGCGAATCCGCGACACCATAGACGTCGGTCGGATTAGGCTATAGCCACTCGCAACCTAGTGGTTGAGAGATGGGAGCGCGATGGCAGCCCATCGCGCCCGCGTTCTTTCTTCGGTGCCCAACTAGTCTTCGCGGCCGACTTTGAGCACGGTGAGCTCGCGCCATTCGCCGGTTCTAGTACGAAACGAAATCGTCTGATTGACTGAAAGTCCTAGAAGTGCGGCGCCGATCGGCGTCAGCACGGACACACGTCGGCGCGCAATATCGGCATCAAGCGGATAAACCAGAACTATCTCTTGAATCTTTCCGGTCTGCTCATCTCGAAATTGCACCTTACTGCCGAAACTGACAATGTCGGGACGCAATTCATCTGCCGGGAGGACATGCGCTCGGTCGAGTTCCTCCCGAAGATATTCGCATACATCGGCCATCGGCCCGCTTGCCATCGACGAGAGCGCCGATAGTCGGGTGAAATGATCAGCATCAATGGCAATCGGCGGTCTCATCTTAGCTACTCTGTCGCACTGCATTTCCCACTCCTTAAGACTTATCGAGCGATCCAGCTCTCTTCCAAAACATCCGCTCCTAAGCCGCCTCAGGGCCGTCGTCATCGGGCCCGCGGGAGCTCGCGGAAGCCCGATCGACGATGCCGCGGGCTTGTAGCGGAAACAACACTGGTGCTCCCGCCGGTGCCAGGACGCCCTCGACAATGACGGAATGAAGCCCCCCCTCGATACTGAAGAACTTCATACGCTGCCCAACGCTCATTCCGAGAAGGGCGGCACCAAGCGGCGAGAGGACCGATAGTTCCATCAGTCCGTTTCTAAGGTCGTGCGGGCACACCAGGATCCGACTTTCAGACTGCCGACCACCATCGACTCTGTAGGTCACCCACTCGTTGAGACACACGGTACCATCCGGTACCTGGTTGGCATCGAACACGACAGCCCGGCGAACCTCCGACATCAAGAAGCGGCCTACCGGATGACGTTCCTTCACGGCATCGTCGGCCAACCGTTCAAGGCGCGCATGGTCTCGTCGCGCTATGCCGATCGAAGGCAATTGCTCGGTGGTATCGACTCCCATGTTTGACATCGCGCAATACTCCTCAGCCTTCATGTGCGGGCAAGACGCCTTCGTCCGCCTCTTGGCGCTCAGAAGGGGCCAGACATATGGTTCGCATCCTGCGGGTAAGATCGATCAGATTGTTCGCGTGTTGCCCTAGCGCGCCGAGCTGATTTCGGTAATACGCATCTGAAACCTCGATCGTTTCCATTCCGGTTTTGGCGCCCGCAAGTCGGGCAAGATAGGTAAATGACTGCAGCGTGTTGTTGCCGGCCAGTTGCGCGGTCTTGCGACCATGGTCTGCGATCGCTGCAACTGCATCGCTCGCGGCGTTCATGTACAATCGCCCGATCTCTCTCGCCTCTGTCATCTCTTGACTCCTTCGGTGTTAGCTCGATCGCGCGGCCAGGTGCAAGTCGCCCACGGACCAAGCTTCGTATTGCGGCGCACCTTCGCCCACAGGCTCATGTCAGACGAGCGCGCAACGTGTGCTGCGCACCTCGGGACCGAGCAGGTCAGATTTTTGTGAAAACAGTTATGCCCGGACAGCCATCAAGGCCGCCCGGGTCACTTGCCAATTTGCAAGTGGCCCTCGACGCAATATTGTTGATCGAGCGCAATGATAATCATGCCACCATAGTTGTCGCGACGTGTCCGCGAAATCAAGACACTCCGCTGCTCCGCGCCGTTTTGTCGCGAATTGCCTCGCATCGTCGTACCTAGACACCATTCAATCTCCGCGGAATTGAACCGCGATGAGATGCGGCTTGAATTGTGAGACCCGGACCGAGATCAATGACCAACGACGTGGCTTTCGTCCGACATCTCAGACAAAGGTTGCGACAAACAGTTTCACTTGCTTTGGTCGACCTCAATCTTAAGTATGCGTCATGACCTAGATAGCGCATCATCTATGCATCGGAGAAGGCGCAGGACCCTACAGTCGTGCCGTCACAGGGTCTCCCGCAAGCTGGTGAGTAGTCCGGACAGGTGCTCACAGAGATGCGCTTCATTTCATCGTTCCAAAACCCGTACCGAGTGGCGTTGAGCGCGTGACGCGCTTGCAGGATGCGCGTCGCCGATGGGGGAACTCAGGAGTACTTCTATGATCATCGGCGGAACACTGATCGTCCTGGTTTTGTGGATAGCGTTCATCTGGCTTGTCAATCCCGATGGCATGTTGTCGCGAGACAGACGATAGGAGAGAGTTCACGTGGTTAGAGAATGGTTGAGGGCCGCGGCGCGCAGTGAGGATTGAGAGCCCGGTCGAGCGGAGGCGATAGTGCTGCAAGTGTTCTTTAGGGGGCCGACCGAAGTCGAGGAATTGAGAGGAGTGGCCATGAGCGGCTGGAGGTTCATCGGGTTGTTCGCCTGCTGCGTCTTGCTCAGCGCACTTGTAGTCGTCATCGCTGCGGCCTTCGCCACGCTGCCGCATTGGATCTGAGTCGTTCACCAGCGTTTTCATTGCATCGAATGGTCAAATAAACTCGTTTGTCGTCGACGATGGCCGATGGGAAGTTGCTGCTCTCGGGAGAAGAGGACCATGACCAGCTCTGGACAGAGACGTTCTGACCGACCGTCCATTGTTCTGACGAGAATGGACCAACAAAAGCTTCTCAGGCTGCTTCAAGACCTGCAGGCAACGAACGTGGATACGGATTGCCTTCTTCGGGAAGAGATTGATCGCGCCGATATTATCTCAGACGCCGCCGCATGGAATTCGGCCGTCAGACTCGGATGCGAGGTGAAGTTCGTCGAGCATGCAATCCCACATGTTCGTCGCGGCCGTCTCGTTCTTCCGGACGAAGCCAAAACCGCTCACTGCATATCGGTTTTAAGTTCGATTGGTACTGCCCTCATTGGACTTGGACCTGGACAGTCAATTCGTTGGAGCGAGCATGGTAGGGAACGAAGCCTCGCGGTGCTTGAGGTGCGATCGAGCGGAGCATCAACGCTGCCCCAATCGCGGGCACAGCGTGGCGGTGATGCTGACGGCGTTGGTGACCGTCGCCACTGACGCTCCGCCAATGCTGTTGGCGCAAGCTCTTGCTGAACTGTTCGTAACGCGATTCTGTCGAGCTACTTCTCGACGCTTGCAGCCGTACGCAAGGCGTCGAGTGCTGCCTCCAACGCTGCGGCATCAACATTTGTCGCGTGTGTGGCGTAGACCGGGAATGAGAATCGAGGCGCGCCTGGAACCAGATGGAGCGCGCCCCTGGCAAGGTAGGATTGGACCGCATGCATTCGGAAGTATCCGGAACCTCCCTCCAGGAGGATATAGCTAAGCGCCAGCGGACCGAGATTCGTCACGAGGCTCGGCACGGTTTCCGGAAAGCTCACTGCATGATGAAGAGCGAACTCTGAACCCCATTCGACGTGAACGTATCGAGGATCATTCTCGTGATACTTCGCGAGATCGGTTGTCACGAGTACGAGTTCTTCCTCCATGACCAGATCGACCTCCAACCCCGGTCGGTGTTGGGGGGCGTACATGATCGCGATATCCACGAGCCCGGCAGCAACGTGCGTAACCAGATCTTGAGGAACGTCCACGTGAACGCGAAGCGCAATGTCCGGGTGTGACTGCCTCATCGCCCTGACCCACTCAATCAAAAGCGGTCGCCATAAGCTGACTTCGCTTCCAATCGTCAAGATAGCGCTGTGTCCTTCCGGCACAGCCACCTGCTGTTTTGCGCGCTGCCACAATTGCACGAAGGTCGGCGCGAAACGAAGGAACTGCTCGCCAGCCGGGGTGAGGCTCGCACCGCCCTTGTTTCTAACGAACAGCGGCCGCCCCAGCTGCTGCTCGAGGAGGCGCACACGTGCGCTGACCGTGGTCTGCGCAACATGCAAGCGATCGGCAGCTTTGATGAAACTACCGGTTGATACGATCTCGATGAAAGTTCTGGCGAGCTCGATATCCATCGATTCATAGCATAATTGATGCAGCAAAATGTCAATTGAATTCGTTTATTTGCTTGTTCGTGCGATGGGACGGAATTGACGACGGCCTGGCTCAATGGTCATGGCTTTCTTGGCTGACAGCGGATTGGCCATGCAACGGGGCAACGACTGAGCTGACGCGGCGACGAAATGGCAAGGAAAGCTTCCGCTATCCCGATCCCAAGCAGATCAGGATCGAGTCCGACCGCATCTTCTTGCCGAAGACCGGCTGGGGCCGGTCTCCGGTAAGATCAGGAACGTCGCTGTGTCGACCATCGCCGGCGAATGGTTCGTGTCGGCGCAAACGGAGCTAGAGGTGGTCATTCCGACCAATTCGGCCCCCCGGTCGGAATCGACATCGGAAGCGCCCAGCCGATCGTTCTCTCCGACGGACGGTGTTCGGTATCCCGCGGCCAACGCCAACCGAACCGCGCCGGCTGGAGGACGTCCACCGGACCGTCCATCGCCGCAAGAAGGGGTCGAAGAACCGGAAGAAGACCAAGCTCAGACTGGCCAGGTTGCGGGCCAAAGCCGCCCGTCGCAGGAGGGACGCGGCGCACAAGGCAACCCACGACCGTCGCCAAGAACCACGGAGGTGAGGACCTGAAGTCTAGCGCAAACCGGTCAAAGACGGTCGGATCAGTTGGTGGGGGGACGGCCCGATTCTACTCCAGCCGTCTCAACGGCCGGTAGCGAATGGAAGCTCGATGGACGAGACGCATCGTGAAACAATCAGCATTTGGGCCGCAGCACGTCATTATCGGTTCGAACCGTCCTCCTCATCGTTACCACATAGCGAGAATCCACCGCACAACCGTGCAATCGCCTTGCATTGAAGCGTCAACACAATTCGTTTGTGGGTTCTGAGCTTTGAGCGGATACAGAACGGGACGTGATGACAGTGTTCGCGCGAGATCCTCGATCGATGGAGCAAGATTGCGATGAGCAGATCGCACAGAAGTATCAGGACGCGGAAGCCGGCAGCAGGAATGTCGAGATTCTTCCGCCGGTCGAACCGCGACCGCTATCGCAAATTGGCAAGCAGTGCGATCAGTCACGATGAACAACATCAGGTATTGAACGATCTCGCGAAGGAAATGGACGCGTTCAAGCGTGAGGCTCGCTGCTGCCTTTCGCCGACAGGCGAGAATGGCAGCGTCGTCCCCGGCTCTCCTGACCGGACTTGACCGTCAGGAACTCTACCCCACACCAAGTCCCCCTTCATCGTGCTGCGGAGCCCTCTTGTCCGGAGTACGAAAAATGGTTCGATACGTTCGCAAAGGATCTGGGATCACATCGAGGTCACCGTCGTTTCCCCGTCGACACATGAATATAACAACGCTTGGTGTCGCTTGCTTCGCCCAAGCCGATATCGGCACCGTGATCGAAGCGCTGGACGAAGGCGCCCTTGATCGGTTGAGACGGCGACGGAATCCATACTATGTAGGGAGCCGCAGGGATGTTTCAGATGTCGACGACGTCTTTCGATATACGAAAGCCTTGTCCGGGGTGTGGCAAGCCGATGGAGCGCGTGCCGGTCGACGCTGGGTCCGGCCGCGATCGCTACATTTGCACAAATTGCGATGGCGTCGATCCGCTCGAAAACCCCGTCGCCCGAGGGTGGGCCGATAGCTCGCTGAAGCCGCCGGGCCTCTGACCCAAGGAATATTGCTCTGATCCACCTTTGATGCAGTTTTGGGGATGTCTGTCGCTTTGATTGGTTATTGCGGTCCGGGCGTCGGGAAGCGTTGGTCTGTGTCCATCGTGCGGAACGGTTTCCCGACATGTCCTAGCCAGTATCGGCGACGCGTAACCGATCTGCCGCTGTCGGGGCGGATCGTCCAGTTTCGGTAATCGCCCGCCGCTTACGCTGCGATGCCGTCCTATGCGGACGCCACATCTTCACCGAGCGCTTCGCTGAAGCGGTACTGGCGCAATCGGCGCGACGGACGAGAACACGATACCTCCTTCTTGAGGCAAGCAATCACGCCACGTCCGGGGTAGCGCCGAAGAGCCTCGAGCATTGAAACTTGGGGCCCGCCATGGCGAGCTAGATTAACCTTGGGGCTACACCCTGGGCTACACCAGAGGCTTCTGCCGTGCAGTAAGACCTGATTTTACGGGGCTTTCTTGAAGCCGTTTATTATGGCGGAAAGGGAGCGATTCTCGCTTAGATTGCATTATTATTTTCTAAAATCAGAGACTTAGGACGACAACCCTCTCACCCCCGAGAGCTACCTGGCGCGCCCATCATCGTCGCTCCCTTCCGACACGGCTCCTTGCGACGAGACGACTGCTCGTTGACGCCCGCCAGCCCAAATTGGCGCCGCCGCCAAGGGCCATCACGCGATGGTTTTCTGTTCGTGCAATTTGTCGATCAATCAAGATGTCTGCAAATCGTTCGCACTGGATACTTGCAGTCTCGACCGCTCCAAAGGTTACACGGCGCGCCCTATTAATCTTCCAATTTCTTTCAGAACTTTGTGACTCTATGCTGTCTTGCTGCAGCGATCGCCGCATCCCAGTTTGACTTTGTGATCAGATGCGGAGAACGAACAAATGCGTGTACCTTTGGCGATATTTCTCGCGGTGATATCAGTCACCCAGGCCGAGGCAGAGGCGAAGATTAAGAGCACGGATGCCGCCTGTCGTTACACTTTAACAAGCGGCGAAACGTACCAGATACCCGCGGGCCAGACTCTTTGCTGGCGCGTACCTCCTCCCTCGTACAAGTCATACACGCTGCTGCGTTGTGATCCGCCATTTCAGGAGTTCAACCGGGTCCAATTGGGCGATGACCGCTGCAACAGGTACGAGGAACGTCAATGACCCCGGCCGGATACGCACTTCGATGGCGGTCGTGATCGCGGCGATAGGTTCAGGTTACGCACTTCCCGCCAACACCTTGCGCAACGCGGCGGTGCCCAGCATGCGATCGACGCCCACGCGTCGGAGCCAAGTACGACCCGGCACACTTTGCCGGTGCCACCGCGAAGTCGGCAATTTTTTCTCTCCCGCCAAGGCAGCCCAAACCAGTTAAAAGCGGGAAACACCGAAATCCCGACAAAAGCGCTTTGGCACACGCGTTGCACACCTGAGTTCGTCGCAGGGGCCAAACATGCAAGTCACGACTGGATCATCACTCTTCGCCTACCAAGCCGCGATGGCAACCTCTTCGACCAGCGCCACGAAGACGCCGGAGACGTCCACCGGCGGAAACGTGCAAGCAAACGAAGATGGCGCATCGGGCGACAGCAGCGCAGTTGCGGATTTCCTAAAATACGCGAAGATGAATCCCTTCGACCGTATGCGAGCCGGCATCTTGAAAAGCATGAATCTCACCGATGCCGATCTCGCCAAAATGAGCCCGGACCAGCGAACGGCGGTCGAGCAGAAGATTAGAGATGCGATTGAAAGGCAGCTTGAAAAGATGGGCCAGCAGACCGGCAGCCTGGTCGACCTCTCGGCATAATGCGCGCGCAAGTGATGAGCGCAGGAAGCCAGAGACTATCCGCTCGTACTCAACTCTATCTTGTTCGAAAGGCATGGCTTTTGAGCTCGACGACTGCGCCTGAAGGTCGTCACGCCGAGATGGCCAACACACCGCAAGCCGTCGGCGAGGTCCATTCACTTCTCTGTCCAGAGGGAGAAGTCGTTTCGCAGTTACCAACGGAAAGTCGCCGCTCTCCCGATCTCGCAATCAAATGAAGTGTCCTTGAGCACGGCGAAATTGACAACCCCAAGAGTCACCGTACGGACTTCGATCTTCCCGTTTGCATGCACCCTGAACGACGGAAACTCTCTGACCGACCTGTCCGACCTCACGGTCATATGGGTCGTCGAGAACGCGATCGTTCCGTCTGCCTGGATCATATATCCATCAAACCGGATGCTCGCCTTGATTGGCGGACCCGCGATATCCACGCCGTGAACTTGACAAGCGGAGAGGTCGATCGGCATCCGAGGCTCCTTGCCCTCGAGGATCGCCTCGCTCAAGGCCGCATAATCGGCACTTTTGGGTTCGGCCGCGACTGCATCGCGCGTCCAGGGGATGGATCCGATCATCAGGGCGACGATCAGACTCGTGCAAATGTTCGCCAAACGTGACTCCCGAGAGTACATATTTCTCTTTATTCCGCCTTTTGCCGAGCACGGACTGCATTCACGGCCTAGTCGGTTCCCGATCTGAACTTGATCGCCTCATGATTGGCGACAACTTCGCGGACGATCAGGTCGTGGAGCTTCTGAATGAACTCCGGGTCGAGCCCGCTTTGTGCGGCGATGGCCCGCAACCGTTTCAACTGCGTTGATTCACGCCGGGGGTCTCGAGATGCCAATGCATGTCTGGCCTTGAAATCTCCGATCGCATCGGTACAGCGGAAGCGCTCTGCGAGAAGGTGAACGACCGCCGCGTCCAGATTATCGATGCTCCGGCGTAGCTTCGCCAGATCGCCAAAACCCTCTTGATCATCATCCGTCATCGCGACTTTCCTCTATGCACGCGCACCGCTCCAGCGGCTGCTCGGACGGAACAATCCAGGCCGTCAACGTTCGCTTATCGCGACAGGAATACGAATGCCAAGTTCCCCTACGGGCAGCGCAAAGGCATCTGTCATCGACAATTCCGAGGTAACGCCACGGAAGACAGCCCGCCTTTTTGCAGAATAAAGTCTGCGATTTCATCGACGGCCTGGCCGACCTTCATGTTGGAAAAGATGAACGGTCGCTCCCCTCGCATCCTCCGAGCGTCGTTTTCCATAGTCGTCAGATTGGCGCCAACCATGGGAGCGAGATCGACCTTGTTGATGACCAACAAATCAGATCTCATGATCCCGGGCCCTCCCTTGCGGGGAATCTTCTCACCCGCGGCCACGTCGATCACGTAGACGGTAAGGTCAGCGAGTTCCGGGCTGAATGTGGCAGCGAGATTGTCGCCGCCCGACTCGACGAAACAAAGCTCAGCATCGGGGAATTTCAAATTCATGTCGCGGATTGCCGCCAAGTTCATCGAGGCATCCTCTCGTATGGCCGTATGCGGACAGCCACCCGTTTCCACCCCCACGATGCGGTCAGCGGGCAGTGCCTGCGCGCGTGTCAGAATGAGCTGATCTTCCTTGGTATAGATGTCGTTTGTGACCACGTAAATCTGGTAAAATTCACGCAGATGCTTGCATAAGGCCTCGATCAGCGCCGTCTTTCCGGAACCGACCGGGCCGCCTATACCGACGCGTAACGGACCATTCGTTGACGGAACGCCAGACGTACGGAACGAGCGGCTCGCGCCTGTAGTCGTGCTCATGAGCGAAACAACCTCGTATATTGCAGCTCGTGGGCGATGGACGCCAGCTCAGTCATCACACCCGCCGAGCCAAGGTCGTCGACAGTCTCGCGAGTTGCGATTTCACTCCGCGACAAGATCGTCTGCTCAAGCGTCGCGATCGCAAGCTGACCGTCAGTTTGACCAAGCGGCACCAATCGCACGCCGGCACTAATCAGATTGGCGACGTAGCTGTGCAGGAATGCCGGAAGGGCAATGCCGGCGGGTATCTCCAAGCGCGCCGAGCAGGCGCCGAGAATGACCGACGATACAGGTGGGCATTTCGGGTCCGAGAAAACATCCAGAATTCGATCCGGCCACACGCGACGGAGGGTTGTAAGATATGCAGCCGATTGCTGTGCAGCTTCGAGCGCAAATTCAGAGGTCCCGCGCGACGCTGCGGCGAGTTCTGCCAGATGCGGCAGCCTGTCTTCCGCTGCCCCGATCACATGACGATACGCCTCAATGAAGAAGATGGCCTCGTTCCGACCGGAGCCATAGCAAAGGTCGGCCTCGAGCCAGTCAATGAGGCTGCGGCGGCTGGTAACGTGACCGGCCTCGACGGCCCACTCCAGGCCGTGCGAATAGCTGTACGCTCCATTCGGGAATGACGGTGAAAGCCAGGCCAGCAGTCGCAGCAATGCCGGCGCAGAAAGTTCCCGATTGTCGTCTGTCATAGCACCACCATGCAACAACCAACTCGTTAATACATGAAGTAGCGCTGCGCCATTGGAACGACATCCACCGGCGGGCACGTGAGGATTCGTCCGTCTGCCCGTACCTCATAGGTCTCGGGATCAACTTCCATCCGAGGCAGCGCGTCGTTGAGAATCATGGAATGCTTGCCGATCGTGCGCGTCCCAGAGACCGGCAGGAGACGCTTTTGCAGGTTCACCGAGATCGTCGTCTCGAGCGAGGCCTTGCTCACGAACGTGACTGAATTCCTGGCGGGCGAACGGCCGAAGGCGCCGAACATGGGCCGGTAATACTCCGGTTGAGGCGTGGGTATGGACGCGTTGGGGTCACCCATGATGGCGGCGACGATCATGCCCGATTTCAAGACCATATCAGGCTTGACCCCGAAGAATGCCGGGTCCCAGACAACGATATCTGCAAGCTTCCCGATCTCGAGCGAGCCTATGTAGCGCGACATTCCCTGCGCGATCGCCGGGTTGATGGTGTATTTGGCGACGTAGCGTCGTGCCCGGAAATTGTCGTTCTGTCCGGCCTCCTCCGACATCCGGCCGAACTGCTTCTTCATCTTGTCGGCGGTTTGCCAAGTGCGCGTGATCACCTCGCCGACGCGTCCCATCGCCTGACTATCGGACGATACGATCGAGAAGGCGCCGAGATCGTGCAGGATGTCCTCGGCGGCAATCGTCTCCTTCCTTATACGGCTTTCCGCAAAGGCAACGTCTTCCGGGATACGGCGGTCGAGATGATGAGTCACCATCAGCATGTCCAGCGCTTCGTCGAGCGTGTTTGCCGTATAAGGGCGCGTCGGGTTGGTCGAGGCAGGGATAATGTTGTTCTCGCCGCAGACCTTGATGATATCAGGCGCGTGGCCGCCGCCTGCCCCTTCGGTGTGAGCAGCGTGGATCGTCCTCCCCTTGAACGCAGCGATCGTGCTCTCGACAAACCCACCCTCGTTCAGGGAGTCGGTGTGGATCATGACCTGCACATCCATGTCGTCCGCAACGGACAGACAGCAATCGATGGCTGCCGGCGTTGCACCCCAGTCCTCGTGCAGCTTCAGGCCGCAAGCTCCGGCTTCGACCTGCTCGACCAGGGCCTCGGGTGCGCTGGCATTGCCCTTGCCGAAAATGCCGAAATTCATGGGGAAGGCGTCCAGCGCCTCAAGCATGCGATGGATGTGCCACGGCCCTGGGGTACAGGTCGTTGCCGTTGTTCCCGCGGCGGGTCCGGTGCCTCCGCCCATCATAGTCGTCATGCCCGAGAAAAGCGCTTCCTCTATCTGCTGGGGGCATATGAAATGAATGTGAGTATCCATCCCTCCGGCGGTGATGATCTTGCCCTCGCCCGCGATGATTTCCGTCCCCGGCCCTATAACGATAGACACCCCCGGCTGTGTGTCGGGGTTACCCGCCTTGCCGATGCCAGCGATTAGCCCGTCCTTGATCGCAATGTCGGCCTTGACGATCCCCCAATGATCCAGGATCAGCGCATTGGTAATGACCGTATCGACTGCTCCCCGTGCGCGCGTGACCTGCGACTGTCCCATCCCGTCCCGAATGACCTTGCCGCCTCCGAACTTCACCTCCTCGCCATAGATCGTGAAGTCCTTCTCGGGCTCAATGAACAGGTCGGTGTCCGCCAGACGCACCTTGTCGCCGACCGTGGGACCGAACATCTGCGCATAGGCTCTGCGGCTCATCGTGACGGACATCGCTTTTCTCTCTCTCAGTCATTGACGCCAGAGGCGCCGGCACGCGATTCAAGAGGGCCCATCACGCCGCCGCTGAAGCCGTAGATGCGCCGCGCCCCGGTAAACGGAATCAGCGAGACCTCGCGCGACTGCCCCGGCTCGACCCTCACGGCAGTCCCGGCCGGGATATCGAGGCGGCAGCCACGGGCAACGGTCCGATCGAACACGAGTGCAGCGTTCACTTCGGCGAAGTGATAGTGGCTACCGACCTGGACCGGCCGGTCGCCTGCGTTGGCTACGTCAATCGATCGTCCCGTCCTGTCGCGGTTCAGGACGATGTCGCCATCAGCCGGAATGATTTCCCCGGGAATCATGTCGCGCCTCCAGCTCCTATCGAATCGGATTGTGAATGGGGACAAGCTTGGTACCGTCCGGAAACGTCGCTTCGACCTGGATCTCGCGGATCATCTCCGGAACCCCCTTCATGACCTGATCGCGGCGCAGAAGCCTGCCGCCTTCCGCCATGAGGTCCGCAACCGATCTCCCGTCGCGAGCGCCTTCCATGATGGCATCGGAAATCAATGCGATGCTTTCGGGATAATTCAGCTTGACGCCCCTGCCGAGCCGGCCACGCGCAACGATCGCAGCAAGAGCGATCATCAGCTTGTCTCGTTCTCGTGGCGTCAGATTCAAGATGGCTTTCCCATTCGCCGCGCAGTTAGCAGGACCACATCTTCGGCACGCCGAAGGGCCCTTTTCCCAGTTCACGATTGAGCTGATCGAGGAAGCGGCGCAGACCTCGCTTGAGATCCGCACTGGCAGCTGCAGCGACGCGGATTACGATGATCGCGCCCACGAGCGTAACTCCGCACGCGCATCCCAGAGAGGCTCCGATCTCGCGAAATCTCGCGAGCCGTTCCTCAAGGCCCGGCCCGAAATAAATCATTGTCGCGATCGCTCTCCAGTTTGAAAGCAAAGCCATTCTCCGCAATTGAGGGAATGTCTGGTCGCACGAAAGGAAGCCGTCCGCCCAAACGAGGCGGCCGTCGACCCTGATCCGCCAGGTATCCAGAATATACCCGGCGATGACTTCTTCACCGCTCTCGGCGCGGCCGAGAACCAGCCACTCCAGGGCCACCAGCTCAGCCCCCGATCGCACTTCGACTTCCGTCTGCCGCACGATGCGCGCCTTGTTGAAGACGATCGTCTCTTGCGGAAGCCATGCAAGTCGAGCACCCCCCTCGGCTTTTAACCGCGTCAGGATCCGGGCAGGACGGTCGAGAGCGCGATAGACCTTCTCCGCGGCCTGCGTGGTCATCGCGACCGAGGCCTTGTCCCGGGCAACAATTTCGATGTTGATCTCGTCGCCGCCCGCAACACCGCCCGATGTATTGATGAGAACGGTCTCCTTGTGTCGACAATTGTCGACACTCGGAAACAAGACGGCCATCGGAAACTTGCGATAGACGTCGCGAACCTCGGTGCTATCTCGAGCACCAGAAAATACCACCCGCGCCACGCCTGCAGCGCGCTGCAACTCGAATGTCTGCCCGAGACCCTCTTCCGCGCCAATATGCCTGCGGTGAACCACTGATCTGTCGCGAGTGCGGTCGTGATCTGCTTCAAGCATCCGTCTCACAGCTCATGTCGTCCGCTTCCCGCTTTGAGCAAGGGAGATGCCGGGCATGGGCCAGCGATGCGAACCACGCCCGGTCCTTGTGTCATCGAACCGGATCAGAAGCCGGCGAGCCCCTGTGGGCTGTTGTACGGAATCTTGACGCTGCCGATTTCCTTCAACGAGCCGTCCGACTGAGTGCTGTAGCCGACCAACTTCGAGGCATTACCGTAGATTTGATAGAGGAAGGCGCCGTCCGGCGTGAGCCAGCTATCGCTGGGTCCGCTCGTCACGGTCCCGTTCAATCCCCTTGCGGTGCCGTCGCCGGGCACCTTGGGGCAGGCCGGATCGCTGGCAATCTCAAGACCGCCGCCGTTGATGCGATAGCTGCTGATGTTGCTGTAGCCGAAATTCGTCGCGTAGATCGTGCGATCATCGGGAGCGATCGCAAGCCAGCACAGCTCCGACGGCAGGCCTGCACTCGTATCGATCTTGACCAGCGGACCAATCTTGATCGCGCCGTTCTTTTCGACGGTACAGATCGAACATCCGTCGCCGACGGCATAGCCGATCACGAAGGTATCCGGCCGCTTGTTCAGGAAGGCGATGAAGAACGGAGAACCGCCCTTTGCGTCATAGAATCTGGCCGTGCCAAGCGAGCCATCCTTCTGCAGCGCGAAAACGGCAAGGCCGTCCGGATCCGGCGCATTCGAGGCAATGGAATGCAACGCGCCGCCCGCCCGCTGGACCCAAAGAATGGGCGAGCCGTCGGGATACAACCCGGTGTGCGCGATCGGCTCGTCGAATGTGGTGCCCACCAGCACCATATCCTCGTTGGGCGAGACCGCGACCATGGTGGAGACGCGATTCCGCTTGCTGTAGGTGTTGACCGTGTAGCGCTCGGGCCGCGGCTTGAGCATGCCTTCTGCATCCACCGACATCAACCGCAGATGATCCGGTCCGAACGAGTGCAGAACGAAGAGCGTCCGGGTCGAAGGCGCAAAAGCGAGTGATTTCGCCGTGCCACTCCTTCCATCGACTGGATTGCCGGTCGACTTCACATCGAGCAGTGTAAGCTGCCCGTCGCTCTCCAGACGAAAGCTCGATACGGAATTGTCTCCACCGTTGGTCGCGAACAGAAAGCGCCGGTCGGATGTGATGATGACGCTCCCCGCGCCCTCGAACGAGTTGGGGGCGCTGTCCTGGCCGCTGATCGGCTTGAATTCGCCGGACCCGGCGCCGCCAGTCTTGATGCGAGCAACCTCGATCAGCTTGCCGTCGACCTGTCGCGCGTAGTGGATTACGGCATTTTCAATCTCGTTGGTCTGGGTATAGAGATGACCGGCCTGTCCTTTGGACATTCCCATCTCGTTGATCGCCTCTTTAGCCATCTCTCGCTCCTCTGATGATTGGCTTTTGTTGAATCGAATGACTTTCGATGGCCCGGGCCGGCGCTATGGCCTCAGCGGCGGGTATCCATCGACGTAAACCCAGTCGGACGCCTGCGCCGGCACGTGGCACCCCTGACATTGCTCGCTGTAGTTCGTGGTGGTTGTCTTTGACCGATCGCCCGCGTCGAACCAGGACCAACCCCAGCCATCGCCCCACAGCGCGCTAACCGGATGCCTGTTCGCGGTGTCCTTCATCATCACGAACCAGCCCTTCAGGACATCGGCACGGCTGACGGTGCCGGTCGTCATCTCGGCGGTGGCGGACTTGAAGACCTCCTTGATCAGCACCGCGCCATCCGGGAAGCGCCTGGTCTTTCGATAGGCACCGATCACCCCGGGCGAGGCATAGACGACGTGAACTTCCTTCGAGCCCTTGCCCTCGTCCGCGGCAATCGCCCAGCTTCCGAGGAGCTGATCGGTGGTGCGATAGTCATCGGGCACATGCAGGTGACCCTCTCGGTCGGCCGCTCCAGCGCCGGTCGCGATGCCATCGGCAGCCCTCGCCCGAAACAGCGATTGCCTGAGCGCCGACCCGATCCCGATCGCCACGGCCAGAGCGATACAGGCGATTTTAGGGAGCTTAATGCGCATTATCGCGCGTCCTTGTTGTCCAGCAGCGGGTAGAATTGCGTCCAGACCTCATCCTTCTTGGCGTTGGCGATGTGGCAGTAGGCGCACTCGTCCTTCGACTTCACCTTGGCCATCGACGCCTTTGGTTCATGATGATTGAAGTTGAAGTACCCCCATCCATTTGTCTCGGCAAAGCGCTTGGAGTCCTTGACGGTCACATCGGCTCCGTTCCACTTGCCTGGAAAGTAACCGCGCCCCGACGCTTCCGTCCGCGAACCGTCAGCGTTCTCCTGCGGCAACGTGAGCTGCAATTCCTTGAACAGGATCGTCCCCTCGGGGAATTCGCCGGTCTTCTTGTAGATCGCGTACGAACCCGGCTCGATGTAGACGTTGTGGAACTCCGGAAAGTTTGCCTGTCCCCCGTTGAGGGCATTTGGCGTCAAGGGCGAACCGACGTAGACCCACTCGTGGAAATTCTTTGGCAGGAGCAGTTGTCCGTCCGCAGTGTATTGCGGCAAGTAACGCGCAGTGCTCTGAGCGTTGCTGTCCTTCAGCGATCCGAAGAACAGCATCGTCGCAACCGCGCTGCCCGCGATGACTACCGCTGCTGCCTGAGCTCCAACCCGCATAGCTTTCTCCCGCGATTGCGACCGAGCGCACATGGCCTCGGCACGAATGATCTGTCGGGATCCGGGATAGCCAATCGCAACAAAATCTGCTCGTCGGCGATTGCCTTCTCTTTTTCTATCTTGATGTAATCTGTTCGCGCGTCGCCGCGATGAGGTTCGCCGGACCGCGCGTGGTAATCAGGCTGACAGACCCGAAATCGAGGGTACTCTCAAGTGATGATCCGTACGGCTCTCAAATGCTTGCCCGACCCGGAGAACGGCTTCCTCCTCAAATGGCTTGCCGATAATTTGAAGACCGATCGGAAGCCGATCGGGCGCGAAGCCGCACGGAATAGAAGCTGCTGGAAAGCCCGCTAGATTGAAAGGAGCGCAAAATCTCGCAGAGACCTCGAAGACCGTCTCCTCCTTCGTGCCAATCTTGCTCAGAGTCTGGCCGACCTTCATTGCGGTATTCGGCAAGGTCGGTGTGATCATGATGTCTACGGCTTCCATGGCGGCGCGCAGTGACGACCTCCAGGCATGTCGGACGCGCTGCGCATTGATATAGGTTGTGGCAAGCGTCAGCTCGCCAGCCTCAAGCAAGAATCGCACATCGCTCGCGTACAAGTCGGCTTTCGACCGGAGGCTCTGCTGATGATAAGTTGCGGCTTCCGCCAGGGCGATGGCGAGCCACGAGTCGATGATCCCTTCCATGCTCGGGACAGTCAGCGGGACGATCGCCGCTCCTAGCTTCTCGAGCACAGTCACGGCTTCGCCGACGGCATGCGCCACCGCGGGCTGGACGTCATCGAAGAAGTAATTGCTCGGCACGCCGATGCGAATGCCCCTGACGTCGCCGTCCAGAGCCTTCGTGTAGTCCGGCACCGGGAGGTTCCTGCTGCTCGGATCATTCGGATCGACCCCGCTCATGACTCCAAGCAGAACCGCGAGGTCTCTCACGGTCTTTCCCATGGGGGCGGGATGATCAAGCGACCAGCTGACGACGGTAATGCCCGCCTTGCTCACGCGACCAACGGTCGGCTTGATGCCGGCGACGCCATTCGCTGCGGCCGGCGTGCGGATCGAACCACCGCTATCGCTGCCTACGGCGGCCAGGCACAGCCGTGCCGCAAGGGCCGCCGCCGCACCGCCAGTCGAACCCGAGGGAATGTGGTCCAGATTCCATGCGTTGCGCGTCGGCGGAGCGTCAAAGCCGAAGGCAAATTCATAGGTCGTCGTGGTCCCGAGCAAGACAGCACCAGCGTCCCTAAGTTTGCGGATGACGGCGCCATCGGCCCGAGCGGCATAATGTTCCCGTACACGTGAGCCGGAACGGGTCTCGACGCCTGCAATGTCATACAGTTCCTTGACCGCGACCGGGATGCCATGCAGCGGACCACGATAATGGCCCTTGCGGATTTCGGCATCGGCCTGCTTCGCAGAAGCCCGCGCCTGCTCAGACAGCACTTCGACAAATGCCTTCAGGTGAGGATCAATCCTCGAGATCCGCCCCAGCATGTGCTCGGTGAGGTCGATAGGCGAAAGTGACCGGGACAATATCGCTTTAGCTGCCCCCGTAACGTCCAGGCCGGCGATGTCCATTCTTAAAGCTCCGTTATCGCGGATCAAATACGAGTGCCGGGGGCGACTCGATTGGTAGCGTGTCCGCTCGCCGAATGACTGCCGCTCTGACCGACGCCATCAACGCAGCGATCCCGGCTCGGTCCGGCTCATCGATGGAGAGGCTCACGGTCGCTGCCAGTTCGTTCACGATTGCCGGGTTGATTCGATCATCTCTCACTGAAGTCTCCGCCGCTCACAAGAACTTGTCGGTCATGAAGGGGGCGCTCACGGCAAATTCGGTAATTGTCCTGCCATGGCCGAAGCCGCTCGAACGCAGCGCTTGCCGCCAGCACATCCGAGTCGGCATTTCTCCGGCCTATGATTTGCATCCCGACCGGAAGTCCCCCGGACAGACCTGCCGGGATCGACGCCGCCGGATGTCCCGTAAAGTTGACAAAATAGGTCAGGCACCAACCGATGAGGGGATCGATGTCCACGCCGTTGATGGACGTCGGGCCGATCGTGTTCCCGTCGCTTGAATTATCGACCGGCGGACACGCGAGAGTTGGCGTGACGAGCAGATCGAACTTCTGAAGAACTCGCTGAAAAGCATCGTACACCTCCGACCGAACGGCCTGGTCTCGAAAGAAGTCCAGACCGGACATCCGGTTGGTCTTGTCGACCCAATCCAGATATTCGGGCGGAAAGTCGGCGCGATGCTGCCCGAACAGATCGATGCCATCGCGCTTGATGTTATCGATCGCCTGCAGGTTCAGAAGCATGTAGAGGCGAGACCAGACGTCGCTCAATTCCCGCTGCGAACGGGAGATACCGAGCTTGACCTCCTCAACGTGAGCTCCGGCTTCTTCGAAAGCCATCAACGCGGGGCCAACCGTCTCGGCCACCTTTCCGTCGACCGGAAAGACATCCAGGTTCGGACTATAGGCAATCCTGAGACCGCGAATGGAACGTCGGGTCGCTGCTGTGAAGTCGACCGCCGGTCCTGTCAGACTGAAAGGATCCCGCCGATCATGGCCGGCAAGGACGTTCAAAGCGACGGCCGCATCCTCGACCGTTCTGGTGATCGGCCCTTCGAAGAGGAAGGGGGAATCAGCGGCGCCGAAAGCGTTCGGTCGCACCAGGAACGGCACGCGGCCAAAGGATGCCTTGTAACCGTAGACGCCACACCAGGCGGACGGAATGCGTATCGATCCCCCGGCATCCGTGCCTTCTGCAATGGGCAGTAGTCCATCGGCTACCGCTGCGGCACTGCCGCCGGAGGAGCCGCCGGCATTCTTGGAAAGATTGAAAGGGTTGCGGGTGGGACCGAATAGGTAATTGTCGCATGTGCCCCGGAAGCCCATGAGAGAACTGTTGGTTTTGCCGAGGAATACTACTCCACCGCGCTGCTCCATGCGCTCGCAAAATGCGCAGTAGCCGTTCACGACGTGGTGCTTCAGCGCACGAATGCCGCCAAGGCTTGCTGGCCAGCCCGGCTTGAAGTCGAACAGATCCTTGAGCGCTGACGGGATGCCATGCAGCGGCCCCATCGGCTCGCCGGCACATAATGCGCGTTCGGCCTCTTTCGCTCTTGCGCGGGCTCCGTCGAAATCGAGATAGACGAGCGCGTTGAGGCTCGGATTGCGCACTTCGATGCGCCGAATAAAGTCGTCGATCACTTCAACCGGCGACAACTCACGTCGACGGATGCGAGCTGCCAGTTCCTGAGCGCTAAGGTAAGCAAGCCCGTCCGAATGCAGCGTCCGCCTCACGTCCGACATCGTCACCTCCTGCTCGCAACACTCGAGATCGCAAGGCTCTAAATATTGAAATGCGCCGTGGCTGCGCATCCGCGATTGCTCTGTCTTTCTCGATCTTGATGCATTCTCCGCAGCGGCCATCGACAAGCCATCGAGCGAGGTGCATCTGCGTTGGAGCGGGATCCACGGCACGCCGATATCACGTCCGGACTCCTGCGCGTCAGCACACACAAGGGCACGCATCAATGGACCAGCCTGTTGTTTCCCGCGGCTTCAGATCAAAACGCCGGACTTCCGGGGCGGCCGAGTTGCCGCCCGGGCAGTATCTGACGACCGACTTCCCCGTGCTCTCCGCCGGACCGACGCCGGACATCCGGGTCGCCGACTGGAACATTTCGCTTCAACTTGGCGGAACGTTGCTTGGCAGATGGACCTGGGACGAATTCGAAGCATTGCCGCAGACCACGATCAAAACTGACATTCACTGCGTCACGAAATGGACGAAGCTCAAAACGGTTTGGCAGGGCATCACCTTCGACGACCTTCTGAAGGTTGTCGGGCTGGACGCGCCACCCAATGCCTTTGTCATGGCGCATTGTGACGGCGGGTACACGACGAACCTTCCCCTTGTCGACCTAATCGGCGGAAGAGCGATGATTGCGACCCGCTACGAGGGTTTGCCGCTCGCTCCGGCTCATGGAGGCCCTGCACGGCTTCTTGTTCCTCATCTCTATTTTTGGAAGAGCGCGAAATGGCTCCGGAGACTGCGCTTCATGCCCAAGGACGAGCCGGGGTTCTGGGAGTCGCGCGGCTATCACAACTACGGCGATCCCTGGAGGGAGCAGCGATATGACGGCGATTGACGCGCCTCAGTTGCGGTCCAGGATCGAATGGCAGATCGGACGCGTGCAGGCTATCGTGGCCGAAACGAGTCGGGTGAAGAGCATCGTCCTGCAGCCCACCCGTTGGCCCGGGCACCGGCCTGGACAACACGTCGACATTCGCCTCACGGCCGACGGCGGCTATCGGGCGGAACGAAGCTACTCGATCGCGTCGCCTCCGGCGGAGCACCTCATTACCCTCACCGTGGAGCGGATCGAGGACGGCGAGGTTTCCTCCTATCTGCTCGATGAACTGCAGATTGGTGACGCTCTCGAGTTTCGCGGACCGATCGGCGGCCACTTTATCTGGAATCAAGCGGCCAATCGCCCGTTATGTCTCGTTGCGGGCGGCAGTGGGGTTACGCCGCTTATGGCCATGTTGCGTCACCGCAGAGCATTGCGCGACCCCATACCTGCATCGTTGATCTATTCAGTTCGCAGCCTGGACGACATCATTTACCGAGATGAACTCGATGCGATGACCGACGGCGATGCTGATCTGCGCCTGGTTTATGCTCTTACTCGCGCGTGTCCTCGCAACTGGAGCGGCCACAGAGGGCGGATTGACCAACTCCTGCTCGCGGAGAGCAGCTTTGCGCGCGAAGAAAACCCCTTGTTCTTTGTCTGCGGTCCCACAGGGTTTGTTGAGAGCATCTCAAGCAAGCTTGTGAAGCTCGGCTTCGATCCGCTCGCCATCAAAACTGAACGTTTTGGACCTGAGCTGGTCCCGGTTGTCTGAACAGCATCTCCGCATCGATAAGTGGAGGCTCTGCCGGGGTTAGGCTGCCGTGCGGAGCGGCAGCGGGGTGAAGTAGGCTTGATCCGGTGTACTGCCGTCAAGGCT